>CAZPCY010000003.1:177570-211702 GCA_964585295.1 uncultured Candidatus Poseidoniales archaeon | reverse complement strand
CTACGAGTGAACCTATCTCTTGATAGACATTGGGAAGGATTTCAATACTTCATAAGTCCGTGATCTTCGGCGATCTCGCACTGCCCCGCTGGCAGTGCCGAGAGGACGTCGTCCTGCACCAGCCCGGTCGCCTTGGCGATGCGGTTCGCGACTGTCTCCTTGCGCGTTCGACCCGGTGTAATCCGAGCCCAGCGCGAACAGATTGCGCTGATCGATGCTATCGGCCCGGTAATCGGCAGCGGCACGCCGTTCACGGTTGCAAGACCGATTGCGAATTCCAGCGGCAGGTCGCGATGCCAAGTGCGCTGACCGCGCACAACGAAGGCACCACGGCCAAGCGATTCGCCCGACTCGGTCTGCTTCGAGACCTGTGATGGCCGTGCATGGAACGCGGTTGCGGCCGCACCACCTCCTGCCCAAGCTCTCGACCATGCGACCGCCATCTGAGCAGCCTCGGCGAGCACCTGTTCGTTTGGACCTCCCTCGGCTCCCGATTCGCCTTCTCCGCTGTCTTTGGTACCTCCGAGGTCCTGGACGATGCGCAAATCCGGCACACCTTCCTTCTCGCCTTCGGAGGTTTCTCCTTCAAGCAGCATCCCTTCACGAGCCTTCAGCGAGCATGATGCGGCGCCATGCAGGTCGGCGTGGACATAGACGTCATTGCGGTCGAGATGCTTTCGAACGACCGCGTCGTTCCCTTTCGCATCCCGACCACCGACGATGAGATGGCCGCCGGAGAGCAGCGCCCAGCGGTGCCGCTCGAACCAGAATCGCTTCGATCGCTTCACTGCCCGGACGCGGCCGGCAGCCTCCGCCTTGGCGGCGCGCTTCTCGTCTCGCTTCCTCTCGCCCCGGGTCCGATCGAGCGCCGCCTCCGCTCCCTTCGACTTATCCTTCTGCGTCCGTGCTGCTTGGAAGTGGCGCTGTGCATTCTGATGCACCGTCTCGTCGATGTGGAGGGTGACCCTCTGGTCCGGAGTACCGTCGTCACCGGGTAGGAAGGCGTTCATCGTCCTCTCTGCTGCATCAATAGATTCGATCCATTCGATTCCCTTCGCCTTCGATCTGACTGCATCCCAGCCCTCTGATTCAATCGCTGATTTCACCTGATCCAACAGTTCGTCCACATGGGTCCAGTTTTCTTGGATCGCCGTCGCAACCGCCTGCGCACGCTCCGCCTTAGCTGCGAATCGCTCGATTGCCTGCTCCTGCTGCTCCTCCCTCCTGCCGAGCCGGTCACCCGTCGCCTCCACCGTGTCGCCCGCCTCTTCCAGACGCTCCATCTCACGGCGGGCGAGTGCCTCCGCGTCGTGCTCCCCCCACCATGTATCGATAGCATGGGAGAGAGAGTCGAAGTCGACGCGCAGATTGTTGTCCATCGTCGCAAAGGCGACTGGACCGACCTCCTCGAGGGCGAGCGTCAAGCCACCTGATTCAACGCCGCTGCCGGATAGCCATCGCTCGCGCGCGTCGGAGTCCTCGAACCAGCCGTGGGCGCCGCTGCCGTTGCGAAGTTCGTCGAGCATGCCGCTGAGCGCTGTGAACAGGGTCGTTCGTTCGTCATCAGAGAGATCGATTGCGGCAGCGGTGGCATCGAGGTCGGCGGCGGCGCAGACCGCGTGTGCCGTCGCACCGCCTAGGTTGACTCGGGATGCGAGCGTCCGTGCTAGATCGGCGTCGCTCGCATCGAGGATGTCGCCCAGAGTACCAGCATCGAGGCTGCGCGGATCGACCTGCTCAGGTGGCCATCCGTACGGTTCGCCTCTCTTCAGTGTACGACTGGCGTAGGTCGCATGGGTGAGAGGTTGGATGATTACGCCGCCTTCATCCAACAGGATTACGTTGCCATCGCGGAACAACTCGATGACCAGACGACGCTCTCCTTCCTTAGTGTCGAGCAGCAGCGTCAGAATTCGATCGAATCCGTGCTGCTCGACTCCGATTAGCCGCGCGTTCGCGAGATGCTTCCGCAGCACCATCGCGAACGGCGACGGCTGCATCGGCATTGGCCGGTCCCTCTGTGATAGGTAGATGCGCTTGCCTCGCACAATCACCAAGTCGGTGGACCCCTCGCCGGTCCGGTTGAGACGGAGCACTATCTGCTCCCAGTGGGGCTGGTACGCCTTGCGCATTCGAGAGCCGATGTGAGCAGCGAGTTCGCGCGCCATCCTCGCCACGTCAAACGAACTCGATGCCGCGCGCATCTGATTCCCCAACCGAGGCCCTCGCGCCCCCCTCATCAGCCGTTCGCTTGATACGAGCCGGGATGCACCCTTCCCCGTGCACTCGGGCTCCTCCCTCGACGGCCCCTTCATCGGAACCCCTCCGGTGCTTTTGGTCCCGAAGCCAGACCGGCCGGTGACTCAAGGGGAGGTCGACCCCGGTCTGCGCTGCTTTTGGTATCGGCCGCTGCTGCAGCGAGAGGCGCCCGAACCGGTACAGGACGAGGACTGGGGAATCCATGTCGATGCGGACTGTCTCGCGGAGTTATCGGCCGCGATTGCCACGGCGATGGAGCGCGACGGGGTGGCGAACGCACCTGATCTAGCACTCGATCTAGCATTCATCTTCGGCTTCGATCACGAATACTTTCACCATCTGGTCGACAGCGGCAGCACCGCCCATCTGCTGCGGATGCACGCGATGACCGGAGAGATGCCGCCGGGCTCCCATCTCTACTCCGAGATGTACGAGCGGGAGACGTCGAGGAGCGATGACCCGCGTTGGTGGTTCATCGTCGAGGAGGCGCTTGCCAACGCCCATGTCGCGCGCGACCCTAGCCGGCTCGGCGGTCTCAATGAGGCGTTCATGCGCTACGGCCTGCTGCCGAAGCCAGATGACCTGTCGCGCGGCCCGTATGCGCTCTGGGAGCAACCGGCACTCGACGAGCGCGCCTTCCGAGCCCTCTCGCATATGCTGTGGCTGCAGCAGATGAGCGGCGAGATTGATCCGTTGGGTGCGCTGTCGGCGATTGAGGAAATCGCCCACGACGGCGGACTCGATGCCGCTTTCGACCGAGTCGTAGACGCGATCGTCGAGGCGGTCGAACCGCAGGACGATAGGATGGATGGCGGCCCAGCAACTAGCGAATCTGAATCCGACCTCGACGACAGCGAAGGAGCTCACCATTCCGGTGAGTTCGCATCGATGCCGCACAGCGGTCGCAGCGAGGATTGGATGGTCGATGCGAACGGCATCCACCGGCTGATAGCATTCGGTGGCTTCGATACAGGACTGCTGCGCCGTCTGCAGATTCCGATCAGGTGGCACGGTGGCCATGGACCAGAGATGGAGCGCCGCTACGGACCGGATTCGCCAGAGTGGCCGTATGGGACCATCGAACGGCTCTACATGCACTTCAGGCAGGCGGAGGTCGGAGGGGAGAGCGATGATCCCTTCTCCGTCGATGACGACGACTACGAACTGACCCCCTGATTCCCCCCCACACCTCTTGATCAGGGGACATGATGAAGCGATGTTGACCGGGTCGGTCAGCCATGCCCGATGGCGATGATCAGCAGCCTACGGGAACCAGCGTTTGGAAGCAGGAACGAGGTCCCATCACGGCGGCGATGATCGTGGTGACGCTCGCCGGCAGCCTCATCGCAGCGTGGCGAATGGGCACCTTCGAAGCATTCGGGAGCGCCGACCCCGACCTGTTCGGCTCCCTCACTGCCGTGCTCGATCCACTGCCGCTATGGCTGCTCGCCGCATACCGTACCATTGTCGCTATCGCGGGCGCTGCCATCATAGTCCAAATCATCCGACAGGAATGGCGCCCGCCGTTCTTCTCCCACCACACGGCGAGTCGCAGACAGGAGCCTATCACCATCCTCGGTCTAGAGAGGTTGACCACCTTCACGTCCTGGTCGTTCATGCTGCTGATTGCAGTCTTCGCAGGGGCCGCCACCAGTGCATGGCTCGCATACTTCGGTCAGACGCCTCCGACGCAATTGTCTTCATTGACCACCCTCCTCTTCCCTGTGGCCTATGCGTGTGCTCTGCTGGTGACCATAGTGGTCTCGTTCGTGCTGATTCCCGGCAGTCGCAAGCACTCGTTCCCCAACAGCGACTGGTTCTCCGCGCGAGAGATCGCGATGCACGACCTGAACGTTGTCGTGCTCGCCTTCGAACTGATTATCGGAGGAATCGCGATCGATTCCCGTGCCCTGCCGCTCGCGGTCCTCTTCGGCCTTTCCTACGTGCTCTTTGCAGCCGCCTACGAGCGTCACAAGGGAATCTTCCACTACGACTTCCTCGATCCGAGGCCGGCCGCCGCGCCACTCTGGCACCTCGGCCTACTTCTGGCCATCCTAACGTTGTTCGGTGTCGTCGCAGCGGTCGACGCGGCGCTCTCCCGATGGCCACTGCCGGCGACGATCGCCCTGCTCATCGGCACCGCGTCCATACTGCGGCTCTCTCCTCCCGACGACGGCCAGACGCGGGTGTGGGATCCGGAGGCGGACTACGGCATCGAGGCCGAATGATTTGGCTAGCCCATCCATCGAGGCAACGACCCATTCAGCGGCATCGAACAGCTAGAGGCCCACGGCCGATTAGCCGACGCGGTCCTGCCACGACTCGCATACATCGATCACACCCGGCTCGTGCGCCCACTGGTTCGATTCGACCTGCACGATCTCCGCCGTTGGCACCAGTTCGGCCAGTCGCAGAGCGTCGTCGTGGCCGTGCAACGTATCGGATGAGGCGACGGCGATCGCGCACGGTACCCGAATCTGATTGAGTCCATCCCACAATTCGAAGCCGCGCGCCATCAGGGTGCACATCTTCAACCGGCGAGTGTGAGCGGCCCTGAGGGTCCTTCGATAGCGGATGTACTGCCCTTTCTCCTTCAGTTTCAACTTGAGATAGGGGATGATGATCAGACGAATCACCGGTGGATAGACCCACCAAGGCAGGAAGACGAACGGCACCCCCCAAGCTGGGAACTTGAAGCGGGCGTTCGGAGCGAGCAGGAAAGCCGAGCGCCCCTGAATTAATCCATTTTTGAAGCCCTCCAGCAAGCAGGTCGACCCTAGCGACGATGCGTACCAGTCGCAGGATTCGATATCATCCACCAGCCTCTTCGATACCGCTGCAAGGTCAGCGACATGGGCGTCGACCCCGAAGTCGTGCTTCCTCTCGCGGTGTCCAGCTGGTGAGGTCGAGTGGTTCTTCTCCCGCGTCTCGATGTAGTGGATCGGCCGCTGCTCGACCCAGGAGGAGAGTAGTGGCGCCCACCCATCCACCACGGATGTCCAGCCGGGGACGAAGAGGAGAGGGCGGCGCTGGGCGGCCATCTCGTCGTGCGGAATCCAAGTGAAGACGCGGAGGATCCAGCCGCCTGCTCCCTCTACGAAGCGCTCCTCGAACGAGGCGGCAACATCGCCTAGCGGGTCGGCCATCGAACCCTCTCCTCGCATCGAATTCATGGACCCAACCAGTCATCTCAGGAGGCTGGCTCGCTTCACCCTGCCGCCCTTCGACCCAAGGTTCAGGTCCATCTCTCTGTTGCGCATCGATTGGCATCGACGGCCGACTAAGCGTCGAGTCGCCGGCGCCGGTTTGAGGCAGTGACGAAGGCGATTAGAGAGAGGAGCGGCGACGGCGCCGCGAGCGCTAGGAATCCACCATCCTCGACCGACTCGGAGGTGTCGGCCGTTGTTATCGTCACGTGGTCAGCAACCGTGTCGTCATTCCGGATGAAGGTCAGAGTGAGGGTCTCGTAATTCCCGTGATTATCGTACACCATGCGCATCCAACCGTAGGTGTTCGTCTCCCGATACGCCGACCAATCCGGCGCCGGCTGCTCAAGTTCCTCGTAGGCGCTTCGTCCGGCGGTACCGGCGACGATGTGAATTGGTCCGACTCCTCGCATGTGCAGGTGCCCGTCGGACGCTCCCTCTCCTAGCGACGTCTCGTTAGCGACCGGCCAAGTCCGCTCGTAGAAGTGGTCGTGGCCCCATATCGCTAGATCGACGCCATGCTCGACGAGCATCTCCTCCAACGCGTCTCGAAGTTCCACTTCACTGCCGTGGTAAGCATTGGACGAGTACATCGGCTTGTGTCCCAGCAGAATCACAAACGGGCGCTCCCCCCGCGCTCCTTCTTCGTTCGCTCGTGCCAGATCGGTGGCGAGCCACGTCGCCTGTTCGCTGCCCTCGGAGTAATCGTGTTCGGTGCTGATGAAGACGAGATGAACGCCGGGCAGGTCAACGGAGTACCAGTGGATCTCTTCGGTGTCGGAAGCCCCAGGGTTGTGGAAGCGGTGGTCATACGGGTCGAATCCGTACCCCGGCTCGTTCTCGTGGTTGCCAACCGCCGTCAGCCATGGGACCCTCCGCATCGACGGCTCTTGCGCCGCGAACCATGAGTCCCACACCTCCTGTTCGCCGTCGGCGTACGAGATGTCCCCGGAGATCGTAACCAAGGAGGCGTTCGTCTCCGCGATTATGGAGGCCGTTGTCGCAGCGCCATCGGACGAATCCCCATGGTCCGCGATGGCAATCCATTCGAATCGGTCAGCCTCGGCAGGCCATGTCCTGAACGACGTCTCAGACGACCATGTGCCGCCATCACCGACCCGGTAGGTGACATTGGAATCGGGAGGGAGGCCGGTCATCGCCGCGCGGTGGATCACTAGATCATGCTGGTAGCAGATTTCCGTCCCGTCGGCGCTCTGGTCGATGGCGCCATCGATTCCCCATTCGACGGTGCTGCCTGTTCTCGATTCGGTCGCCCACATCACCGTCATCTCTCCCTGCGAGTCACCCATCTGGAGGTGAATCTGCTCAGGAGCAGTGCTCCCGGTAACCGTGCCCGGACACTTGGTCAGAGTGTCGAATATACTCTGTGCGTTCGCGGTGGCCAAAGGCAGAATGCCGGCTGTCGCGAACAGTAGGGCGAGCAGCATCGCCCTAGTATTGGCAGCTGCTCTCATTACTCGACCCCCGGCCACCAGCGGCCATCGATTAGTTGCAAATCGCCCATCGCTTCGTGCGCTCGTAGATGGGAGAGGGTCTGGTCGCGCGCTAGGGTTTGGTCGGCGTCTGGAGTATCTTCGTAGGCTCGTGCCGCGATTTCCTCGAGGATGGACAGTCCGGTCCGGACCGCATCGAGAACCTTGGCGTGCCGGTCGGACCTGTGCCTGATGTAGCGTTGCAGCAGCTCGTCGGCCTGAGCGGTGTAGGGGCCGTGAGAGGGGAACAGCATCCGTGGTCTGAGGGACCTTAGCGTCTCTAGGTCATCGAGGTAGGCGGTCATGTCACCTTCGCCCGATGGCACCAAGATGGTCCCTACGACCGTAACCACATCACCCGACACTACCCCCGCTTCGCCTGCGAGCGCGATATGTCCCGGACAATGCCCTGGGGTTGAGATCACCTGCCAGACCACCTCCCCCGATGGCCCTTGCAAGGTCAGACACTCACCTCCTTCCAGCACCCGGTCGCTATCGCAATCTGGAATCGCTTCTTGGGTCTCGACGGTTGTCCAGATAGGTGCGGTGAGCATCTCGGCGATTCGCGTCAGGTCGCCGATGTGGTCGGGATGTCGGTGAGTGTAGATGGTCGCGATGATGCGGCCACCATCGGCGGCTACCTCCAACAATCTCTCCTCTAGGATGGCAAGTGCCTCCGGCGAGCGAGCGGCTGGATCTACGAGCAGTCGCTCACCGCCCACTTCGCCGAGGATGTAGCAGTTGGTATGCGTCGCTGGCGGCAGCGTCACAGTCGGCAGCGGCACGCACTCGACTCCGGGCGCGAACTCGATCCGATGGCTGCCGATGCCCGGCGTCGCCGCGATTCGCGCAATGGCTGATTCGATGTCCTCGGATGCACCCCCCGCATCGCCTGACCGGGTTGAATCGAGTGCAGCCTCGAAATCCCTCAGCAAGGTGACGATCGGCGGTGCGATAGCCATCTCAAATCGAGTCCAAGAGGCGAGCGCGTCAGCCGGTCTCATCCATCGCAGCTCATCGAATTCGCTCCGATGATCGAGAAGGGTGGGGTCGGGAGACCCCGGAGGAGCTTGTAGGTGCCAGAAGATGTTCTCAAAGCGGAGCGGCGCGAATGGCGGCGTGGTCCTAGTTGCGATGTGCGAGAGGCCTGATGGATTGCACGCGAATTCGCCACCCTTGACGCCAGCCAGCCACTCGCCACCATCCTCTAGGATGGATCTCCTCTGCTCCTGAGTCACCTCGTCGAACCCATCCTCTCCGATGGTCCACCCTACCTCCTCGGCGACTTCTCGCAGGAGGGCGGCAGCGGCGGGCCTCTGTCCGGGTGAGATGGAAGAGAAGCGCGGCCCGAGCATTGCCGCCGCCTTCGCGTCACGCGCGTTCACCCCTCCACCGGGCAGCGCCCAGAAGCCCGGGAAGGCGCGCAGCGTCTCCACCCGGTGGCAGAGCAGCGCTTCGACACCCTCTTCCCCCTCGCGAGTAACTAGGACCGAGGTCGATGCCCGAGGTGTTGCGACCGTCGCTACCGGCGGTGTCCAACTGGCCGGCGCCTCGCCCATGCCGGCGCCTCGCATTGCCACGCTTCAACCCGTGCGCCGCACTTGTTCGTCCACTTACTAGCTTATGTGACACCGTGTTATTGCTCTTCGGCTGAGAGAGTTAGGTGCTCACTCCTCCACGTCGGTGAGGGTCTTCTCGCTCGCTCCGAACGCGGAGGAGAGTCGGAACACGATGAAAGCCGCCAATGCGAACAGTCCGCAGAGACGGAATGCAGTGTGCACGTCCCATAGATCGTCGCGCTCTACTGTCGCATCCCAAACGACTCCTCCGAGCAGAACCCCGATGAGCGACGAAAGCGCCCGGAGACTTTCCGAGACGCCCATCACTGCACCGCGCTCCTCGGCGCCCGACAGATGCGTGAGGATGGTCATGTTCGATGGGGTTACCAAACCGTTGCCGAACGATATCAGCGCCGAGGATGCGAGGATGCTGAGCATCGGCGCGGCAGGATTTGCATACGGAATCGACGCGAGTCCGAAGCCGGCGATTAGCAGACCCGCCGCCATCAGCCGACTCGATCCGAAGCGATCGGTCAATGGACCGATCAATCGTCCCTGCGTGATAATCCCACACAGTCCGATGAAAGCGAACACCCAGCCATTCTGTGTCTCGTCGAAACCTAGGCCACCATCGGCTAGGGATCGCATCGTGAACAGGATGAACACAACATGCATGATGGTGAAGCCGATCCAGAAGAGGGTCATCGACCAGAGCGTTGGCGAAATCCGCGGCCGTCCCAGCATCCGTCCAATCTCGCTGAACCGATGGCCGAGCCTCGACATCGCCCCACCCGGATGGTCGCTGGCCGCGGCAGCCCGCTCCTCAGATCTGCGACTCTCAGGAAGCCTAGTCGTCGCCACGAGCAGGCCGATAGCGGATAGCAGCGACGAGGCCAGACAGGGGAGGAGATAGGGATGAGCATCAAAGACGGTCCCTTGGAAGATGGTGGTAAAGGACCAGCCCGCTGGATCTGAGAGCAAGCCACCGATGGCGGGTCCCAAGGTGAAACCGAGTCCGAATGCGACCCCAAGCATCCCCTGTCTACGCGCCACTTCGTGCGGTTTCGATACATCGCCGATGTAGGCGCGGGTCACCGATATGTTTGCATTGAACGCGCCCGTCATTAGGCGAGCGAACAAGGCCATCCAGAGGGTTCCAGCCAGCCCGAATACGAGGAACCACAGCGAATTTCCTGCGAGCCCTATCATCAGCACTGGCCGCCGCCCGATTCGGTCTGACAGCGCTCCCCAGAAAGGCGACATCAGGAACATCGCACCCGCATATGCGGCCATCAGACCGGCGACCCAGATTCCAAGGTCCGCTCCGGCGGGAGCGAGGTGCTCGACCATGTAGGTGAGGAACGGGATGATGATCCCGATGCCGATCATGTCGACGAGGACGACGAGGAAGAGGACGCCCATCGCACCTTTGCCGACCTTCGACTCATCATCGGATGTTGAGGGCGTGATCTCTCCATCGCCCTCGGATGCTTCTTTCAATCCCTCATCCCTCCTTCAGTACGCTTCGTAGAGCCGCCTCGTTCCAACGCGCAGTGGCCGCACCGCGCTTCAATCCGACGCCCGCCGAGTTCCGTGATCGCGCGGCCACACGCTTCTTGACCACCGCCGAGTTCGTCAGTGTCGATGGCAGCAGAGGGATTGATCGGCGGACCTAGAGTCACGATATCGCATCGGACCGAGGATGGTGGCGATAGCCACGCCGTCGAGGTGCCGATGTTCGGTCTCGGCGTCTTCCTGATGTCGAATCCGGGCGAATGCACCGCCGCGGTTCTGCACGCGCTGGAAGCGGGCTATCGCCACATCGACACCGCGATGGCGTACGAGAACGAGGAGGAGGTCGGTGAGGCGATTCGTCGCAGCGGATTGTCGCGCGACGAGATCTTCGTCACCACGAAGCTGCGTCGACCCCACGCGGTCGGCGAAGAGGAGACTGAGCGCCGTTGTCGAGAGAGTCTGGCGAACCTCGGACTCGACCATGTCGATCTCTATCTCGTTCACGCTCCACCCAAGGACCCGTTCCACCGCGAACCGACCTGGCGGGGCATGGAGAACTGCCTAGAACAAGGGCTCACTCGCTCTATAGGCGTCTCCAACTACGGAGCTCACCACTTGGACAAGATGCGTTCCTACGCCCGCTTCATGCCGTCGGTGAACCAGATTGAGATTCACCTCTGGTTGCAGCGCATCGGCCTCCGCGCGGCGTGCGAATCGCTCGGCGTTTTGCCAATGGCCTACTCGCCGCTGGCGCGCGGCCACAAGGTCGAGGACGAGCGCTTGGTGGAATTGGCCGCGCGCTTCGGTTGCACTCCAGCTCAGGTCGCGATTCGCTGGTGCATCGATTCCGGTTGCATCACGATTCCGAAATCGTCGAATCCAGGTCGAATCGTGGAGAATCTAGCGGCACTCGATGTCGATCTGACTGCTGAGAGAGATGCATTCGCACACTTCGAAGAGCATTATGTCTCCGGATGGGATCCGACCGCGGAACCATGACGACCCCATCCGCACTCGGTCAGCCGTGGACCGCACCGGACCGTTCCGTGAGCCGGAGACAATCGAAGAGGACCTTGAACTGGTCCGACTCGCCATGGAGCAAGGCTTGGACCCCTTCCCGGAGCGTCGCGACTTCCCTTGGAAGCGCGTTGGTCGACTCGCCCTCGCATGGTTCATGGTGATCATGATGGTCTCCTGGGTCTCGCGAGCGCTGATGCGATTCATCTGATTCGATCGGGAGATTGCTGCCACTGTGCTGCGATGCCACTTGGGTTCGTGGTCGATGCTAACCCGCGGTGGCGTTGAAATACGCGGGCCAAGTCCCAACGCTGCTCACAGCCCCTTAGTGTAGCGGTCCATCATGTGTGACTCTGGATCATGCGACCCTGGTTCGAATCCGGGAGGGGCTACCTCGGCCGCGACCAGCGCTCGCTGGCACCGGTGAATGCCTCTCAGACTGATGCTGATGCGAGTGTGAATGATGAAAGACTCCCATTATCGTCTTGAACGCATGAACCAGCATCTTGTATGGTTGATCCTGTGGATTCTCAGCGGCATTCACCTGATGCGAATCGACGAATCGAAGAAGGGGATGGTGAAGGTGTCATCCAAGGATGGACCTGACCAAAGATACCTCTCCTTCGGCGCATACGGCATGCCCATCATTCCAGCGGTGATCACGGGGGTTCCTCTGCTCGTCTACGGCATCGCCAATGACTTCACCTTCGCGGCGTCCACAGGCTCACTGCTCGGACTCTTCGGACTCTGCATTCCGTTCACCTTCGTCGGATTGGTGCTGCGTTCGATCTTCCAGCGACTGAAGGACGGCGAGCCCGATGACGGCCCCGGCATCGTTTCCGAAATCGTTGACGCGTTGAAGGACGATGGCGAGATCGACGAGGACGAGATGAAGAAGATCGCCTCCGCCGCTAGGCGCTCGATCACCGGAGGTCGAGCGACAGGCCGCCTTCTCGTTCTCATCGCCTGTTTCCTGATTATGCCGATTTCGAGCATCACCCCTATGATGGGAAACTTAGGTTACAATCCGATGTTCGCCGACCTGAATGAGAGCGTCGACAACACCGCTGCTCCATCTGATGTGTTGACCGATGCTCAGGATGTTCGGGTGGTCTCATGGAATCTAGCGGTCGAATACCTACAACGCTCCTACGGTGACTCGGCCGCAGCGCTTGACACCGGTGAGTGGATGATGCAGGAGTACACCCATCCGACTCTCGTCAACGGCGAGTATGTATGGGTCAATGCCCCTCTGTTCGAGTCGCTGAAGTGGCTTGGAGGCAAGCCATTGCCGTTCTATGTCCAACTGTTCAACGATCCGACCAACATGTCGAACCCCGACTTCGATTGGACCGCCCGTTCCGATTCCGGATTCGTGGTCCATCAGACCGCCGTAACTTGGTCGAATCGGCTGCCGCAGATACTGCATGACGAGTATGCACTGAAGTACATGCTCCGGGAGGTCCGATTCGATCTCGATGACGATTTGAATCCGTACTGGATCCTCTACATGACCGAGCGCGGCGTGATCAAGGATGTACAGACCCTGAGGGAGATCGTCATCATCGATGCCACCGACATAGACAACAGGACCGCCTACGCGGTCGACGATCCGAACATCCCCGAATGGTTGGAGGTCGTCTATCCCGACTACTACGTCGAGGACTGGGCCCACCTATGGGGCAACTGGAGAGAGGGAATCATCTACCACATGTTCACCAAGAAGCATCTGTCGACGCCGGCAGACGCAGCCAGATTCATCGTGCTCAACGAGACATCTTACTGGTATGTACCGATGCAGCAACTAAACTCCGATGTTCTCGCTGGCTACATCCTAGTCGATACCAGAACTGGCGAAGCGACCTATCACAATCGTGAGGCGAAGTCGTTCGCGAGTCTGCAAACCGCCTTCATCCAAGTCCAGACCTACCTCGCTAGCGGCGCTGAGGGATTCAGCCAGTTGCGCATCGATGAGGGCTACCTATACCCCATCGAGATCGATTCAGGTGAAGTTCGGGAGGCGTACATATTCCCGATGTACAGCGGCTATTCGGTGCAGAAGTTCGCGATTGTCGATGCGGAAGATTACACCCAGACTCCGCTCCTCGAAGAGGATCTTGAGACGGCGCTCATCCGCTACCGATCTCGTGCCGGCCCCTCCGTCCAGCCCGAACCAGCCAACATCACTTGGGAGCCGTGGGCGATTGAGAATGGCTACATCGACGACGAGGAGTGCGTCGTGACGGTCAATGGAACGACACGAGTAATCGTCTCGTCGGATCTTGGCGGCGGGGTGCTAGCGGCGGCGGACGATGAGTGGCGCGAGCTTCGACTCGCGATGAGCGAGTTCGAGCGTGGCGCGAACGTCACCATCCATGTCACAATCTCCTCTGGCTTCGTGGCCGATGTGGACTGGGGCGGCTCCGATCTCGTCTCCCGTGGCTGAGTGCTGGGGTCTGAAGACATCAGGCTCCTCGGTTGCATTCCCTACGATGGGAGGGCGCGCGCTCCGCCGAAGGATTATCCGGTGCGGAATGAGGCGTTGACCTCTTCGAGTGCCGCTGCCGTCGGCCTGATTGCGTCCGCGCCGAGATCGCAGAGTGGCGTCGCGCACAGGGCCTGCGCCTCGTCGGCGGTTGCCATCGTCGTATCGTGATGCAGCAAGCCGGTTACATGTCGGTTCTCAATCTCGGCCTGATGGATCGCAGCTAGAGCAGCGACCGGGTCCGTCGGGTCGAAGCCTCCTCCGACGGTCTCCAAACGCAGGACGCTGCCGTCGTTGAGGGTGATGTCTCGGAACTCACCCTCGGGCACCTCGACCTCCGCGACGGGTTGGAAGTGGGGGATGAAGTCGACCGTGTGCAACTCCGCCTCGTGCTCCTTGACATAGTGGTAGGAGCGGTACGACTCCTCATTGTTGGCGAAGGTCACGCATGGGCTGATTACATCGATGACCGCCATCCCACGATGGCTCATTGCCGCCTTAATCAGAGCCGTCAACTGCTTCTTCGATCCGCTGAACGAGCGCGCTACGAAGCCACAGCCGATGTTGATTGCCATCTTGCACATGTCGATTGGTGGCTTCTCGTTCGGCGTGCTCTTCCTCTTCTGGCTCCCTTTCTCGACGGTAGCGCTGTACTGGCCTTTGGTGAGCCCGTAGACGCCGTTGTTCTCGATGATGTATACCATGTTCAGATTGCGTCTGATTGCGTGGATGAACTGGCCGATTCCGATGCTGGCGCTGTCTCCATCTCCCGATACTCCGAGGAATAGTAGGTCCTTGTTCACCATCGCGGCACCGGTTGTCACGCTCGGCATCCTGCCATGCAGGGTGTTGAATCCGTGGCTCTTACCGAGGAAGTAGGCCGGGGTCTTCGACGAGCACCCGATTCCACTCATCTTCGCGATTCCCTCGGGTTCTATGCCATTATCCCAAGCCGCTTGGATGATGACGTTGGAGATCTGGTCGTGGCCGCATCCGGGACAGAGAGATGACTTGCCACCCGTGTAGTCCTTCTTCTCGCGATCGATGATGTTCAACTTCACGCTCATGCTTCCACCTCCGTCGTCAGTTCTCCTTCCGCCGCACCGACCTGTTTCAGCACCTCAAAGATGCGCTCGGCGTAGAGTCTTGCGCGCGGTGGCAGACCATCGCTGTAGGCGACGCTGTGCACCTTCGGCACGAGGTGAATCGGCAGCTCCTTCCGGAGGACGCCGTACATCTGCCCGTCGCGATTCACCTCCAACACGATAATCGTCTCGTGCCGCTCGACGAATGCCTCTACCTCTGGATGCAGTGGTAGGGCACGAACTCGGCACTGGCTCACCATCATGCCCGTCGATTCGAGGATATCGTCGATCTCCTGGATCGTCGACTCCATAGATCCGTAGCAGATGATTCCGACTTCGAGTTCCTCCTCTTCGCGCAGGATAGGTGCCGGCAGTGAGTCACGAGCACCGTCGATTTTTCGCTTAAGTCGCTCCATGTGGGCGGCGTAGACCTCTGGGTCTTCCGAGTAGCCCCCGTCCTCGTCGCGACCGGTGCCGCGGTAGAGGATGGGGGCGAGTCCGCTACCCGGGAGGGTCCGGTAGCAGATTCCATCGCCATCGATGTCCCGGTATCGTCCAAAGTTCGGTATCGCATCGAATTCTGCCTGTGTTCGCACTACCTTGCCGCGGTCGATATCCTCGGTCGGGTACTCGAAGCCTTGACAGGTCCAGCGATTCATCCCGAGGTCGAGGTCGCTGAATCCGAAGACGAGCGTCTGGTAGCGCTCGGCGATGTCGAATGCGCGCCATCCGTATTCGAAGCACTCTTCGACGGTCCCCGGAATCAGAACGATGTGCTCCGTGTCTCCGTGGCTCGCCTCGCGGAGTAGGTTGAGGTCGGCCTGTTGGGTTCTGGTCGGCAGTCCGGTTGATGGGCCAACCCTGGCGACATCCCAGATGACCCCCGGCACCTCTGCGAAGTAGGCAAGGCCGATGAACTCGGACATCAACGAGATTCCAGCACCGGATGTGCAGGTCATGCCACGGCCGCCCGCCCAGCCGGCGCCGACAACCATTCCCGCCGCAGCCAATTCGTCCTCTGCTTGGACAACAGCACAGGTTGAGTTGCCATCTGCGTCATTTCGGAGCTTCGGCAACCAAGCGATGATTCCCTCCGCGAGCGACGACGACGGCGTAATGGGATACCAGGATAGCATGTTGATGCCTCCGAAGATCGAGCCGAGGGCGACCGCTTCGTTGCCTTCGATTAGGTAGAGGTCATCGTCGTGCTCTCGTCGCTCGACAGCATACGGTTGCGGCTCAGTCCAGTGCTCGGCGGCGTAAGATCGACCTCTGCCGATCGCATCGATGTTGATCTCGATCGCCTTTTGCTTGCCCTTGAACTGGACCGCGACGGCCGCTGCTATCTCATCATCGTCGAGTCCGAGCAGGTGCGCCAACCCGCCGACGTAGAACATGTTGGCGATCATCTTCGCCATCTTCGGACTAATATCTCGCGCCATTGATGTCATCGGCATGCTGTAGACGATGCAATCGTCGCGCTCGACTGGCATCTTCACATTCTCGTTGTGGATGATGACGCTGCCCGTCTCCGCCGCCTCGACATCCTGCAGCCAAGTATCGGAATTCATGACTACGCGGATGTGAGTGTGGTCTCCGGGGGCTTGGTAGCCTTGGTCACTGACCCTGATTATGTACCATGTTGGGAGACCAGAGATGTTGCTCGGAAAGAGATTCTTACCACTCACCCCGGTGCCCATCTTGAATAGGGCTTGCAGGAGAATAAGATTCGCTGACTGGGATCCAGTCCCATTCGCGGTGGCGATGTTGATTGTGAAGTCGTTGACGGTTCTATCCATCGGTCGCAGGTCTCCGGCAGGTCAGCAACGTCGAGTACGGTGCGTCTCCTTGTGCGTCTCCGCCGAGTCGCTCGCCCTTAGCCGTTTGGACGCGTTCTAGTGGTTGAATAGCCCCATCAGGGACGCCGCGTCGCTCCGTTGCCGTTTTCAAGAGGAGGCGTGTCGGCGGCGCCATGCCCAAGGAGAGGCCGGAGCCCCAATCGGTTGAAGAGGCGTGGAAGGAAGCGGAGACGCACCTTGAGGAAGGAGATCCAGAAGCTGGCCTGAAATCGCTCCGTTCCGTTTGGAAAGCGGACAAGAAGGACGCGGATGTCGGAAGGACTTGGGCAATCGCCGGTGATCTGAAGACGGCGCTAGCCGAGAAGAGCGAAGGAAACCTCAGGAAGAAGCACTACCGTGCCGCGCTAGATCACTACGATCAATCGCTGAACAAGGAGCCGAACAAGGAGGTTCGGCGGCGGATGAATCAGGTGCACGCATCGATGGACGAATTGGGGATCACTCGCGGCGGTTTCCGACTCATCGACGATGGCGCGCCGACCGTCTGGGGATTGGGCGCGATAGTCGTCTCTGCGATGCTGTTCCTCGTCTCTCTGAAGTACTATCCAGACGCGCTCGCGTTCGCACGCAGCGGTGAGATTGAAGGCGAGCCACAGGCGAAATTTACGATCTCTTACCAGACGAATGCTGGCGACCCCTCGTCTCGACGCAGCGCGACGATCTGGGTCGACCTCGATGAGTCAGCAGCCCCATTGACGGTCGAGAACTTTGTCATGCTCAGCGAGCAGGGCGAGTTCAACGACACGATATTCCATCGAATCATCGCCGACTTCATGATTCAAGGTGGCGACTTCGAGAACAGGGATGGTACCGGAGGTTACACCGCGAAGTGGTATGGCTTCTGCAATGGTCAAGCGATGGAGGATTCATCCCAATGCACACGGGAGAACTGGGCCCTCCCCGACGAAGCCAGCAACGGGCTTGGACACGATCCATGCGTAATCGCGATGGCGAATAGCGGCGACCCGACGACCGGAGCGGCGCAGTTCTACATCCTGCCAGAGGATGCTAAGAACGCGCAGACCAACGAGCCAGGAACGCACTGGCTCGACGGCAAGCACACCGTGTTCGGCAAGGTATCGGACGGCTGCCAGCACATCACGGCGATCGGCGATGTTCAGACCGACACCAATGATAGGCCGCTGTCAGATGTCATTCTGACCAGCGTCGAGATCATCAACTGATGGCCCTGCCGATGCATCGTCAAAACATCTCGTCAGAATCATTGGGTTGGGTTGAAGGACGACCTTCCATTCGGTCGCTTCGTCGGAGGCGTGCTGTATGAGTGACGACCCGTTCCATGCGATGCGCACCTTCGAGACGACGACCGGCCAGAGTCGATACGCCGCTCTCGCTGCGCTAGAGGAGGCAGGTCTGTGCGACCTCGCTTCACTACCGTATTCGATTCGCATATTGATGGAGGCAGCGCTGCGCCGCTGCGACGGGTTCCTAGTCACCACCGATGACGTTCTAAGAATCGCTTCTTGGTCACCCACGATGGAGCCGGCTGAGATTCCATTCACCCCAAGCAGAGTCATTCTGCAGGACTTCACCGGCGTTCCGGCTGTCGTCGACATCGCGGCGCTCCGAGACGCTATGCTCGATCTTGGAGGCGACCCTGAGAAGGTGAATCCGCAGGTTCCGGTAGATCTCGTAATCGACCATTCGGTGCAGGTCGACCACTCGGGTCTGTTCCCGGATGCCAGAGAGCGCAACCTTGAGATCGAATATCGACGGAACATGGAGAGATACCAATTCCTGAAGTGGGGGCAGCAGAGCCTCGCGGGATTCCGGGCCGTGCCACCGGGCAGGGGCATCGTCCATCAGGTGAATCTGGAATGGATTGCCAGTGTCGCTCGATGCGAGGACGGCATCTGGATGCCGGATTCACTCGTCGGCACCGACAGCCACACCACTATGATCAACGGACTTGGCGTCCTCGGTTGGGGGGTCGGAGGCATCGAGGCCGAAGCGGTGATGCTAGGCCAACCGATCTACATGCTCCTTCCGGAAGTGGTCGGCTTCGAACTCACAGGGTCACTACAGCCCGGTGTGACCGCGACCGACATGACTCTGCGTATCGTCGAGATCCTCCGCGAACATGGGGTGGTCGGTCGCTTCGTCGAGTTCCACGGCGAAGGGATGTGCAACCTCTCTTTGCCCGACCGTGCGACGATAGCCAACATGGCTCCCGAATATGGGGCGACCTGCGGCTTTTTCCCTGTTGATGAGAGGACGATTGACTACATGCGGCTGACCGGCCGAGATGAAGGTCATGTAACCGATGTCGAGCACTACCTGCGCGCTCAAGGGCTATTCCACGAGGAAGACTCTCCCACGCCATCGTTCACCTCCTCGATAACTCTCGATCTATCCACAATCCAGCCCGCTCTCGCCGGTCCAAAGCGCCCGCAAGATAGAATCGATCTCTCAGCGATGAAGGAGCATTGGCGAGATAGCCTGAACGCTCAGATTGGCCATTCCGGACATGGCGTTCCCCCAGAGAGGAATGGGGAGATTGCCCGTATCGATCGTGGAGATGGTGCATCCTTCGATCTCGGTCATGGAGACTTGGTTATAGCGGCGATTACGAGTTGCACAAACACCAGCAATCCATCAGTCATGCTGGCTGCTGGATTGCTGGCTCGCAACGCTCGCGAGCGTAATCTTGCGATTGCACCGGCGGTCAAACCAAGCCTCGCTCCGGGCAGCCGCGTCGTGACTGAATACTATGACGCAGCTGGTCTGACCGAGGACCTCGCGGCACTCGGCTTCAGCGTCGTCGGCTACGGATGCACGACTTGCATCGGTAATTCCGGTCCACTCGACCCCGACATCGAGGCGGCCATCGATGAGGCCGATCTTATCGTCGGCAGCGTGCTCTCCGGGAATCGCAACTTCGAAGGCCGCGTCCACCAGAAGGTGAAGGCGAATTACCTAGCCAGCCCACCTCTAGTGGTCGCTTATGCGCTTGCCGGCACCCTAGACATCGACTTCGCCACCGATCCCATCGGCACCGATCAGGCCGGCGAGCCGGTGATGCTCGCAGACATTTGGCCGGACGATTCCGAGGTGGCCGAGGTGCTCGCCAACTCGATTACACCGGAGATGTTCCGCGCGCGCTACGCCGATGTGATGCAGGAGCCGAGGTGGGATGCGATAGAATCGACATCATCCGCCCTCTACCCGTGGGAGGAGGATTCGACGTACGTTCGATTGCCGACCTTCTTTGAAGGAATACGCTCGGAGCCCTCACCGATAGAGTCGATCGAGGGAGCACGAGTTCTGCTGATGCTCGGAGATTCGGTCACTACGGATCACATCAGCCCAGCCGGTGCCTTCCCGCACCACGGCCCGGCAGGTCAGTACCTCGTCTCAAAGGGTGTGGAGCCGAAGGACTTCAACTCGTTCGGCAGCCGACGTGGCAATCACGAGGTTATGATGCGCGGAACATTCGCGAATGTGCGTATCCGCAACGGGACTGCTCCGGGTACCGAGGGTGGATGGACCACGCACTTCCCCTCCGGAGAGGTCACCTCAGTTTACGAAGCGAGCATGCGCTACCAGTCGGAGGAGACGCCGCTCGTCGTGCTCGCTGGCAGCCAGTACGGCACCGGGAGCAGCAGGGACTGGGCAGCCAAGGGAACGATGCTACTCGGAGTGCGCGCGGTGATCGCCACATCGTACGAGCGAATCCATCGATCGAACCTCGTTGGTATGGGGGTACTCCCGCTGACTTTCCAGGATGGTGAGGATGTGGAGAGTCTCGGATTGGCTGGCGATGAGACCTTCGACATCCCGGCCAGCGCCGATCTGGAGCCGTTCAGTAGAATTTCTGTGAAGGCCACCAAACCCGACGGGACAGCAATCGAATTTGAGGCCGTGGTCCGCCTCGACACGCCGGTCGAGGTCGAGTACTACAGGAACGGCGGAATCCTACAGACTGTGCTCCGAAATCTCGCCTCCGAGTGACGATCGTTCATTCCATTTCTTCATGCGTCGATGCCTCAACCGGTCGCAGCTATGGTCAGCAGATCATCCACGAATCGGTTGACAGACTCCTCATCAACGGCTGGGTGGGAGATCGCAACGCGGATGACCAGTCGCCCCTCGACGATGGCATCGATTACCATCGCGAGGCCAGCCTCCTCCAGTGCGATGCGAGCGTTCCGGGTCCTCTCATCGACTTCGCTCTCGCTCTCACCCTCCTTTGGTGCGAGCCGGAAGCAAACATTAGCGTACGAACTGGATACGAAACTCAAGTCACTCTCCGATGCGACCCTCGCGGCTAGGTGTTCAGCCACAGCGACACATCTCTCCACTTTTCGAGAGAAGCCGTCACTTCCATGCAGCAACCACGACAACCAGAGCTTCATCGCGTCCGCTCGACGGCCGCACTGCATACTGCGCAGTCCGAGGCTCTTGGTGGCCAGAGGGTCGTCGAATAGGTACTCTCCTGCTCCGGTGTGATGCATTGCCGCATCGAGGATGCTATGGTGCTGAGTGAGGAAGGCGGAGCAAACCATCGGGCACCCTAGCATCTTGTGGGCATCGAAGGTGACAGAGTCTGCCGAACCCATACCCGAGACTAGATGTCGGAGCCGCTTCGAGAAGATGACGGGTCCGCCCCATGCGGCATCGACATGGTGCCATATCCCATGCTCGCGAGCAATCTCCCCTATTGCGTCGATGGGATCGAACGCTCCACGCACCGTGGTCCCCGCGGTCGAGAGGATCACGAACGGGATTTCATCAGCGTCGGCACTCATGAGAATGGCGCTCTCAAGGGCACCAGGATCCATCCTGCCCTCAGAGTCTACAGCGACGGTCCGCAGCGCCTTGGTTCCAATGCCGCTGACATTGGCTGCCATGGCTGCCGAATAGTGAGCCTCTTCGCTGGTGAAGGCGATGAGTTTGGCACCACCGATGCCTTCTTTCACCGCATTTGGTAACTTCATGTTGCGAGCGCAGAGGAAGCCGAGCAGATTCCCGTTCGATCCACCGGTGGTGAAGACACCATCGCCATCCATCCCTACCGCGGCGCAGAGTGCTCTCACCATCTCGATCTCGATGATGGTCGCGGCAGGCGCAACGGTCGAGGTGTGCATGGTGGTGTTGCGGACATCGGCCAGCAGCGAGCCGACCATCGCTGCCGAGTCGGAGCCCCCCCAGAATGAGCGCAAGAAGGATGGCGAGTCGGTGCGGACCGCGCCAGCCAGATATCGATCGACTGCTGCAGTCACTTTCGACCAATCACCGCTCTCCTTGGGTGCGAAGGGCGCCAGACCATCGCGCAGATCATCCAACGATAGTCCGCCATGCAGGCGGTCGGCGGATGCGGCGAATCGATCCAATAGACTCGATGCAACCGCATCGAACCCATCCTCCATGGGCTGTTCGACCGAGGGCCTGCCTTTCATCCCTACCGAAATCGGGGTGCTGTGATACCAGTACAACTTCATCGGCGCTCAACTGGCATCGATTCGATGAATTGAAGAACCCCTCGGCCGGGCTCCACATCGTGCGATTCAGCGGCCCGGTCCGTTACCGGTTCAGAGCCAGCGACGAGGATGTCGAGGTGCTATTGGAAGGAGAGGCGCCTTGGGTCGAGTCAGTCCGGGTCGCCTTGGGCCTCGACGATTCGGCGGTGGGGTGGACGATGCCGCTCTCGATTAGCGTCACTACTAGTTCCTCCTCCGGCATCAGCAAGGGCGCGACCACGAGCGAATCGAAGGGGTCTGCATCACCCGAGCAGATCATGCCGGGCCCTCCACCTGACCCAAGCAGGATACCATCAGTCATCCGATCCATCGGCACTCTGAATCCCGCCGCAGCAATCGAATCAATGGGAATTCCCCCGATCTCTCGGCCGAAGCCATCGGAATTGGAATCGGCCCTTATTGAATCGGGTGAACCGGATCCGCTTGAGAAGGCCGCCTCCGAGGAGCCATTGGCGGAGGCTTGGGTCCAGCGCCTGCTCTCCATCGCTGTCCGCGAACACGGTGTCACCGCCCTCTCCTTGGGCGTAATCACCGAATTGCTGGGCAGACGTCTGGGTAAGGATGAAGATGAGATGGACGCCTTTCTCAGCACATTGTGGAAGATGAGCCGCATCGAGCGAGTACATGCCACCGAAGGGCACGGTTATGCCCCATCTCCGCACTGGCTTGAAGCGAAGTGATGAACGATCGAGATTAGCAATCGAGCCTAATCTACTTCCTGTACTAAATCCAACTTACCACCTACTCCTTCTCGGTAACATCTCATTTCTCGGAGAGACATCGATTGCCGGGTGGTTGATTCCGAGACTCCTCAGAGTGATGGGATGGTGGCCATCAAGGTCTTTCATCACCGCGTAGCGGTGAGGATCATGCCCACTCAAGACATAAAAGGGACCTGCAAGGAGCCCGGGCTCATGATGCCCACCCCACCCGAACTTCGTAACCTGGCGAAGACCCGTCGTCTATCGCTGATGCTCGTCAGCATCATGCTTGGTTCGATCATACTGAGCATGGCTCCTGCCGCGGCTTCCCGCGCCAAGACCTACCATGTTCAGAGGGACCCGATGGACGTGGCATCTGGAGATCTCGATTGCGACGGTGACAACGATCTCGTCACTGCGAGTGACATGGGGATGTTCATCTCGATTCTATACAACGACAATGGCGACTTCAGCGACCGTGAGGACGTCTGGGTCGTCAATAATCAATCTAGGCGAGCTGGATTCTACGACATCGCAGACGCATCTGCCGTCGAGATTGGTGACATCGACGGTGACGGCAACCCGGACATCGTCTACTTCCAAGCGAACATCCGCGTCGTAGGTGGTGGCGTGGTAATGGGTAACCTGACGATTCTCTACGGCGATTGCGCCGGTGGATGGACCAAGGATGGCCCGATAACAGTCGAGCCGTACATGATTGACATCAAGGTCGCCGATGTGAACGGCGACGGCGACGATGACATCGTTGGTCTGTTCATAGATTCCACCGTCGTCAACATGAAGTTGGCCGTATTCCATGGCCCTGATCCAACCTCGCAGGCGAATCAGGCGACGACGACCATGCCTCTTGGTGGCACTACCGGACACTACTACTACGCCCTACAACTGGGCGAATACGGCGAGTCCAGCCAAGTTGCACCACCGCCCAATACCGGGACCTGCGACGACATCGATGCGTGGATGATGACCGCGCCGGCCTACAATGGCCCGGCGGGATTTGACGCTGGTAACTGGGACAACGTCACGGTCATCGAATACGATTGTCTGACCAACCGATTCTTTGACCCTACGACAAGTCCTGCGAACACGCATGTCTTCGCCATGGGGACGCCGAATGATGGGCAGTTCGACATCGCAGACACGGACAATGATGGGACTATCGACTTCGTGGCGATGGTCGATGGTTGGGATCAGAACGTCACCTATGCAGAGCGGAACGGCAACAATTGGGTTACCGGCGCGAAGGCCGACATCGGAGAGTTCGTTGGGGCATCGGTGGCAATCAATGATGTCAATCAGGATGGTCACGTTGACTTCGTGGTGCCGACCATGCTCACCGTGACTTCCGTCACCTCCACAGGTCTTGGCAACCAGACCGTCCTCTCGACGGACAACTTGGTCGATCTGAATACGGTCAACATTATCCTATCCGACGGCAGTGGTGGCTGGATGCCGCCTCAGTCATTCGACATCGGGCGTCGACCGACGATTGTCATCGTCGACCAACTATCGGGTGGATCCGGCAGCGCCCTCGACCTCGCAGTCGGCCAGCGTGACTATTCGTTCACATATTCCGATGGTAGCATGTTCATCGATTCGAAGGGATGGGCTGGCGCGATGGATACGTTGAACATCATCCAACTAGATTCTCAGGATGTAGGTATCGCGGGTCTCTCGGTGTATCCTGCCGCTTGGAATCCAGCGACTAGACAAGCCACTCTTGGAGAGGGGCAGCGCGATGTCAACGTGACGATCAAGAATACCGGTCTGGAGACAATCTCTGGCCAGGTGAATGTCGATTTGAGTGCCCGCGAAGTGATTGGCGGCTCAGACACGATTGTCTATGCAAACGACTTCGATGGCAATGTCAACAATGCCAACTGCGCACAGTGCGCGCTTGGCGGAGTCTCCTATACTCAGGAGTGGGCAAACTCACCCGATGGGACATCTTGGCACATCGAGCAGAACAACGCTTCTGCATCCCCAAATGCTTGGGAGACGGACACGAACCCGACCGGGTACTACTGGGCGGGTACTAGACATGCGAATTCGAGTTCTGGCGGCGCCATGGAGACTGGCTACTACAACAACCAAGATGAGGCCCTAATCCTCTCCAATGTCGATCTGTCAGGAACTGACGCCGCCTTCCTAGATATCGACCTGATGTGTGCGGTTGGCTACTCGGTCGTCTACTACTCGTCGTCCGGAATCGCTAATCGAATCGTCTACGATGACTCGTGCAGCGTGGATGTCTGGTCAGAGGCAAACGGCTGGGAGACCACCGACTACTTCGGCGGCTACGACAATGATCGCTACCTGCACTTGGCGAGTGGATTCTACCCGGAGCAAACCGTCAACAACAATCTGTACTACCGTGGTACTCTCTACACATGGCTCAACCTGACGGGTGACAACGCCATCGACCTGACTCCTTGGGCTGGCGACACGGTTGACATCAGGTTCAGGTTCCGCACTGGATTCGATGGGACCGTAGGAACCGATGACGAGACCAACCAGACCCAGTACGATGGCTATGCGATCGACAACCTGTCCATTCGTAAGACCGTGACCCAGTTCGGTGCCACCCCGCAATCGACTCAGAGCCAACTGACACTGACCAACCTACAGCCCGGAGAAGAGGAGGTCGTCACGCTGCCGGTCAACTTCGTAAACAATACGACGTACATGATTGAGGCGGAGATTGCCTCTACCAGTGGCTTCACCAACGGAGACGACACCAACGACGACACGCGGTTCAGAACCACAGTCGAGAACCTGTTCGATCCTGCGGTCGATGAGATCACATCGTTCAACAAGGGTCAGTTGTATGCCGCCGAGACCTATCCAATCGATGTACGGGTAGCGAACCGCGGCAACACGGTAACCGACTTCGATGTTCGAGCCACGATTTCGAGCGCGACTCCGAACCTGCTACTGAGCGAGGACTTTGAGCCGCGACAGACCGCACCGCTGTACGGTGATGATGGCGACCCTTACGGCAAGGTCATAGACGACACAGCATCGTCCGTGCAGAACTCGATTGTACCAGGCAACCGACCCGTATTCGGAAGTGCCGCCTACTGGTTCGGCGGTCCAGACGATGGCTACGGTGACGAATGGAACGAGTCCATGACGCTCTCCGCCATCGATCTCACCCAGATGAACGCCGACTTCGCCTACCTCACCTTCGACTACTTTGCGGAGACCAACGTCCTATGGCAGGGCGACGATCTCGTCGCCGTGACCGAATACGCCGCTCTTGAGGTGTCGTGGAGGAATGGATCCAGCGTCTACACCGGCCGCATCTACGGCAACTGGAATGACTACAACGAGAACGGTATCCGCCCGAACCAAACCTGCGAGGACATCGACGACAATGGTGACTACGACGAGGTCGAGTACATAGGTGACCACACCGATCAGGGCAACTACGTCACATGGTTCGACTCTCGTGGTCTTGTGGACTCCGTCACACTCGACCTGACGCACGTCGTTCTGCAGAACACCACGGGCCCATCGTCGCAGTGGGGGACGGAGTGTACCTCGTTCCGAGGCACCGAGGTCACCCTGACCTGGCGATTCCTGTCCGATGATGACGGGGTGAATGGACAGGATGGCTTAGCTGGATTTGCACTCGACAACATCACCGTGAGGGAGTACACCTTCACTCCGGTGCAGTCGTACCAGACTACCGTTACCGGCCTTGACAGTCAGGATGAGCAAATCGTCAATGTCGCCAACCACGACTTCGAGGCTGGCATCTATCGAGTCGACGCGATGACCATCTTCGACAATCAGACGATGGGCACCAACTGGTATGGTGCAGAGGAGCTGTTCCTTTCCAACAACGTCAGCCGAGTGATCTTTGAGGTGGCGAGTGTCGATCTGACTCTCTACATCCCAGATGTCCTCTCGTGCGTCGATTATGCCGTTAAGTGTGCCTATCCAATCGACGATGTGAAGAAACACTCGTTCTCAATCGGATTCAAGAATGGCGTTCTGGCGGGCGAATTCGATGTGATGCTTGGAATCACAGACGTCACCACCGGCACGCACATCATTGATGTTAAATCCGACCAGTCGCCACACGACCTCGCAGAGCACGAACTTGGCAATGCATCTTGGACCGCGCCTTACGACGGTTGGATTGACGGACACGAGTACAATCTGTCGTTCACGGTCCGCAAGACCGCCGATCAGTCGAACGCAGGTGGCCAACATTCCTTCCACATAGTCTTCCGACGCAACATCGATGTCGCCATCCTATCCGACACCACGGATCAGAGCCGGCTGCAGAGCGTCCGCGCCGATATTGATGCCCTCGGCATGTCCTACACGCAGTACGGAATGGACGATTGGAGCGCCTACACTACGCAGGACTGGCTCGCTCACTACGACAAGGTCCTACTGCCGTGGCAGACTCCAACCAACGTCGAGAACAGGCAGTACTACACCGCCCTCAAGACGATTCGTTCAACCGACAACCTAGCCTTGCACGATGTGCTGATGAATTGGGCGAACAGCGGTGGAACGGTGCAGATGCATCTTGGTCCGTACGCTAACCACTACAGCAATCCGGACCGACTGATGTTCGGAATCAGCGTCCTCGATCGCAACACCCCATCGACCTACATCGAGTACGGCAATGTAAGGGACGTCATGGTCCAGGACCCCTACCATCCGCTGATGGATAATGTCGATCCGGTATCATTCGTCGGAATCAACAGCGGCAACTTCGTCGCGAGCGCTGCAATCGCGACTACGCAAACCGAGTCCCATCAGATTCCATCCGTTTGCGGCGGCACACCCTCCGCACCATACGGGACCTTCCAGAACATCCTGCAAGGACCGGACCAGTCGATGTCTCTCCTCGCGACTTGTGCCTACGGACAGGGTGGGGTGATTATCACAACGATCGATGTGGAGAATCCGAGCGTCTCGGAGCGCCACGATTCGACGACGATGCCCCTGCTTGCCAATCTCCTGCAACATCAGGTAACCCCGTATCCGACCGACTTCGGCATCGCCGATGACGGCTGGAACATGACGATCAACGGCAAGAAACTGGACTTCGATTCCCTGACTGGGAACTACATGTCGAACAGCCAATGCAAGTGTCACTACATGAAGAGCAACGCCGAACTGAATATCTCGTTCAACACGGAAATCTCCGGACTCGACGCAGACTGGCAGATTCGCTCCGGCGACTCCAATCCGGTTTCGACCAGCATCGCTGACATGAGCAGCGGGACGGCGGTCTGGACCAACCGGTCACTCGACCCAGGCAAGTCGCAGCACATCGAGGAGGACTCCTTCACAGGACGATTCTGTGTCAATGATGTCATATCACCAACCAATTGTCGCATCGACGCGCACTGGGAGTTGACCCTCTTCGTACACGACTCCGATGGTCACATGAGGAAGGTGGGAATCCACCTGAAGACGAACGATGTACAGGCGGACGAACACAAGCCGGTCGCGGCTTTCACGGTCAAGGATCACCCATCGAGCCGCGACAACATGCAGTATCTAGGCGAGCACCCTGATGATACAGGCAAGGATTACTGGCAGGTCAGACTGAAGAGAACCGGCGACATAATCGTCCAGTTCTCGGCCGAGAACAGCAGCGATGCTGATTCTACCGATGGAACTCCGGGCATCGAATCATACCAGTGGGAGGTCTACTTCGATTGGCCGTACGATGCCACCAATCCGGATGACACAGCCAAATCAAAGACGGAAACATCACCCGACTTCTCGCATCAGTTCCGGAATATCACGGTAGACCCTGCAGGCTACGGTTTGGATATCCAGATTGTCCTGAAGGTGGTCGATCGAGCGGGACGCAGCAGCGAAGAGACGCTGATGTACTTCCGGGTCGTTCCCGAGAGCTTCGGTGATGAGCCACCAAACGTGGAATTCACCACTCCAATCGATGGTGCGACACAGTCAGATGAAATGGTTTGGATCAACGGATCGGTCCTCTCTGGCAGCGAGAATGGCAACGTGCAGATCGAGGTCGCTCTCGATCCTACCCACCTGAACCTCAGTCCGGCTCAGAAGTTCACCAAGGATGAGCGAGGCGAGTACAACTCGACCAACGGGCTGGGGAACGCGCAGGCGTTCTCGATGACTCTAGACATCTCCGAACTCTACAAGGAAGGCGAGGGCGTACAGCAGACCATCTGGATCAAGATCACTGAAGGATCGGGAAGCAGCGCCTACGTCATCTACAAGCAGATCGACATCAATCTGGTCCCAGGCGCTGCCTCGGATCCGTGCGTCGAAGATCCGACAGCGGCAGGTTGCGAGGGAGAGAACCAGCAATCGGAGGACACGGAAGGAGTCGATACTTGGGTGCTCGCCGCCGGCGGTGGCGGTGCATTGCTTCTGATCGTCATCATCCTCGCGACGCTGGTCGTGCTACGCCGAGGTGGCGAGAGCGTCGCCGAGGAGGGCTTCGCTGGCGTCGAGAGCATGGACCCGATGGAAGCGTATGTCCAGCAACTCATCGCTCAGGGCTACGACGAGATGACGGCTAGGGCCTACGCCCAGCAATATGCTGCGCACTTCCAGCAACAGGCTGCTCCAGGTTACCAGCAATAGCGAAAGCGCTGACACAGAGCGGCTCCGATTTGCATCGTCGTGAGCGGTAGCGCTCCTGCCTTGGCTCGATACCGCATCCCCCAAGAGTAGAATCCGTCGCGCCACATGTGCTTCAGAGTCAATCAGGTTTCGATGCGCACGCGCCCACTCTGCGTCGCCGCATAGATTTTCCAGTAGGCCGAATTTCATCAAGGAATGAGTTGATGAATATGGTATAGCCCGGCACGGCTCATGGACGAGACGGAGATGTACACCGTAGCTGATATCTCACTAGCAGAGCAGGGCGGACTGCGTGTCGATTGGGCGCGAAGCAGGATGCCAGTCCTAGCCACGTTGAGAGACCGGGCGGAGAAGGAGAAGCCACTCACTGGCATGCGGGTCGCAGGCTGCCTCCATGTCACTAAGGAAACGGCGGTCCTGATAGAGACAATCCGGGATGCCGGAGCCGACCTGTCGTGGTCGGGTTGCAACCCGCTCTCAACTCAAGACGATGTCGCGGCATGGCTGGCGGCCGAAGGTTATTCCATCCACGCTTGGCATGGACAGAACGTCGACGACTTCTACCGCTGCATCGATGCAACCCTCGGATTCAAACCGACCCTGACCCTCGATGACGGGGCGGATTTGATCTTCAGAGTCCACGAGAGTCGGACCGATTTCTTGGATGGTATCATCGGCGGCACGGAGGAGACGACCACCGGAGTGCACAGGTTGCGCTCGATGGCTGATGCAGGTGCACTCAGGTTCCCGGTAATCGCCGTGAACGACGCCTCGACGAAGTGGGACTTCGACAATGTGCATGGCACGGGTCAATCCACCTTGGATGGTATCCTACGAGCGACCAGCATCCTCCTAGCCGGCAAGACGTTCGTCGTCGCGGGCTATGGGCACTGTGGGAGAGGATTGGCCCAGCGTGCACGCGGCATGGGTGCGAATGTGATTGTGACCGAGGTTGATCCACTGGCCGGTCTCAAGGCGCACATGGATGGATTCCGGGTCATGACGATGGATGAAGCAGCATCTTTCGGTGACCTGTTCTGCACGGCGACCGGCATGAAGGATGTGATCGTGGGTCGTCATTTCGCCTCGATGAAGGAGGGTGCAGTGGTCTGCAACACCGGTCACTATGATTGCGAGATTGCAATTCCGGAACTCGAGGAGATGACCACCTCAGTGCGGACCATCCGCACCGACAACGAGGAGTTCACCTTGCAGGATGGTCGTCGAATCTTCCTCTTGGCTCGCGGCAGACTGGTGAACCTCGCTGCGGCTGAGGGACACCCCTCGGAGGTGATGGACATGTCATTCGCCAATCAGTTCCTAAGCCTGTGTAGACTCGCCAAAGAAGGCGCTGGCTTGGATTCAATCGTTTACGACATAGGCGAGGTACAGGATAGGGAGTTGGCTTCCCTGAAGTTGCAAGCCGAAGGAATCGACATTGATTCGCTCACCTCCGAGCAGAGTACCTACGCCTCGGATTACTCCGCTGGAACCTGAGTATCATTCGTCATCGATTCTCACAGCGTATCGGGTCCACCCGCTGGCATCGCGCTCAACTCGCCCATCTCACCTCTTAGGGTTGGGCCCTCTGTGGTGGTAGCGTATATCCCGATGTCCTGCAGATTGTGGGAGAGGCCGAACCATGGTCGACCGTGTTGATCGACGGCCATGTCAAGGAAATCTCCGAGGCCTCCGCATCGATTGTAGCCGCAACCGGCCTCCGTATCGATTGGATCCCCTGGTTGATTGATTTGGGTGGTCGTGAATAGTGGCGCCTCCCCGAACGCATCCGTGACAATGGTGAGGTACGCGTTCCAAGTGTCGCCCCCCGAATCTCCTACATATCCGAACGCGACTCGCCCTGCTGCTCCCGCTGTGACTACAGGAAACCCCGTCCCGACCAATTCAGTTGGGGGTGCGATCATCATCGCCTCGCTCCAGGTATCACCAGCATCCAGCGAGTACGCATAGTAGGGCATGTTGTCGCTGCCTACCCACATCGCGTGCACATTTCCATCATCATCGACAGCAACTTGCGCTTCTTCGGCGTTCCATGTGTCCGCAGTCCCGGATTCCTCGGTTGGCAGAGGATGCTCGGTCCAGATGAATCCGCCATCGGTGCTCCGGTAGATAGAGTACCCTTCACCGTTGCATCCGATGTTCCCTCGGTAGAAATTCCCATTCGGACCTCCTTCCAAATGTGCGGTCAAACCCCCACTCTGGCAATCGAGTGGAGCTCCGGAAACCTCCGGACTCCATGTGTTCCCACCATCGAAACTCGATGAGCATAGAGGATGAGGGGCATTACCGTTGATGCAGAATACCCAGGTGGTTGGATGCAATGCGGCAGGGTAAGGGGCTGAGGTGATGGTCTGGTGATCCTGAACCGAACGGATGTCTGTGGCAACGGTCGGAGGAGACCAAGATGCGCCTTCATTGTCGGACCATTCCACCGTCATGCCCAACAGAGCATGCATATCGAATTTCATGATCCGATCAGTCCACTTGTCGACATAGACGTAGGGATCGTTGCTATTTGGAACAGGGATGATTGGATCGTAAACATCAACGCAGGAATAATCCGAGAGATTCGACATCTCGATCAGCCCTGAACATTGTACTATGGCGGTTGATCCTACGGCACCGTTGCCCCAACTCGTCATGTACAGATTGTCATCCGAGGTGATGCCGATAGTTGGCTCGAACGTGCTGAGTCCGATTCCATAGTAGGAGGAAGATGTCCAGAATGGCGTATTGTCACCGGTCAGATTCACGGTGATGTTCGCCGTCAGCACAGCGGATTCGTTGAGTGCGTCGATTCCTCCGCTGTAGTGGTACCAGGTCGTATTTGCGATGGGCTGGCCGAAGTCGAATGGTGATTTCTCCGTCTGGATGGTCTCCTCATCGGAGCCAAGGCAACCGGATAGAGAAGCTGAGATCATCAATAATGTGAGCGAGAACGCGAACCCGAATCTCCGCAAGCGAATCCCCTCATTCCTCTTCGAACCAATCCGGGACCTGCAGTTTCCAGTTCTTCGGCAGCGACTCACCCGCATCGACAATCTTCTCGTGTCGGGCACGGAACGCTTTGGTGCGCTTGCCAATCAGCGCGAGACCTAGTTTTGAGGCCCTGATTCCATCGGGAATGCACACCTTGCCGGAATCCGATTCGACATCAATCGCCCTCTCCAGATGCTGCGCAGGCCGGTTAATCCGCTTGGTGATCCGATTGGCGAAGCGCGATCCATAGATGAAGGAGATGAAGATGATGAGGAATCCGGCGATTGTGGTGATCATGGACGGCGCCGAGATGATGCGATTCCAGAGAATCGCCTCGATCCAGAGGAAGGGGAGCACGACGAAGACCAACCAATAGGTCTGGGTGGTCGGTTTCCGATGCTGGAACATGCGAATCCTCTCCCAACCCTCGTGCTGTGGGTCCCAAGGTCGGAAGAATTGGCTTGGTTCCTCCCCTGCAGCGCCCTTGACCTCCTGATACATGCGCTCTAGCCGAACCATCTGTTGGGCGCTCGGCTCGTCCATGCTCGGGTCGAAGAGGCGTTCAAGGCGCTCGGATGCTTCGATGTAGTATCCGAACCGAGTGAGGATACCGACCTGCTCGACCAGTGGCATCAACTCGTTCGGAGCGATGGCTCGACGGTCATCCCACCACGCTAACGCTTGGTGGAACATCCCGAGATCTTCGGTCAACAATGATCCACCTGTCATCCACGCCGCCGCGTGGTCCGGATCGAGTTCGACGATACGGCGGCAGCGAGAGAGTGCCTTTGCAGCGGTTGCAAGGTCCGGATCACCTATCCTTCGCCCGCGCTGGATTGGCGGCAGTGAGGTGTCGACGAGCGCCCATAGAGCATCGACATGATCAGGATCCCTTTGGACTACTTCCTCCGCGATGGAGGCGTAAGAGGTGCGGTCGCCCCCCTCGCCCGCTTCCAGAGCGTCGAGCCAACGCGCCTCGATTGAACCGCTCGCCATGACCGCCGGCTCCGCTTTCCCGTTGATGAAGATGCTCGCGATAGACGGTGCTGCGTTCGTTTGGAGAGCGACCCCTGAAGATTCGTGGCTTAATCATCTAGCGATGGTGCTTGCCAAGGAGCGCGAGCATCTGTGCATATGAGCGGACAGACGGTAGTGAGGCGTTGAAAAAGCCGTCATTTATCATTCCCGAAGGGGTTTCGTGGATTGCCATCACCGTCTTTTCGAGGCCCACCACGACGCCGGCCGCCCGAACCACCTCGGTTGTGGCCACCGCTCCTCCGACCTTCTCTTCGATCGTCCCGACGGAAGCCGCCGCGGCCACCTCTGCGCCGGTGTCCACCTCCATCCCTGCGGTCCGAGTCTCGTCCTTTGCCGTGACCGCCACGGTCTCCTCGTCGATCCTGTCCACGGTCTCCTCGATCTCCTCTCTCGCCATCTCGTCGATCACGGTGCTGATTGCCGCCGCGATTCCCTCGCCCATCGCGTCGGTGGCCTCTGCGGCCATCTCCATCTCGATGATCGCGACCTCGCTGCCCTCTTCGCTGGCTCCCCCAAGAGCGTCCTTGACCTCGCTGGCCGCCACCGCTCGGCTTCGGCTCATCACAACCATTGCGATTGCAGACACTCTTACTGGCGAAATTGTGGTTCTTGCACTTCGGACAGTTCCAATCGCCTGGTTTCATCCTCGATTCTCGGTCACCTCTACGACGCTCGTTGCCCCTGCCTTCTCGACGGAATCCTCCATCTCGACCACCGCGCCTATCGCCTCCACTTCTGTGTCCTCGCTCGTCGCGTCTACGGTAGCCACCACTCCGGTCGCCTCCGC
>CAZPCY010000003.1:0-177470 GCA_964585295.1 uncultured Candidatus Poseidoniales archaeon | reverse complement strand
CTTCTGTGTCCTCGCTCGTCGCGTCTACGGTAGCCACCACTCCGGTCGCCTCCGCTTCTGTGTCCTCGCTCGTCGCGTCTACGGTAGCCACCACTCCGGTCGCCTCCGCTTCTGTGTCCTCGCTCGTCACGCCTACGGTAGCCACTGCCCCGGTGGTCTCCTCCGCGGAATCCCTCGCCGCCGCGACGGTCGCGGCGTTGGTATGCACCTCTCCTATCTGAGTCGCGACCCCGGCCTCGCCTATCGATGCGAGGCTGCGATTCGATTCTCGCTCCAATCGCCGCCTCGATTTCCAATCCATCGGAGATTGGGTGGATGTGGACGAGCGGATCATCGACGGGCCCAATCACGCTGTCGACGCGCCCCACCGATCGCTCGCTGCCTTCGATCCGAAGACGCCAACCGAGTTGTGGGGTGCGACCCTCACAGGTAGCGATTAGTCCCCCTTCGTGGGAGGTTCGGAGGATGGTGCCTTGGAATGCCATCGGCTCAGGCGCGCCGGCTGACGTACAAGAGCGCTCCGATTACTCCGAGCAATACGAACAGCAATCCAGGAGCGGGTATGGAGGATTCGGTTTCCTCCTGTATGGGCGGCGGCGGATCGATTTGCGATTTGGAGAAGAGATGGGTGTTGTCGACATCCGCGGTAATGGTCGTGCATCGCTCGGAGGTGTCACAGGCGGTGATGGAGACCGTGTGGGTTCCCTCATCCTCCAATTCGAAATCGATCGATTGCGATTGCCATGTGTTGCCGGTGACTATGATTGTCCCTCCACTGGCTTCTCCGATTTTGATGGTGAAGGTCACTTCCTCGCCATCTGGATCGCTGAACTGGCCTCGAGCGCTCCATGATGTACCATCCCAAGTCGTCTCGCTGATGGTGATCGAAGGAGGGGAGCTTTCCTTCGCAAGGGTGACATCATGGGCGAGACTGGAGGATAATATCCCCACGCCCGAGACCATGGTCTCGACCGAAACATCGCCCGGTGTCGCGGCGTTTGTCGCGATGGAGAAGGATGTCGCCGAGCCATCGACCTGTTGCGTCGCGGTGCCGACCTCGACACCATCCTGCAACAAGCGAACGGTGACGCTCATCGCCCCCATTCCTGATTCAGGAGACACGGTGATGATATGCGGGTTGGATAGAGTCGAGTTGGCAGAAGACACCTCGTATGGGACCGCGACGGTCCAATTTCGCATCCCGCTTGACTGTTGGATGTCATCCAACGCTTCGCAGGAGACCGTTGCTTGGTCGCTCGTGGAAGGGACATTGACCGTGCGATCCCCGTTGGCGGCGGTGGCGACGCCCCATGTGATCGGGCCACTACAGGTGACATCCAGATTCGCCACCCCCGCCTCATCGTTGAGCCAAGATGTCAGAGCGGACCACGGCATGAATGGCTGGCCCTGTCCGCGTACGATTGGGATGATATCTCCTTCGGCCGGTGCTTCGTTGGTCCAGACCGGCGGATCGTTCGGCGGTGGCGTTTCGGTCGTCATGTCGATGAACATGTCCTGACCGGTCGGCCAGTCGGCGAAGTCGTAGGTTGCATCGACGGTAAGACGGAGCCTCTGCTCACCAGCATCGTCAATCATCTCAGTCGAATGACTGAGACCACCGTTGTTCTGGCATCCGCCGATTGACGGAGAGGACCCATCGTTGTTCGGATCCTCATCCACCATTCTACCGTCGCACTCCTCAAACATGGCTACGCGAAGCGGCGTCGCAGCACCGGTGTCTGGATGCGTGCCAGTCTTCGGGGGGAAGGTGAAGGCCAGTTGCGCGTGGGTCATGTTGGTCATGTTCATGGCGATGGTGAACTGGTCGGTGTCGCTCATCGATTGCCACTTAATGGTCCCATTCAACCAGATTACCAGCTTGCACTCATCGAGGCTTGGCGAATCTGCGGTCGTGTCGTCGCAATTGCGCCCCTGCAACGGCTCTACTGGTATCTCTCGACAGTCGGGACTCGCTCCCAGATGCTGGCAATTGCGCCAGTTGGGGTGGTTCACGGGCAGTAGGTTCCACTCCTCCAGAACCATGTTTCCATCATCGTTAGACCACGATGAGTTCCGCCAGTCCACTCCTACTCCTCCTCTGTGCACCGGCCCAGCCCGGAATCCGAGTCTAGTGTGGGTCTCCTCGACACAATCTCGACCAACAGTCTCAGTCCCAGCTCGTTCATCGGTCGAGAGCCATCCATTATCACCGCCGGGAAGGCTCTGGTCGCCGAACAGCCAGTCGAGATCGGTGCGGACCTGGTCGGATAGCGTGTCGTTCACATAGGCGGTCGCTTGTACCCATGCGCTTTGCCAATCGTCGTTGATGTCAACGTCGAAGGTGGCGAAACTGTAGTTGAACATGTCTTCAAAGGTGAGCGAGCCGCATGCCGCTTCGAGACCGGTCGGCGAAGAGTAATCGGTGCGCGGCTCCTCCTCGGTGAGACGATTAGTGCTGTGATCCGGCGACCCCATGAGCGGTGAGAGCAGCATCGAAGCAATCAGAAGGGGTGCGAGCCAGAGGGGCAGTCGTCCGAATTGCGCAGTCGTCATCGCGCAGGCGACCCATGGGTCGCTTCATGAGCATGACCCCACGCTGTAGCGGCAGAAGGGCAGCCATCGCAGGATTCTGTTCTGCGGTACGTGTTTCTGAAGGGGCAGCTTCCTTGTCAGGGGGAGAGACGTTGGAAGAGGCGCAGATACACTATGGTCGGCACAGCGGTCCAAGCGGTCGCTGCTGCGATGATCCAATGAGTTGCGACGAGCGGTCTCTCGGTCGGGGCGAGCGTGGTCTGTAGCATCAGCTGGTACACTCCGTTCGGTGATAGTAGGTCGACCTTCGCCGCAAAGGCTCGATAAATGGGGTCGGTGGTATCGGTCGCTTCGACTCCGAGCAGCGTCGCGAGCACGACAGTTACGAGCAACCAGATCAAGGTGAATAGCATCCAGGTCGCGACACCCACCGTCACCGCTGATCCGAAGTCGCGAGCCGTCATCGAGGCGATGAGTTGCAGACTCGCATACCAGAGTAGTAGCAGAGCGGTGGCTGCGAACCACAGAACCGCCGATTGGATTGTCGGCCATTGCCCCATCTGATGGTGAACGAGCAGGATGGCAACCCCTGAGAGAACGGCGGTAGGGAGGAAGACCGACCACCAGACGGCTAGGAGATGCGAGAGTGCGAGATCGACCCTTCGAACAGGTTGGGCTAGCTCGATTGCCAATTCCCCCGTCAAGCGCGGTCTGGAGATTGCGTCGAAGCCGATCAGAACTACTCCGAGAGTAGCTGAGAAAAGGACGAAAAGACTAGTGAGGTAGAGAACAGATTCCGGAGTATCGGCCGGCACCGAGGATGGAAGGTCGGCATCTGGATCCGAGAACCCCCAAGCCGCTCCACAGATGAACAGCGCCAGCAGTGGCAGGAGAACCACCATCCTAAGGGAGCGAAGCCGCTGCCCTGCGTCGAGCCGGACTATGCCCCCGATCGTAGAGAGCCGATGTAGATTCATTCCTCCTCCACCTCCCTGAGGGCTAGGCCGTCCTCTTGCCCGGTCGCCTCCCGGAGCAGCGCCTCGAGGTCAGGAGGCGCTCTCTCCAAATGGTGGATTCGCCGCCCACTCTGGATCAGCGCTTCGTTCAGGCTCGCCCTCATCTCGGTGTTCCATGCTACGCTGTGCCTCGTGAGGCGATACGACCAGCAATCTTCGTTCTCGTCTGACATCTCCTCTATCCTGGCGTCGGGGTAGAGGTCGCGAACGAGGTTTTGAGGGTCAGGTCCTGTGCCCGAGATAATCAGATGTTGTCCGACATCGAGCGCCTGCTCGACCGCGGTGAACGAACCGTGGGCGATGAGTCTGCCTCGATCGAGGATTGCCACCTCTTCGCATATTCGTTCTAGGTCGCTCAACTGGTGGCTGGAAACAATCACGCTGCAACCGCCGGCTGCTCGCTCTGCAATCATTCGCCTGAATGCCGCCTGAGCGACCGGATCAAGACCGTTCATCGGTTCGTCGAGCAGCAGCAGATCGGGGTCATCGAGCAGTGCCGATGCGAGCGAAAGACGCTGTCTCATCCCTTGGCTTAGGGTCACTAGGGGGTCATGTGCTCGACTGGCGAGCCCGACTAGATCGAGAGCCTCCATTGCGGTGCGTCCACTCGGTCGCATGCTCCGGATGCGCGAGAGAGATGTCAACGGAGTGCCGACGCCGCTCCAACCGACTCGCTCCGGCATGAATCCGATACGTGCGCGCGCGGCGACCTGTGATGCTTCGTTAGTCCGATGCATTCCGTCGTCGGATATGCGCCCCTGGGAGGATGGCAATATGCCCGCAATGATCCTCAAAAGCGTCGTCTTCCCAGCGCCGTTCGGCCCAGCGAGGCCGAGTACGACACCGGCGTCCAATGTCAGATCTATCGCCTCGACCCCGCGGATAACTCGGCCGCCTGCCGCATGGTTACTTCTCGCTTCGGCTCTCCTGCCAAGATGATGGAGATGGCTGACGCCGCGGAGTGTTAGGCGGGCCTTCGACACGGTCGGTGGACCGAGGGTTGCGCCTTGAGCGCATCCCTCGGCGATTCATGCAGCGTGCGATTCAAGACCATCGAGGCCGAGGACGGAGCGTGGATGCTTCGGGGATGTTGATGGCCGGACTAGGTCCGGGATTGGTCGCATTCGGATCCGTATGGTTCGCGACTCGGAGACATCCCGATGTGCCGCGACCCATTGACCTTCTCCGAGCTGACCCGGGTCTCGCTCTGGTGACGATTCTAGCATGCATCGCTCCCTTCGCCTGGCCCTTCTTGCTGGCCCTGTTCGTCTCGATAGCGGTGAACTCGGCACTTCTCTGCTTGGAGAGATTGCGGGATGGTTCTTGGTCCAGTCGCACCGAGGCGAACAGCTTCACTTCCTTCGCGGTGATTTCAACTCTGATTGTTGTAGCGATGGTCCCTGTCTCATCGCCGAGCGCACCACTCGCTTGGGGCGTCGCGCTTCCCGACGATGAGACTCCGGCATGGCCGTCGTCGACCGAATCTTCCTGGGTCGAGGTTGATGGGACCATCTTGACTGCGACGCATGTTCGAATGCCCGGAGCGGTATCCCCGTACGGCAGTGCTGCTTGGGTGGCGGTTATGTCGGAGGCAACCGGGCAGGACGATGAGCGACTCCGGCAAGCGTCGGCGAGTTTGGATGACTTCATCTCGTTCGATTCAGTTCGAATCGAGAGGATAGCCGTCGACTCGCACGAGTACGCAGGGGAGGAACTGCGGTACGAGCGCCGCGTGATCACCTTCGACCTGCTCGGAGAGAGGACCGGGGCCGAGGTCCTGACAGTCTACCGGCCGATGTGGGGGGGTGAGGTTAGGGTGCTGACCATCATCGAGCCCGGTGAGAACCGTTTCTACGCTGATCCATGGGCTGAGAACACCGTGACTGCGTGGATGGAAGCGACCTGAGAGAATCGATTTCATAGTTCTATTACAGAAAGCAGTATGATGGTTCAGGCTGCCCTGAAATGAGCGGACTCACATTTATACAGAGGATGCTAACCGAGCGATTTCAGGGCGCCTTGAAAACGCCCACACGGTAAGGTGAAGGGATGCTGTTGCGCCAACGATTCTCCATCGGATTGATTTCGTTCCTGATTCTTCTCAGCAGCACCGTCGGTTGCGTAGGGGATGAGTCCTCAAAGGAGGATCCAATACGAATCGCCTACAAGGTCAAGGACGACTACGAGAACCCTGACCAGAATCCCCAGACACTCGCCGACTTCCTGTCCGAGCAACTCGATCGATCCGTCGAGGTCTACCCAATCTCGAACGACGGAGCTGCAATCGAGGCACTCCGATTCGGCCACGCTGACCTCGCTTTCCTCGATGGCGGCGCCGCTTGGGTCGCTTGGAAGCAGCATGGAATCGAGGCTATCGTAGCCGACCAGAAGATTGACGGCAGTGCCCATTACACCGCTGCGGCTTGGGTTCGCAACGACAGCGACATCCAGTCACTTGAGGATCTGGCTGGTCGGAATTCGTGTCACACCGGCTGGCTAAAGTCGGCTGGCATGTTGATGCCGATGGGTTACATGATTGGTGCGGGAATGGTCGATGTTAGCGGGAATTCATCGGACATCGAGAGCCTACGGACGACGATTGAGAACCATTTCGAGAACGCCAGTATCCCAGCTAGCGGAGATCTCTATTACGGCTACGTAGGAGCTTTCCGATGTATGACTGAGGGCGGGGGCGATGTCGCTTTCGTGAAGACAACTTCCTACGAGGACCACTGCACCGGTGAGGTATGGTGCCTCAATCGCTCTGCATATAGAATGCTTGAGCCGCACTTCGGCATGATCCCCACCCATCCGGTGATGGTGAATCCGAATCTTGAAGCGCAGACCGTGGCCGATTTGCAGAAAGCGCTGCTCGCTCTGAATAGCGATGCGAACGGATCCGTGATTCTAGAGGATGTTCTGGAGACCCCAGGCCTCGTCAAGGTGACCACGGAAGGGCACCTAGGTTCGTACAGTTCAGCCATCAGCAATATCCCTGGAATCACCACCTACTTCGATGAGAAGTACAACGCCTAAGTTCCAACGGTGATGGATTGAATGAGGAAACTCGGTGAAGGCTCGCTATGGTGGCTTCCAACGAATCCTCTCCCGATGGGCAAGGTGGAGAGTATGCGCCTCTGCGGATGTGTAACGCATCGATAGGCTTCGACCGTGACACACCCCTGATCGAAGCCGTCGAATTGCGAATCGATCCGGGTGAGATTGTCGGACTGACGGGAAGATCCGGAGTGGGGAAGACGACGCTATTGCGCACGATTGCCGGCTTGACCCCTCCTCTCGACGGAGAAGTGTTGGTTGGTGGCGCCCCTCGCCCGGGTCGCGGCGAGGTTGGTTTGATTCCGCAGCGGCTCGGATTGGTGCAGCACCGAACCGTTGGCTACAACGTAATCATGGGCGCGTTGCCTCGGGCGCCCTTCTGGCAGACATTGCTCTCGCTGCCGGCGCGCGAGATCCGCGAGTCCGCCCGGACGGCGATTGAGGCGGTCGGCCTCAGAGGTTGGACACTTGAATCGGTCAACCGGCTTTCCGGCGGCCAGCAGCGACGGGTCGCAATCGCCCGCTCGATGGTTCAGCAGCCATCATTGCTGCTTGCCGACGAGTGCCTAGGCGAATTGGATGCGGAGACGGCACTGGAGATCATCGGGCTACTCCGCGGCCTCGCCGACGAACACGGGATTGCAATCCTGATGGTCGACCATAATCCGGTCCGCGCGGCGACATTCTGTGACCGATTGCTGAATCTGAGGGGTGGTCGACTGCACGATGTCGAATCGGACGAAATCGAAGCCCCAGTATCTTCAATGGGGGCCCTGCCGGTGCTCGGAGGTGACTGAGCATGAGTGAAGCTTCGAGGGACCCCATTTCCTCTGGGGGAAGCGTACTGTCGTCAGGCCTGATGCTGTTGCGCAAGCGACCAGGCATCATCGTCAACATCGCGTTGCTGTTCCTCGCATGGGTCGCAATCAGGCATCTAGGAATCACCGCTTCGAGCCTATCTTCAGCGTGGTCGAACTTCGTCGTGATATCGCAGGAGGCGTGGCCACCTGACTGGAGGGTCGTAACCCAACGGGCAGGTTGGGCATCCCCACCTTGCACCTTTGAGGCTGACTGGCTCTGCAGCCCAGCAGTTCACGGACTTACCCAAACTCTCGAGATTGCTTTCCTGTCGACCCTCTTCGGCGCTATTCTGTCACTGCCACTTGCAACACTGGCCGCCACAAATCTTGCTCCTCCATCGGTCGCCCATGCGACCCGGCAACTGCTCGCCGCGCTGCGCGTACTGCCATCCCTCGTCTGGGCCTTGGTGTTCGTCATCCTGGTCGGGATAGGGCCATTGGCTGGAGTGCTCGCGATGACGATGTACACCATCGGTTATCTGGGTAAGTTGCAGTACGAAGCACTTGAGGGGATATCGAAGGAGCCGGTCGAGGCGGCTCTAGCGATGGGGCTGCCTCGCTGGCAAGTTGCTCGCTACTTTGCCATCCCAGAGGCGGGAAACGCCTTGCTGAGCCAGACGCTTTTCATGTTCGAATACAATGTCCGACACGGTTCGGTCATCGGTCTGGTGGGTGCCGGAGGAATCGGTTGGTACTTGACGTTCTACCTCTCGCCATTCAGCCTCTACGATAGGGTGCTGGCCCTAATCATAGTGATGTTCGCAGCCGTTGCTGTGATCGATCAACTCTCACTTGCGCTTCGGCGTCGCTTCATGGATGACACCCCTAGGAAGCCTACCTGGTGGGGCATTCTCACCCCTTGGCGGACGCTATAATCGCAATCCTGTCACTCTGTATTGATGGGTGTCGCAAGGGTACCCTTTCGACCGAAAGGATTCGAAAGGTAGTCCGTTTTGGATTGAACCTACTAGGGGTTGGAGCAGAAATCGCTCAAGAGGCTGCTTGGTCGTCGCAATCCTCGATTAGTTTGAACATGTATTCTCCGGTGCCACTGGAGTACTCGATGTTCGAGAAGACGACCTTCATCCTGCGCTCCTCAATCGGATCCTGGAAGTGCGGCTGACCCCCTCGAAAGACCGCCATCACCTGACGATAGGTCTCGATGTCCATCTTGCCGGTGACGGTGTACTCAGCACTCTCGGCACCCTCGTCCTCAAGATCGTCGCCCTCGCCGCCTCGGAGTACGGTACGCTGCATCCTCCGAGCGATGCTCATGTTCACATCGCATCCGTTGAGTTGCATCCAATCGCCATCCTCTGTTCCCAACCAGCACTCGTCCTTCTCCATGCCTTCCGTCATGGTGTCCGGACACAGGCTTCCGCACATAGCCCCTCCGCTGTCAGGCAGTAGTCGTTGAGAACGTTGAATACTCCTGTCGAAGCATCGGTGAAGTCGAGTTTTGAGACAAAGAGAAGGTTGGTTGAAATAAACAATCGAATATCCGATGATAACTGGATTGGTGGTGTTCTTCGGCAAATGACCTTCGATAACAGAACTCCACCTCGTTTAATCAACAATCTGGAACCAGTTCAGATAGATGAGTACGGCGTGGTATACGCCGTCCGGAAGGAAGAGAACCCACCAGCATGGTACTGGATGTTGTTGGGTAGAATAGTCGTATTGTCGATTGTCGGTTTCTCACTTTGGTACTATCAATTTGAGTCCCTGTTCGTCATTATTATCCTATTCATCCTCGTCGTTCCGATGGAGAAGATATTCCCTCGGCACAAGGGACAGAATGTCAGGAGACCAAAGTGGACTCTCGATGTTACATATGCTCTGTCGCAGCCGTTCCTCAACGTGTTCGGCATCATCTTCGCAGTCATCATCAGTTTATTCTCATTCACTTGGGTTCTTGGCCTATTGGTGGCTCAACTAGGCCTCGTGGAAATGATTCCTAATTACCTGCAACCAATCGTCGCTTTTGTCCTATTCGACTTCTTTGGATATTGGGCGCATCGTTGGTACCATGAGGTTCCTGAACTGTGGAAGTTCCATGCAATTCACCACTCGCCAGAACACATGGATTGGATTAGTGGGTTCCGCGTGCATCCAATGGATTTCGCTTTGGTGGGACCCGGGTTCTTCTTCCTGATTTTCGCTGGTTTCAATCCGGAGACCAGTGGCATCCTCGCCGCCCTACAAATCATCACGGGACTGTTCCTACACGCCAATGTGAGTTGGAATCTGAGACCCTTGCATCGCCTGATCCAAACGCCTGAGTTCCACCATTGGCACCACGCCAACGAGAAGGAGGCGCACTGCTCGAACTATTCCGGATTCCTACCTCTTTGGGACATCATGTTCGGGACGTATTACATGCCTGAGGACAAGCGCCCGGAGAATTATGGCGTCGATGACGAGTTGCCAGAAGGCATGCTGGGCCAGTTGATGTATCCAATCCAAGATTGGGGTAACCCATTGAAATTCATCATTCACCCAATACGCACCAGCAAGGCTTGGTTCCAATTCTCCAAGCAGGTGCTCAAGGGAGTCTTGCACTCGACGTTCCGAAGGAGAGGCCCCTTCTATCCCCGATTCCGCGACTAGATCACCTGATGGCGAATGTCAAACGAAGTCATCTAGAATGTGGAACTTGACTTGATCGATGCTGCGTTCCCATCCTCAGACGGCGTCCGCGACGATTCTGATCGCGCCGTCCTTGTAGTGGATGTAGATGTTGTGCGGCACCTTCTCGGTGAGGGCGGAGAGCGCTTGGTAGACTTCTGCTTCATCGACTTCGAATGCCTTCGCTGCACGGTGTGTCGACCACGGGACCTTCTCAAAGTCGGAGGATGCAATCCAAGCGAGCAGCCGCTTCTCAAACGCGGTTAGATCCTCCGCTCCCATGTCCTCGCCTCAAAAGCTAGGGATGGTGTCGGGGACATGAACCCCACGGAACCGAGATCGGATTAGAGTTCGACGATGTTCTGAGGTACTGGTCACGATTCCAGCATGGCACGAACCGCCACGCTGACTTCCATGTCTCCGTCGAGCAGCGCGCAGAGCGCGCCGAGGAACGGCGTATCGATGCCTAGAGACTTTGCTCGCGAACGGAACATCCTCGCCGCCCGAACCCCTTCGGCGACCATGTGCATCTCGCTGAGCGCCTCCTCCAGTGTCTTGCCCGAACCTAACTTCTCACCGAGCGTCCGGTTCCGGCTCGACGGGCTGGTTGCGGTGACGAACATGTCACCCAAGCCCGCGGGTCCGATCGCCGTCTCCGTCTCAGCGCCGAGCGCAGGTAGCAATCGTCTCCCTTCCGCGAATCCGACTGCGAATAGAGCCGCCTTCAGATTGTCACCGCCGAGGCTGCCGGCCAAGCCATCCACGATGCCACAGGCAAGAGCGACCGTGTTCTTGTAGCCGCCCCAGAGTTCAGCTCCCTTCGGATCTTGGGCTGGAGAGAGGACCAGCGTCTCTGTTGTGAGGCGAGCAGCTAGACGCTCTGCGATCCCCTTCTCCTCGCAGGCGACGACAGCGGTCGTCATTACGCCGCTCGCAACCTCGGGGGCGATTGTCGGGCCAGTCAATACGACGACAGGATTCGATCGTCCGCTGTCGCGAAGGCGCCGCTCAATCGCGACCGAGATCTGCGGCGCTTCCTCCTCCTCAGGGGCGAGTCCCTTCGCCAGATCGAGGAGGAGATGCGATGGACGAAGATGTGGGATCAGGTCATCCACGACCCGAAGCACAACGCTAGATGGGAGGGCGAGGACGATGATCTCGCACTCTTGCGTGACATCATCGATTCGCATCGTGGCGTTGAGGCCTTTGAGAACCACGCCTGGCAGGTACTTCTCGTTCACGCTGCTCTCCATCAGAGTCGCATAGACCTCCTCTTCGATGGTCCAACCGTGCAAGGTGTGCCCCTCCTGCAACCAGACCCGTGCCAGCGCTGTGCCCCAGTTGCCGAGGCCAAGGATGCCGATGCGTGCCATTCTCCCACCACCCGTAATCTTTCGGTATCGACCCACCTATGACCGTATGGGCCGAGTGACCTGCACCTCGCCCAGTTGAGCGTCTCCTTCATCGACACCGTGCCGATTCGAATCTTCACTCGCACTGCCTCGTTAGAACCTAAGAAATAGTGGTGAGTTGGTGCAGGGAACAGGATTTGAACCTGTGAACCATTGAGGACTGGGACCTAAACCCAGCGCCGTTGACCAAGCTTGGCGACCCCTGCTTCAGACCGATGGCGCTGAGCGTCCGGCAATGAACCCAGCGCTCGATGGCCACTTTCAGTGGTGATGTCCGTGGGGTCCGTGGACATGCCCGTGCGCGCGCTCTTCGTCGGTCGAGGCGCGCAGTTCCATCACCTCGACCTCGAAGGTCAGGGACTTGCCTGCCAGATCATGGTTGAAATCGATGGTGACCTCATCACCATCGACAGAGCGGATTGTGAAGGGAAGAGGGCCGCTCTCGGTCTCAGCAGCCAACTTAAGGCCGACCTCAATCGGCATCTCATCGGGAAACGCGCTCCTTGGCAACTTCTGCACTCCCTCTGAATCGTGCTCACCGTAGGCGCGCTCAGGTTCCAAGGTGAAGGTACGCTTCTCCCCTACCGTGGCACCCATCATCTCCTCCTCGAAGCCAGGGATCATGTTGCCATGGCCAACTAGGAAGTGTAATGGGTCCCGTTCGCGGCTGCTGTCGAAAATCTCTCCATCATCAAGCGTCCCCGTGTAGTGCACCGCTGCTACGACATCCTTAGCGATGGTGTCGGTCATGCACCCCGCTCAGCACCCTGCCTATCAACACCTGCCCCGTACCGTGACGATTCAACATCCAAGGAATTGGAGCAGCCGCTCCTCGGATGATGAGTCTTCTAAGTCCAAGCCTTTCGGCATTGCTCCGACTGCTCTACGGTTGGTGGACTGTGGTTTGTTGCAGGATTTCTCTCGACCACAGGTGTCAGGTGTAATTCTGGCAGTTGTTGCAGAAGTCGGCCCCGTATGCGGGAATGTGCACGACTTGAACAGCGCCGCAGTGGTTGCACGACTTACCGGTCGGAATCATCTGTCCGGTCTGTTGGGCAGAGGCTGCCGAACCCGCAGACTGCACCGCTTGCTGCACCGGTGAACCGGTCTTCGCTCCACCTCCGCGCAACATCATCGTGAGGACGAATATGGCTCCCAGCAGAAGCAGAGCACCGCCTCCCAGCACGCCGTACATCAGAACGCTGCCGGATTCGCTCTCCTCGCTTGGTTGGTCTCCGCCCCCGTCTCCGCCATCACCGCTGCCATCGCCTGAGGATCCTCCATCCCCATCGCTGCTGGACGGCTTGTCGCTCGCATCGCTCGGATCGGTTCCAGCCTCGGTCTCATCCGCGTTCGAGACGCCATCGCCGTCTCGGTCGTCATCGTCCTCGTCCGCTATTCCATCTCCATCCATGTCTGGGCACCCGAACTTTGGGGTCGTGGATTCACCCGGGATGTCTGGACAACCATCGGGCTGGAATCCGGATGCGTTGTCGCCGTAGTCGTCTAGGTCGGAGTCCAGTTGCTGGGTAGCATCGTTCGGGAATGCGTCCTGATCGTCGAGGATGCCATCGCCGTCGGTGTCGCGCTCCGATGGTCCACAACCGCTCAGGTCGACGAAGTCGCGCTCCCAATGTGGAGTGTCTGGACATTGATCAGCCGGATTCATCACTCCGTCCGAATCGTCGTCCTGTCTAGCTGACTCACATCCCTTGGAATCGACAGTCTCTCCCGCAGGCGTACCGGCGCACTGGTCAATCGAGTCGACGATTCCGTCGCCGTCCTCATCGCGTTGGCTTGGGCCACAACCCAACGCATTGACCTGATTCGATTCATGCGAATACGTCCATGGACACTGGTCGTCGGTGTTGGAGACGCCATCCCCATCATCGTCGAGTTGTGAGTCGCTGCAACCTTTGTTGTCGACCTCCTCGCCGAAGGCGGTATTCGGACATTCGTCCTCCCCATCGGCGACGAGATCATGATCCTGTTCGGTCGGAATCCGCTTCGCCTGCAGAAGCGTCTGGTTGCCGGAGTAAGTGTATCCGAACACATGCTCCCAGCCGTTCTCGTCGGCGACGACATCGGCGTAGTTGCCGTATCCCTCTTGATGAACGACGACGACATCCTCCCAGCCGTATGGACCCTCCGCGGCGACGCGGATACCATCTTCCGCAGGATCGTACCACGCCACATGTGGCCTCCCCGCATCGTCTATGTCGACGGAGGGGTAGACTCCAGTGGTTGAGGTGGCATCACCAACGACTCGGGTAGAGATAACGCTGCCATTGTCCACCTCCATCAGGATGATCGCGCACTCACGATCACCATCACAGGTGGATGCCCCGATGGTGTCGCTGCCCCTCTGGAAAGCGATCCAGAGATGCCCATCTGCATCGGTGGTCATATCGGGACGGAAGAATCCGACCTCTCCATCAAAGAGGTCGATGTTGTCCCAGGCGCTACCGTTCTCCACGGCTAGTCGCAGTTTCTGCACATCGTTGCTGTAGTGCAGGACATTGAGCGCTCCCGAGGCATCGTATCCGACCCTCGGATAGGTTGCGTTCACCCTGACGTCGGAGGTGCTCCAAGTCGATCCATCGTATCTGCCGATCCGGACCATCGAATCCTCGGCGTCGCGCCAGACGGCAGCGGCGTTACCCAACCCGTCGAGTGCGACGTCAGTGTACCAACCGGTGGAGTTGCCGCTGTCAAGGGTATCGATCCTCCATGTCGTGGCACTCGTCGGAACAGCCACCTTGGCCGAAGAGCCATTGACGCTGTTCCACGATGTCCTCTTCTCAATCGACATATATGCTATCCAAGGGTGCTGGTTGGAATCGAGATCGACGTCAAGGTAGCGACCAGCCTCATCAGTGGAATCGACGGTGATTGGATTCGACCAGACCCCGTCAGCATCTCCAGCGTAGTAGCGCAAGTCGCAGTTCCCGCTCTCATTCGAAGCCTCATAATGGCAGCGCGTCTCGCCTGGGATGTATCCTCGCATCTGGGCTAGATGAAGCGTCCCGTCACTCGCGCGCTGCACATCGATGTAACCCCAGTCATCATCTGTCGGGGTCGTCACCACGCTACCGATCCATCCACAGCCGGTGTCGTCGACGTACTCCTCTGCCGCCGAGTTCGGGCACCTGTCCTGCTCATCCACGATCCCGTCACCGTCGCTGTCGATACCTGGTGTGGCGAGGATGAGGTCGTCCTCGTCGTTGTCGTAATAGACTAGTATCTCATCTCCGTCGGCTTCGACTATGATGTCGTTGAACATCCCCACATCGCCACTCCTTGCCACGGTGCCATAGGTCCACGATCCCCCATCCTCCCGCAACAGCGCGAGGTCCTTCGATGAGGTGTTGTAGGTCGAAATCACACGATTGCCGCTCGTGGGATCGAAGGCGAGCCTGATGTGGCCACCCACATATCCCTCATGAACCACCTCGACATTCCAAGATCCTCCACTGTGCTCGGCGATCCAGACCGAATCGGTGCCGCTGATATTCTGGTAGGCAATCGAAGGGATACCGCTTCCATCGAAGGCCATCGAGGACCACTCATACTCCGTCCAGAAGTCATCGGTGTCGTTGCTAATCACATCCTCGACATTCCAGGACCCGCCTCCCTTCACAGCGTGGCGAAGGGCTTCATGCCACCAAAGATAGGTCTGCTGCTGAACCGGATCCTCCCGGCCATTGATTTGCGCTGCTTCGTAGGATATGTGGGGAGCACCGCTTCCATCTAGGACCAAGGTGCTCCACTGGCCGACGGTCGACCAAGTTGTTCTCGTCTCCCATTCACCCCGACCGTCGTCGACGATATCGTACGTCCACGCGAGAGTGGACGAATCGTAGTGAGCGTAAGCCAAATCCTCATCCCCGGTCATGAAGGAGAAGTGTTCGTCACCATCACTGCCGATGGCGAAGCCAATGCGGCCGATGTTGTTGTATGGGTTCTGGTCCCCCGAGTCCTCACCTGGTGCTACGGTGACGGTCGACCAGGAGTTTCCATCGTGGCGAGAGATTCGCATCACCCCGTTGGTGTTGTCATAGTGAGCGACCCTTGGATTGCCCGAGCCATCCAAGGCGATGCGGGAGTATCGCCCGGTGTCACCAAAGCTGTAGACCTCTTGGCTTCTCCAACCCCCTCCTTCCTGCCAGGCTACCCACAAATCCTCGCCGTTCCTGTACGACACCCAGATCGTTCCATCAGATGCTTGCACCATGCTTGCGTGGTTACCGACATCCCCGTACGAATCGACAGTCTCCAAGGACCATGCGGTGGCGCCGCTGCGGGCCGCGGTAGCGGCTCGATCAAGTTCCTCAATCAAGTGGCCGTTGAGGTTGTATTTTCCTTCCTCTGCTGCGTTATGATGGCCGTTTCTAGAATCCGGGCTATGATTCGACGCCGAAAGGCCGACCAGCAGCGAGACGGTCAGCATCAGGACGAGAAGGGTCGTCGAGGTCGGTCGCGCATGCTGGGTCATCGCCCCTAGAGGAGTGGTGGCGCTGTTCAACATTGTCGCTTTCATGTCGGCCAGATTCCGCCCCTTCTGAGTCAATTACCCATGGAATGCGTGGCCATCGGCGGCCAAACCGATATGAGGACAGACGCAGCGTGCCGGTCCGATGGGCGCCGAGGAGGGTACCGATGGGGCGGCTCCATCATCACATGGAACCCCCACGGGAGGCGAGGATGAACAAGGCGATCAGGTTGTCTCGATACTCGCCGAGGAAGCCGCAGTCGAGCGTCTCGACATCGACCGAGATGGGGTGATTAGGAACGAGGAGATCGATCAAGCGCAGGCTCGCGATCGGCTGGACAAGGAACTCGACCGGATACGTGAGCGCCGGACAGGAGTCAAGCGCCGCTTCCCCCGCGATCTGGCTGATGTAGTGCTGATCTCCGGATTGGTGATTGGAGTCATCTACTGGGGCATCATCTTCGCCACATCCAGCGGCGCTTTCCTGTCCGATTCGATTGGAGCCGACCACAACCTCTCCGGGACCATCCTAGACCCCGGAGAGAAGTGCGTCGACAACTCGCAGAACATCTGGATTAATGTCTGGGTCGACGAGGAGCAGAGGATCAGGGTCGGCTCTCACAACGTGAACGATAGCTTGGATGCGGTTATGATCGTGGATTTGATTCGCGAAGGCTCGATGGAACCAAGCGCCACGGAGATAGATCTGGAATCCGGAAGCCCTTCCGTTATCGTCACCGTCAACCACCGACCGGCCGGTGAACCACCGTTGATGGATGGAGCCTACACCCTGTCAATCGACCTTTACGATGCGTCGGGGATGAATGCGACCCTCGCGAACCTGACGAACGCTAGTCATCCGCTCCGTTCGAGTCTCGCCGGCCGCGAACTCGTCGATTCCATCGATGCCGAGGCGCACATAGAGACGCGAAGCCTCGGCAGCCTGTTCTCAGAGGGAACGACCGAGCAGACCTCGGAGGTAGAGCATGATGGTGCGAGATCCTGCTGGACGACACAGGACCTGGGCAGATGGGGGATTGCCCTCATGCTCGCCGAGTGGGGCGGTGGCCGCGAGACTGCGATGCTTGCCGGCGGCTCGGCCGGAGTGCCTCCGTGGTGGATGGCTGCTGTCTCTCTGATGATGTCGGTGTTCTTCCTATTCGTGCAGTACCCGCTGATGTACCGATTCTACCATCGCGAGTCCGACGACATCCTCTCGCACGAACAACTGAGCCGTTTGATCCATCGGACGGTCGGCAAGACCGCCTTGAAGTTGCATCTAGAGGTCGAGAGCGATGAGATGCAGATCCGGGAGAAGGACCTCTCCGTACTGGTCTATGTCCCGTATGTGATTACACATCGTTCGTACAGCAATCCAAAGGAGATCAAAACCGCATTCATCCGAGATCTGCTGAAGGAGTTCGCGATCTTCGGCGAGATGCGACCGCTGCAACTGAAGTCCAACCCGAGCAACCCTCACGGAGGCGCGGCAGACCTGTTGGCGACGGGTATCGATGGAGCGGCTTCTCCTGACGTGTCAATGGAGAATCCGATGCTGGTGGATGACTACACCTCCTTCTTTGAGGATCTGAACACATATGCGAGAATTGAGGATGCGGTTCGCGATTGCCTGAAAGACTACTTCCGACGGAACGACCTGAAGAAGAGCAAAGGCACGGTGGTGATGTCGGATGATCACGCCGTGTTCGTTCGGGTCATCTACCGTTCTAGCAAGAGGCTCCAGTTCTTCCGAGAGAAGAAGACCCATCAGGAGGTGCAGCGAGAGATCAAGGAGCACATCACCGGCAATCTCGAGGGGTTGCTCGGTGATCGCGTGGTTAGGGTAAGCGCATCGAACGAGGTCCAAACTCTAGCCGACAGGGCGGCTGCCGGCCGAGTGGAGAGCCAAGATGCCATCAAGGGTCTAACGGAAGGACAACAAGCGTATGTAGCGAAGCAGGAGGGCATCGCTGGCACCCTGCTCCAGAATCAGTTCGTCGGTGACATCATCTCGTCGATTGAATTCGTAGCCCATGAGAATCGCCAGCGAATCGATAGGTGGGGATTCTTCGGTCTAATCGTGTTCGTCTGGATTCCGTTCATGGCATCTGGAGTGCTGGTTGGCGCGATGCTTGGTCTGGTCGCGAGGATGCGCTTCGAGCGCGTGCTTGCCGCTTGCCTCATCGGAGGCGCGGCGGCATCGATCACTTGGGCTTACACTGCGCAGGGAATAATCGAGTTCATGGAGCGCTATCATGCAGAGGCGGCCATACCCGTAATCATCGGGATAATAGTCGTGCTGGCCGCGCTGCATGTCAGGACCAACAAGCGTCGCCGCAAGGAGGCGTTGTTCAAGGAGAGCATGGAGTTCTTCCGCGGTGAAGATCGACAAGATACAGCCGAATCTTGACCAGTTCAGTTGTGCAGGATTTGGCACCCAATGCCCGCCCAGACCATTGAGATTGCATAACAGTATCCTAGCATCGAACAGCAGGTTGAATCCGCGTCGAAACTAGATCATTCGATTGATTTCGCAAACTCGACGAGATCCATCCGGCGGAGTCTGGCAATTCCTAGAGGCGTGACCATCATCGCCGATACGAGGATGAACAAGATGACCAAGAGGCCGAGAGGATAGTTGATTGGGATCACCATGTAGAACGCCCAAGTCTTGAGCAAGGCGGAGAATCCAACAGCCATCATGGCGGAACAGAGGAATCCGACCAATCCTCCGAGCAGACCTATAGTCAGATGCTCAACAGTAAGCACCGCGCCGAGGCGCTTTGATGAAGCGCCAAGGATCCTCAGGGTAGCAAACTCGTGATCGTGTTCGGTTAGATTGATCATCAGCGTGTTTAGCAATACGAGAATGGCTATCGCTCCTCCAATGACGAGGAAGATGATCATGAATCCGGATTGCTGCTCCCAAGCCTTGTCGAATGCCTCCTTCATATCTTCGCCATCGACTATGGAGACGCCCTTGACCTCCTTGATGGATGCATCATCCATCACGGACTCGGAAGCATTCGGTCCATCCCGCAGATAGACGATGTTGTGGACCGTTATCCCGAATTCATCTAGGTCACGGGTCACGTCGCTGTGATGAGCCCACAGTGATCGCTCCATTTCATCGACTACGCCGACGATTACGAATCGCATCGGAGCGGTCCCGACGACGAACTCAGCCTCCTCCCCGAGGGTCAGTTCAAGCAATTCGTATACGCCACCATCGACCACTGCTTCCGCTACCGGTTCTCCCTCGACCGGAAGCCTCCCCTTATCGATCACTGATGCATGCATAGTGGTGGAGCCATCTTTTGAGAAGCCCTCCAACGCATGCAATTGGATGGTTTTCGCATCCCCGGAGAGGTTGGCTGGCACGACCAAACCCCACTCTGCCTCGTACTGTGGGTTGTCCTCGACCCAAGCCCTGATCTCTTGGTCATTCAGAGGATGGAAGCCGGCGCTCATCTGCCAGGTGTCCTTCTCATGCGCCTCTTGGAGGATGTCGTTCATCGCAACCCACATCATCAGAGTGCCTCCGAGCAGCATCAGGGCGAGTCCGAGGCCGGATATCGTGGTGGCGAGGCGCCCCGGTCTGCGGAAAGTCGCTCTGATTCCGAGGCTGATTGTCGGCGACAGTCGGCTCGTCATGGTCTGGATCGCCGGTCCTGCATGCTCGGAAGAATTCCTCCGCATCACTTCGAGGGGTGTCATCGCCATTGCTCTACGAGCTGGCGCTATACCAAAGACGAGCAGAATCGCCATCACTCCCGCCAAAATCGATATTATGAGGTCCGGATAGTGGTTTATGGTGGCCACTGGTATGCCGACCAGCTCCTCAAAGTACCACGATGTCATCCACTCGGATAACTTCAATCCCATCGGTATGCCGAGCGTGGCCGCTCCACCACCGAGGAAAATCGGCACCGAGAGATAGGAGAGCATTATCCGTTCTTTCGGGACTCCGATTGTCCGCATGACAGCGATCTCTTTGCTCTGCCTCCGGACCAGCCGGTCGAGGCTGACCGCAATGACGATTGCCGAGATTCCAGAGAGAATCGCTAAGAAGTATGGGAGAATCACCTCGTTCCCCTCTAGATCCTGTCTCAGGATTTCGATTGAGTACATGGCGCTACGGTCCTCAACCCTGACATTGCCGATACCGTGCTTCTCTAGAACGCCGGCGAAAATCGCGGTCAGGTTAGTCAGCCTTTCACCTTCGATCTCGGCGGTCGATATCAGGTCGTATTCCGGTGTTCCCTTGACATCGATCTGGAGTGAGGTTCTGGCATCCTCTGGATGGCCTAGGGCGGTCGTCAATTCCGCCACATCGATGTAGATCACCGCGTAGGTCCCTTCTGCGGGAAGCAACTGCCCCTGACCTGAGATGAAGTAGAGGTGGTTCGGATGGTAGGCGTAGCCTGACACCGTCAGGTTGGTCTGCTGCCCGTTCAAGAGAACGACGATTCGATCTCCGATCGAGATTTCTAATTCCTCGTGCACATGCATATCGATCATCACCTCTCCAGGCGCTTGTGGGGCCCTGCCCCAATTCTCCCCAGGTTCCTGCCAGATCGTCGTGACCCGGTTGCCGTTGGCGAAATCGATGCCGTGTGCGCGCATCGGTATCGTCTTACTGGCGTTGATGACGAACAACTCGTCGTGGATGTAACGGGTCTCGCATCCATCGACGGCGAGATCGAGCGAATCAGAATAATCGATCAGTTCCTGACACGCGTCGAGCAGTTCGGAGTCCGTGTATGTCCACCCCGGCAACGTGGTGGCTGTGAGATCGGCGAGGTTGCTCTCCTCGAAGAAGTTCGCGAAGACCATCTGGCCGTTGCGGGCGTGCTCCGCCATCGCGATGCAAAGGCTAGTCGAGAAGATAACCAATATTGCGAAGACGATGGACACGCCGGCCTGCTTGAACTGGCTTCTAACCATTCTCCGCATCAGTAGGCGCATCGGCTCACCTCAGTTCGAGTCAGTTCCCGAATCGTCCTTATCCTTCTCCGAATCGGTTCCATCCGACTCATCATCCTGACCAGCCACTACATCTTCAGTCGAGTCGGCAGAGACCTTGGCGATCGCTGCGCTCACCACGCCGCCCACCCCACTAGCGACATCGGCGGCTCGATGCGCCGCTTCCGATGCCACAGATGCGCCAGCGCGCGCTGCGGTTGCACCGATTCTGTTCACGCTGTCTCCGACCGAAGAGACGGCCTGTCCACCAGCGCTCTCGCGGACCTTTGCTGCGACCTCGCGCGCGGCGCTTCCAATCTCCCCGGCTACTCCGCTAATCGCTTCGCTGGCGCTGATGGCGACACCTTCTGCAGCGTGCATTGCTCTTCCGGTCGCAGTTGCCATTTCCCCCTGCTTGTCTTCGACTATGCGGCCGGAGTCGATGGTTAGGACTCTAGTTGCGAACCTCGTCAGGCTCGAATCGTGGGTCACGATAATCGCGGTTATTCCCTCGCGACGACACGCATCTACGAGGACCCGCATCACACGATCTGTCGTGGTAGAGTCGAGATTGCCGGTCGGCTCGTCCCCGAGCAGGAGTTTGGGTGCCTTGGCAAGGCTCCGAGCGATTGCGACTCGTTGTTGTTGGCCGCCACTAATCTCGGAGGGGAAGCGCTGCTCTAGTCCTTGGAGCCCTACGAGTTCAAGCAATTCCATCACGCGATTGATGTCACGACTACCGTGGATTTCCTGCGCGAGCAGGACGTTCTCCATCACGGTGAGATCGTCGAGGAGGTTGAAGAACTGGAAGATGTAACTGATGTTCTCCCTCCTGAAGGTCGTCATTTCCTCCAGCGCCTTCGATCGTCCGCGATTATCTAAGAATCGCTTAGGTGCAGTAGCGAGACCCCACATCCCGTTAACTAACCAAATCATGGGTGCGGTGATGACTCCGAGGGCGTCACTTGCCGGGTTCTCAAAGGTTCTACTCTCCACCTCTTCATCGGCGCGGGGAACGGTCTGATCGAGGAACATGTATTCGCCAGATGTCGGCATGTCCAGCGCCGAGATGACATTGAGCAGGGTCGTCTTGCCCGACCCTGATGGACCTTGCAGAATCACGATTTCACCGGCCTCTAGTTCAAGGTCGACCCCATCCAAAGCGCGAACGACATGGTCTCCTTCTGGGTAGTGTCTCTCGATGTCCCTGAGTGTCAGCAGCGCATCCCCCATGTTGGTAACCAAACTCGTTCAGAATGTCTCATCTCTTGAGGTTTGAGCAACCACTATCATTCGCCTTTGTAGATGGGTGATGGAACACGGCTTGGAGGGACATTGAATAGAAGTAACAGCAGGCCGGGCCCCAAGGAGTGGGTGGTCTTGCGTGAGGTCGCTCTCTTCTGGCGCCGCGATAGGCTGCGTCTGCGCGAAGAATTCCACGAATTTCTGGATATTATGGATTCGTGCGTCCACCTCGGATACGTCGAGCGAACGAAAAACAAGGTCCACAGCATGTGCCGTCTCAGGATGAAGGATGGTCACCGTATCGAAGAACTCGATTCACTCCCATTTCTGAATCTCATAGAGGTTCTAGCAGTGCCGGTTGGGAGCAACGATTTCCACATCGCCGTCCTTGAGATGCGTCACCAGCTGTCTCTGAAGGCGGCCTCGGTTGGTCATCTGACCGTTCGCCCCGGATCACGCTTCGATGATCGAGGCCTCAACTACATCATCCGCGGTAGCCGCTCATCGATTAGGGAGGTCGTGGCTACGAGCCGGTTGCTCCTGCGCCCCGACTCGATCTCAGCTGGAGTGGTCGCACCTGAGGACATCGAGAACGGTTCGATATCTGAGCGGCAGAACGAGGTCCTCCGGGTCGCCTTCGAGATGGGGTGGTACTCGGCGCCAAGAGGATGCAGATTGGAGGACATTGCACGCCAGCTTGACCTTTCTAGATCGACCGTGGCAGAGCATCTGGTCAATGCGGAATCGGTGATTATCGGTCGCTTCCTCGATGGCATCCCACAGTGGCTCGAAGAGGATGATTGAGCGTTGATTTCGGTCGGAGTCGTCGAGGTGATGATGCTTGACTGCTCAGGATGTCTCGCTCAATCCACATTACGATGCAGATCGAATGCACAACCCCCCAATTGTGGGTGCCCATGTCAGCGCCGCCGGTGGCGTTGATCTAGCGCCGAAAAGGGCCGCGAGCATCGATGCGGCTACGGCTCAGGTGTTTTCAGCCAACCAGAGGCAGTGGTCTCCAAAGGAGCCAAGCGACGAGCAGATCGAAGAGTGGTGGCGGGAGTGTCAGCGCACCGGTCTTTCGATGCCTATCGTGCACGCTAGCTATCTGATTAATCTCTCAGCCGTAGAGGAGCAGAAGATGGATCGTTCCCGTTCCGCCTTCGTTGACGAACTGCGACGCTCCCAACGGCTTGGCATGCACGGCGTCGTCTTACATCCTGGATCCCATATGGGGGTCGGGGAGGAGGCCGGACTGCGAGCGGTGGCGGAGAGCCTCGATGCCGTCTTTGAATCCGTGGGAGATGATTCAGGTCCTTGGATTCCAAACGCTGAAGGAATCACGGAAGGAGATGATCCATCAGGGCCAGTCATGGTGCTGTTGGAGAACACCGCCGGCCAAGGCACCAATCTCGGTTGGAGATTCGATCATCTGGAGATGATCAGAAGCCATGTCACGGCCGCGAACCGAGATCGGATAGGTGTCTGCTTAGATACCTGTCATGCGTTCGCCGCTGGATACGACCTGACCAGTGGTCCGGGCTGGCATGATACCTGGCGAACCATCGAGGATAGCGTCGGCATCGATGCGATTCGGGCAGTCCATCTCAACGACTCAAAGCAACCGCTCGGCAGCCGCCGCGACCGTCACGCCAGCCTCGGTGAGGGTGAGATGGGGGAGGCGCCATTCCGAGCCTTAGCGACCGACCCCCGATTCGCCTCGATTCCGATGGTGCTGGAGACGCCTTCGGGGATGGACGGCTGGGCTCGTGAGATTGCCTCGATGCGCCGTTGGGCGACGGAGGAACCACCATTTGCGTCTTGATGCCTTGGCCGAGGATGCTAACAGTAGACACGGGATGGAGGGATTCGGAGAGGGTGATAGAGGTGGCTTTGGAGACTATCTTGCCCGGTGGCCGCGGTGTTTGGGTGCCAATCGATCATGGAGCATCGGCATACCCAGAACGAGGTCTTTCGCCGATTCTAGAGACCTTGCAGTCCATCATCGAGGGTGGAGCCGATGCGATAGTCGCCCAGAAAGGGGTGGTGAGTTGGGCTCATGGTGTGGGGATTACGAACATCCCGATGCTCGCACATCTTTCCCTCTCCACCTTGCACGCCGGCCGGGAATCGACGAACAAGGTTCTGGTCGGTAGCGTCTCGGAGGCCATTGACAGGGGAGCTCACGGCGTCTCGGCACAGGTCAACCTCGGCGATGAGATGGAAGCTAGGATGGTGGAGGCGCTCGGTCATGTGACGACCGACGCGTACTCCCTTGGGGTCCCAGTGCTGGGAATGATCTACCCGAGGGGGCCAAATCTCGTCCCCATTCCAGGTGATAGGACTGGTGGTGTCGCACATGCTGTTCGGCTCGCATTTGAGATCGGCTGCTCGGTGGTCAAGGTACCCCTCGTACAGGGTGAATCTGCGGGGATCGTCGCCGCCGCCCCGATTCCGGTCCTTTTCGCAGGCGGCGCAGCGGATGGGGGTTTCGACTCATTTCTGGGAGAATTGGAGGCAGCGATGTCACATGGCGCCGCAGGCGTCTGCATAGGGCGACGGATCTTTGCCTCCAATGATGTCGCAGGTAGGCTGGGAGCGATTCGATCTGTGGTCCACGAAGGGCTCTCGGCGACTGATGCTGCCACGAGATTTGCCTGAGGTGAAATGCGTGCAGATATGGCTCGATTCGACCGAATCAAACGAAGGTTATTCTGGTTCAAAGAGCGGCCGCCACAATTTGGAATGGAAAGGATCGCAGGATGGCGTCACCGAGATCCAAATCGAGGATGGGCGGTCTCAGGATGATGCTCGATCGCTGATTGGCATTGTCGAATGGCTGTTGATACGATGCTCGGACTGGACCATGATCCCTCTCGAGAACCTGATTGCTGCTGCGGAGGGGAGCGGAACGAGAATCGCCGCAGCCATCGATAATCCAGTGGATCTGCGAGGTGCTGCATTCGCTCTGGAGCGCGGCGTCGATGCGATACTCCTTCCACCTCCGGTCGGTGTGGAGGACCTACTATGGAAGAGTGCACTCCGATTGCAAGAGGAGAGATTGGCCGCTAGGCCATCGGTGGTTGTTTCTTCCCTATCCAGAATGGTCGATGCCACCATCTACTCGATTGACGATGGCGGAATTGGAGAGAGAGTATGCATCGATTTGACGAGTCGCCTACGAATCGGTGAGGGACTACTCATTGGCTCCTCATCTAGCTCGCTCTGTCTAGTGCATGGAGAGACGATCGAGAACGAGCATGTGCCCACTCGTCCGTTCCGTGTCAACGCTGGCGCCGTGCACGCCTATGTGGCGATGGCTGATGGAACGACCCGATACCTATGCGAGGTGAGCGCCGGCGACGAGGTCGCCGTTTGCGATCGTGATGGCGTGATCAGGAGCGCCGTAGTCGGCCGGCTGAAGATTGAACGTCGCCCCTTCCTTGTCATCAGGTTCGGTGTGGGGGAGGATGGAGAGCAGGGACAACTGTTCGCACAGCAGGCCGAGACTGTGCGTCTAGTCATGGCGGATGGTTCAGCCCTATCAGTGACGGAATTAGCCATAGGAACGGCGATTCGAGTCCATGTGGAGGCATCCGCTAGGCATATGGGCGCGGCCGTCTCCGGCTCAATCGAGGAGCGGTGAACATGGCGGTTCTCGGGCGTGGTGAGGGATACGGCAGCGTCTCGCTCCTGCACGCACTGGGATTCGGCTACGGTTGCTCACTAGGTCTGGATCTCAAGGTCCGGGCTTTGCTCCGGGATTCACCTCCCAGAGACGAGCCGGATGATCCCCATGGGCTGCTCGCTGCCGTCCTGCATACATGGCAGGAGGCGGGTTTATCGATTCCAGAGGAAGAGATTCACTGGCAGATTCGGAGCGAGATTCCTGCCGGAATCGGTTTGAAGTCTAGCGCGGCTGTCGCCGTGGCCGCCATTCGAGCGTTGTGCGACGCCACTGGAATCGCGTTGGAGAACCATCAGATCGTCGATTTGGCTGGACGGTCCCAACTCGCTTGCGGATGCTCGTTGACGGGCAGCGTCGATGATGCATGGGCTGCGATCGAGAGCGGTTGGAAGGTCGTCGATCCACGATTGCCGGCCGTGGAGGGGGTGCTTCTAGCAGGCGACTTCCCCAACCCGGAGGAGTGGGCCGTCTTCATCATCGATCGCGGGGAGAGAACGGCTGAGATTGATCCGAACTCCTTCGCGATGCATCAGGGTCAGTTTGAGAAGGCCCTAATCGCCCTGCAGCAAAATCAGGTACTCGTCGCCCTGACTGAGAACGGCCGTGGCGTCGCGCAGGCAACTCGAGATCAGATCGGGAGGAAGAACGCGAGCGACGCCCTCGTTTGGGGCGCTAGAGGAGCTGGTGTCAGCGGCTCAGGTCCCGCATTGGTCGTATTCATGCCAGAGGGGCAGAACGCTACCATCAACCGGCTAATCCAGATGTTCGAGACGCGCGGCTTCGACCTCTTGGAGACGAAGGTCCGGTCTGAGTGAGCGGGACCGCGGAGGCGGGCGAATGTCGATGACGCTCGGAGAGTGCCTTCGGACCACTCTGTTTGGCGAGAGCCATGGCGATGCCGTGGGAGCCCTGCTTGAGGGAGTGCCTCCGGGAACGCCCATCATCGAGCAGACCATAGAGTCAGATATCGCTCGGCGTCGTCCAGGTCGTAGCGGCCTGTCGTCACGTTCGGAGAGTGATTCTATCCAACTGATGAGCGGGGTGCATGATGGAGTCGCTACCGGGGGGCCGATTCTGATGATATGTACGAACTCCGATGCCCGTTCCTCGGATTATGGGTTCCTCCCAGATCACCCTCGTCCAGCCCATGCAGATCTGCCTGAGATGGTCCGTAGTGGTGGCTCGGCGGACCTGCGAGGAGGCGGCATGCATTCCGGTCGATTGACCCTAGGACTGGTCGCCGCTGGTGCCGTGGCGAGACCTCTCGCTTCGTCCGCCGGATTCGATGTAGTCGCTCATTGCGCCAGTGTCGGTGACGAGCGCGCGAGATCACTGATTCATCTGTTGGAGGATGGGATGCCCGAACCGAACGAGGATGGTGATAGGCTGAACTGCTTCGATGCTGAGGCAGCGGCTCGCTTCTCCAAGATAATCGATGGAATCAGGAGGGATCGGGACAGCATCGGGAGCACCGTTGAGATTGCCATCCGAGGTTTGGGGATTGGAATCGGTGAGCCGTGGTTCGACGGCATCGAGCCATCCTTATCACGCGGTTTGATGGCCATTCCCGGTGCGAGAGCGGTGGAGTTCGGTCGAGGAATCGCCGAGTCGAGGATGCGCGGCTCCGATCGAGATGACGCTTGGATGGTCACGCCGGATGGGACAACCGTGCTCTCCGGATCCTCACCCGCAGGGGCGCTGGCGGGTTTAGCGACCGGGTCTCCCATTTCGATTGTATTGCACATGAAGGCACCGAGCAGTATCGCGAGGGAGCAGGAAACTCTTCACATCCCATCTGGTGAATTGAGGCCATTGGTGGTGAAGGGCCGACACGACCCCACCCTAGCGCCTCGTGCTGCTCCGGTTGCTGAGGCCGTCTGCCGCCTAATTCTCTGTGACCTTTGGTTGCGGAGGACCGAACCATTCGAGGAGAGTTAACCATGCATGTGGTGAAATTCGGTGGGTCCTGCCTCGGAGAGCGATCCGATCTCGACCATGTGGCATCGCGAATCGAGGATTTCTCCGATGATGTTGTCGTAGTACTCTCAGCCATCAGAGGAGTGACCGACGAGTTGGTTAGGATCCTCTATGCGGCGGAGGACCCTGGACTCTCTGATCCGGACCGAGCCGCTTTCGTGGAAGGCCTCCGTGCTAGGCATCTCGCATTCTCTCCGTCGCTGGGAGAGGATCCGGATTTGAACCAAGAATTCGATGACCTGCTATCTCAGGTTGATCGAGATCTCACCATCCTGACGACCATGGGATCGGATGGAAACTCCTCGGTATCGACGCGTGTACTGGTCGCTGGCGAGCGAGCGGCGATCCTCGCGGTCGCAGCCGATCTGAGGGCGCGTGGAATAGATGTCGAACCAGTGCGCAGCGAGGATGCGGGAATCCAGCTCCGAGTATCGGAAGCGATGGCTAAGATAGAACTTGAAGCGACCAGATCGACACTCTCTCTACCTTCGGATTCAATTCCCCTCTGCACTGGATGGTATGGAGTCGATGAGAACGGCGATCTAGCACTACTCGGTCGTGGTGGCTCGGATTGCACCGCGACTGCATTGGCTTCGATCCTGCGAGCGGAGTCAATCACGATCTGGCGTGACACACCGGGAGTCTTAGCCCTCGACCCATCATGGAGACTCCCCGGTCGCAGGCTCGGGTATCTCTCCTACCCAGAAGCTTTGCAACTGGCGTCGACCTCCGGTTCTCTCCTCCATCCCGATGCGATTGAGCCTCTGTTAGATCTCGGGATTCCTCTCTATGTTAGGCCACTGCGATCGGCGTCTGAGCCAGGCACGCTGATCGGCCCGTCAATCGTCACGGACCCTCCTCGAATTCGAGCCATGGCGTGTCGAAGAGGATTGCATGAAGTCCTCTGGAAGGTGAGGGGTGGAAGCGGTTTGGCGAGGACCCTAGCAGCGCTCTCGCGCTCGTTGCATGAGCACCGCGTTCGTGTCTGGTCTCTGAGTGGCGATTCGTCCGGCATTCGCGTTTTGGTCGATGAGAAGGACGTCATCCGGATTGGTTCAACGATCCGCCGCTTCGACGCCGCCGCCGCCATCGAGCCGAGTCCACCACTGGCTCTGCTCTCCTTCATCGGTGAGGGCATAGGTGATTCCGACGATGTCAAGGCATCTATTCACGATGCCGCTGAGGAGGCAGGCATCAAACTGCGCGCCCTAGGAGGCGACCTTCCGCAACACGGTATGGATGTGCTGCTGTCCGCATCAGATGTAAAGCGCGCCGTGCCGACCCTCACCGAGGCGTTCGGTCTGCTCGAGGCTTGAATCGGCCTCGTTGCGATGCCCGAAGCAATCGTCAGCGCTGACTCTATGGCCTGTTCCCAACCTCTCTCTAAAATCGACAGACGGTCCCCGTCGATGCATCTTGTTTTCATCGCGGATGCGATCAGTCTGCACGCTCACGGAACTGCTGGATGCGCAGCGGCAGGTTTACTCCGAACATGCCAGCGACGATTAGGAAGACAATCATCGTCCCGAGCGCCACGCCGTAGACGCTCGTCAACTCGACGCTCTCTCCGAGTCGTACCGCCGCAATCGGATCGAATATCCCGACGAACGCGGGCACTATGAGATTGACCAGTAGCGTGATCAAGGCGACGACACCAGCGACGATTGGAGTGATCAGTAGGGAGATATGGTATCTAGAGAGGATCTTCTTCTCGTTCATCACATACACCTCCTGAGTCCTAATCGAAGTGTCGAGCATTGAGAACCGGATCACTCCGTTTGAGAGTTCCATGTACATCACTAGAAACACGGCGTAGAGGATTAGGAGAAGCTTCTGTGCCATTTCGCCTTCCGGTAGCAGGTCGATCTCGAAGGAAACCTTGGAAGCCGCGAATCGCAGCGAGACGAGGATGAAGAAGATGTAGGAGGCGAGCAGGAATCTCTGGTCTCGCTGGAATAGCCCCCAAAATCCGGCGACGATTCCTAGAAGGATGACGACGAGATGCAGCATCAGACCAAGCCACCCGATTCCCAATGCATCGGTGACCGCGAACCAAGGTGTGCCGGAGACTGGGGTGACTATGTAGGTCAGGACCGCGAGGACGACCATCACCGCGGCTGAACCAATCTGGAGGTTTTGCACACTCCTCGCAGCGGGAAGGAACTTCATCCGAGGGATTAGAGGTCCTCCGAATAGCGACTCGATGAAACTCGGGATGTGGACCTCTGGGACCGCATCATCTGGGATGTCCGTCCCTTGGGTGACTCGTCCGGCCGCCTTGCGGCGGGAAGGGGCCGATGATCGGATCGCCTTGCCGTCGTAGAGGTGCGAAGTGTCACTCGCACCCTTGGTGTTCATGCTACCCTGTGCTGCCGCCATCACATCCACCTCAGAATCCTCTGGCACCCGCGAGCGCCGTGATCAACATCATGTCTGGTTCCCAATCCATCACGTGAGCACCGAGACCGCGCAACTCGGAGACCAGAATGTCTCGTTCGGTCTTGAGTACCTCGTATCCCGTTCGGTCTAGTCGGCGTGCATCGAACTCGAACTCAAGGCTTGATGGCGACAGCACGGTGACGTCGAAATCACGCGCCCTGAAATCACGGATCGCCTCGACACATGTCGAATCATCCTCCAACGGGCTGAGAACGATAATCGGGCTACCCTTGTTGATGTGTGGCATTATTCGGTTGGTCACGACACGCAGCGGTGTGTTCCCCCTAGCGCTGGCTCCAGCCAGCTTTGTCAGCAGCATGTAGAGCTGTTTCTTGCCGGTGTCTCGGTCGACGCTGATGATCTCATCTCCGTAAATCACCAGTCCGACCGAGTCGCGTCGTGACAGGAAGTACTGTGCGAGGCTCGCTGCTGCACGGGTGCTGTATACCAGCGAATTGCGGCTGACTGGGCCGGTCTCGGCGACGGCTCTACTGTCGACGATTAGAATGATGTCGCTGACGGCGTCTCGCTCGAATTCGTTGACCATCATCTTGCCTTGTCTGGCGTATGCCTTCCAGTTCACCTTCTTCATCGGGTCGCCGGGAACATACTCGCGTAGATTGTAGAAATTCGAACCTTCACCAGGTTGACGGATGTTCACCGCGCCGGTGAAGATCTTCGGAACCTTGCTCTTGACGAACGCATCCTTGACGTCCTCCATCTTGGGAAACACCAGAAAGTCATCGTAGAGATGTATCTCCTTCTCACGATGGAATAGCCCGAATGTGTCTTGGACGCGGACGGCCACAGGTCCGACGGAGTAGAAGCCGCGGAGCGGACACTCAAGCGTGTACTTGAGTTCGGTCTCACGCCGGCCGCCGAGTTCCATCAGAGCGTAGTTGGCGCCCTTCTTCACACGCATGACCTCGGGCACGCTATCGCGAACTTCCAGAATCTTGGAGAGTGGTGATAGATTCTGGATGCGGAGCGTAACGTCGATCTCGCTGTCCTCAAACACCCTCGCCTGAGAGAGTTGACGCATAGCGTTGAGGCTGGTGAATGCGGCGCCCTCATCGAACTCCTCGTCCTCTAGACGGCGGCCAGTGGACGAAACGTCCGCGTGTGAGGTTCGGAACGCGGCGTAGGTCAGGAACGACAGCAGCACGACCGCGACGGTCACCAACTGCTGGTTTCGGAGCACGAGGCCGAGCAGATAGAGTGCGGTGGCGAGCGATGCGAACATCGCGGACTTCCTACTCCAAGCCATCCACTCGACCTCCGTTCATGATTCATGATCGTCTCGGTCTCAGACTGTTGGCACGGGGACCTGGCGGAGGATGTCGGTGATAACTTCCTGCGTCTCCAGTCCCTTGATCTGGTGCTCTGGCTTGAGGATCAGCCGGTGGCTGATGGCCAGCGCAGCCACCGCCTTCACATCGTCCGGAGTGACGAAGTCGCGACCGCGCATCGCAGCCGCGGCACGGCTCGTCTTCAGAAGAGCTTGCGAGCCACGCGGCGAGGAGCCGACGAGGACCCGTGGGTCCTCCCGAGTCCTGGCTACCAGTTCGACCATGTACATTCGAACAGCGGGGTCGACGTAGACGTCTTCAATCGCCTGCTGCATCGCGACGACTCGAGCAGGATCGGTGATGACCTCGACATCGACGGCGTCCTTCTTCCGGACAATCCTGCGGGCGAGGATCTCGTCCTCGTCAGCTCGGTCTGGGTAACCGACGCTCATCTTGAACATGAAGCGGTCCAATTGAGCCTCGGGCAGCGGGTAGGTACCCTCCTGCTCGACCGGGTTCTGGGTCGCCATGGTCAGGAAAGGCGCCGGCAACTTGTGGGTCACCGTACCAATCGTCACCTGCTTCTCCTGCATCGCTTCCAGCAGAGCGGCCTGTGTCTTCGGCGGGGCACGGTTGATCTCGTCAGAGAGCAACAGATTGCAGAAGATCGGACCCGGCTTGAAGGTGAATTCGCCCTTCTTCGCGTCGTAGATGTTGGTCCCGGTGATGTCAGCGGGAAGCAGGTCAGGGGTGAACTGCACACGCTTGAAATCGCAACCGAGCGAATCCGCGAATGTGTTGGTCATCAGCGTCTTCGCCAGTCCGGGGTAGTCCTCGAACAGCAGGTTGCCATTCGCGAGGATGTTGACCAAGACGTTGTCAATCACGTGCGCCTTCCCGATGATGACCTTCTGGACCTCGGCGCTGATAGCTTGGGCGATTGCTCCGACTGCGCCTAGGCGCTCGCGAACCTCGGGGCTGCTCTGATGCCGCGGCGCAGCAGCGGCAGGCGCTGGTGCCGCTACAGGAGCGGCAGCAGCAGGAGCGGGAGCCGGGGCGGCAACAGCCGGCGGCGGCGCAGCGGCCGCGGGAGGCGGCGCAGCGGCAGCCGGCGGTGGTGGCGCAGCGGCAGGGGCGGTCGGTGGCGGCGCGGCGCCGGGTTGTTGTGGTGGTGGTGGTGCTTGCATGTATCTCACTCTCCGTTATCTATCTCAGTTCTTCCCCCAGCGACGTATCGCTTGCAGGAGCTCTCTCAGCTCTTCGGGGGAATAGGTTCGGTTGGCGCTGTACGCGAGTTCAACCAGACGCGGATCACCAATCATGGTCTGCACTTCGGCAGGTGTCTTCAACGTCATCTGGTCACGTGTTAGGTCATTGAACAGCCTCACCTTGGTGAACAGGGCTTGCTGCACCCTGTTCCTGTAGGTGGTTGGGTCGACTTTGGTTGGTCTCTCCCTGAATCTCGTCAGATCGAACACATGGCGCCAATTCGCCTTCTCTGGCACAATCATGATGGCGACGAGCAGGAGCAATAGCAGGTTGAGGATGATTAGCCACTTCAGGAAGGCGTCGCTGGTTAGCAGCACGATGGTGGACATGACATCGATGAAGGGGGCCGAGGCGACGCCGGTGACGTGCCGACTCTCGTCAAAGACGATCTGGAACTCACTGCGGGTGTTCTTGATCGAGGTCGATAGTTCGCTGTTATCGAGTTCCATCATCGACCAGATCAGAGCCTCGAAGTAGGCGCTGTTTCCCTGCCACTGGTTGTATCCGTTAATCTGGTGCATCCAGCAGGCGGACGACTCCAACAGGCACTCTTCCTCCAAACCAGCCTCCTGAGCGCGGTCTAGGTCCCAGTAGACATTCGCGAACGCCTCGTCATCGGCTACGAATACGATACTGCCAGTGACACCCAAGCGACCGTACTTGTCGCCATCCTCGCCCGCTTCTCGCAAGGTATCGAGAGCGGTTATGTTGGGATAGTCGATTCTGATCATCAGCGCCAGATCGCCGGGTTGCGGGTTGTTCGGATGGGTGGAGTCGCCATCTCCGACGACATCGATGAAGGCGCCTCGGGATGCGAGTCCCAGTCGATTCACGTCGCGAGGGACATAGTTGGCGCCGGCTTGGTCATCGGTCTCGATTGCTTCAACCTTCAATCCGGTCGGGGCTCGGAACATGACCGGCATCCTGCACTTCTCGATTGCCGAGCCATAGACTCGGAGCGCGTTCTGGTCGCAGGCGGTGCGGAATGCCCCCTCAGACATCTCATCGACATCGTTGACGACGCTGGATACCGTCCAGACATTCTGCCAGTTCGAATCCATTGGATTGCCTTCATCGTCGTACTGATACCAGTGCTGGTCTTCATCGTGCATCGGGTCGTCGAAGTAGGTGACTCCGAATTTCTTTGCCAGCCTGTTGGCGTTGGTGTTGTCAGCCGCGACGATAACCTTCCCCCCCTTCTCAGTGACGAAGTCGTGGATGTGCTGCGCTTCGGTCTCGTCGATCGGCTTCTCGGGGCCGATCACCATCAGGAGGGTGCGATGTGGCTCCTTCCAGTCGTTGACCAGCATGGGTGTCGACATCGTGTTCGCTACGGTGTACCCCTCACCGCCGGTGCCGAGGCTCGAATGCACCTCAGTCAACTGGTCCATGTCGCTGCCATCTTCGGCAGCATAGGCGGAGTATGAGGTGGTCTTTCCGACGGTGAAAAGCATGGGGAGTATTAGGACCAACATCAGAGTGAGAAGAAGTGAGATGGCGACTACGGTGTTGAACCGTCCCGGGCTCTCTTCTTCCTCCGCCATCAGATACTACCTCATCGCGTCGCCGTCAATCGATTCTCACGACTACGGCTCGCCGAATCTCGTTGTGCGGATATATGTTGCTCCCCCTCGGTCGGCCGCCTTCGGTGAGTTTCAAACCAAGGGTTTCCGTATCATCGAGGGACAGCGCCCCATCAGCCCCCTAGGGAGGCTTCCGAGCGTCGTCGGGAGAATCCGGCGCCGAAGAGCGCTGCTAGAAGCGTCACAGGAGCGCCTGCGGCGGTCAGATTCGATTGAACTACGACAGGAGGGTCGTCAGGATCTTCCGAACCACCTTCATCGCTGGAATCAGGTGCCGAGCGCCCGACCTCCACTTCGACTTCGACGGTGCTTCTCGCCCATGACCCATCCCCCTTAGAGCGGATTGCGACTTCGATTTCGCACTTGCGATCAGGGTGGCTCGGTGAAGCCTCAATCGTCAATTCGTGATTCAGGGTCGCTGCACCTTTCTTCACCTCGGCTCCGATCATGGCGTCGCCACCCTCGACGGTCAGCAACGGGCAGTTGTCGTCGACGGAGACTGCGCCGATCGAGTCGTTCGTGTTGCCGAGATTGCCAGCGGTCATCGACAGGGTGATTGAGGTGCCGGAATTCATCGGTCCGGCAGGAGGCGAGAGATCCGACTGAAGTCGATATAGGAGTGGAATCCTGAGTTCCCCATCGGCCGATTCCGTGTCCGTTCCAGTCTGCATGACCCCCCCGATCGATGTGACGGTCGCTTCGATGTCGAATGGGTCGACCCGGGCGCCGTCGTAGGCGTACGGGTCTGATATCGTCGCGGTTATCGATATGGTCTGGTTCTCCCCCGATCCTAGGCTGGCGCTGGTAGGGCCATCATCCCCCGCCTCAAAGGGGAGGTCATAGTCGATTTCCACCTCCATTCCGACGAGGTGGTCGTTTCGAATCCAGTAGGAGATGGAGACCTTTCCTGAATCATCGAACTCAAATGGCGATGCATCTTCATCGACCAGACCCATCTCCCAACCAATCGGCACCTGCGCTTGGGCCTCGACGGATTTCGCCAAGGTCAAGACCGAGGCCAGCGAGATGAGCATGCACAGAATCAGAGTGATTGACATTGTGGAGCCGGTCACTGCGGTGTGGTTCGTTCTCGTCCTTCGAGGAGAGGTAGAGGTACATCCTCGATTCACATAATCACCTCGTCAAACGCTCCACGAACCTTGCAGCGCTCGCTTCGCCATGACCTTGACCATTCGTCGTCTGTAGGAAGGCGGGAAAGAGGTGTTGTTCACCGGCTTCACCGCCTTGCGGATTGCCTCGGCTAGAGACAGTGCGCTTTCCTCTCCATTCCATTCCTGCAGCGCCGCTTGAGCCTCCTCCATGTGGAGTCGGGGAATTGTTTCGCAACCCGTGGTGGCGACGCGCAGGTCTGCGATCGATCCATCCGAATCCCGCCTCCATGCAGCCGCGACACCAGCCTCCGGGAAGTCCCAAGTCTCCCTGAGACGCAGTTTACGATACGCTCCCTCCCAATCCGTAGCCTCGCCTGGTAGGCCGATAGAGACCACGAGTTCCCCCGGTTGCAGCACATTGCGAGTTATTCCATCCTCCTGGAAAAAATCGTTCAAAGGAATCGTTCGACGGCCTCGTGGAGAGGCGAGATCGACGGTGGCTCCTAGGCAGAGAAGCGCTGGCGCAAGATCAGCTTGGTAGGTCGCAACACAGAGGGTGTTCTGGTTCGGAATCACCCGGCAGTCCGCCTCGGTGCCGCAGTCGCACTTGTGGCACCAGTCGATACTCTCTCGCCAAGCCTCAGTCTGATTGAACCAGAAACAGCGGGTGTCGAGGCATAGATTGCCCCCCACCGTCCCCGATCGACGCAGCATCACGCTGGCGATTGAGGTGGCGGCCTCTCGCACTAGAGGGTGCGTCCCCCCGGAATCGACTAATTCTTGGATTCGAACCATGCCGCCGATACTCTCCGCGGTTACCCCGCGCATCTCCTCTACCCCGGCCAGCGAGACGACGTGCGGTTTGACGTTCAGGTGCCATTTGTAGTTCGGAAGCAGGTCGGTGCCTCCGGCAACCCAGTCGAACTCCTCGCCGGATGCCATGAGATCGGCGGCGATGGTCACAGCCTCCTCCACCGAGGTGGCGAGGTGGAGGGTGAATGGTGGCATCCTCATTCCGCATCACCTCGATGCCGCCGTTCCACATGCCGCCAAGCGCCCCCCGCCCGCCTTGGATTCTCCAGATATTCGGGTGAAGGAGTGACTGTGACGCGCCACGCCTCGCTCTGTTCGTCAGCCGGCTTCGTGGGGTCGTAGCCGAACAGGGCGCCGTTGTAGTATGGTGACGGGTCGGCGACAAGGCGACGTTCACGGTCGCGCGCTGCGTGTTCCCGTGATCGCGTTTCCAATATCCGTTGCATGGAGGAGTGATCCAGCCTCGGGGATTCAAGGTCGAGCGGATCGTCGACTCCTTCCTTCTTGCAACGAGCGCGAATCATCTTCTCCACCCTGTCGGGAGAGATCGGCAACTCGCTGGTCCGAATGCCAATCGCATCGTAGACCGCGTTGCAGACCGCGGGCAGAATCGGCAGAAGCGGTCCTTCACCAGCCTCCTTGGCGCCGAACGGCCCCTCGGGGTCGTTACTTTCGACGATGATTGGAATCACCTCGGGCATCTCGTGCACTGATGGGATCTTGTATTCGAGCAGATCGGGATTCAGCAAATGTCCGCTCCTGCCATATCGCATCTCCTCGGTGATAACCTGGCCGAGACCCATGTGGCAGGATCCGATGATTTGACCCTCGACCGCGAGCGGATTCAGCGCCTTTCCACAGTCATGTGCCGCCCACACCTTGTTCACCTTCGTGCGTCCAGTCTCCACATCGACCTCCACTTCGGCGGCGTAGGCTGAAAACGAGTAGGCGGGCGCTAACCCGGCCGCAGCGCCCTTGTGGGTTCGACCCATCGGTGGCGTCCGATATGCGCCGGAGGAGACCAAGGCACCGCGATCCTCCTGAGCCTTGTGCAGTGCTTCGAGGTAGGATACGCCGACCGCTGCGTCACCCTTCAGGTGGATTCGCCGGTCGGCAATGATTAGACGGTCGCGCGGAGCACCGGTTATCTTCGCTGTCGCATCGATCAGTTCGTCGCGAATCGACATCGCTGCCGAGATCGCCGCATTCGCGTTCATGAAGGTCACACGGGATGAGTAGGATCCGAGGTCGACCGGTGAAGTGTCGGTGTCCCTTGATTTGACTCGGATCATGTCGAGAGGCAGTCCAATCACCTCCGCGACCGATTGCGCGACCACGGTGTCGGAACCCTGCCCTATGTCCGCGGCTCCAGTGTGAACGGTGACGCCCCCATCCATGTCCACCTTCAGGTGGACCGTTGCGTGTGGGAATCGGTTCGGATCCCAGTGGATTGGAAGTCCGGAGCCGGAGATGAAGAAGCCGCAACCGATTCCTATTCCTCGACCCAGTGGCATCTTCCGGAACTTCTCCTCCCATCCACAAGCATCTCGGACGCGCTCCAAGCATTCTCGCATCCCGATGCTAGTCACGCGGAAACCGGTGATCGTCGCTGAATGAGGTGGCAGCAGGTTGGCGAGACGGAAGGTGATTGGGTCGACCTGCAATTGCTCCGACAGGTCGTCGATTCCGACCTCCACAGCGCATCTTGAGTTTACGGCACCGTGGCCGCGCATCGCACCCGAAGCTGGCTTGTTAGTCCAGACGCGAGCGCCGGTGTAGTGGAACGCTCCGATCTCGTATGGAGCGGTGTGCAGGACGCCGTTGTAGTAGGTGGTGACATGGCCAAAGGAAGCAAATGCTCCTCCGTCGATCAGCGCGTCGGTCTCGATGCCGCATAGTCGACCCTCCGCGTCGGCGTGCAGTGCCATCTCAATCCGCGATGGATGCCGCCCGCGATTGATCCAATAGACCTCCTCTCGATCGAAGCAGATGCGTACCGGCCGTCCCGCCTTGCGTGCTAGGATTGCAGCGCACATCTCGTGCGGGAAGGGATCAGACTTGCCACCAAACCCACCACCGACGAAAGTTCGGTGGACATTGATCTGGTGCATGGGCACCTCCAACACATCCGCTAAGGCGCGATGGACGTAATGCGGAACCTGTTGCGGGGTGTAGAGGGTGAGCCGTCCCGACGGATCCCAGTGGGCGACGACGGCGTGTGGTTCCGTAGCCGCGTGGTTGACGCCGGCGAAGAGCCAGTCGGCGGAGTGGCTGGCGACAGCGTCCTTCATCGAATCGATGTCGCCAAATTCTTGGAACACTCGCTTCTGGACGTTCGCTTCGCCGATGTGGTACTTGCCTCGATCATGGATTGGATGCTCGGAATTCTCCAACCCGCGGCGCATGTCATGGATCGATTCCAGCACTTCGTACTCCACTTTGATTAGGCGCTCCGCCTCCCTCGCCGTCGCTTCGTCCTCCGCCGCGACGCAGGCAACGAGGTCGCCCACATGGCGTACCTTCTCGACCGCCATCGCGTGCTCGTCCTTGGTCACTGGCAGGACACCGAATCGATTCGCTGCGTCCGCTCCGGTAGCGATGGCGACGACACCGGGCAGAGCGAGCGCAGCGCTGACATCGATGGAGAGGACCTTGGCGTAGTGGTGTGGGGAGCGCACGATTCTGCCAATCAATTCGCCGGGAAGGCGGACATCGTCACCATAGTGCGCCTGCCCGGTCACCTTCCAGGTCCCGTCTATCAGTGCCGTTCGCTTGCCGATGACCTCACCGGTAACCAGACTGTCGTGACGATGAGGGCCCCAAGGCTGCTCCTTGTCACCGCCTTGGCTGGCGGGAATCATCGATTCGTCCCGGGGCGAAGAGAAACGGTTGCTTCCTCCCGATCCGGGCCGTGAGAAGGGGAGCTTTCCCGGCTGTTGGTGGTAGCCGACCATCTCCTTCTGGTCGCCGCCGTCCGAGGACCCTTCGTCGGAACTCAAGCGGATTCCTCCTCGTCGAAACCGGGGTGTGGGTCGCTCTTCGGTGCGGTCGAGTCCTGACGCTCTCTATCCCTCACTAGAGACGCCGCCGCTTCGATTGAATCAATGATCTGCTGGTAGCCGGTGCAGCGGCAGAGATTCCCGTCGATCGCCGCTGCGATCTCATCCCTGCTCGGATCGGGATTCGAATCGAGTAGAGCGGCGGAGACGATTAGGAACCCCGGTGTGCAGAATCCGCATTGGCTGCCTCCACATTCGGCGAACATACGCTGAATCGGGTGCAGATGATGGCCGTCGGCCAATCCTTCCACGGTGGTAATCACGCAGCCGTCAGCCTCGGCGGCGAGGGTGAGACAGGACAGCCGGGGCTCACCATCGACTAGCACTGCGCAGCATCCACATGTCCCCATGTCGCAACCGCGTTTGGTGCCTAAACTGCCAGCCTGATCACGAAGTACATCGAGAAGAATCGAGTTGCTCTCGATGGCTAGTGATTGCTCGACTCCATTCACGGTCGCCGACCAAGTGACCTCTGGCGCGGTTGGGAGCATTGGCAGTCTCTCGACTCTCATCCGAGTCTAGCCAGCCAAGAGCGTCTAATCACGATTGTGTCGCAGAAGGGAGCCCCTTGGGCTCCCCATGCCTACGCGAGGATTGCCAGAAGTGCAGGTCAGAGAAGCTCACCGACCGCTGCTACCGCTCTCCATGGCGAGGATCTCGGCGCAGACGGCGATTGCGATTTCCTCTGGGCGCTCGGCCCCGATGTCAAGACCTATGGGGCAGCGGACCGAATCGATCCATCCAGATGGCACCCCAGACTCGCTCGCTGCGTCGCGGAAAGCACTCCACTTCGCGGTCGAGCCGATTACGCCGATTCGTGGGTTGGGCGCATCAGCGCGCATACTGAGCAGACCGAGCAGCAGTTCCTGGTCGACTGCCCAATCATGGCCCAGCAGCAAAACATCGGTGAATCTATTGAGCCCACCATCCACCAGTTCGGCAAGAAATTCTTCGACCGGCTTGGGATGTAATCCAATCGCATTCGGGTAGCGTTCGACGGATGCGTATTCAGGTCTCACATCCTGTACCGAATGAGACCAGTCCAATGTATCACAGAGCGCGGCCAAGGCGAAGCCACAATGACCACCACCGGAGATCAGCAAATGCGGCATCGGACTCAGCACCTCCATCGCGACCGTGACGCGACCACCACACAGACTGTCGAGCGGCGTCGTGCCATCACCCTTCGCATCACGATGGAGCGTGTAGGTGACGACTTCGCCGCCCGAACCACGCCCTCCGTTCTCCGCACCTCTAATCATATCCATCAAGGCTGCTTCGACGCGCTTCTCCAAGCCTGCGCCCCCTACGGTCCCGTGGCGCGCACCCGATGAGGCGATGACCAAACGAGCGCCCGGCTTGCCGGGAACCGAACCGCGCGAATCGATGACGGTCGCAATCGCGACCATCTCACCCTCCGTGACTCGCTTGACCGCCCAAGCGAGAGAGCGCTGCGTCATCGATGCTTGCAGTCGAGCCCTACTCTTCAGCGTGCCCACAAGGGGATTCGGATCCCCACATGCCGCACTTAGCGTGGTTTAGGCGGGGGCTCATCGCTGTTCGGCAGACGATCGGAGTCGGCCAAGAGGGTGAGCGGAGTCAGATCGCCTTCGGTATCTACATCGAGGTGGAGCCACTCATCATCGACCTCAATCCATTCTGGATCAACCAAGCTGTTGAGGGGCGCATCGACCGGAGCTGCGAGGATTCTCTCGACATCTTGTGCGGAGAGCAGTAGAGGATGGCCACCTCGACCATCCAAGGAGGGACATGCGGTCCCGCCGTGAGCCAGCAGCGAATCGAGAGTGTCGGATGACCATCCCGGTCGGTCCACCGGCACGATTAGAGCCCCCCCTGAGGCGTTAGCTCCAGCCGCTTCTAAACCGATCTTTACCGAGCCGTTCCTGCCGGCGTCTGGATTAGGATTGACCACCAATCCGAATCGATTGGTGCCGGTGTCATCAGGAGACGATTCTTCGGCTGTTCCGCATTCGTCTTGGACGCCCAATGCTTCGCTAATCGCGTCGGCATCCCTTTCGTTGCTGACGATGATTGTGGTTAGTCCTCTGGAGACCAGCCTATCGACCATCGCAGCAATCAACGGTTCGCCACCGAAGTCGAGCAACGACTTCGGACGACCTAGGCGGCGGGAGAAGCCAGCGGCGAGGATTATCGCGGGAATCATCTGCGCCTCTCCACTGATCGGAGGGATGATCGAAGCTCAGTAGCCGCCCCTCATCTTGCCCTGAGTCTCGTGGGAGTACGCCATGTCGTGCATCGATTGAGTACTAGGTGGTGGTGGTGCCTGTCCTGGCGACCCTGGTGGTGGCATCGCGGCTGGTGCAGGCTGAGCATATGTCGCGGCGGGCTGCGCTGGGGGTTGTTGAGCATAGCCCGCCGTCGTGATCGGTCTGTCACCTCTGACCATTGTGTTGGCTTGGCCCGCGCCTGGATGTCCTCCAGCAGCCCCCGGTGGGCCTAGATGGCCGCCGCCTGGGATAGTCAGACCGAGGTCATCCTCCTCGCCACCTCCGCGGAGCAGCGTCAGAACCAATGCGGTCGCCCCGAGAACCAAGGCAAGCAGAGACAGGATTGAGGCGGCCGGTCTGATGGCGTCGCTTGTCGAGGCGAATGCCCCAGAAACTCCTGTTCCGTCGGCCTCGGACCGAATCTGGATGACCTGCATGGTGCCGGGTCCATTCTCCATACTGAAAGAGACGATGTAGACGCCACTGACGATGTCGTTCGGGAGCATCATCTCGATGATGCCATTGGACGTATCGAGGGATCCACTTCGACCGCTGTCAGGCAGTCCGACGATTTGGGCTGACCAGGAGAGGGGATAGTCGATCGGGTCTGCGGGGTCCAACTGCTTGATTTGATACTCGAACTCTGCAACCTCGCCGCCGTGCGGGATTCCAACTGGGGGCAGCACTGCAATCGAGTAACCGCTCTTGCGGATGATGGTAGTACTGTCGGAATCTATTGATCCCCTCGCATCGATGGATGTTGCCATGATGGAGATGTATGAGGTCGTATCGAATGACTCTGGAATCGTCACCGAGAAGGTGCCACGACTTCCGGCGTTGAAGTTGACCTGTCCTTCTGCATCCAAGGGATGGACTGACCAGAAACAGGTGATGGAGCCATCCATGCCGTTCTCCAAAACCTCGACCTCGATTGTCTCACCGGGCAGCCAGGTTGTTGTGACTGGGGAGATGGTCAGTTCAGGTGAGAGCACGGGAAGAGCCAAATTCACCGTGTCAGAGGTCCCTGTCGAATTCCAACCGATGATCTGCAGCCTGAGATCGCCAAGGCCCGGATGCAGATCAGTGGGTACAGAGACGTTGATCGTTACCCTGCCATTAACGTCGGTTCGTGCGGTCTGCCAGTGCCCCCCTTGGTCGTTATGACCGTACGATTGTCTGGTCGTCCGGTAATGGATCCACATGGAGGGTAGTTCAGAGCCCTTATCGTCAATGGTCCGGACGGAGACCTGTATCGTCCCCCCTGGGCCAATCTCAGTAGAAGATGTGACCTCAGCGGTGACCTCGATTCCGAGCCCCGATCCAGCGCTGCTACTGCTACCAGTGGAGATGTAGATCGAACTGGTGCTGTTCCGGTCGCTCTGGTCGATTGGATCACGCCATTCGACTCTCAGGACAGCTGGGCCATCTTCGAAGTTCGATTCGGCAGGCAACGTTGCCACGCCCGCGATGACGCCGTCGCCGTCAGAAACCAAATTGTCGGCCAACGCCAAGTTAATCTGGTCTTGGACGACTCTGACATCGACCTCAATATCCGCTTCTGGGATGGTGTAGTAAGACCAAGGGATATTGGATTCGCGTTGGGCTTCGAGGCTGAAGATGAATGTATCACCCAGCGAGAGGACCGATCCATGGGATGGTCTGGTGAATTCGATTTCTATCATTCCAACTTCGAGCGACAGTTGAGCCATCTCTACCTGATCGCCACCGGAACCATTCGCCCATACCTTCACTTGAATCGTTTGCGATGTGACGATGTTCGAAGGAAGTAGGAATCCAAAGCGACTTGATGGGTCTGATCCAAGTATCCCCGTCTTCCTCTGGTTGTCGAAACCTCCATCCGGATCATCTGTCGTGTAGCTAATCTGCCATTGAGCTACCTCGGGGGATTCGGGGGAACCATCGAGGGCGTTGGTAATCAGAGCCTGAACGCGCAGGTCTTCGCCCGGCAGAGGATGTTCTTGATCGACGGAGAGGCGGATGTTGTATCGCTTAATCTGCAACCCGCCGGAGCAACTCTCAGATTCCGAAGAAGGTTCTCCGCTCCACCAGTCCTCCACCATGCTCGGAACATCTTGGTCAATGCAGATGGAGAAAGTACCGGTGGGTAGGGTTGGGGGTATCTGCCAAGTGACCTCAAGATTGGATGCGATTGCGGTTTGATTGCGAGCGATGTAGTAGGTTTCCTCGGTTGCTAATGACTCCGCCCAGACGTCATACCTAGAGGTCTTAGAACCGTCCTGCATCTGTGTTCCGCTGACGGAAGCGCTGATTTCGAGGATTCCTCCAGCAGCAGCCTGTGCAGGAGAGAAGTTAGGACCAGTTTGCACATATCTCCCCCGCGTGTCCATCGATTCGCTATCCGCTGTCAGACTCTCTCCATCATCCATCTCAAAGCGTTCCCAGTCGGTCACTGAAGCCAATTGGATGCTCAGGAACAACAGTAAGACGAGTGACAGGGCTCGCATGCAGCCGGCTCGCATAGGCTGCGATGCCCCCGCCGAGATTGAACTCTTCGCCTCTTCTCATGGCTTGAGAAATCGCGGTCCCGCCCAATTAAAATTGGTTCTAAGCCATCTGGAAGCGAATCAGGAGGAGTGTTCTTCTCTCAGAGTGATCGGACAATCTCGCGACCGATGATCATCCGCTGAACCTGGCTCGAACCCTCGTAAATCTGCATCACTTTGGCAGCTCGCATCAGCCTTGCCACAGGGTACTCCTCGGAGTATCCGTAGCCGCCGAAGATTTGCACCGCATCCGTAGTGATGTCCATCGCGGCATCGGCGGCGAATCTCTTCGCGTGCGCCGCGCTCTCGGTGTTGCGGATTCCCTGGTCTGCCTCCCACGCTGTCTTCCAAGTGAGTGCACGGCTCGCCTCGATTCGCGTCTTCATGTCGGCCAGCATGAATTGGATCGCTTGATGTTGGTGGAGCTTCTTCCCAAAGGTTTCCCGCTCGTCGGCGTAACGGAGTGCGTGCTCGAAGGCGGCGCGGCTAATCCCGGTAGCGTGCGCCGCGATGTTCGGTCGCGACAGATCAAATGCGACCATCGCGTTGAACCAGCCATTGCCCTCCTCGCCGCCGACGAGATTGTCGACGGGAACGCGCACATCTTCGAACGAGATGGCGCGCGTGTCGGATGCGCGCTGTCCCATGTTTGTCTCCTTCTTGCCCAACTTGACGCCATCCCAATCCGCCTCGACGATGAAGGAACTCATCCCCTTGTATCCGGCCGCCTTGTCGGTGTAGGCCAGCACGAAGAACCAGTCAGCCTTGCCAGCGCCGGTGATGAACATCTTGGAACCATTCAGTAGATAGTCGGCACCATCCTTGACGGCGGTGGTCTGGATGGCGGCCACATCGGAGCCAGCGCCTGGTTCGGTGACCGCGTAGGCTGCTATCCTTGGCGCCTCAATCAGCCGTCCGAGATACTTCTTCTTCTGCGCCTCAGTGCCGCCGGTGATGATTGGCGCAGCAGTCAGTCCGTTGCTGTATGCCGCGGTGGCGAATCCGGGGTCGCCCCAAGCGAACTCCTCTTGGACGAGCACCTCCGTCAGGGTGCCCATCCCCATGCCGCCGTACTTCTCGGGCACATGGAGATTCATCAGTCCAAGTTCGTGAGCCTCCTTGATCGCCTCGATTGGGAACTCGCTCTCAGCATCCCATTGCTCAGCCCGCGGCCTGACGCCGTCGCGGGCGAACTCGTGGGCCAGTTCGCGTAACATCTCCTGCTCTTCGGAGAGCGCGAAGTCGACCATGCTCCGGCCAGCCACGCCGCGGTCTTAGCGATGCCGACACGATTGCAACGCGATTGCGTATCAGCATCACTGGCCGGACGATGGCCATGTGGGTGGTGCACTATGGAAGGTGTCGGGTTGAGAAGGGCTCGAGAAGAGTGCTGCCCGATCGTTGCGCATCCGCCAATCAGATCAACCCGATGGTCGCGAGGAGCAGCACTAGATAGATGACATAGCAACCGATTAGCACCCCTCCTTCCCAACGATCGAATTGGAAATCGGTCCACATGAAGAGCAGGCAGATCCCGGTGATTATGATGGTCGCCGGGATGATCAGTGTGAAGAAGAGGGACTGTGATGAGATGACCAGTGGATGCGCGATTGCCGTCAGTCCTACCGACAGCAGCGGGTCGGTGATGTTGGAACCAATCAGGGTGCCGATGGCGACGCCGCGCGACTTCTTCGCTGCGACGAGACCGACCCCAAGTTCAGGAACACTCGTCCCAATCGCGGTCACGGTCGCGCCGATGAAGGCCGAGGGTGCTCCGGCGGCGGAGGCGAGATGGGTCGCGCTCTCGACCACATGCTCGGACGCCCAGATCGCGATGCCCAGCCCGAAGCTCATCGATAAGGCTGCAGCCCATAGTGGCATCGTGCTATCCGATTCGCTGATCTTTTCCTCCTTCTCATCGTCGTGGATGCGGTGGGAGTTGTGGATCAGATAAATCACGTAGTAGATGTATAGAAGGCAAAGCAGGACGCCCTCCAGCCTGTCGAGTTTGCCGTCTATCAGAATCAAGACAGTCAACAGCAGGACGGCTGCGAACATCATCATCCCGTCGCGGTGTAGCCACTCGGGTCGAACATCGAGTGGGTGCGTGACTACAACTATGCCGAGAATCAGACTAATCTGTACGAGGACGCTTCCGTAGATGTTCCCAAGTGCGAAGTCGGTCGGACACTCCATCATCGACTCGCATCCACCCATTCGAGAGACTTCGAGCGCGCTCGAAACCCCTACCAATATCTCTGGCAGTGAAGTCCCGACGCTCACTATGGTCAATCCGATGACGAGTTCCGAAATCCCCATCTGGCCAGCGACTGTTCGCGCACCGGCAACGAAGCGGTCAGCCGACATCAACAGTAGCGCTATGGCACAGATCATGACACCGATGATGAACAGCATATTGCCCTCTTGGGAGCCGTATATCGAGACGATGGCGATTATGAGGACGGTGAACGCGACGATTCTCATCACCCGTCTTGCCGAGAATGGTTCCTCGCCACCCCAGCGATCGAGTTCGACCTCTCTCGGGTCCCTTTCCCGATAGCGAACCTTCGTTTCGGAATCACTCTCTTCAGGTGCTGATTCCGAGCCCATCCTCGGCCCCTTGCCAGCGTCTGCGGTCTCGGAGCGACCGCTCGCCATGCTGCCGCACGTGCGCGTCCGTTCAAGACGCTGCCGCCGCCTCTCAGCGGCCGCAGCACACGACTCGTCGATTTGGAGACTGGCATGCATTGTTCAGATTGCCAGCATCGCCCTCAAGTGAGAGACGACGAGGTCGACGTCAGGAATCGTGTGATCCTCTAGCGGCGGTGCAAACGGCACGGGAGTGTCGAGAGCACCAATGACCACAGGCGGCGCTTCCAGATTCCAGAACACCTCCTCCAGTACGCGGCTCTGCACGGTGTGGCCCAGCCCGCCGGTCCACTGCGCCTCGTGTAGGATCATGAGTCTCCCCGTCCGTCGGACGCTATCCACACATGTCGCAGCATCGAATGGGAGAAGAGTCCGCAGGTCCACGACCTCTACCTCATGGCCCTCGACGGACATCCTACCAGCCGCTTCCAGTGCGACATGCACCATCGCACCCCAAGTGATGATGGTTGCAGCATCTCCACCTCGGATCACCTTCGCTTTACCTATGGTATCAGGTTGAACTCTTGCGTCGATGCGCGCCTCCACGCTCGCGGTGTCGACAATCTGACTAATCGAGTCTCCCCAGCCGGTTAGGCCACCGCGTAATCCGTACATTCCGATGTGTTCGAGGAAGACCACCGGATCGGGAAGTGCGGCCGCCTCGACCAGCATGTCGTAGGCGTCCTGAGGGGTGGATGGGAAGCAGATTACTAGACCGGGATCATTGGCGAACCACGACTCGATCATGTTGGCGTGGAATGGTCCGGAGCGGGTCTTCGCTCCTAGGGGGATGCGGATGGTCAATGGCACCTCTGCGCCCCACCGCCATCGTAGTTGCGCGGCGTTGTTCAGCAGTGCGTTCATCGCGAGGGCGGCGAATCCTCCGAATTGGATCTCCGCCATCGGCCGCAGGCCTCCGAGGGCGGCGCCGGTGGCGCTGTGGATGATGCACGCCTCGGACAGCGGCATGTCGAGAAGCAGGTCTCCGTGACCGGCGGTTCGAAGCGGGATGTTCATCCCAAACGCTCCCGCGACTTCCATGTCCTCGCCCATGAACACGGTCGCGCGTCCGTAGCGCTCGGCGATCGAGACCATACCGCTCTGGATGGCTCGCGCCAGCGTCCACGCGCTTCTCTCGTCACTGAACTCGATTGATGTCTCTCCGATGGCCACAGTCCGTTCTGAGAGGGCGGTGGCATCCAATCCTAGACCGGTGCCGATGCGAGCCAGTTGGTCGAGGTGTGCGTCGGCGTCATGCAGGGAGGTGACCCCGCGGGTCACGCTGTCCGGATTCGGCCAAGGCATCTTCTCCATCGCAGCGCGCGCATTCTGGACCGCCTGCTCCTCTTCCGCTTCTATGATCGCCAAGGCGGCTGGATCGGCCCCCAATTCGATCAGTCTCGCCCGATGAGTCGACAGTGGTTCCTTGGCCGCCCAGTACGCCAGCAGTTTTCGGTCCACATAGCCCGGCGGTGTGCCGGAATCGCTGCCTAGGTAGAGGTCGTCGTGGTGGTGAGCGTGTCCGCATCCTCGCATGGTCTCGACGTGGATCAAGGTCGGTCCTCCGCCGGCGAGCGCGAACTCTCGCGCCACGGCGGTTGAGGCGTGGAAGAGCGCGGGGTCGCTGCCATCGATCGTCCAGGCAGGGAATCCCATCGCAGCCGCCTTGTCGCCGAACGTCTCGACACCGGATTGTCCGGTGACGAAGGTGTCAAGGGCAATCTGGTTGTTCTGAATCATGAACGCCATTGGCAGGCCTCGCGCTCCAGCGAGATTCATCGCCTCCCAGAATTCGCCGCTGGAACTGCACCCCTCGCCGACCGGAGCGAGATGGAAACGATCTATGCCGAGGGTATCAGCGGCGAGAGCGACTCCCGTGGTCGTGGCGGCGGCTATCGGCAGTGGCGCTGTTGGCGGTAGGATACGCTTCTGCCAATCTCCAATGTGAAGGTCCCTGCCACCAGCGCCGAAATGCCCTCCGTCCATGTTCGATTCCGCCTTGCCGACCTGAGCTGCGAACACCTCCAACGGAGTCTGGCCCATCGCCAGCGCAAGACCGACATCTCGGATCATCGGAGCGACCACGTCGGCGCGATGTCGCTCGTTCGGCGGTAGGTCGATCGCTCTCCGCATCGATGTTGCGCACGCAACGACCGCCTCCTGCCAGGTTGATCTGAACCCCTTGCCTCCAAATCGATCTCCATCCGGGGTCTCGACGCCTTCCGCGAAAATCGATTTGAGGTTTTCATCGAGGGCCCGGGTCCGGTGCATCCATCGTTGCCATTCGATCCTCTGGTCTAGTGTCGCCGCGGCTGCGTACGCGATTCTTCGCAGGCAGAGTCGGATGTCGATTAGAAACCTCGTCGCCCGTCTCCCGAGATGGAGTCTGCCACTACGTCGAGGCAGTACCTCGGCGTTCGCCACTGCATCCAGTTCCTCCTCGCGCCCACGCTCGCTGAGATTCTGCTCCAGGGCTTGGCAGAACCGATCGCTGGCCAGATGCAGAGCGGCGCCATCCCAATCGTCCTCGTCATCGAACACCTCGTTCCACAACCAAGCGACCAGCCGGAGATGCCCGTCGTTGCGCTCGGCAACGAAGCGCAGTAACTCCGCCCGTACCTCCTCTGGATCGATTGGCCGCAAGAGGTCGAGATGACGGCCTGGGCGCCATTCGGCGCCCCTGATCTCGACCAGATCGCCCTGCATCGCTCCCGCTCCGAACCCTTCCCTCTCACTGCGGCTCTCAAACGATTCGCTTGCTCCCCTATACATCGTATAATGACGATTAGGAGAATTCAGTGATTCCGACGCACTAGGGTCAACCTGCTGGTTCATTGCGCCAACCCATCAGTCGGCCGCAGTCTTGAGTTCTGGATCATCGGCGTCTTCGTCGTCCTCCTCGTCATCCAACTCCTCCGGAGGAAGAGAGTCCAAGGCGTCCTTTGTCATCTCGGCGGCATCCATGACCTGCGTCGAACGGGTGACATCCACCAGTCGCCCGGGTATCGCCAAATCGAAGAGCAATTCGTGAACCGTCTCCAAGGTCGTGCGAGTGAATTTCAGAGAGTCCGGGTCGATCGTTTTTAGGCCGGTGTCCTCTGTCAGAATTGCAATCTCGTCTGGCATGTCCATGAGATTCTCCAACGATGCTGCGATCTCTTCCTCAATCCTCTTCGCTCTCCTCTCCATAGCCTTGAGCATGCGACTGCTGCCGAAGGCGGGAGCCCCACCGTCGCCGTCGCTATCTCCATCTTCGTCATCCGCATCAAGGCCATCGCGCTTTGCCTCCATCTCGGATACATGTTCCTCAGCGCCGTGAATGAGTCGATCGAACGCCGTCCTAAGCAGGTTCTCAGTGGTCTCAACATCGAGTCCGTCAATGCCAAGTTCCATGTCTGTGAGTAACTGATTGACGAATTCCTCGTTGATTGCATCCTCGCCTAGCAGATCCTGCAAGATGGGAAGCGCCCATGATGGCTCGTCGGCGACCAGATTTACCTCGAACATCCCGGTTCCGGATTTGCCCTTCTCGACTCCTCCGGGGGGAGGTACGAACATCTTGTTCGCATGTTTGGTGATTTGTTCGAGCAGCTTGCCCATGTCAACCGGCTTTGAGATGACCTCGGAGACACCCGCCTGACCTGCCGATATCAGGTAGTCCTGACTGTTGTCACCGGAGAGGATTACGACGCGGCTCTTCAGTTCGAATTCGGCATCACCGGTCAGGCGACCGGCTGCGCTGAGCGCGTCGCCGGTCGACCAGTCGCCTTCGATCAGGACCACGTCGGCCATAGTCGCCAGAGCGGTTCCCTCGCATTGCCGCAGCGTTGACGCCCTCGTTACCTCGAAGCCGGCGCGCTCGATTGACGAGGCGAGTAGATTGCGCCGACCATCGTTCTCGTCGGCGATGATGACCAGCGGCATCGCGCGACGACGGCGTGAGCCACGCCTTGAACCCTCGCGCTGCCGATGTGCTGGCCCCCTCCCATCGCATAATATCTAGGCGGCGGGGGGCCATCCGATCTCAAAGGACAAGGGTCTTCAAACCGCTCATCTACCATTGCGTAGCAAGGTCAAGCCCGATTCCAGATGACTAGGGTTCACGGACGGCCCGACTCACGTCAGTACTTCGGAACCCCCGCGTCGATCTCATCGGACCAGGAGTGTATCCCGCCGGCGAGATTCCAGACCGCGGCTCGCTTCCAACCGCATTCGATCAGCGCAGCTGCGACGGCGTTCGATCGCACCCCGGTTCGGCAGTAGACGACGACATCACGGTCTCTCGGTATCCCATCGAGCGAACCTAGAACATGCACGTGTTCGATCCTCGCATCGGTCCCCGGCAGGGTGACGATCATCTCTTCGGCCGCTCTTCTCACGTCTAGGAGATAGGGTTTCCAACCGTCGTCTCGCCTGGCGACGAAGTCGCTGGCTCGCATCTGTGACACACCCATCACGAGTTTGGGAGAATCCTGTTCAGAGGCTGCGACTCCGGCTTCGGAGGTGCAAGAATGATCTGCGTAGTCGGCTGTTCGGTCGAGTGCGCTGGCTCGCACCCTTCCTTCCAGTGGCGAGAAGCGCATTTCACGGAATTCCATCGCCAACGCATCGAATAGCAGCAGACGGCCACGCAGCGGCTCACCCAGTCCGAGTACGACTTTGATCGCCTCGCATGCCTGCAGCATCCCCATGGTCCCAGGGAGCACCCCGAGCACCCCTGCTTCGGCACAAGATGGTGTGGAACCCGGGGGGGGGGGTGAAGGCAACAGATCGCGGTAGTTCGGGCCTTCTTGTAGATTGAACGTAGTCACTTGCCCCTCAAACCTGAACACGCTCGCATGGACCCAAGGCAGGTCGAGCACCTCACAGGCGTCGTTCAGAAGGAACCGACTCGCGAGGTTGTCCGTGCCGTCGATTACGCAATCAGAGCCGCGCAACAGGTCGAGAGCGTTGTCAGCGTTCAGACGCTCGTCAAACATCTCGATGGCGACCTCTGGGTTGATCGCCGTCAAGGACGCCCGAGCGCTCTCCACCTTCGCCGTCCCGATGGCAGCGGTCGGATGGACGATTTGCCGCTGCAGGTTGGTGATGTCCACACGGTCGTCATCGATGATTCGCAGGGTTCCGATGCCCGCTGCGGCGAGGTAGAGCAGCGCTGGCGATCCCAAGCCACCGGCACCAACGCAGACGATAGTCGCCGACTTCAGCCGCCGCTGCCCTTCGGCCCCAACTTGGGGCAGGGTGAGATGACGCGCGTACCGCACCCGCTCCGCATCCGACAACCCCTCCATCGTTCCCATGGGCGGGTCCCCAGCGGATGAAACTGCGCCATTCCATCCGATACCGGTCAGGAGTGGATCTCGTCCTCTAGCCATCGTTCAGCATCGATCGCCGCTTGGCACCCCATGCCGGCGGCGGTAATCGCCTGCCGGTAACGGGTGTCCACGACATCGCCGGCCGCGAAAACGCCCGGCACGCTGGTCATGGTGTTCTCTCGATGCAGGATGTAACCGGAGTCGTCCGTCTCGATTTGGCCATCGAGGAAAGAGGTGATTGGAGTGTGACCAATCGCGATGAACGCGCCGGTGCAGGCGATTTCCTCTGTGCTTCCATCGCGTGGGTCCTCCAGAAGAGCTCCCGAGAGGCCTTTCTCATCCGCTAGCCACCCCTTGACGGTCCGCCAAGTGCGAATCTCAATCTTCGGGTTCTCCCTCGCCCGGTCCAGCATCACCTTGGATGCCCGGAAGTAGTCGCGTCGATGCAGTATCGTCACCTTCGACGCGAATCTCGTCAGGAAGGTCGCTTCCTCCATCGCCGAATCACCGCCACCGATGACCACAATCTCCTCGTCGCGGAAGAAGGCACCATCACAGGTCGCACAGGTGCTGATACCCTTGCCACGCTGTTCCGCCTCTCCTTCGGCGTCCAGCCAGATTGCCTCGGCTCCCGTGCATACAATCAGAGCGTGGGCTCGATGCGCTTCCCCCTCGACCCAGACTGTGTATGGCCTCTCCACGAGATCGACCCTCTCCACATTGACATCGCGAACCTCAAGACCGAACCGCTCCGCCTGAGCGCGCATGTGCACCATCATCTCAGGCCCACCCACTCCTTCCGGGTAGCCGGGGAAGTTCTCCACATCGCTGGTGAGCATCAGTTGCCCTCCCGACATGTAGCCGGCGAACATCAGCGGTTCAAGCAGTGCTCTCGCGGTGTAGAGACCAGCTGTGTAGCCGGCCGGACCGCTGCCGATGATGATCACATTCCGAATCGTATCAACAGCCACATCACCGTCGCCGCCGTACTCGACAGCCGATTCGTCGGTCATGAGCCGGCGCGAGCCGAAGCCCGTCCTTCAACCCTGCTCCCAGCCCTTCAGTTGACCATCAGAGGGGGTTGGCGGCGGCGCGCACCGCGGCGCGCGCGTGCGGCTCCAGCCTTGGGTCGATGTGCTCTGGCCGAGCGCCCGGACCGATTATTCCTAGGCCAATCGGCTTGTCGAAGGCGAGTTGCAGGTCGATGATCGAACGAATCACCGCTTGCCCCATTGCCAAGCCGTGTTGTGTCTGTCCAGCCTCGATGATCCCTAGGGTGGCCGCGCAGTCGACGTCCTCCCGGGACAGTTGCCGCTGCAACGCCAGCGGCATCTCCATAGCGCCATTCACCCAGACTATCTCGGCCACCTCGATGCCGCACGAGTCTGCCTCGGCGCGCGCATGACCAATCATTATCGACACCTCGGTGCGATGGAACGCGCCGCAGACCAGTACGATGCGCGGTCTGACGCCGCTCAACGGCTGCGCATCGCTCGGGATTACCGTAGCATCGAATCCCTCTGGACGAGGTGGTGGGGATGGTGGCCCATCACTGCTCATGTTGCGCCCTCCGAGAGTCGTCCATATCTCTCCATCGCCTCGACGACGGCCTGCGTCGTGGCGTCGATTTCGACATTTACCCTCTCCCCTTCGCTCTTCTCCGCCAGCGTCGTCATTCGTATGGTCTCCGGAATGATGTGAAGGTCGAAGCAACCTTCGCCATCGACACCCCCAACGGTCAAACTGATCCCATCAATGGCGATGAAGCCCTTCTCTAGGATGAAGCGTGAGAGGTCCTGCTCCACCCGAACCGTGAGGTCCATGGTCCCTTCACCTTTCTCGACCGATTCAATCGCCCCGGTCGTCATCACATGACCGGAGAGGATGTGGCCGCCAATCTCGTCGCCGAACCGGAGCGATCGTTCGACATTGACCCGGTCGCTCTCACCGAGCGTATCCAAGGTGGTTCTCGCGAGGGTCTCAGGAATCAGATCGAAGGTCGCCCGATCCCCGGCCACCTCCGTTGCCGTCAGGCAAACCCCGTCGATGGCGACGCTGGCGCCGACGGCCAGACCGCCACGGCCGGAAGGCAGGTCTATGGCGACGGTGGTGAAATCCGCATGCTCCTCGACGGTGGCGACGGTTCCAACCCCTTGCACGATGCCACTGAACATCAGTCGCCACCCTCCACCTCTTCGAGTCGCGCTCTCGCCGACCACAGGTCTAGGATCCGTTCGATAATCCGGCGTGTCCCGTCGAGATCATCCGAGAGTCCCTCGACGCGCGTCACCCCGATGTGGCCAAGCCCTCGTCTCTCCAATTCGTCGCGGATCCACTTCTCGGCGTGGTCCTGATCGTATCCCAAGGCGATGATGTCAGGCTCGACGACTGCCACGACGTCGAACATCGAATCGGATGGCGGCTTCCCAATCAGTGCTTCATCGACCGGCTTCAGTCCCGAGACCATCCGCCTTCGCAGTTCCATCCCGGTCACAGGCTCGTGCTTCCGTTTGCGGACCGTGTCGTCGTGTGCGACGACGACTGTGAGATGGTCGCCGAGCTCCTTCGCCTGCTCCAGATAGTGTAGGTGACCTGCATGCAGCAGGTCGAACACCCCGACCGCCATCACACGTAACATCCCGACCTGCCTCCCCGCTCCCCCTTGTCGGCCGGCGATGATGACCCTTGCTCAACCGAGCCCACTCGCTCGGAGCACGTCCTCGCCGGAAGCGAACGGGATACCGTGCGCTTCGCCGTAGGCGCGTGCATCTTCGACCGATAGCGCCGAATCTCCATCCCGCTCCAGCATCTCAGCACCTATCACGACGGGCGCGATCCCCGCGAGCCGCGCTATCGCGACCGCGAGTTCGGTATGCCCCTGTCTCGTGGCGAGTCCACCCGGCGCTTCGCGACATACCGGGATGTGGCCAGGGGTTCGGAACTCGGCGCCGAGTGCCTCGATGGCGTTTTCCTTGCTGATGCCTGAGATTCCGCTATCATCGGCCGCAGTCTGCAACTCTGACCAGAGATCCGCGAATCGTCGCGTCGTGAGCGATCGATCGCGGTCGGTGATGCCGGTGAAGGTGTCGCGGTGGTTGAGGGAGAGGGTGAAGGCGGAGCGGGAGTCGTACTGCAGATCGTCGGTGATCAGACGACCGAGCACGGGGTGTTGATCGACCAGCGCTGCGTGGGTGTGGATGTCCTGAAGCCATGGGAGGCCGAAGGCGGCCCCGACCTCATCTCCGATGGCAAGAAAGAGCAGGCCTCCGCAATCGCTACGTAGGCGTCGAATCGCCTCAGGGGTGGCAGCGCTGCCCGGGAACAGCAGGTCGGTCTCGCACTCTCGGAAGGCGCTGTCGAACAACAGCACCGGGTGTCCTGAGGCGAACGCCTCGACCACCCTCTCGACCGAGTCCACGTACGCAGCGTTGGCGGCCTCGCTAACCATGTCGCCCACCTTTCGCCCCGTGCGCCGCCGCTTTCAACCCCCCGCAACGCCAGCCGCTCATGGCCAACCTCGCCTACTGTCTCTACCATCTAGTAGCGAGCGTCGAGGGAATCGTTGAATTTGGTCGAGTATTAGGAGGCTCTAGCCGCCTTGATGGCAGGCCAGAGGAGAGCCACCAGTGACAGCAGCAGGATGCCGAGAAGGAACCCCGTCACAGCATTGTTTCGTTGGGGGGGCAACTCCTCGTTCACGGTCAGCACCGTGTTGGCGCTCACATCCTCGATTATCTGCAGATGACCGGTCGACCATAGGACGGCGACGTAATCGATTCGAGAGTCGTTGCCCAATCCGAAGTGGACGTGAGGTTCGGATGTGCCGAGGAAGCCGGAGCCGGCGTATGCCATCTGTTTCATCGTGTCACCATCCGCCATCCGGACGGTCACCATCGCACCGACACCATTCCTATTCGAGCCGCCGCCGGCGATTCCGAGTCCTTCAAGATCGACCTTCAGCCAGTCGCCGGAGCCGCTCTCGACCGCGTCATTGCGGAACAGATTCAGGGGGCCATTGGAATTGCCCATCAGAAGGTCGAGATCTCCATCCCCATCGAAGTCCGCCCAAGCGGCCCCCATCGTCTTATGCTGTCCCGCGAGTCCAACCTGCTCTATGACGTCGGTGAATTGGCCATTCCCATCGTTGAGGTAGAGGGAATTATTGTTGAAACTCGTGAAGGGATTGATTCTGCCGACTCCGAACCATAGATCGGCATCGCGATCGAGGTCGATGTCGTAGAAGTGACAGTCCCAGTTCACTAGCACATTCTCGTGGATTCCGGAGTTTACTCCATCCTGAGTGAATGTACCATCTCCGTCATTGCGCCAAAGGAAGTTCGGACCGAAGTTGGATTGGCATAAATCGAGATCTCCATCCCCGTCGACATCTGCCGCATGCACCCCCATTCCCGTCCCCGGCTCCTTCATGTCAGCCTCAAACGTCACCAACGTGAAGGTGCCATCGCGATCATTCCTGTAGAGGGGGGAGATGCCAAAGTCGCTTGCGACATAGAGGTCCTCCCAACCATCTCCGTCGTAGTCGAACCAAATAGCCGCCCACGAGACCCCGGTTCCCTTCCCCTCCTGACCTAGGTACTCCTTCACGACCGCAGTCGCGGAAGGGGAGGGGGGTGCGGTCGGTGCAATCGATTCCAGTTCTCCATATTTGATGTCGTTGTCGCTGTTCGCTCGCTCCGGTTGACCGTAGAGTCCACCAGCCTCATCCGTCCAGTCGATGAAGGTCGGGCTCCCTGATTCAGTCAGTTGGTTGCGATAGAGGATGTTGGTCGCGGAGCGAATCACGGTGTTGTTCTCATCGATCATGCCGATGTTCAACGAGTAGAGGTCGAGGTCGCCATCGTGGTCGAAGTCTACCCAGACGGAGCCCGATGAATGGCCGTGGTTTCCAACCCCGGTCGACTCTGTCACATCGGTGAAAGTGCAATCTCCGGCATTCTCGTAGAGTTGGTTCGCAGCGCCGCTCGTCGCGTAATCGTCACCGAAGTCAGCGACTCCGTAGTTCGACAGATAGAGGTCAAGGTCGCCGTCATCGTCGTAGTCGGCCCAGGTAGCCCCCAGAGTCGTCGAGTTATCCGCCGCGATGCCGCTGGCAGTGGTGCCGTCGCTGAAGGTGGAATCACCGTCATTGATCATCAGGTGGTTGAGGCCGGTGGTCGTCTCTCCGCTCTCCCATCCCAGATGGTCGAAGCGAGCGCCGATGAAGACGTCCTGATCACGATCTCCGTCGCAATCGCCCCAAGCGATGCTTGGTCCATACGCAGCCCAGTCCGTAAGCGGGCCAGAGTCAACCTCATAGAGCCCGCTAGAAGCGGTGACGTCCGTGAATCCAAACTCCGCCACGACCGGATTCGAATCAGTCGATCCATCGACGGCATAGGATGGGGGCGTCTCAAGATTCGCGTTGTTGCAATCGAATCGGGAGCCGTTCGTCTCGGCGAAGAAGACATTGCACTGGATTGCCTCGATCTCAGTGTTTCGCAGAATGATCTCGGCGAGCGTGGTGCCGGTCAGGTTCGTGGCGATGTCTGTGAGTTCCGGATCGTTCAGGTAGAAGAGTGGGTCTCCATCACGGAGTCTGAGGAACTGATCTTTGATCAGAGCGTGCATGGTCGGTCCTAGGACGGAGCCGTTCAGATGATCCTCAGCCAGCATACCCATGAGCCCGTCCACGCGATCCAAGTCCGAGTAGACAGAGGAGAGGCGGGACTCTACTTCGGCATCGCTGGTCACATCGCTCCAGTTGCCGACCTTTGGCAGGCCAATCACCTCCCTCAGGCTGTTGTAGTCGGCGACTCCGTGGTCGCGTCCTCGCTGAATGTCGATTGCGCATAGGTCCGCACCGCCAGCCCCCGGCATCCCAAACAGGGTGTTTCGCAGATCGTCGTGGAAGTAGATGTCGTTCGCTTCCTGGGTGGTGAACGCCAAGCCGCGCAGCAGCGGACCGATTCCACCCCCCTCGGTGACGACCGAGGTCTTCCAGAAGGCGTCCTTCATCAGGACATGGCCCTGTGGGATCGGAGTCCTGTTCTCCTCCAACCGCATGACCATCGGGCCGATCTGGCTGTGTCCCATCCGGAAGGCTACCGTGGCGAACGAGTTCGTCACCGTCGGATCTATGGCTTCGTCGTAACCGGTGTAGTTCGGAAGGGTGATGCCGAGAGAGGGAAGGAACTCCTCGTAGTTAACCACCTGAATCAGCGCCGTGACGATCTTCCTAGTACGCTGGAACACCTGCTCGTCGTTCCAATCCGGATTGCGCTCTTGAATCTCCTCGGCCAGTCTATTGTGCTCGCGCACGAACAGGACATGGATAGCCATCAAGGAGGCGTGCTCGTTGGCGCGCGAATCACCGGCGATGTAACGAACATCGGCACTGAAGCCGACGAAACTCATCCCAGGCGCAGTGTCGTCATCATCCGCCGCGATTGGGAGCAGATGACCGTAGGCATCCTCGCTCACCTTCAGTCGTCCACTCTCGCCGGTCCGAAGCCAACTTGCGACGGAGTCCTTGGAACCATAGATTACCGAGCCGTCTATCCACCCGGTGACCGAGTTTGGATGCTGCCGCGGATCACTGCTGTCCTCTCCGGTCGAGGAGTTGTACAGCGATCGGAAGAATGGGATCAAGGCGGCGCCCCCCGCCGGCGCTCCGAAGTGCGGGTCATGCGCCTCGACCGGAATGTTCGCGGTCTCCGGGATGCCGCTCACCCTGCCGTTCTGCGTCAATGTGAAATCGACTTCGTGGGTGATGAACTGTCCCCAGAGCCAGTTGTAGTCGGAGAGGCCCGTTTCGTCGGGAACCAGTCCTTGCTGTTGGCTGCAGACGGCATTTGAGATTGTTCTCGGCGAAGGAAGGTCGGGGAAGGCTAGGCCCGACCCGTTCTCCGCCATCGATGGCACCTTACGCCCGAGATCGGAGTTCTGTGCGTTCCACTCTGGATTGGCTGCGTTGACTCCGTGTCCGTCGATAGGGTAGTAGCTCGTTGGTATCGGTTCGCCGCTCGTCCCAGGATAGCTCTCATCGCCGCTCTTGTCGACAGGGCTCGCCAGCGTGCTGCCAGTTGCAGCAAGTAGGGGGGCGAGAACCAATAGGGCGACGAGCGCAGTCGCGTGCTGTCCTTTCGGCACGCTACTGTCGCTGGGGAGTGCGATTTTAACGCTGTCTCGAACACATTGGTGTCGGACGGCCTCGGGAACATTCCCCGCTAGTTTCCGGATGGCTCATGAATCGCGACCCTTCCATGCTCTCGGTTGGCCTAGATTCGGCCAATTCGTTTGGTTGGAACACTATTAGTTGCCACCGGAACCGACACGGTTTGAGAACACTCCTTTTGAAGGGTCATCCTTTCGGGCGGAAGGTCGGGGGTCCCGGGCGTGCCATTGAGACTCGGACCTGCGGGTGTTCCACTATCGTGCAAAGGTAGGACGATAGTCGAAGGAATGGACGACATCACCTCGCTCGGACTGGAGACGATGGAGATTCAGACGGTGCGCACGGTGCAGCCGCATCATTACAACGAGTATTGGCAGGCAGGTATCCTGTCGCACAAGGCGGAGTTTGAGATGAACCTGCATGGCCCGTACTACGCCGAGATTCTCGGCGATCGTCGCGGTCTGCAGCGTACCCTAGCCAAGATGGAGGCATCAATGCAGGCGGCGAAGGTGATCAATGCTAGGCACATCACCTATCATGTCGGGCCGTACGGAGAATTCAGTCCGGGTCCCGAGGCCAACGCGCACGTCGCTAACGTATTCGCTGGCGTCGTCGAGCGATGCGAGATGCTTTGGGGTAACGAGGAGGAAGCTGAAGACTATGCTGCATTTCCATGGGTCGTAGAGGAGAAGCCCTCGCTGATTGGCATCGAGACTAGTGGTCGGCAGGAATTGTGGGGGACGCTCGACGAAGTTTTGGAGGTCTGCAATCATGTCGAGGGGACCATTCCGGTCCTCAACATGGCCCACATCCATGCCCGCGGGCACGGCTCCTTGCGAACCAGCGAGGACTTCGGTGAGTTGTTTGATCAGGTGCGCGAGACGCTCGGGGGCAAGGAATTCTACTGCCACTTCAGCGGCATCGAGCACCGTCTTGGGAATGCCCTACACTATACGCAACTGAAGAAGTCCGACCTGAAGTTTGAGCCGCTGGCTGAGTTCTTATCCGAGGATGGCGACTGGCTCGATATCACCATTATCTCCGATTCACCTTTGTTGGAGCACGATGCGATGTACATGCTCCAGCAGTACGAGAAGTCGAAGCACAAACTGCTGGAGCGCAAGGCTCTCGAGGATCGGCGCATGAAACTCGCGATCGAGGCGGGTCTCGATCCCGAGGAACTGGCGGAACGCGAGAAGGAGGAACGTCGCAAGCGTGAGGCGGCCGAGAAGGCCTCTGCCGAAAAGAAGGACGCGGACGTCGGGCAGCAGAAGGCAGCAGCGAAGAAGCCGAAGAAAGCAGCAGCGAAGAAACCGAAGAAGGACAAGAAGTTCGATTTCTCGGAGGAAGAGGACGAGGACGACGTCTTCTGATTGGCCCAATTCCCCTTCTCTTCAGCAATCGAAACGATTCCGCCATCTTGGAATCAACCTGCCGTTCCACCCACGCCGAAAGGGGGTGGGGATGCGGCATGGCGGGCTTGAACCACCGACTTCCAGATCTTCAGTCTGGCACTCTCCCAACTGAGTTAATGCCGCGTTCGCGACCGCTCCAGCCGCACCGTCGCTTCAACCCTTTCGCTAGGTCTGCTCAGAGGAGTTGGTGGATGGCCAAGGTCCAATGACGGAGGAGTGGATGGGCGCTCAGGAGAGCGTCGATGACTGGATTGCGAACAACTGCTTGCACCCTATCTCAGCTAGATCGATCATCGCTTCCATGTCGGATCTGGAGAAGGTCGCCTCCTCGCCGGTCCCCTGTACCTCGACCAAGCGTCCATCACTGGTCATCACGACATTCATGTCGACATCGGCATTGCTGTCGAGGTCGTAGTCGAGATCCAGCCATTGGTCGTCTCCGATCTGCCCGACGCTGATCGCCGCTACATCGTTCGGCATCACCGCGTCTTCGTGAGCAACAGCGGCATCTCCAGTGAGCGCTGGCATCCGGCTACCATCCTTCATCCGGCGTTCGGCGGGTTGACACTCTCCCGACTCAATCAGCCGTCGAACCGCGAGCCTCAGGGCGATGCAGGCGGCGGTTATCGAAGCGCAGCGCGTACCGCCATCGGCGTTCAGCACATCGCAGTCGACGGTCAGGGAGAGAGGTCCGAGTTGCTCAAGGTCAATCGAAGCTCGCAGCGATCTGGCAACCAGCCTCTCGATCTCTTGGGTCCGACCCTTGGCACCGTTGCGCTCGCGACGGAAGCGACTGTTCGTCGAACCCGGGAGCAGACAGTACTCGGAGTGCACCCATCCGCGATCAGCGTCGCGTGGGAACCAGCGAGGCAGACTCGCAGCCTTGGTCGCGCAGGCGAGCACGACTGTGTCTCCCTGCTGATAGAGCACGCTTGCAAGGGCGTTGGGGGTGAAGTCCAATTCGATGCTCACATTGCGCATCCTGTCCTTCTCGCGGTCGGTCTCGAAGCCTTGCTTCATCTTCGCCATGCCCCGCCGTACCGCCTCCCGATGATGAACGTGCTCCCGGTGATGCACTCCGTCTGGCTGCGCCGGCTGGCTCCCAATCGAGCAGATGCTATGGCCTTGATCATGGCCGCCTCGCCACCACATTCGGCAGAACCCTTTTCCACGAGTTCTCTAGGGTCAAGTCCGGTGTCTGAATGAACTGCACATCCTGCGAAGAAGAGATTCCGCTCGGCTCGAACTTCTGTCCCGAGTGCGGCTCCCCACAGTAATCCGAGCCAGAGCGGTCCGCGTGGCCCCTCACTCACCTGGCCGGAAGGCGGCGCATACCTCTGGATTGGTCTCGATACGAGGGCCGCCGATGAGGTCGACGCATTTCGGTACGGCGGCGAAGATCTCATCGAGGATCTCTCGGATCGATCGAGGCGCACCTGGCAGATTGAGGATGAGGCAAGCCCCTCGGATGCCTGCGGTCTGTCGCGACAGAACCGCGGTCGGGACATGTTGTAGGGATATCTGCCGCATCCTCTCGCCGAAGCCCGGCAGCAGGTGTTCGCAAACCGCTTCGGTTGCCTCGGGGGTCACATCTCTCGGTGCTGGGCCAGTGCCGCCAGTGGTGACTATAACGCTGCAACCGCCGTCATCGGCGAGGCTGATTAGAGCGGCTTCGATCGCGCCGCGATCGTCTGGGACGAGTACGCGTTCGATCTCAAACGGCGTCGTCAACGCTTCCTCAAGGAATCCAACAATAGCGGGTCCGCTGAGGTCTTCGTAGACGCCGGAGGAGGCTCGATCAGATGCCGTCAGGATGCCGAAACGGCAAGTGTCGCTCATGCTGCCTCGCCCGGCGACGGGTCGCCAGCCTTCAGGAATGCTTCGCGAGCCTCCTCACGCCGACCTCGCGCAGCCTCGCCGGTAGCCTCGCGCATCTGCGGGCCTATGCTAAGAGGCACTGACAGCGGCGCATCATCTCGTTGCATCGCGCTGGCAAGATCGGTGAGGCAGAGTGCCTTCGCGTCGGCGAACTCGCGATCGCTGAGAGCGCCGCGCGCGTGTAGCGCCGACAATTCGTGCAACTGTCCGCTGAGACTCTGGGACGTCGGCGCAGACAGACGTGGGAAATCTCGCATCATCGAGCGGAGGATTATCTGCGAGATAGTGGCACAGAAGGTCCCGACCATGCCGACGCCGATGATCAGAAGCAACAGAGCGATGGTTCTGCCCATCAGGGTGGCTGGAGCGTAGTCACCGTAGCCTGTGGTGGTCGTGGAGACGATGGCCCACCACATCGCGTCTGGCAGCGTGTGTATCAGCCCATCCGTAGAGCAGGATGGGTCTGCCGAACAGGTGGCGTAGTAATCTCGTTCGAAGATGTAGACTAGAAATCCGCTGGTCACGACGAACGATGCGACGACGAACATCAGATGCTGCAGGTGCTTGAAAACGGGTCTCTCCTCTCCTGCTCCAAGGCCCATCAGTTCAGAGATGACGCCGAGCACCCTTCCGAGGCGGATAAACCGCAGTAACAGCAAGCCCGGGATTAGAACGGAGAGGACCAGTGGGAGGGCGCCGGAGAACTCCCAGCCGTGTCGCAGCCACCACTTCCTCTTCTCGGAGGAATTGGCGTGCGACCAAGCGTGCTCAGCGACGAACGTACCGACAATTAACAGGTCGATGACACAGATCATCCACCACAGTATTCTCGATGAATTGAGAAGGTCCTCTTCGAGGACATAGACCACTAGTAGGACGGAAATCAGATTCAGGACTGCCGTCGCGATGCGTTCCGCCCACCAAGGCGTCTCTTCGGCTGCCGCTGGGGTGCCCATCCCATACCTCCATCGTCTTGCTCCCCCAATTGAGCGTTCCCCCTGCCAAGAGCATCGACGAGCCACTTTCACAATTGTTCCGCAGCAACCGTTCATCCTCTCGGTTGAACTTCTGATCGGCCACCGCGTGAACCTTTGCTGGCAACGATCGCCAAGGTGCCAGCCCAACCATCACAAGAGGCCGCCCTGAACATCCGCAGAATCTCAAAACCCGCCTCTTCGACCATACCTCGCCATTCGCCCTCACCGAACATGGCCATGCTGACCCCGACCTTCTCCGACCATTCATGACAATCTTCGTTCTCTTCATAGTGATCCACTCCGAAAGCGAATATCCCATCCTCGCACAACCAGTAATCCGCAACGGAACGTAGGAAGGCAGGGATGTCCTCTAGGTAGTACAAGACTTCCATCGAATGAACCAGATTCACAGGTTCTGAGGGAATCCATGATTGCAGGTCGGCATGTATGTAGGTGCCTTCCGAGTCAATCATATTCGCCTTGCCTATCATCGATTCAGCACCATCGATGCCAATCGCCGATTCGCATTTCTCCATCGAGGCGAGAATCCGAACGACCCAGCCGTTGCCGCAGCCCGCATCGATGGCCCGAAACACTTCTTCTCCCATCTCATCGATCGCCGCCTCTAGAATCTCCCTCACAGCGGGGGAATGACCACTCTCCATTCCGGAATCCTTGCCGAGATCGGCCCACTCCGAGAAGACTTCTGTGGCAGATCTCATAGCATCTGGTGAAGGGTGGGGTAATATCGGATTTTCCACCTTCTGAAGTGCTTCTGAGGCGTGAAGACTGATGTTTTCAGGCGAATTCATCCAAGTGATCAATTGGATGACTGCCGCTCACTCGACAGCGTGCGTCTCGTCGAGTTCGATGCCATCGTGATCCGCGATCTCCGCTTCGACGACGGCGCCCCCCTCGCTCAATCTGGACTCATCGTGGAGTGGCGCCTCCTCGATTCGATCGAGCATCGCCTTGTCGCCGACGACGACGATGTTGGCGATTGGATCCCCTGCGCGCAGGAGCGGGGTCATGGCGAGCCCGACGACCACACCATCGACCGGAGATCGAACCTCCTCGGCTCGGGGTGCGAGTGGATCAGTGATCTGGCAGATGAGGTCTCCTTCGCGGATGACATCGCCAGCTTTTGCGAACGAGTGCAGCATGCCGCCATCAGGCGCCCTCACCCATCGGGATCGGCGGACGAGCAATCGCCAAATCGGCGGCCGCACCGATTGATCAATCATTCCGAATTCGGCCATCACATTGAGTATCCCGCGGACTCCTGATCTGATCGGCGCCGCCTCGAATCGATGCGATGTCCCCGCCTCGAGGAGAATCGAATCTACTCCCATGTCCGTTACCTCCCGCCGAAGCGATCCGGATGGTCCAACGGAGTGGAGGATGATTGGGGTGCCGAAGGCGCGGGCCATCCGCAGCGCTACAGCATCGTCACAGTCGGCTCGAACATGTGGCACGTTGGTGCGAGTGAGCGGTGCGGCGTGCAGGTCGATGAGCATGTCAGCGCGGCGGGCGACCCTGTCGAACAGAGCTTGGGCGAGCCGCTGCGACTGGTTGCCGGATGCACGTCCGGGGAAGAGCCTGTTGAGATCTCGGCCATCCGGTGATCGTCGGCTTCCGAGCAGCACTGCGTCCGCGTTGACCACCGGGACGATGAGCAGTGTCCCTCGCATCGACCGAGCATCCAGATGATCGTCGTCGGTGCCTGCGAGGTGGTCATCGCCATAGACGAGGTGCCTGAGGATGGTGACGCCGTTGAGCTCGTCACCGTGGACGGCTGCGGTTAAGCAGAGCACCGGCCCCTCCTCTATGCCGTGTAAGATGTGGACATCGAGACTCCTGCCAGTGCCGAGTGGTCCCACTCCCAGATCGATCGAGACCAGCCCTCGACCACCTGGCTGGATGGAGGTTCCCTCGAACTTGAATGGAGCCGCCGCCATGGTGCGGCGACTCGCTACGGGATGATGACCTCTCCGCCGCCGGGGATTGCCACATTGAGGGGAATCGATGCCGATTGTTCAAGAACCGTCGATACAGGCTGCTCCAAAGCCGGAGGTGATGGAGTGCCAAGTCTTCCCCAGCCGCACGCCGAGCCGTCCCCCGGAACGCCTCACAGAGGCGATCGCTCGGCCCGCGCATGTCGGGATGACTACCACTCTTGACGCCTCCTCAATACCCGGAGGGAGAACGCGGATGGAAGATGGATTGGAGCACCAAGTTGAGATTGTGGCCGAGGCGTGCCCAGATGCCTCAAAGGAGGAGATTAGGGCGGAGTTCATCCGATATCGAGAGGAGTTCCTCATTCCACCTGAGGACGCCATTCGTTCCGTCACCAAGAAGTTCAGCGCCGGAGCGAGCGAGCCGGAGATGCCTAGCCAGAGCGCTCCCACAGAGAGGAAGGTGGAACGATTCGATGACCTCGGAGCCGACGACCGCAACGTCACCATCGAGGTGGAGGTGATAACCTGCAATCCGAGGGTCCAGATGGTGCGAGGCGAAGAGCGTCAGATATCCTTCGGTTGGATCGAGGATCGCCCTTGGACCGAGGGCGGCGAGAGGACGAGATGGGACTTCAAAGATTGGGGCGACCACTCATCGCGACTCACGCCCGGCTCGATTGTCCGCCTAGAAGGCGTCTCGGTCAACGAGTGGCAGGGCAAGCGTTCAATCAATGTGAATCGCGGCAGCCGCGTCACCACCCTGCGTGAGGGATCGGCGCCCGTCATCGCCCCCGAAGAGCCGGTCAGCATCGAAGCGGTGCACGACATGCAGGGAATGGTCTCGGTCGTCGCTCGCGTCCTCTCCGCGAAGCCCGATGTGATCCATCGGCGAGATGGCACTGGCTCGATTGACATCGTTCGAGGACGCCTCGCCGACCAGTCCGGTTCGATCGGCTTCACCTGTTGGGGTCCATTTGAGCACGGAGAAGGGCAACTGGTACGGATAGAGGGTGCCAGCATCCGGCGATTCAGGGAAACACCGGAGATTAACATCGGCGACCGCACGAAGGTCGAGGTCTACATCGACAATGCGTTCCCGGACGCCGAATCTCTGGAGTCGGTCTCCCAGGCTACGATCTCGGGTCTCCGCGACGGCATGAGGGAAGTGCATGTCACCGTCCAAGTGGAATCACTGACACAACGGACCTTCCAAGATGACGAGGGCAACGATCGTTCGCTCTGGAGCGGCGAGGTGATCGACCCCACCGGCCGCTGCCGGATGACGGTATGGTGCGATGCGGGAATCGATTCAGGCTCGTTCTTGAGTCTCTCCGGAGTCCGCGTGCGGGCTTGGCAGGGAACTCCCGATCTTACGGTCGATCGAGAGGATCAAATTGAGGTGCTCTCCGACGCTCCGTGGGATGAGATAGACCCGGAGACTCACGTGTTCGACCTCTCTCTATCCGATTTGGAGTCTGGTGGCAGTCGCAGCGGCATCCGAACCAGCGGTACCATCGTTTTGGTCCGGGACGACAGTGGAATCGTTCGCCGTTGTGTGGAATGCCGTCGGGTCCTCCGTGATGGCTCCTGTCACGAGCACGGGCACGTCGAGGGCAACGAGGATCTGCGATTGCGTATGGTCATCGACGACGGCTTGTCCACCGCATCCGTGGTGCTCGGAAGAGAGCCGTCTGAGCGTCATCTCGGTGAGAGTTTCGACGAGGTGAAGGCGCGCATCGATGATGGTGGCCCCATCGCCTTCCACGAGGCTCTAGTAGCTGATTTGTTCGGAACATCGGTCGATATTAGGGGGCGCGCCATAGTCGATGATCGAGGTGTGATGCTGCTGGCTGATAGAATCGAGCGGAAGGAGATGGACGGCGAAGCGAGAGCGGCTGCAGTGATGGAGTGCTGGGAGGTGGTTCTGTGACCGTCAGCGAGGCTCAAAGCCGTCGCCGGCAGCCTTCCATCCACCTCTTCGCACTTGAGTACGCGCAGGCGACCCTGCCGGAGGGGGGGGAGGGGCAGTACGACCCTACTTTCATCGTCACGAAACTCGGAGCGAGGGTGTCTCGGATGATGGTCGCCGGCGTAATCGATCGGATGGAGAGGCGAGACGGCGAAAGCGGTCCTACCTATCGAGGCCAACTCCGAGATCCGACCGGAGTGCACATGTTCGACATCGGCCACTTCCAGCCGGAACTCCACGGCGATGCCGAGGAACTGCTCGCCAGATTCGAGCGAGGCGATCGCTTCCTGATGCTAATGATGGGGCGTGCCAGACACTGGACCAATGACGAGGGCTCGGTATACACCAGCGTCCGTACCGAGTCAATGAGAGTCATCGACAGGTCGCGATATGCATGCTGGTTGGCAGACGCAGCCGATGCAACCCTCCGCAGGATCGACGCTCAGGAGCGTGCATCCGATGCCGATTCAGACAGGGATTCGATGCGGGCGGCGGGAGTTCCCGAAGATCTCCTCGACGGCTTGATCTCGGCTCGTGGCCACTACGGGCCCTTCGACGCCGAGTCGTACCGAGTCGGCGTCTTGCACGCCTTGGCGATGGCATCCGGCCGAGCGGAAGACGTCAGCGCTCCGAGCGTCGATGAGGATGAAGGCAATGACCAAGAGAGCGGTCTCGCAGGCTACGATTCTGCACCATCAGAGAGCGAACCAGAACTCTCTGAACCGCCCGCCTCAGCCGATATAGATGACATCATACTAGGGGCGATTCGGGCCGGTGACCAAGGTGAAGGAGTGCACTACGACGCCCTGCGACACGCTTGCACCTCGCAAGGCATCCCGTTGCAGGTCTTCGAGGATGCGATAGACGATCTTCGGGACGAACGGGCAGAGATTATGGAACCGAGCTTCGGCTGGTTCCAATTGACACCTTGAGGGCTTCCCCGTACGTCGATACGTTGAAGCACGTCGCGACCACCCTCGTGGCCGGTCTCCCATGGTCCGCGAACTGACCTGCTACATCCGGTCAGGCGACGGCGAATGGGTGCAGTTGGATGGCTGCCATGTCCACATATCGATCAAGCGACGTCTACAGAGGACCGTCGAGCGCGGCGGCGAAGGCGACGATCTCGAGGACGAAGGCTCCGAGTCCGCCGTCTACACGATTCGCCTGAACGTCGACGAGATTGGCTACAAGAAGTTGGAATCCATCTTCCGCGCGGGCCAGCCTCATTTCATCGATCCGTTCCTCGACCGTGAGATGAAGGCCGCGATTTCCGAGATCGAGTACGACGCGGGCACCGGGGAGTTCAAGATGGTGCTCATCGAGGACATAATCTGAACGGGAGGCGAGTGGCATGGGGGCGATCGCAAAGGAGGACAAGGATCTCCTCTATGCATTGCGCGCGATGGACGTGCTGCTCGGCGCAGGAATAGGATTGGAATCGGTCATCATCAACATTGCTCGCGGCGGTTACGGAGCGATCAGTGAAGACTTCTCGATGATTATCGACGAGGTTCGAGCGGGCAAGAAGCTGGAGGACCAATTGCAGATGGCCGCCACGAAGACGAAGTCGAACGGATACAAGCGACTCGTGCAGACCATGCGCTCCAATGTCACATCTAACACCGATTTGATCGAAGCGCTGCGCCGACAAGCGGAGCGTGAGGAGGAGGAGCGGAATCAGCGCTTGGAGAAGTACATCGAGACCCTCTCGGGGATGCCGGAGACTTTGCTGACGGTTGGCATGCTCGCACCTATCGTTCTACCACTCATGGGAGTTCTACCCTATCTCTTCGATCCGACGGCGATGTCAGCGATTGGGGTCTCAGTGCCGGATGCTGGCACGATGAACCTTGTAAGCGCCGGGGGATTGTTCTTCTCACTGCTTCTGATGTGTCTAGTGGGGATGAAGGCGCATACGCAGGATCCTGGCATCTGAGGTGTTGGCATGTGGGGATATCTAGAGACACTGAATGACAACGGCACTCTGCTGCTGTTGATGCCGCTCGCGATTGCCTGTTCCGGTGGCGCCGTCCCGCAATTCTTTGAGCGCCGCCGCCGCCGTGCGATTGAGACCGCAATGCCCGAGGTTCTGGAGTCGATCTCCGGCGCTATCGGTGCCGGACTAGGTGTCGAACAGGCGCTATCCGAAGTCGCGAAGTCGCGCACCGACATCACCGGCAAATTGCTCAGCGCCGCGATTGAGAGGAGCGAGGCCGCCTCCTTCGATGCAGCGCTCGCCAAGTTCGCTCTGGAAACCAGATCGATGATGGCTCAGAGGATCGTCAATCTCCTATCGACTTCGATGGAGCAGAACGCGCCTATGAAGGATGTATCCTTCCGAATGAGCATGGAATACGAACGTCTCAACCAGTTGATGAACGAACGTGAGAGTAAGGTGTTCGGTCAGGCTTTCACGATGCTCGTGTTGATGGGGCTGATGCTGCCGGCGATCGCTGGCTTCATCGTCGGCGTCTTCGCTGGTCCTAAGAAGGGCTTCCCAGTCGATGCGGTTCTCGATTCGGTCGAGTTGTTTTGCGCGGCCGCATCCGGGATAACCGTCGCGATTTGCGGCCGAATGCTCGGCCGCATGCGCGCCTACCTGTGGATTATGCCGGCATGGATGGCAGCTTCGACCGCAATCTTCCTCGGCGTCTACATGGGGCTCGGTTCGAGTCTGGGATGAGGTGAATGGAATGGCAGAGATAATCGATCAATACGGAGCAGTCACAATCTACAGAGAGCCAGGACACCCCACCCCCTTCTACGAGTTTGGGGATGATATCCCTCCCAACGAGTATGGAGCACTCTCAGCATTGCTTGAGGACGACTCTCTTGAAGAGGTGATGTACAATGGTGGGACTCAGTGCGTGAAGATTGCCCACCGCAAACATGGCATGTGCAGGACCAACATTTGGATCGAGGACGATGAGGGGATGCAGATCTCCAAGAACATTGCATCCTTCACCGCTGTCCCACTAGGCGATGGTCCTGGCATGGTCCCAATATTCGACGGCCGTCTCCCCGATGGTTCGCGTGTGAATGGCACCATCCCTCCGGTATCCCCGGACGGACCCACCCTGACCATCAGGAAGTTCAAGGAAGACCCGATTACGATGGTAGACCTCATCAAATGGGGAACGGTCTCACCTAGACTCGCCGCGATGTTCTGGTGTTGGGTGGACGGCCTCGGTGCCAAGCCGGCGAACTTCGTCATCGCCGGCGGAACCGGTTCCGGTAAGACTACCACCCTGAACTGTCTTGGCATGTTCGTCCCATGGTCCGACAGAGTTCTGTCGGTGGAGGATACCGCTGAGTTGCAGATCTACCATGATCACTGGCTGCGGATGGAGACTAGGGCGGAGAGGCCTGACGGAACCACCGAGATTGGGATGGACAACTGCCTCAAGTCGAGCCTTCGCATGCGCCCGGACCGCGTCATCGTCGGTGAGGTGCGTGGCCCTGAGGCTGGGACTCTGCTGATGGCGATGAACACCGGTCACGACGGCTCCTTCGGAAGCCTTCACGCCAACACGGCGTCGGAGACTGTGAAGCGACTGGTGAACCCTCCGATGAGCGTGCCTTCGATCATGCTGAGCGCCCTTGACCTGATTATCATGCAGGCGAGGCTGAATGTTGGCGGCAAGAACATCCGCCGCATCACCGAAGTGGCCGAGATAGCAGGAATGGAGGGGGATACCCCAAGGCTCAACCCAATTTGGAGATTCGACGCCTCGGAGGGCAAGATTGTCGAGACTGGCGTGCCGAGCAAGCTCCGAGAGATTATCTGTGAAGCGAAGGGATGCAGGCCGGCCGACTTTGAGGCGTATGTCCGACAGAGGGAACAAATCCTCACGGATTTAGCTCGCAGAGACGTCCGTGAGATCGAGCAGGTCACGAAGGTCATCCAAGGATACTTCGCCACCATGGAATGACCGGTTACTCTGTCATCCTCTGCAAGCGGGACAGCACGGAGTCGGCCGCGTCGAGCCCGCGCCTCGCTCTATCAACGCTAGGCTGCTCAGCATCCGCCGCGCGCTCTTCCGGCGTCTTCAGCGCCTCTTCCTCGGTAGGCGCGCGACCGAATTCGCTGAGGACGTCTCGCAGGTTCTCGACCACATCGCCAACTCGGTCGGGATCGAGGGCCAATTGGCTCGGAAGGGTCGGGGCCTCATCGGGTTCAAGGTAACCCATGTGGGTCGCCAGAATTCCAGCGGCAGCGATGAGTCGAGGTCGCACCTCTGGATGGTTTGCATCCCATCCCCTCCGTTCAAGGAAGCGGATGAAGAGCGCCTGCTCGAGAGAATCGAAACGCCCTTCGTTACGGCGAATCACGGTCTCGATTACCCGTTCAATCGATTCGATCTGCTGCTCGATACGCTCTAGGGTCCGTCGTGCCGACGCATCCAGTGCGTCGACCTGCCTGAAGAGCACCCGGATGGCTCTCTCGCGGCGATGCGCTACCGGGTCGGCATCCGCTTCGACCTCACGGAGCGAGACCTGAAGATCGAACAAGCCGTGGATGCGGCCGCTGATTGCTGGTAGGTCTAGATCAAGGCCAGCTTTCGCGGCCGCCTGTTCAAATCGGGTGCGGGCGAGTGCTAGGTCTCCCTCCGTATCGGCGAGAATCGCCTCCAATGAATCGAGCAGGCCGGCTCGCACCTCCTCCAGCCGGCGCAACGCTCGCCGTTCGCGCCATGTTCCGGGAATTACGGCCTGAGCGTCCCTCTCATCCGCCTTGCGGGCCGCCATCCGCTCGATATCTGCTAGAACAGCTTCCCGGACACTCTCGTGCTGGACTCCGAAGCCGTGCGATCCTAGGTCCTCTACGAATGCTGTAATATCTCCCGGAGAAGGGATATCGGAGAGCAGCAGGAAATCCCTAATCAGAGCGTGTAACTCTGCTCTCCGAGACTCCAATGTCAACAATGCGGTACCAGCTCCCTCGTCGAGAGTGGTAGGAGTCGGAGACGAGTCTGCCTCTTCAGGTTCCTCCTCGGGAATCTCAATCGATTCCACCACGCGTTCTTCCTCGGCAATTGCTTCCGGTTCATTGGATGCCACGTGTTCTTCGACTGCCTCTACGTAGGCTTCAGCGGCTTCTACATCATCATGGGTCACTGCTGCTGCTTCGATGTTCGCTTCGACCACCGGCGCTGCCGCCCGCTTCAGACTCTTCTTGATTCGGCCCCAACCACCCTCTTGTGCGGTGAGCACACCTGCCACCCTGACTAGGAGTTGATTCTTGTTCCCAGAGCGGGCGAGTTCCAAACGGATGCACATCTCGTGCAGATCGTCACGAGTCATTTCTCCTAGTGAATCGACGGTGAGCTTCTTCGGATCGTGGTTCAGGTGCAGCCACAGTCTTCTCCGCCTCATCTTCTGGGCCCCGCTGCTCTTCACTCCGAGGACCTTGAGCACCTCTCCAAGGTCTGCGTTCGACATCTCTTGGATTCCCTCCCAAGAGAGATCCACCCCAGTCAGCACGAGGTTGGAGATTAGTCGTGCGCGCAGAATCTCTAGATTCCCCTGACGGCTGATTTCGTGCTTGGTCGCCAAGTCCCGAAGGTCCTGCAATTTCGCCGTGTGCAGGTGGTGGAGTAGCACTGAGTCGATCATCATGGTCGATCCCTCCTCGCTCGGTCGCCTTCGCTGCAAATGTATAGGTTGCGACCGTCGCGCTCCGCTTCATCCCGTTCTAGCAACCCCTCCTCGAATGCCGATGCCCTAGCGTACGGAAGTCGCCAAGGGCGGCAGAAGACGTTCGAACCGAGCAATCCTGCAGATGGATTGGTGATGTGGATTCGGCCGCCCCAAGAGGCTCCCTCACTATCAGGGGTCGAGGAAGGGGGGGCGCGCAGGTCCATCTCGGATGCTCTCGTCGTGCGGCTCCTGACTTCTCTCTAGGTACGTATTCCAGTCGATGCAGAGGAAAGGGAGGATGGAATGTAGGTCGCCGACTGGCACAACCCTCTCGACGCAGACAGTCCTGCGACCATTTCTCGACAGAATCTCCACCACGATTTCTACGCGAGTGTCATCGGCGACGACCTCCCCTTCCGGGTTGATTTCCGAGTCGATGATGAACAGATCACCGAGCCGCTCCGCCTCGTTTAGCAAGGTCGAGATCTGCCGGTGTCTGATCAACAGTCCCAAGCGATTGTGGAGGTTGTCGGGCGTCTCCGCGAGCACTCTCTCGTGGACCATCCAAGCGCTCTCTGACTCAGGGTCGGAGATTCCTCGCAGCATCCGGCGAGGGAAGCCGCGGCGCGCCACGATAACGCATAGGTCGGTGAATGGGACGGGGGTAAATCGAGGGATTCCTCGATCCTCCGGATCGATCTGCAGGGCGTGCCTTCTCGCTCGCGCCCCTGCGCTCTCAAACAGCGGCCTCGGAGCGATGTGGCCGTCGATGGCGCCAGATGATCGTAGCGCTTCTGCCCATCTGAATCGCTCGAGATCATCGTCCGGAAGATCGAGATCCTCGGAAGTGGCGAAGGCGCGATGCGAACGGAGAACTAAGCCAGCCCTCCGCCTTCGCATCTGTCGCCTGACAATGGCCTCGTCGGCGAGGACTATCGCGCCCTTTGGGAGATAGTCGATCCGATCGTCGGACACGAGGACATGGAACGGATGCTTCCTCCGCAGCGCACCGACCACCTCGAGGTCGAGATGGCGCAGCGATTCGAGGTCTGAGTGGACTTCGTCGGCTGGCACGGCCGCGAGGTCTGCTGCACCTTCCGAAAGCGACGCGAGTGCCTCTCCACAGGAATCGGATCGTACGACTACGAACCCATCGCTGTCGCCAATCGATTGTCGGAGCCGTTCCTCCGCCGGATGGGTCGCACTTGAAGCACAGACTATCGATAGCGTCTCCTCCACTCGCATCTCCGTATCGCACGGCGGCGGACTCCTGTTTATAGCGAACGCCACGCTCCCTACGAGCCATCCATGGTCGGACCGGAAGCCATCCACAATCATCTCGCCGCGCTGCGTGACGAAGTCGAGCGGGCCCTCGTCTCTCTCGTCGAGGACGAGATGGCAGGCCCTTCCTCGGAGGCGATGGCGCTCTCCCGCTCGATTCTCCTCGCCGGAGGGAAGCGATGGCGCCCAGTCCTAACGTTGCTGGCGCACGAGGCAGCAGGTGGCGGCGACCACGCTCCAGTGATGGATCTCGCCCTCGCATTCGAGCTGATTCACACCGCCACCTTGGTGCATGATGATCTGAACGATGGTGCACGGCTAAGGAGAGGGGTGCAGACTCTCCACTCAACCGTGGGTGATGCGAAGGCGATTATCGCCGGAGATCACCTGTTCGTACTCGGTTTCGGGCTGGGAGGGAGATACAATCGCCGAGTGGTCGATGCGGTCGCTGAGACCTGCTCTCGAATAGCCGCTTCCGAATTGAAGCAACTTCGCCACATTGGTGATCTCGCAACCACCCCAGATGATTACTATGACATCATCGAGGGTAAGACCGCCGGTCCGTTTCGGACCGCCTGCCAAGCCGCGGCTCTGGTCGCTGGCGCCGGAGAGGATGTCGCCGAGACCCTCGGAGGATTCGGCCTAGAAGTTGGTTTGGCGTTCCAGATTGTGGATGATCTGCTCGATCTCACCGGTGAAGAGGAGATGGGTAAGCCGAGGGGGACGGATGTGCATGAGGGCAAGATGACCTTACCAATCATCCACGCTCTGACCATGTCACATGGCGAGAGGCGTCGTCGTCTCTCAGCGCTGTTGGAATCGTTCCACGACGACGATTGGGAAGAATTTACTTCGGCATTGGAGGAGGCGGGATCGTTCATCTACACCAGACAACTCGTCGAGAACCATCTCGGTAGGGCCCTAGACCATCTATCGCGACTTCCTGAAAGCGAGGCGCGCGATATGATGAGGGGTCTCTCCGAGCGGTCGATTGGGCGAAGGTCGTGATTCGATGGAGGGTGCCACCGCCCTCCATGAGTCCAACGAGGAAATCGGTCCTGCCGAAATTCCGGAAGCGATGGTTCTTGCAGGTGGGGTTGCCAATGGCCCAGATCCGTCTGACTCCGAGCCAGGTCAACCTCAGAGTGATGGTCGAACCGGTGCCAAGCGTCGGTCCATCGAACATCGTGAGGTTCTGATCATCGGTGCTGGACCTGGAGGTTCAATCGCAGCGGAGCGCCTCGCCGAAGAGGGAGTCGATGTCCTCGTTCTGGAGAAGCGCGCCATCTCAGGCAACCCCGCTCAATGCGGGGAGTGTATCCCTGGTTGGGGGGAGATGACGGAGACCTTCCCCATGCTGGAGCGGGAAGATTGGCTCGCCGAGCGCTTCCGATACCCTTCGCACATCCTGAGCAGAAGACTGGATTGGATGCGGGTTTTCACTCCTAGGATGAAGGCCTACGCATTCGAACTCGACTGTTACAGTGCACACCGCCTCCAATTCGATGGGCATCTGACCGAATTGGCGCGGCGAGCCGGGGCCGAGATTCGGCTAGGGGAGCCGTTGCAGAATGTCCTGAACCGGCGGGAGCGCTCGCCGGATGTCTACGTGACGAATTGCTCTCGCTACACCGCTGACCACATCATCGATGCCTCAGGATCTCTCGGCCATGTCCGTCGACTACTTGGAGTCGAGGATCGACCACCAAATCTACTCCCCTCGATCTATGCTCAGGTGTCCGGCGATCTCCCACCCTCGTTCGATGTGTTCATCGGTGGATTCGCACCGGGTGGGTACGCTTGGATCATTCCGAAGGATGGGATGGCCAACGTCGGACTCGGAATCAGGATGGGCGCCGTTCAGAGGCCTCTGAAGGAACTGCTCGAAGCGTTCTGCAACACTCTGGGGGTCACCATCCTCTCCTACGGTGGGGGGTACATACCGATGGGTGGCCCGATTAGTGACCCCGTCCATAGAAACGTCCTCTCCGTAGGAGATGCGGCCGGACTGGTGATGCCTTCAAACGGCGGGGGAATTGGTCAAGCGATGGCATCTGGGATGATGGCCGCCGAGGCGGTGATCTCGGCTCGACAATCCGGTACGCCCCTCATCTCCTACAGCGAGCGACTGCGTACGACCTTCGGGCAATCCTTGCGCAATAGCCTGCGAACCAAGCGGCTCTTCTGGACATTCGGTCGGACGGATGCGCTGGTCGAGGCAGGTCTCCGAATGCTCGGAACCTCTGGCATCAGGAGGGCGCTCGATTGCCGCCGTCCTTTCCTTCTATTCTAGGGCCTCCGGAATCACCTCTTGGGACGATGCACTAGAAGGTGATGAGGTGCTTTGCATACCGGTTTTAGATGGCCAGGCCTAGATCTGAGGACAACAGCCGTCCGAGTGCACCTTCATATCGCTCCTCCGTCCTGCCGGTACGATGTTCACCCGCGCAACGACCGCCAGATGCCTGACGCTCACTCTCCTGATGCTGATCCAACCTCTCGCGCCAGCGCTGGCTGCTGGTTCAGATGGCTCTGGGTCGACGATTGAACCGAACATCGATCTTGATTCACTGCGCGCCATCGGCGTGGAGCCAATCGGCGATGCCGAGCACGGTTGGGGTGAGAAGGAGGAGGGGTCAGTCGTCGCTCATCTTCGACACCGCGATTCAATTCTCGTGCAGCAGCGGGATTGGCGCTCCTCGTTCGGGAACGGCGCTCTCGACGGTTGGATGATCCTAGCGCATGAGGCCCCTGTTCCCACCGAGTGGAAAGGAGAACTCCAATCCGTCGGCATCGAGTGTCGTTCGTTCATTCCACCGCAGTCATTCCACTGCTTGCTTTCGGGCCATCGCTCGACTGAACTCGCTGATTCCGGAGTCATCGCGATGGCGCGCTTCGATCCGATCGATCGCATGCACGAGTGGACCGCCGCCGCTCTGCTTGGCGAGTACGAAGCGAGGCTGCACGAGCGCGGCCGCGGTGTCTTCACCTTGGTTCTGTCCGGCGAGGAAGCGCCAGACTTGTACGGTGCCCCACTAGGTTCGGTCAGTATCCTGTCACACGATGACCGCTTCATCAGCGTAGATGCGACGACTCGTGGAATCGCTCACCTCTCGACCCTCGATGAGGTCGAGTTCATCGAGCCGTCGTTCGAACGGCGCACTTTCAACGACGTCGGCCGCGAGGTGATGGAGGTCGATTGGGTAGAGTCAACCAGCAACATGCAGGGTCTCGACTCGTCTTGGAATGGATTGGACGGAAGCGGCATCACGGTAACCGTGGCAGACACCGGTCTGGACAACGGCGTCAACAACAGCAACATGCACCCCGACTTGCGCGACCATATCACAGGCATCGTCTCCTATTCGATGAGTCAAGGCAACCACAACTACTGTGGAGGCAACGCCAACGATGGTGCATCCGATATCGATGGACATGGAACCCACGTCGCCGGTTCGGTCCTCGGTGACGGCACTGATTCCGGTGGCAGCATCATCGGCTCCGCGACCGAAGCACACCTCGTCTTCCAAGCCGTCGACATCTATTGCAACCGGGATGGTAAATCCTACCTAATCGGCTTTCCATCCAATCTTTCCCACATGTACGACGACGCGGTGGCGAATGGCAGCCGCGTCCACACGAATTCGTGGGGCAGTGATGTCGCCGGCCAGTACACATCGACTTCGATGCAGGCTGACATTGGCGCTAGGGTGCACCGCAATCTGACCGTCCTCTTCGCCGCCGCCAACGAAGGCGCTGACGGGAATCAGGATGGCGAGATAGATCTGGATTCCTTGGGCGCTCCTGCGACCGCCAAGAACGTGCTTACGGTAGGTGCATCGGAGAACGGCAGAACGGTCCTCTGCCAAGGTGATGGCAGCTGCTACTACCCAGGGTCGTGGGGTTCCGAATATGCTGAGCCAATCAGGAGCGATGACAACACAGGCCATCCGGAAGGGATGGCGGCTTTCTCAAGCCGAGGCCCGACCGATGACCAGCGCCTGAAGCCTGAAGTCTCAGCTCCTGGGACCTTCATCCTCTCCACCAAATCGCGATCGACCAGCGACACCGGATGGCTCGCTTACAACTCCTCGTACACCTACATGGGAGGGACCTCGATGGCCACTCCACTCACAGCCGGGGCCACCGCACTACTGCTGGAGCATCTGATCGAGAACGAGAATCACACCGACCCTTCATCGGCCCTAGTAAAGGCGATTTTCACCGCAGGTGCGAGCGACATGGCTGGACAGTATTCGTCGAGTACCAACGGCGCAGGAGAGGACGCTCCCAACGACCACGAGGGATGGGGTCGGGTGAACATGTCGACCATGATGAATGGCAGTTGGATCGAAGGTGAGACCGTCTCTACGAACGAGGAGCGAGCGTTCCGCTTCACTGTTCCTTCCGGGACTTCCGATCTCCGTGTGGTGCTATCGTGGACCGATCCTGAATCGACCCCTTCCGTCAGCAACCATCTAGTCAACGATCTCGACCTCCACCTGAAGGCACCTGATGGCACTTGGACAAATGTCTCAAACGACCGAGACAACCTCGTGGGAGAGATCCTCTCCAATCCATCCAGCGGCACTTGGGAGGTACACGTCGTTGGCACCTCTGTGGCGGTTGGCCCTCAGCACTTCGCGCTCGCCTTGTCGCGCAGCCTCGCGATGACGAACATTAGCGCCGATGCCGATGGCGACGGATTCATCGATGGAGCGGATGATTGTCCAAGCATCTCCGGTACCTCGACCATCGATCGCGCCGGCTGCACGGACTCGGATGGCGATGGTCGCTCAAATCCAGACTCGGGATGGACGGTAAACGACGGCGCCGACGCGTTCGCTAACGATGCGACCCAATGGGCGGACGCTGACTTCGATGGCTTCGGCGACAATCCGACCGGCAGCGATTCCGACGATTGCACCGCAACGGTCGGCACATCGACCATCGACAGACAAGGATGTCCGGACTCGGATTCCGATGGCTGGTCGGATGTGGATGCTGTCTGGAGCACCTCCGACGGCGCCGACTCATGCGGCTCCACCGCGGGGAACTCGTCGGAGGATCGCAACGGCTGTATCGACAGCGACGATGACGGTTGGTCCGACGCCGACGGCGGCTGGACCGTGTCTGATGGCGCTGATGCATTCCCGACCGATTCCTCCCAGTACATCGATTCGGATGGCGATGGATTTGGAGACAACTCTTCCGGCAATTCGCCCGACGGATGTCCGACGGTGACAGGCGATTCCACCCATCCCATCCTAGGATGCGCCGACTCGGACTCCGATGGCTGGGCTGACGACCACGATGTGCTGCCCAACGACGACAGCCAATGGAACGATACCGACGGTGACGGATACGGAGATAATTCGAGCGGCACCGATGCTGATGACTGCCCGACCATATCTGGGACTTCGACCCAGAACGGCACCTTGGGCTGCCTCGACGGAGATGGTGATGGGTGGGCCGACGATCAGGACCACTTCCCGAACGAAGGCACCCAGCACGCCGACAGCGATGGCGACGGATTTGGGGACAACGATACCGGTGTGGACGGAGATGACTGTCCATCGGTAGTGGGTAACTCAAGCGTCGACCGCTCAGGTTGCGTCGACTCAGATGGCGACGGACGATCGAATTCCGACACGAACTGGACTACTTCCGACGGCGCCGATGCACTGCCGAACGAGCCCACACAGTGGGCGGATGCGGACGGTGATGGATTCGGCGACAATGCCGCCGGTGCCCAAGGAGACGCCTGCCCAACGACGGTGGGGAATTCGACCCTGGACCGATTCGGGTGCGTTGATTCCGACGGCGATGGACAGAGCGATGCCAACGACGCCTTCATCTCAGATTCCTCCGAATGGGCCGACACGGATGGCGACTCGATAGGCGACAACTCGGATGCCTGTCCTACCATCTCCTCGACCGGATGGGATGCGAATCAGGATGGCTGCATCGACGATGGCGACGGAGATGGCATCGGCAACGACATCGACTCCTGTCCAACGGAGAACTCCAGCGGATGGGATCAGGACGCCGACGGATGCATTGACGATTCGGACGGCGATGGCGTGACAGATCCAAACGACGACTTCCCGAATGACGCCAATGAGACGACGGACGGTGATGGGGACGGGGTGGGAGATGGTTCCGATGACTTCCCGAACGACGCCTCGCAGAGCGCCGACACGGACGGCGACGGCTACGGTGACTCGCCGACCGGCACGCAACCCGATTCCTGCCCGACCGAAGCGGGCAATTCCACCATCGGTGCATTCGGTTGTCCGGACTCGGATGGAGACGGTGTGCGAGATTCGGATGACGCGCTGCCGAATGACCCTGGTCACTCTAGTGATGTAGACGGCGATGGTGTTGGGGATTCAGCCGATGCCTGTCCGGCTCATTCAGGAACTTCGACAGCCGATCGGATTGGCTGTCCCGACACTGATGGCGATGGCAGGAGCGACCCGTCCGCCTCTTGGACGGTCGCCGATGGCGCTGATGCATTCCCTGGTGATGAGACCCAGTGGATGGACAGCGACGCCGATGGGTATGGGGATAACACGACCGGCAACAGCGCTGATGACTGCCTATCTACGCCCGGCACGAGCTTCCACGACAAACGCGGATGCGCCGATGGTGATGGTGATGGTTGGTCGAACGATGCGGATGCGTTCGACGATGACGCCTCGCAGTGGAACGACAGCGATGGAGACGGCTATGGAGACAATCCGAACGGCTTCTCACCGGATTACTGCCCGAGTACTGCGGGCAATTCCAGTGCCGATGTTCTTGGCTGTCTAGACACGGATGCTGACGGCTGGTCGGATGCCGGCGACTTCCTCCCGATGGACGCCACACAGCATTCCGACTCCGACTTCGATGGATTCGGTGACGACCCGCTGGGAACGATGGGAGATGATTGCCCGGATGAGCATGGAAGTAGCACGGAGGGGGAAGTCCTCGGCTGCGCTGATTCTGACTCCGATGGTTACGCCGATTCGCAGGACTCCTTCCCGAACGAGCCCACACAGTGGACGGATGCTGACGGCGATGGCTACGGCGACAATACCGCCCCTGGTGCAGTCGACCCAGACCGGTGGCCTGACGATTCTGAGCGGAACCAAGCGGAGATTACCATGACTTGCTCCCCCGATTCGATAGCAGAGAACATCTCGGACAGTGGCGAGTTCGAGGTCACCTGCACGCTTACTAATCCGGGTGATGTGCCACTCACCATAACCGTGGAATGGACCGTGCCAAAGGGAGTGATAGCACCCATCTCCGTGCAGACTGTGGAACTCGGGGCTGCCGGCACCGAAGGCGCTACCTCGACTGTGATTTTCACCGGACGCGTCACCTCGGCGGAACCCGGTGAGTTAGACACGACCATCTCGGCTAGGGATGCAGGCTCAGACGAGCCGGCGGCGGTGGAGTCATCGACCATGCTGTTAATCGATCCCGACGCGATCGAGGCGGATGTCTTGCTGGAGTATGGATTGCCCGCCGCCATCGGATTGGTCTCCTTGATCACCATGGGATTGTTAGTGGTCGGGATGATGCGCCGCGGCGCCGCGAAGGAGGAATCCGAACTCCGCCTGCAACGGAAGATGAAGCAGAACACACGGACCTCGTATGAGGGGATGATGACGCCGCAGAGGCAACGGTCGGGTCCAGCTTCACCTCCACCGGAAGCACGCGCACAACCTCATGGTAAGGGCCGTGGCGCACCTATGATGCCGGCTCCACCACGCGGCTCCGGAGCGCAGAGTATGGCTCCGGTCGGCAAGAGCCGCGGCGGAGGGATGAGGTGATAGTATGAGTTCTGACTCTCCAGTCGAAGAGAAACTTTCCTTGTTTGCCGGTGAGGCGGACATGAATGACTGGGCGGAGGTTGTCTGGGGGGGTGTGCTTATCGCCTTGGGTTTCTACCAGATGCACCACCCTTGGGTAATCCCCTATCTGCCAGGTCTTAGCATCAAGATTGGCTCGGCCATCATGGTTGCCTTCGGTGCTGGCATGCTGGTGCACGGCATGATGGACATGAACATCAAGGAGATTCGACGGAGCATCGTGATGCTGACCTTGGCGGATGAGGAAGAGGATTCTCCCGACTACGGTCTGATTAGGGATGTCATACTGAATCCGGGTGAATACAAGGAATTCCTGATGGATTCGTACCGCGCTGCCTACGCCGATGGGATACTAACAGCCGAGGAGTTCGACGAGTTGAACCGACTTGCCGACGCAATGGGAATACCTTGGAGCGAGAAGGCGAGGATGGCGCTTCGTGCAGCAATCGAGGGGGCCTTGGCCGATGGTGTAGTGACCGATGCGGAGAGGGCGCTGATTATCGGCGCATGCGAGCGTGCCAGCATGAACGAGCGTGACCAGGAGAGGATCATAGAGGCGCTGGAGGATGGCGTCATCGATGAGCGTGAGCAGAGGATGCTTGAGGGGATTATGGAGCGGATAGGATCCTCCCCAGACGGGGAGGAGTGACCATCATCCAGTGGGCGCGCGGGCCGTCCAGATTGTTGCCATCCCAGGGAACACGACCTTAGCTGCCACATCCGTGAATCCGATCTCCTCAATCATTCGGACATAGGTCCTAGTGGTGCCGAAGCCAACGTAGGTCTTGGTCAACCACTTCCATGGGTGGTCCTTCTGTCGGCAGATGAAGCGGGCGTAGGAGCCTACCCAGATGCGCATGTAGAGGTAGCCGAGCCAGCCGTGCAAACGGTTCATCTTCGCAGGGTCGACGATAACTAGGGTGCCTCCGGGCCTCAGCACTCGGAGTGCCTCGGAGAGACCGGCTCGCTTGTCGTACCAATCGCGGAAGGAGAAGAGAGCGCAGACGCCATCGAAAGCCGCATCCTCAAACGGCATCGCCTCCGCGGCCGCCTCCACGAAGGAAGCAGGTGGGAGGCCATTCGCCTCTCGAGCTGCATTCACTCTCGGCTCTGCCACGGTGAGCATCGCTTCGATTGGATCGAGACAGGTCAGGTCATCGTGCACGACCGTCTCGGCGAAGGTCCCTGGTCCACATCCGATCTCCAGAATCCTCCCTCTCTCTGGCAGCCGGTCTCTGACCATTCGCCGCCACCTCCGGTCCTGACCGAGAGTTGCGAATCGGTTGATGCGGTCATAGACCGGGATCGTAGCCTGCAGGTTGCGCTGCAGTTCCTGCCAATCTTCGGCCTCAATCGAGGACGGGTCCACATGGCGGCTGCGGCAGGCGGCGCCACTTCAGCCTTCGCGGAATCGAGGATGGCCCGGGTCGAGGTTCTGATGATGCCTCATTGGGGGGTGCGAGTTGCCTTTCCCGATGCAATCTATGGGGGGTGCTGTGAATGCTCGATGCGACCTAGGATGGGGTGTGGGATGAGCGAGTTCGCAGAGAGGTCGCAGGAGGGTGTGAAGAGGGCCCACGGTGAACATGATAAGGCGGACAACATTCGCCTGTCTCATTGGAGTGGAGCGAATGGGTCGCGCCGAGATTTTGAGGACCATCAAGCAAGCCGAGCAAGAAGCCTCGGAAGCCGTAGAGAAGGCGAAGGAGGAGGCCGCTCAGGCGATTAGCAACGCCCGAGTTGAAGCGTCTGAATCCGAAGCCGAGGGAAAGCGTTCGGCAGACGGCGACTCAATCGGAATAGTACAAGCAGCACGGAACGAGGCTGGCGTCGAAGCGGAAGCCGTGGCAGTTGAGGGTGCGAAGCGGATAGCCGCCATCCACGACCAAGGCGACAAGTCGCGGCATGATGCAGTCCAGTCCGTGCTAAGACGCTTCTTGGCTTGAGAGGCAACCAGTGTTAGGGGGAGCAGAGCATGGTCGGAGCGATGACGAACAGGCCCATCGCGCGCCTGATCGCCACCGGAATGCGAGACCGAATGGCTGAGGTAACCCATCGGATCGCTCGACTGAACGCCATCCATCTCTTGGAGTATGACGGTGAGGATGCAGGATTCGCGATGGGAGAACCAGATTCCTCTCACGACAATCTAGGACGCGAACTGTCGACCCTGCGCAGCATCTCCGATCATGTCGGTGCGGTCGGTGGCCGCAATCCCGTCCGAGAGGAAACAGCCCGCGGCTGGCTGGGGGGTGAGATCTCCGATAGAGTGGAGGAGGTGAGTGAACTAATCTCCGAGATGGAGGCACTCGATGCTGATATTGCCGAACACCGGGATAGAATCGCCGCCCTAGATACAATCGCGTCCCTTGATATTGATATCGATCTCCTTTCTGGATACGAGAACCTAGCCGTGTTCATCGGTCAAATCCGCAAGATGGGAGATGCCAAGGATGCCTTGAAGGGTTCCGGGGCACTCGTCTTTGAGGCCAAGGCGGACATCGGTCCGGTGACCGCCACCTTCTGCCCCACCTCTTCAGCCGGCCCGGTACAGAAGCGTCTAGAGGATGCACAGTTTTCCGCTTTCCAACCACCCGAGGGAGAAGGAAGCGCCATCCGTGCCGTGGGGGCCGAGCGTGACGCCATGCGGCGTTTGCAGGCTCGGCGCAAATCGATTTCCGATGAGATTGCCGCATGGTCTGCGGCCAATGGAGGAATGCTCGTCTGCGGTGTCGAGGTCCTTGAGGCGGATTTCGCCGAGGCTACCGCTCCGGTCCGAATCGCCGTCAGCGAGCACGCCTTCGTCTTGGATGGATGGATAACGGCGGACCGAGAGAGCGAGGTCCGCGACGCCCTCTCCTCGCTATGCTCCTATGTCGAGGTAGACCACGATGTTGGGGGCGCCCTAGCCGAGCATCACCACTCACATGACGAGGAGGGACAAGCCCACGCCGAACCGCGACCCCCGGTCGACTTCGGCGATCACGGCGCCGCCAAGCCGATGCGCTTGCTCACCGATGCTGTGGGTCGATCGGATTACGGCCGGATAGATCCGACCATCTTCATGCTAATCACATATCCTCTGTTCTTTGGTATGATGCTCGGGGACATGCTGTACGGAATCATCACACTCTCGCTTGCCGCATTCGTGCACGCGAAGACGAAAGACAGTGGCAATGAGATGGCTGCGCTCGGAGTGAAGTTCCTATTGTGGATTGGAGGCGCCACCGTTCTATTCGGCTACATTTACGGCGAATTCGCCGGTTTTGAGATTCTGCCACACCTCGTCTGCTCGGGTGACGCTGTAACAGCGACGGCTGGCCACGCCCTCGCAGCCGGGGGAGGGAGCGGCTCGTGCCACTGGGAAGCGTACGAAGGCGTCCCATCTTGGGCGTTCGCACTCTCCAATCTCTATCCGCAAGCTGGCCAGTACGAGCACCACTACTTCTGGAGTGCCAGCCTGCCGTTAGGAGCCCACATTTCCTTCCCGTTCCACCGAGTTGGCGGGAACATTGCGGACCTTATTCTGTTGACGATATACATAGGAGTCGTGCACATCATGCTTGCACTTCTCCTTGGTGCAATTGACGAAGTTCGCCGTGGCCATGGATGGAAGGGGGCACTGTACGGCAAGTTCTCGTGGATGCTTGTGCTTGGTGGAGGTTTCTTCTTCGCATACGCATTCCTCCTTTCCTCAAAGCATACCGACCCCGTGTATCTCAATCTGCTCTCGAACATGCAGATGGCTAGCGCCGTCGCCGTCGCAGGCGGAGTTCTACTGCTCATCCTCCACTTAGTGCATGAGGGCGTGCCGATTTTGGTAGCTGCTTTCCTTGGACCGATGGAGGCAATTGGCATGCTACCGACAACGCTTTCCTACGTCCGGCTGTTCGCTGTCGGAGTCGTGGGGGTCAAGATTGCTGAGGCGGGCAATTCGATGATCTACCAGCCGATGGTCGAGGCGTTCTCATCTGGCGGCCTTAACATTCTAGTTGGTCTCGGCATGTTCGTCGCTTGGCTCGCCGTGCAGGCGTTCGCTTGGGTTCTCGGGATGTTCAGCCCAAACATCCATGCGGCCAGGCTCCACTTTGTCGAGTGGATGCGTCAATTCTACCAAGCCAACGGAGAGCGCTTCGACCCGTTTGGCGTCAGGTCAAGACACGTGGAGGTGGACTAGAAGCGGAATCAGTTTCCTGGCTCTTGAGCCATGGATGAATGGGAGGAATAGAGAATGAACCCGAAGAATGTGAGAATTGGAATGCGCTGGATGATCGTGTTGATTGTCCTTGGACTGATTGTGGACGTCGTGTCCGCGGAAAAGGCGCTGGCAGTAAATAGCGCGACTGGATATAGCTGGGGCATGCCCCTGGGTGCCGGAATCGCGCTCGGACTGGCTGGTGTCGGCACTGGCTTGTCGCAGGGACAGATAGGAGCTGCTGCCGTCGGAATGGTTGCCGAGGACAGTTCAAAGTTCGTCACCGCACTGATCTTCACCGCTTTGCCAGAGACAATCGTGCTGTTCGGCTTCCTCGCCATGTTCCTGTTGTGAACATGGGGATGGAAGAGGCCACCACGAGGAGACAGCGAGGAGTAACCATGTCGTTGGACGCGCTCGCGAAGGACATAGGCGAGGCCGCCAAGGCCGAGGCGAAAGCGATCGCCTCGGATGCGTCGGCCGAGGCTGATCGGATTGCTGCAGAGGCGCAAAGCGCCGTCGATGAATATCGTGCGAAAGCGGTCGCGAAGGCGGAACGAGAGGCGGATCAGGTGCGAACCGAAACAGTTGCGAGCGCCCGTCAGGCGAACCAGAAGGAGGTTCTGATTGCCCGCCGCGAGGAACTAGATGCGACTTGGGAGACCCTCAAGAGCGAGGTTGCAAAGCCCGGGATGGCAGGTCGTAAGGACCTGCTCAACGCTCTAGTGAAAGAGGCATCGGCAGCGGCGAAAGCGGCTGGTGGCGCCAAGATGTTGCTAAGGCCTGCTTCTATCGATCGCGCCGTACTGGAAAAGGCCGGTAGCGCCTTCACCATCGGTGAGGATATAGATGCCATCGGTGGATTCATGCTCGAATCTGCTGACGGTGCAGTCAGTCTTGACCACACATTCGACAGCCGATTGGACGCCGCATGGCAGGCATCACTAGGTGATGTAGACGGGATTCTGTTTGGAGGGTGAGCGAGTGAAGTCTGCGGGGCGATCCAACTTGGCCAACGCATCGGCGCGTGCGCGCGCTAGGCGTGCCTCGCTGTTCGATCGCACCAAACTCCGCCAACTCGTCAAACAGGAGGTCGATGCGATTTCGGCAACCATCGCAGATGCCGGTTACCGACCTGAGATGGATGCTTACGGCCATCGATTGGACGGCGCGCAGCTCTTGGAGGCGGCGCTCAGCCACAACCTCGACCGCGATGTCCATCAGGTGCTTGGCTTCTGTTCCGGGCCACTGAAAGACATCGTGAAGGCCTACGCACTCCGAATCGACTTCGAGCGTGCCAAGACCGTGCTCCGAGCGATTCATTCCGGAGCGTCGTACAATGATGTGGCAACCGGTGCTTTACCGTCCGAGAACCCACAGAACGGTCCATGGCTCCGAATCGTTGAGCAGGCGGGCAGCCTCTCCGAGGCTGCGAACATGATTCGTAATACGGTGGTCGGCGGCGCCTTCATCTCCATTGAGGGCGAGAACGATCTCGCCACTCTCGAGGACGCTCTCGACAGGCACTACTTCGCACTGGCTCTCAGCGCCATCCCGCGAACTGGTCCGAATGCCCTTCTGAGACGCTACCTGATGATGGAGATAGACCACCGGAATCTAGTCAATCTACTTCGCATCCAGAGACAGGGCCTCTCCAAGGAGGTCGCCCAGTCTCTCGCGATTCCCGGTGGATCGCTGACCCAAGCCTCGCTGCGAGCCGCAGCGCAGGCCGATGATGAGGCGGGACTGCTTGACGCAGCCCGCCGAACCCCCGGTTTCAATGACGACGGGCTCGAGGAGGCGATCGCATCCTCCCGCGAACGCTCCTCCCTCGATCCTGTCGTCACCCTGTTCGCGAAGAAGCGCAGCGACATGCTGCTCAGATTTGCTCACCTGCAACCGCTGTCGGCGATGCCGATTGTCTACTATGTCGAGCGCAAATTGCTCGAGGTGCAGAACCTACGCTTGCTCGTGCGCGGCAAGGCAGCAGGTCTCGGGGACGAGGTCCTCGAAGCGCACTTAACACTGTGAGGTGAGAGGATGGAGATAGCGATTGTTGGAACGCCGGAATTCACCCTCGGTTTCCAGCTCGCAGGCATCACCCATCTGCATAATCCCAGCGACGAGGTATCCCTCGCCGCCACCTGCCGCGAACTGATGGCCTCGGACGAGGTCGGCATAGTGGTGCTCGATTCCCGTGATTTCCGGAGACTACCGGAGCGTCTTAGAGAGAGGGTCAGCCTCAGCATATCTCCAACGTTCCTAGGCATTGGGACCGAGGAAGATGACACCCTAAGGGAGTCGATAAGGAAGGCGCTCGGCGTCGACCTATGGAAGTAAATTGAACGGAAGTGAGAACATGAGCAATGAGACAGGCCAGATCTACCGAATCTCAGGACCAGTCGTAACCGCGGTGGGCATCGAGTCCCGCATGTACGAGGTGGTTCGAGTCGGCGACGAGCGATTAATGGGAGAAGTGATTGAGATTGAGGGTGAGAAGTCGATTATCCAAGTATACGAGGACACTTCTGGAATACGCCCCGGAGAGCCGGTGGAGAGAACCGGACAAACTCTGTCGGTCCAATTGGGCCCTGGTCTGCTGAAGCAGATTTACGACGGAATTCAGCGTCCGTTGCCCTCTCTTGAGGAGGTCATGGGTGTCTTCATCACTAGAGGAGTCGACGCGGACGGACTCGATTTAGAGAAGGAGTGGGATTTCACACCGACCGTAGAAGTCGGCGCCGAGGTATCGGGTGGCGACATCATCGGCGAGGTCGAGGAGACCTCGACCATCACCCACCGAATCATGGTCCCGCCTGGGAAGGGGGGCACCGTGAAGAGCATTGAATCTGGCTCGTTCAACGTCAAGCAGACAGTCTGTACTTTGGCGGATGGGACAGAATTGCAAATGATGCAGGAGTGGCCTGTCAGAGCCCCCCGTCCTTTCAAGCAGAAGTACGCGCCCGACACGCCTTTGGTCACGGGCACCAGAATCCTTGACTTCCTGTTTCCCTTGGCCAAGGGTGGGACGGCCGGAATTCCAGGACCTTTCGGTTCCGGGAAGACGGTAACACAGCAGTCTCTCGCCAAGTTCTCCGACGCCCAACTCGTCGTCTACATTGGATGCGGAGAGCGTGGCAACGAGATGACCGAGGTGCTGGAGGAGTTCCCCGAGTTGGAGGACCCGAACACTGGCAAGCCGCTGATGGAGCGGACGGTGATGATCGCCAACACATCGAACATGCCCGTCGCAGCCCGTGAGGCGTCGGTCTACACAGGGGTCACGATCGCCGAATACTTCCGCGACATGGGCTATGATGTCGCTCTGATGGCCGACTCCACCAGTCGTTGGGCAGAGGCGATGCGTGAGATTAGCAGCCGCCTTGAAGAGATGCCTGGAGAAGAGGGATATCCAGCCTATCTGTCGAGCCGCTTGGCGGAGTTCTACGAGCGTGCAGGGCGCGTGGAAACCCTCGCAGGCGACGACGGCTCGGTCAGCGTCATCGGCGCAGTGTCACCGCCCGGTGGTGACATCAGCGAGCCGGTCAGCCAAGGGACTCTCCGAATCGTCAAGGTGTTCTGGGGTCTAGATGCGAGCCTCGCCAGACAGCGCCACTTCCCTGCGATCAACTGGCTGAGTTCGTACTCGCTCTATCCGCAGAGTCTCGATGGTTGGTTCAGAGAGAACATTGGCAGCGACTACCCAGAGGTCCGAACCGAGGTCAGCAGTCTGCTACAGACCGAGGCTGAGTTGCAGGAGATCGTCCAGCTGGTCGGCAGTGACGCGCTGCCCATCGACCAGCAACTGACGCTGGAGGTGGCTCGTATGATTCGCGAGTACTTCCTGTCCCAGAACGCGTTCCACGCCGTCGACGCCTACTCCGCTGTCGAACAGCAGTACAAGATGGCGAAGGCGATTCTAGAGTTCCAGGATTCGGCGAAGGCAGCAATCGCCGGCGGCGCGCCTCTGGAGAGCGTCGTCAATGTCCAAGGTCGAACCGATCTGATGCGGGCACGATTCGCCGACGGCTACCTCGATAGAATCGACGATTTGATCTCGGAGATGAAGAGCCAGATCGCTGCCACCATGGATGAAGGGGAGGGGGTTTGAGAATGAGCCAAAAGGAGTACCGCACAATAACCAACATCAAGGGGCCACTGGTCTTCTTGGAGAAGACAGAACCAGTCGCCTTTGGCGAGATTGTCTCGATTCGCCTATCAAACGGCTCGATGAAGAACGGCCAGGTCCTTGACACCAGCGATGACACCGTCGTCGTCCAGGTCTTCGAAGGAACTGAGGCGATTGACCGCAAGGCTGGGGTGACGTTCCTCGGTGATGTGTTCAAGCTGCCCGTGAGCAAGGACATGATCGGCCGCATCCTCGATGGTGCAGGCCGACCGCGAGACGGTGGACCGGACATCATCGCCGAGGAACGAGCTGACATCATCGGAGCTGCGATCAACCCCTACAGCCGAGAGAAGCCGGAGGATTTCATACAGACAGGAGTCAGTGCCATCGACTGCTGCACCACTCTCATCCGCGGTCAGAAGTTGCCGATCTTCAGCGCCTCTGGCCTGCCGCACAACGACATCGCTCTGCAGATCGCACGACAGGCGAAGCTGAAGGACAGCGACGAGGAGTTCATCGTCGTCTTCTGCGCAATGGGAATCACCGCCGAGGAGTACAACTTCTTCCGTGCCGATCTGGAGAGGACGGGTGCGCTTGAGAATGCCGTGCTGTTCGTCAATCTAGCCGATGACCCGGCGGTCGAGCGCCTAATCACGCCGCGTCTCGCCCTGACTGCGGCGGAGTACCTTGCGTTCGAGCACGACTACCACGTGCTGGTCATCTACACTGACATGACGAACTACTGCGACGCACTTCGCCAGATTGGAGCAGCCCGTGAGGAGGTCCCAGGACGACGTGGATACCCCGGTTACATGTACACCGATCTAGCGATGCTATACGAGCGAGCGGGTATCGTGAAGGGCAAGAATGGCAGCATCACCCAGTTCCCGATTCTGACCATGCCCGGCGACGACATCACCCACCCGATTCCCGACTTGTCGGGCTACATCACCGAGGGGCAGATCGTCATCAGCCGTGAGTTGCATCAGTCGGGAATCTACCCGCCAATCAACGTCCTGCCGTCACTATCGCGATTGATGGGAGGCACGATCGGTGCTGAGACGACCAGAGAAGACCACAAGTCCGTCTCCGACCAGATGTACGCCGCTTACGCGCAAGGTCGCGAACTTCGAGGTCTAGTTGCTATCGTCGGCGAGGACGCACTCAACGAGCGAGACTTGCAGTTGCTCAAGTTCTCAGACATCTTTGAGGACCGATTCCTGCGCCAGAGCAGGGACGAAGATCGCACCATCGACGACACCCTCGACCTCTGCTGGGAGTTGCTGACCAATGTCTCGACCAAGTATCTGGTTCGTCTCGATCAGGAACTGATTGACAAGTACCATCCAGTTGAGAAGAAGGGCGCCGTCGACGAGGAGTGAGCGACCGAACGATTTGATCTCAGGGGGGTGAAGGAATGGCGTTGGATATCAAGCCGACCCGATCTGAACTGATCAACCTAAAGCGGCGCATCAAGCAAACCCAGAATGGGTACAAACTCCTGAAGATGAAGCGTGACGGATTGTTCCATGAATTCCGGATGCTTCTTTCGGAGATGATTTCAGCCCGTCAAGAACTCGTCGCCACATATCGAGAGGCTAAGCAGGGCATCGATCTCGCCAGTGCTCTAGAGGGAGGATTGGCCGTGCAGAGCGCTGCGATTGCCATCGCCAGCCATCCCGAGGTTCAGGTCGAGCGCCGAAACATCATGGGAGTCGTGGTGCCAAGCGTCTCCGGCGAGAATCTATCCAACACCATAGAGCAGCGAGGAATGGGTCTAGTTGGTGGTTCGTCCTACATCGACGAGGCGTCAGACGGATACTCGAAACTGATTGAGAGGATAGTCAAGGCGTCGGAGATGGAGGCGACTCTGAAGAAACTCCTGGAGGAGATCGAGGCGACGAAGAGGCGCGTCAACGCACTCGAGTTTGTCGTCATACCGCAGATGCAGGAGGCACAGGCCTTCATCCAGCTACGGCTGGAGGAGATGGAGCGGGAGGAGACCTTCCGTCTCAAGCGCTTCAAGAACAAGTGAGAGTAGGGTATTCGCCTCCCTCCTCCTGCCACATCACGAGTGAACCCTCATCAGGAACGGCCGCACCGCCGAGTCCGGGAGAACCCGAAGGGGTGACGTCGCGATGGAGCAGACGGAAGCCCCCAAGGGCGAATCTGGAATCGAAGGGGAAGCGTCTGAAGGACGAGAAACCCTTCGTCCGCTACCGGTGACTCGCGAATTGTGGGGGCAGCGCCTGCTCCTTGAGCGAATCGTAGGACGACATTTCCGCATCGTTGAGGAGGGTGTTGGAGGATTCTCATGGGTAGTCGATCCGATGGATGGCGATCCCAGTTCCGCCACGGTCTCCTTGAGGACCGCTCTATCTCCGCTCGGTTGGTTGCCGCGGCTAGAGGAGAGAGAACCTCTCATGATATCTCTCACCGAGACTCCCAGCCGCATGCTCATTCTCTCTCGGGAATGGGTGTTGGCGGCATGGGGTGTACTCGCTCTCTGTCTGACTTCGGTCGGCGCGGTTTGGGTCGAGCGTCTCGACGATGCGAAATCGATGCTGGATCCCAATGTGATTGCTCAGTCGGCAATCGGATTCGCACTGCCCATGATGATCGGGATTTGGATTGCCAGCGAGGTCCGTAGATGGGTTGGATTGAGGCGTGGAGTTCGGTTGGACCCTCTGCTTCCACTCGCTCTTCCGATGCCTATCACGAGCGGAGCGGGGCTGCTTCCCTTCGGCATTCAAGGCGCAGCACCGATCTGGCCATTCGGCGTGTTCGCCCTGCTGGATCCACGTCCGGTGGATAAGACCCCGTTCCCGGATCGCTCTTCCCTCGCATGGACCGCCGTCTCGACTCCTCTGGTCCTGTTCCTGATTGGCGCTCTCTTCGAAGTGATAGGCTTGCTTTCGACCCCCAATCACCCGAAGACGATTGATGCGGTTCCCTTTCAAATGCACCTGAATCCGATTGTCGCCATCCTCGTCGACCTCGGTATCGGCGACGTCGCATCCCATCGATTGCAATGGGTTTCACCTCTGGCTCTCGCAGGTCACGGCCTCTCGATGCTGGCCTGGATCCTCTTGCTGCCGATTCCAAACTTCCCAGGTGATCATCTGATTTCCGCTCTGTTCGGACCTTCCAGATCGTTGGAGATGGGTCAGCAGTCGCTACTGTTTGCGGTGATGCTGCTCACAGCAGTCTGGGTGTTCATGCGGAGCGGGTTCTGGCCTTGGCTACTCCTCGTGGTCATCGGTGCAGTGCGCAGATTCCAGCCTGAAGCGATTCCACTACCTCTTGTGGTCGATGAGTGGAAGCCATTGGAAGAAAGTGAGAAATCGACTTTGAGCGTACTCTTTGTGCTTGCACTCCTAGCAGGATTTCCTGGCTGGGCTCCTGCGTCAGCGGTTGATGATTGGGATGCCTCTTTCTCGTTGGAAGATTCGCTTCCGGACCGAATCGAGGTGTCCGAAGGAGGCCATGCCACCTACGATGCACTGCTCTCACCGACGGGAGTGCTGCCGCGTGAAGGCTGGATCAGACTCGCCTTCCTCGACGATTCCGATGGTTGGTCCTTGGAATGGACCTGCGGCGATGATCGGATGGGTGATCAAGGGACATGCATCTTTGATGGCGTCTCACCTCAGGACCCACTTCCGATATCTATCGATGTCTCGACCGATGGCGATGCCCCCATCCACTCACCCGTTCGTCTCAATGTCTGGCTGCAATCAGAAGGTGATGCAGTGAATCGAACCATCACAGTCGTCCCAATGGTGTTGCCTCGCTTCGACAATGCTTGGGCAGTGGTTGAATATGATGGATCTAGACTGTGCAGCAACCTCACACTGGGAGTCGGTGACATCGGAAATCTGTCGCTGCTTGATCCCGGTTGGGATTTGATACACACGCCCTCGGTCGTGGGTCCAGGTTTGATCGAGGTATGCGTTGAATCCATCGCCACTAGTCGACTGCCCCCTCCGGTTGTATCTCTCGTAAGAGATAATGGCAGCGAGGTCGAGATGCGTGCGATGGGTGGTCGATTGAATGGCACAATCACCTCCGATGGAACGATGAGGGAGGGGGTCGATGGAGTTCTCCCGATGTCTGGCGAGGAGCGTCTCCTGCTATGGCTGGCAGATGGAGAGGTTCGATGTCCACCGGCCGCTAACGCGCCGAGCGTACCGTCCGGCGCGAATGCGTCTTGGGATCTCAGAATCGACCCCTTGGTGAGATTGGATGGGAGTGAGGTGAACCTGACCTTACCGACGAGTGGTAGACTGGCGACTTGCAACCTATACGGCCATCTGCTCGCTCTGCACGATTTGGCACCCGGGCCCTCCATCGCACTATTGGTCGACGGCGATATCGTCGGACACGGTGGTCCTTGGTTAGCGGCCAAGGATACTCCGACCGATGGCAGGTTTGCGGTCCGTAACGGTGGCTCTGACCCGATCGTGGTGTACGGCAGGATCTCGGGAGACCCGAGCGCCCTCAATCTGACCTCGGGAGATCTTCCAGTCACCGTTCCAGCGAATTCGACGGTGGAACTGGATGTCAGCCTCGGTTGGCGAATCGGTACCACCGTCCTGTTGTGGAGCGAAGCGGGTTCTGAGGGATTGACGCTGAATCTAGTTGCGCTATGCGTTGATGCGGATTGCGGAGTCGGGGCGACATGAGCGCCCGCCTCAGGATTGGCATCTTCGGCGTCGGTGCTATCGGTGGGTTGGTGGCAGGGAGACTCGCCTCCACCGATGCTGAATTGATTCTATTCTCTCGAGGTGATTCGGCAGCGGCAATGGCGATAGATGGCGTCAGAATCACCGGCCTTGAAGCAGAGGTGAACCATTTTCCGGCGAGTCGATTCGAAGTCGTTGATTCGGATTCACCCGCGACCAGCGAAGGTATCGATCCGATCTCGTACGCGATCGTCTGCGGCAAGGCGCCGGACACCTCCTCCCTAGCGCTCCTCGCCGATCTCCATCTAGAGTCCACAGGTATGGCCATTAGCCTCCAGAATGGACTCGGCCATGCGGAGCGCCTGGGAGAGATGCTTGGTTCCGCCAGAGTCCTCTCGGGTTCGACGCTGCATGGTGCGACCCGGCTTGGCCCAAACGAGGTTAGGTGGGCTGGAAGGGGGGTAGTAGACATTGGCCCTCACCCCAATCATAGATCCGATGATGGCACTCCATCCGCATCGTCACCAGAGGGACGTCTTCTATCGGCATTTGAACAGGCCGGACTTGATCCGATATGGCATGGCGACATGCGCCAGGTTCTTTGGCGGAAGTTGCTACTGAATGTCGCAATCAACCCAATCGCGGCGATCTGTGGGGTCGAGAACGGCGCCCTGCTAGCCTCAAGAGAATTACATGAGCAGGCCCATGGCGTTCTGATTGAGGCTCTCTTGGTCGCTCGTTCGGAGGGTGTCGAGTTGGATGCCGATGAGATGCTGTCCAAACTGGATGAAGTCATCGCATCGACGGCAGGGAACAGGTGCAGCATGCTGCAGGACGTGATGGCTGGAAGGCGGACGGAGATTGACGCTCTTTGTGGAGAGATCGTGCGACGCGGGGAATCGCACGGCATACCGACGCCTAGGAACCAGTTGCTTCTGATTCTCGTTCGCAGCCTATCGGGAAACGCCGAATGACCCTGAATCCCAATTCACTCAAATCATTCGAGGTCGATGTTGTGATGCAGACCGATGTTCTCGGTCTGTCTCTGAGCCGCATCGGTCACTAGTCCTGCCACGATGGCCATGTTCCGCAGTTCGACCAATTCGAAGGTCGGCTTCGAGGTCCTCCATAGCCTCTCAATCTCGTCTGTGAGGAAGGCTATCCGACGGGCCGCCCGATGCAGCCTCGCATCACTCCTGACCAATCCCACATCGTCGCTCATCGTCGCTCGGAGGGCTTCTCGATCGCTCTTCAGCGGTGCATGTTCAACTAGGTCCGCGAGACCCTCGGCACGCCAAGCTGGAACTTTCGAGGTTACAACCCTGTCAGACGAATCGATGAGATTCTGTACCGTTCGATGTGCGAACACCACCGCTTCGAGCAGGCTGTTGGAGGCGAGTCTGTTGGCGCCGTGCAATCCGGTGCATGCCACTTCACCTACAGCGTACAGGCCGGGAAGAGGGTCGAGGGAATCTGCGGCCAGCACCCTTCCCTCTCGGTCCACAGCCAGCCCTCCTACCAAATAGTGAGCAGCAGGTGTGACCGGAATTGGATCGGCTCCGATCGATATCCCATGCCGGTCTAAGCGGGCCGATATCGTTGGGAATCTATCCTTCAGTTCCTCGGCATCGAGGTGCTCGGTTGCGAGCAGAACATGCGATGCTCCGCTGCGCTTCATCTCAATGTCGGTCGCTCTGGCGACGATGTCTCTAGTTGCGAGGCTGCCTCTAGGGTCAACCGCAGCCATGAAAGAAGCCGCAGCGGCGGTTTCCGCCAATGATTTGGCATAGGCATGTTCTCCCTCTCCGTCATCAAATGAATCCCCACCTTTCGACTCCGAAGTGCGAGCGATCCACGCGGCGTGGGATTCGATGCTCATCAGCACCGCTCCTGCTCCTCGCATCGCCTCGGTGATCAGGAACGGCCGATCATCGGGAACCGCAAGCGCCGTCGGATGAAACTGGACGAATTCCAGATTCCGGACGGCTGCGCCGGCCCGATGCGCTATCGCGATTCCATCACCGGTGGCGACGCTGGGATTCGTCGTCTCTCGCCAGAGTTGTCCTGCACCACCTGTGGCGATGACCACCGATGATGCTTCTATGGTCCTAACATCACCGTTCGAATCGAGACACCAGACGCCGGTGATGCCGTCCCCTGGAACTCCTCTATCTCGCAGGACGAGATCTATCACCATCGTGTCCTGAAGGACGAGGACATCCTGCTCGGCCAAGCGATCGATTAGGGTTCCTTCGATGACGGCGCCAGTCCTATCCCTCGCATGCAGTATCCTGCGGCTGGAATGTCCACCTTCCCTCGTAAGATCGTAGTCTCCATCCGATCCTCGATCGAACTTGACGCCCTCTCCCACCAGTTCCCTAATCCGCTCCGCCGCCTCTCGTACTACCCAACGGACCGTGTCCTCGTCAGCCATTCCACAACCGGATTCAATCGTGTCCTCGATGTGCCTCTCGATTGCCGCGTTATCATCTGGATTGAGGACTCCTGCTATCCCTCCTTGCGCCCAGTTCGTTGAGGAGTCTTCAAGCCGCTTCTTCGTGACCAATGCAACCGCTCTGCCTGCGCGTGCGCATTGCAAGGCGACAGTTAGGCCAGCGATACCTGACCCGATTACTACGATCCGGTCTCGCTGCGCGGCTAGCGCCCCGGAGTCCATCGGGAGGGCGCGATGTCCGTGCATGAGCGATGAACGTTCTCCCGTTGCCACTCTGCCCGCAGCAATCGAGCCGGGCGGGGATACGGCTATCAGCCGCAAAGCGATGTGAGGTGCATGGACAAGCCGCGCTCCATCGCGCTGACGGTCGCTGGCTTCGTCGCTCTGCTGTTCACCCTCTACAACGCTCAGGAGGGGCTTTGGATAGAGCCTGGATCGGGGGTCAGGCACAAGTTGGTGCTCTCCGAGTTGCTCACCGGCGGATGCACGCAAGCCGCGATAGTCGCCGACATGATGGGCAGCGGAGCCTCGACCTGCCTAACCACCAAGGGTTCGTTTGATTTGACTGACATCATCTTGGCATTGGCGGGCCTCGCCCTATTCCTCGGTGGCGTCTACCGCTTCCTCGCCGGCCCGCAGGACCGTCTAGCGGGCCACTCAAAGCGTCGCTCCTGGGAGCTGATGGCAGGTGGTGGCGCATTGGCTGCGTTCGGCTTGCTCGATTTCGGTGGCTTGCTCTCCCCTGGGTCATCGCCGTTGGACTGGGCAGAGGTGATTGGCCTACCACTCCCTGCCCCCCTCGTAGATGCCGCGTGCATCGGCGGTGGTGCCTTCCTGTTCCGCAAGGGTTCCCTTGAGAACCGAGAGGTGAACGAACGCGAGGAGTCGGCGCCCCTCCCCCGCCAGTCTTCTCATTTCCGAGGCTCTCTGGAGAACCGAGTCGCCGAGGGGGACGACTTCACGGTCGGTGACATGAAGGACATGCTGGGATTCGATGACGATCCGTTCTTCGCCTACAATCCAGATGAGGTCGAGGAGGCAATGAAGGTCTGTCTCTTCTGCTCCGGCGAAGGGTGTGAGGAGTGCGAATACGAGGGCGTCTGAAGCACTGACTATCTGACGCGCCAACGTTCAGCCTGGTAGGTGCTTGCCATTCGAATGTAAGGTCGTGCTCTTCGGGTTGGAAAAGATCTCGAAGCCTCGTTCCTAGAGTGCGTTCGGCGTCCGAGACGGCATTCGGTTTCCGAGGCCTCTCCTTCGGCTCTGCGACAGCGTTTATAGCCTGTCGGAAGGCGGCTGAAGGTTCGGGTGCACTCAGCGAGGAAACTCCAGAGTCAGGGGATGGGATGATGCGGCTGAAGCGTTTGGAACTTGAGAACTTCAAGTCGTTTATGGGAGAATTAACGATTCCTCTCGAGGGTGGATTCACCGCCATCACCGGCCCCAATGGCTCGGGAAAGTCGAATTCCGGAGATGCGATTCAGTTCGTGCTCGGGACCAAGTCATCGAAGTCCCTGCGGGCCCAGAACATTCGCGAATTGATATTCAATGGAGGCAAGCGTGCCAAGGCGGCGCGCTACTGCAAGGTCTCACTCGTCTTCGATAACCCAGCTGCCAAGGATGGCTCAAGGCGCCTGAAGGTGGAAAGCGACGAGGTGGTGTTCACCAGGCGGGTGAAACTCAATCGGAAGAACGACGCCACCTCGGCCTACTACCTCAATGATCGCGCCTCCTCATCAACTGAGTTCAGGCGCCTTCTGATTGAGGCCGGAGCTCGCGGCGACGGATACAACATCGTCCTGCAGGGTGATGTTACTAACCTCGCGACGATGACTCCTCGCGAGCGCAGGCGTGTTTTGGAAGACGTGGCCGGTGTGACCCAATACGATGAGGAACTCAAGCGAGCCGATCGGCAGCGGAAGCAGGTCGAGGAGCAACTTGAGATGATTGGCGTCTTTGAGAAGGACCAGCAGAAGAGGTTGAAGTCGCTTGAGAAGGAGCGGAAGAAGGCGCTGGAATTGCGTGAGGTGAAGGTCGCACTCGATGCGGCCCGAATTACCTTGATGCACGCCAACCACCAGAATCGGTTCGAAGAGATTGAATTGCTATCCGAGGAGAGGACCAACTACATCGAGCGCGGTGAAGTTCTCTCGGCGGAATGCACCCAGAACGAATCGCGACTACAGGAGATCGAGGATGAGATCGCCGAGGTCGAGCGGGAGATGGACAGGGTTCTCGGAGACGACGACAAGAAACTAATCGAGCGGATTCGCCGGTACGAGGTCGACATAGAGACTCGGCGGGACAGAATCGGTGATGCAAAGGAGTCAATCGAGGATGCGACGGTCGAAGCAGAGAGAATCCGGGGAGAAAGAGAGGAAGCGGAGAACGCCCTCGTCGGCCACCGAGGTCGTCTAGAGAATGCTGAATCGTCGTTGGCGGACGCGCTCTCCTCGCTGGCCGAGGCGGAGGAATCGGAGAAGAGCGCTCGCGATGCGATTGCTTCGGGTGACCGAGCCGTACACGACCTAAATCGCGCATTCGGCCGCTCCGTCGATGTGATTGCCGAGACGAGCGATGCACATCAGGAAGCGGTCCTGACTGCCGACCGTCACCGCCAAGAGGCAGAGATGGCGGAAACCCGACTGGCTGATATCGAGGAGGAGCATGGCCAGGCGAAACTGCAGGCCGACGATCTTGAGATCGAGGCTCAGGAATTGGGCGATAGTGGGGAGTCGGTAGATCGGACAAAACTCGCTGAGGAACTCCATCGTTTACAACGCGAGGAACGGACTCTCGTCGATGAGGAGCGGACCTCTGAGGAACGTCTGCGAGATGCGGAGCGACGCCTCATGCAGGCGAGAGAGCGACTCGAGGGGAAGAGCGGTTCCAAAGGGAACATGGCTCGCGCCGTAGCAGCGGTCATGGCGCTGCGAGATAGTGGTGAGACCCCTGGCATCCTAGGCTCGCTTGGTCAGTTGACCGCTCCCAAGGACGACTCTCACGAAACGGCTCTCGCTTACGCTCTTGGAGGTGCGATGAATTCAATCGTCGTCCGCGATGACGAGGTGGCCGCGAGTTGTATCTCCCACCTGAAGTCGAGCAACGCCGGACGCGCCACTTTCCTACCTTTGACTAAGATGTCCACCAGAAGGGCAGGTGGTAGAGCCATCATGGCCGCACGCCAGCCAGGTGCTCTTGGCTTCGCCCATGACCTGCTCGATTACGATCCCTCGATTGAAGCCGCGGTCAAGACAGCGGTCAGAGACACCATCGTGGTTCAGTCGATGGACGTCGCTAGACGTTTGATGGGCGGCGTTCGAATGGTCACACTCGACGGTTCACTGGTCGAGAGCAGCGGTGCGATGATTGGCGGCTCTTCGGGTGGAAGGAGGCCGCAGTTTGGAGGTCGGATGCCCGGGATGTCTGAGGTCGATAGTGCGGCTTCGGCGGTCGGGGATGCCTCATTGCTCAACGAGACAGTGAGAGGGGCGTTGCAGACCAACCGAGAAAGTCAGATGGACCTGCGGGCTCGAATCGATGCAGCGGCCAACGACGATTCTTCAATCAGGGCGCGCGGACTTCAGGAAGAGCTTCGTCGTGCGCGGGACGCACTTGTGGCGTGCGAGACGCGCCTCGCCAAGCAGCGCGAGGCTCTGGCAGAAGCGAAGTCGGCGCATGACAAGGCGAAGGATGCGGCCGCTGCCACTGCTGCCGCACACGAGGCGGCGAAGAGCGAGCGGCAGAGGATAGCCGACGCTCTTACAGCCCAGACTCCAGATCATCTATCGAAGAGATTGCGCAATGCCGAGGAGACGAGGACTGGGGCGGAGCGCCTTCGTTTGGAGTCGGAATCAACAATCGCTACCGCGTCCGAGCATGTTAGGATTCTCGAGGGGCAAGTCGAGGATCTATCTCGCCGCCTAGCGGTGCAGGAGGAGATTGTCAGTGGCAGTGAAACGAGGATTGCTGAGTTGGCAGCCGAGATCGAGGCCCTCGAGAGCGATTTGACCGAAGCACGCGAAGTCCATGCTCAAGTCAGTGAGGAGCACAGGGCGCTCGATGAGAGGAGGTTGGAGAGGATCGAGGAACGAGCCACTCTAAGGTCGAGTCTAGATGCGAAGGCGCAGACGCGGCAGAACATTCTTGTCCGAATCACCGAATTGAATGGTCAGATAGATCAGAAGCATCGAGCCTTGGAGGAACTCTGCGAGGAGATGCGTGCTCTCTCTATTGAGCCGCTACCCCAGGGTTCCGAGGTTCCCACCGTGGCAGAGGCCGAACAGTCGGTCCGTCACTTGGATCGCCGAGTCGGGCAGCTCGGCGATGTCAACATGCTAGCCATCGACCAATACGATGCCGCCGAGGAGAGGGTGGCAGAGCTGCGAGCCGATTCGAAGCGCCTGCGCGCCCGCCGCGATGACCTCGTCGGCATCGCGGAGCAATTGGAGAGCGAGCGGCGACTGAGATTGACGACGGTTCTCTCTGCGGTGTCGGAAAACTTCAGTCGAGCCTACGAGATTCTGCAACCCGGTGGCAGGGGTGAGTTGCGGCTTGAGAACCCGAAGGACCCCTTCTCGGGTGGCTTGGACATGTGGGCCCAGCCCCCGGGGAAGAGCAGCAAGACCCGTCTCAACCTGCTTTCAGGAGGGGAGAAGTCGATGGCGGCCTTGGCTCTAATCTTCGCCATTCAGGATTACGAGCCCAGTCCGTTCTACTACTTCGACGAGGTGGACCAGAACCTCGACGCCTACAATGCCGAGAGCATCGCCACGCTCTGCCGGTTACGTAGCCAGCGAGCACAATTCATCATGGTCACCCTGAGAAAGGTGAGCCTCCAACTCGCTGACCATCACATTGGGGTCACGCATCCAGGTGACGGTTGCAGCCGTCTGATTCACGACTTCGATCGCGAGGCAGCAATCGAGATGGGAGAGGCAGCCGAGCGGGAGTTGGAGGCTCAGAAACTCGCGGCCAAGGCTCGCGAGGGAATGCCGGAACTGCCGAAGGCAGAGGACCGCCCACGCGTCCCCGAGGCGATGCCGACCCCGAAGAGTCTCGGAGGGCTTGATGAGGAGGCTCTAGAGGCGGCGAAGGCCGCGGCTGCAGAGGAACATTTCGATGAGGAATCTGTTAATCCCGACATCGAGATAGCAGAGGCGGAGAGCGAGACCCTTCAGAACCTCGGAAGTCGAGCTCAGGAGTGGCGTGAGGACATCGACGAGCGGATTGAATGGGAGGAATCGGTCAAGGCAGCCGAGGAATCTCCTTCCGAAGTAGATGGCGAAGAGTCGCCGATTCTCGAATCGGCCAGCGAAGCCGGGCCGGATGAGGCGAGTTCGGAGTGATATTAGTGACGAGCGAGTCGGCCGCCGTCGGGGTACTCGACATCCATGCGATGCGCAGCGACATAGTGGCGAGATTGCTCGGCGGCGAAGAGGACATCGAGACATCCCGGTATCTGGACAGATTGGCCGAGATATGCGAGATGGAGAACGCCGAGCACCAGATGCTCCATGATCCGATAGATAGGAGCATAGCTCTAGTGCTGCAGTTGTTTCAGGATGCTTCCCTAGACCCGTGGGACATAGATCTGGAGACGTTCATCGAGTTGTTCCGTCAGAGGATCGATGAGGCGGAGGACATCGACCTCCCAACTTGTGGTAGGCTTATCCGGATGGCTTGGCGCATCCTGCATGCGCAGACCTTCAGCCTAATCGAACGGCACGAGAACTGGGACGAGCAGGAGGACGAGTTCGACTTCGACATCGGTTGGGAGGCCGAGTTGGAGGACGATGATTACAACTTCAGCATCAGCGTCTTGTCCGGTGCGGCTTCCGATGTGCTGCCTGGAATATTCGAGGGCCGCATCAAGAGGGAGGAAGGACGACCCGTGACGTTGTCTGAGATGCTGCTATCCCTCAAGGACGCCCACGCCCAAGCACACGAGCGCCGTCTTAGAGAGGAATCGAGAATCAGACATCGAGAGCAGTTGGCTGATGCGATGAAGAACGTCTCATCACGTATGCATCGAGAGGATCTAGAGGAGGACATCCAACGCGCTTGGGCGGCGATGCGATCAATATCTCCCAAGGGTGATCCAGTGGAATTGGATGCTCTGAAGGAGAGACTCCGTTTGCTCGCCTTGGAGGAGGGGGTATTGGAGGCCGATGCGAAGGCCGAGGGGGAGGTCGCCGGATTCGTCTCTTCGCTTTTCCTCACCCATCGAGGATTTGCTGACATCTGGCAGATGGACCCCCCAGAAGGCAGCGTCTTCGTTCAGGACAAGTGGCCTTCACTCGCTTCCTATGTCGCGGTTCGTGCGCAAATAGAGGCGGAGAAGATAGGTGGTGCCTGAATGAGTAACCCGTCGATCGAGACCTTGCTTGAAGCGCTCCTATTCTGTTCTGGCCGGGCGATGACAGTCGAGGAGCTCGCGATCTCCGCCGACCGACCCCTAAAGGAGGTGCGGGAGGGGCTCGCATCACTTTCCTCGACCATGAAGCGTCGCCGTGGAGGTGCTCTACAGATCGTCGCTGTCGGAGATCGTTGGTCGATGGAGGTGAAGCCCCTCCTCTCATCTCACCTGCCTGATGCGATTCGTGGCGACATCCCCGAGCGACTTCAGAGAGCAGCGGCTCTGATTGCCTATCATCAGCCGATGATGCAGAGCGATCTTGTGGGGATGATGGGCCAGATCGCTTACGAATACGTCAGGGAATTGGCCCGACTCGGACTCATCGACCGCAGGCGCAAGGGGAATTCAAGACGTCTTGTGACGACTCGTCGATTCTCCGAGAGGTTCCAATGCCCCGCTGTCGAGCCAAAGAAAGTCAGGGCTTGGTTCCGAGAGCAGGCAGAGGCTGCTGGACTTACTTCCACGGACCTAATCGAGAGCATCAGAATCCTCGACCCTAATGTAGGCGATGATTCGGTCGTTGATGCCTTGGAAGGCGCCGTCGACGGACAGAGCGAGGAGACGGTCGAGGACATCGAGGCGTGACCAAGTCACGACCTCATCGCAGAGAGGGCGTCGTCTACGACCGTCTGCGTGATCGGAACGCCCTGCCCTCGGACCATCTCGATCAGACGGTCGACTTCCTCACCATCAGCGCCTGCAGCGAGAGCTAGGTTGCGGAGATGTAGCCCCATGTGCCCTTTCTGAATGCCTGCGGTGACCAGTGCCCGCATTGCTCCGAGGTTCTGTGCCAAGCCGGCTGCAGCCATGATCCCTGCGAGTTCGGAGGAGTTGGATACATCGAGCAGTTCTAGATTAGCTCTCGCGACAGGGTGTACTCGTGATGCCCCTCCCACTATTCCGACGGCCAGTGGCAGCTCGATTGATCCGTGCAAATCACCCTCGTCACCGACCTCCCACTTCGTGAGGGAAGTGTAGCGGCCGCTCATAGAGGCCCAAGCGTGGGCTCCCGACTCGATTGCGCGCGTATCTTGTCCGCATGCTAGTCCGATGGCAGAGATCGCGTTCATGATGCCTTTGTTGTGAGTCGTCGCACGCCATGGGTCAGCATCCGCGAATTCCGCGGCAAGGGCGATGTCGCGCGCGATTAGCGCACCTTCGTTCTCGCCTCCGGATTCGAGGTCTGAGGGGGAGAATCGCACCGATGCGCGGGCGAGTCTGTGTGAGGCTAGATTGGATAGTATCCTTAGCAGCACTCTCCCTTCAGTCAGGGCTTCAATCCTCGGAGCAATCCTCTCAGCCATCGTGTTGACCGCATTGGCGCCCATCGCATCTCTAGTGTCCACTATCAGGTGGATTACGAGCATCGGACCGGAAGCCGCCTCGACTGTTCGGACTTCGATTCGCTTGCAGCCGCCCCCCAATTCGATCATCGTCGAGCGAACATCGTTGCACGCATAGATGAGTTCGCTCGAAGCCGACAGTATACGCTTCCCGGCCGCCTCTACATCGTCCACTTCGACAACTTGTATCTGGCCAATCATCAGCGGTGGATCAACATCAGTGCGGAATCCACCGGACGCGCGCGCGCGCTTTGCGACGTTGCTCGCAGCTGCGACTATGCTTGCCTCCTCGACACAGAATGGGATTAATCTCGGCCTTCCATCGATGATGAAGTTGGTAGCGACGCCTACTGGGAGGGCGAGCCTACCCACCACGTTCTCGATCATGCGATCCGCAGTGCTCTCGTCGAGACCATCGCTAGCCCAGGCTCTCTCACTCTCCTCTGACATCCCCCGCACAGCAGCGACTGCCACACGCCGTTCATCTAGGGAGAGGCGATACAGCCCTGCGATGCGACTGTCCTCCATCTGATCAACCTGCACGCCGATGGGAGTGTCACGACCTCTTCATGGATTCGCTCAAGTTCTATCCAATCAGTTCACCACACTTCTTTCAGTGATGATGTCCGTTTCACGGGGAAAAACTCGCCGATTAACGCATCTAACGCATCCTCACGCCCCGGCGAAAAGCGTTAGGAAGCGTTGAGCGAAATGACGAATGGTGGTCTGCAATCAACCGATTCCACCGACGGCGTGAGCGAGAAAGCGTGAGAAGAAGCGTGAGGGAAGCGTCTAATCGCGCGAATCGGTTATACCTTGACCGCGTTGCGGCGGCAGATGGTCGAGGACGCCGTGCAGCGATTGGGCATGCCAATCATGCGCGCCAATCCGTTCTCGCTGCGCCCGATTGAGGCGTCCGACGCTGAGAGTTTGGTCGGCCGGCGCAACATCTTGAGGGAGTGGAGCGAGCACATCCGTTCTGGGAGTCCTCGACTAATTGCCTTAATCGGCGAGCGTGGCTCCGGTAGGACATCTCTGCTGCAAGCCGCTGCCTCATGGACCAATGCCAGCCATCACGCCCACATTTGGCCTGAATCTGATCGTGCTGCTACCGTACTCACAGAGATGTACGTCACCTTCGCCGATTTCGATGCACCTCGATCCACGCAGCTGCTAGGAGATCGATTGGTGCAGACCTTGGCCGCGAAGGAGGGGCCGCTCCCGCTTCTAGGCTTCGATCATCCATCTGCACCTGGTGCCGATCACGGCGCCCTTTTCCTTACTCTGCTACCCATCCTGCACCGGCTTCGAGCGCTCACCATCGTGACCGTGACTCCCGCCCAATTCAGTGCTTGGCCGGCCGAAGCGAAGATGGCATTCGATGCTACACCACCACTACCACCGTTCACGCCGGCTGAGCTGAGGAGATTAATTGAGAATGGGTTCCGTTTGGTTTCGACGAATGGATGGCAGCCGGAACGCTCCTTCTTGGATCATCTGATTCGATTGACAGGAGGCCAACCGGGTCCGCTGATTAGGCTGCTAAGAGATCTGGTCGATGCGGCTCGCGGCGTCCGTGACTCTCCCGTCGAGATGCTGCTAGACCTAGAACGCCCTCACGACCCTGTCAGCGCCGCTTTTGAGACAGCTGGAGCGACCACTCTACCTACGCTACCGCGATCGCATCCGGCGGCAATGATCTCACCAGAGGCGTTGGCTGCGGGAATGGAAGACATCGACCGGATGGCGGATGATCTAGTGGAGGATCCTTGGGCTCCGGTGGATGTTCCGGCCAGTTCGTTGCAACGAAGACGCCCTCCGGTCATGGGTGGCAATGGGCCCGAATCGAGTTCGATATCGCATGGATCCACATCTATCGGACGAGAATCCTTCAGACCCGAATCAAGGACACAGATAGGCGATTTTGGCCACCGGGCCGAGGCCTTCGCAGGACATCCTACACCGTCGGGAGATTCGTTCGTCGCTCCGGATAGAGATGGGAGTACGATTGCAACGGATGGTTCGATCGTCATCGATCGCGGAGAGGGTACCTGGGGGGCGGATGCCTTCCCGGACGACGATTCTACTCCAATCTATCTGGAGGATGAGAATAGAATCGATCCCAATGGTGCCTTCTCTCCCTTCGCTGAATGGCCAGAGGAAGAGTCCGTGGGAGGCGCTATGGATTCAGCAGCTGAGCCATCGGATGGAGAGGTGGATAGCGAGGATCTTCCACCAGCAGATTCGGAGCCGGCTTCTGGAACATCTCAGGAATCTCCAAATCAGCATGGGGCAACAAGAGATTCGATTCTGAATCAGCAAACCATGCGAGCCGGGGCATTCTCTGGCTTGACCGACAGGAGTCGAAGATACAAATCGGCTCCCACCGCCGTGGAACCTGCAGGTTCCAATGTCCAGCGCCGCACTCGAACTAGGATTCGTCCACAGGGCCCCATTGAGGCGAAGCCATCCGAAGACATGGGCGCCGATGTCGATGCGAAGCCGGTGCACGTCTTCGATGGCGGCGCCCTATGGGTCGACCCTAGAATAGACGATCGATACGGCCTAGATGACCAAGTCGAGACCGAGGATTCGGTCGCCCGCACACCATTCCAGATGCCAACATCACCTGCCTATGATGAGTCGATGGAATCCATGACTAGAGATGATGTAGGAAAGGGGGCCAGTGGATCACATTCGACCAAGGTATACAGGAGCCAGGATGGGACTACCTTCCTAGAAATCGAGGATGGATGCGAACCGCCTAACGGATTCGAATCTGATTCCCAAGAATCCGAATCGCTGTCTCCCAACTCAGGCCAATATGACTCTCCCGTCTTCGCAGGCGATCAGGATAACGAAGACTCCTCCTTCGGTATCGAGGAGAATCTTGACGGCGATTGGGATCAGGACGATTCCGATGCGGAGCACTTTGCCTCGACACCATCCACGACCCAACCGCCTTCATCGCCTACCGAACGGCAAGCAGCCGGCTTCACCGCTATCAGAGAGAGGCTGCAAGGGATGCGTGAGTCCCGCTGGGAGGATGATAGGACCCTTGACCTACTGCGTCTCCGCGCCCTATCCGCGACCGAGATTATCGTTCTTGAAGCAGCATCGATACGAGAGATATCACCATCTGACTCCCGACTGCAGGCGCGACTGCAGGTTGGCCGCTCCCGTCTCTCGCAGATATACAACGGCCTGAACCGGGCTGGAATCCTGTCGGCCAGAAAGGATGGTCGTACCCGATACTTCCGCTTGAGTCCGCAAGCGATAGACCATCTGGAGGGAGAATCGTGAGCGAGAGTAACGATTGGCGCATCGCTTGGAGCCATCAGATCGATGGTCGGACGACCGCGATGGTCGCAGACGGGGACGGCATCGTCATCGCCACTGGACCTGAGGTCCGATCCATCGATTCATCCGGCGACTTCCGTTGGCGACGGTCGTTCGTCTTCGATGTGTTCGATCTTCGCATCGATGACGGTTCGCTGGCAGTGCTCTGCGGCACCGGATTCCATGTCCTCGATCGGACCACAGGGGAGCCACTCAGCGAAGGGCGCGCCACCGCCGGGGGATTCCGGCGCGCCACCGCACGGCCTGGTGGGGGGTGGGTCCTAGCTGACCGTGGCGACCACCTCCATCTGTTTCACAGGGACGGTAGGGGAATCAGGAGGGTGAGGAGCGGACCGACTAGGAAACTGCTTGGTTGGCTTGATCGCGAGCATCTGATTGCGCTTGATCACGACGGTAGGCTGCGATGCATCAGGCTGCACGGTGAGGACGCTCAACGTATCATCGAGGATCGACGATGGACATGGGCGAGCAGTCTGCATCGTGGTCGACTGCTCCTGCAAGCGCTCGATGGCAGCCTCCATGACGGGGCTCCGAATCCATTCGGCTGGGATTCAATCGATCGCGTCTCCGATCTCGGAGAGGATCCAATCGCAGCGATCCTATCGGCCGATGGATGGTGGCTGCTCGGAATGGATGGGCGAACGGTTGGGATATCCTCCGGATTGATCGAAGGTTTGGTTGTCGGCAGCGATGAATGGCTCTCCGGCAACGGCTACGACATACTCGCCACCGCTAGTCGAGATGGCTTGGTCCGATGGATCGAATCGCCCAGTCTAGGCGGACGCAGAGCCGCCGCCATCCGCGGTTTCGTAGCGGATGAAAGGAGGCGTCTCGACTGGCTTCAGAGAGAATCGGTCTTCGAGGCCGCTAGACAGGCGGAGAACCAGGGCATGTGGACACGGGCCATCGAACTGTACAGGTCACTCGGCAGGGATGATGATGTTCGTCGCCTGCTAGCTGCTCGGGAGGCGACCGATTGAGCGATCGAGAGGTGACCGTGGAAAGGGTCGAGCGCTATCTAGAACTCACGGATGAGGCGCGCGCCAAAGCGACGCCGACCGTCGCTGCCGACACCTCCGAGGGCGAGCACCTCGCTGACATGTTGCGGATGTGCGATGATTATCGTGCCGACGCTCGCCACTTCCTTGATGCCGGTGATAGCGTCCGCGCGTTTGGAGCCATCAACTACGCCCATGCGTGGATCGATGCAGCGGTCCGAATCGGTTGGCTCGACGGACACGGTGACGATCGGCTATTCACCCTGCCATGATCGAACTTCATTACACAAATCCTTCATCCCCCTCTCCTCCAGCGGATTCCGCTTCGCCTCCATGTCCGCATCGTCATCGTTCGGAAGCCACCCGAAGCACATGGTTAGGGGGACGTTGCTCGGCATCTCTAAGAACGGCGGGAGGGCGATGCAGATTGGATGGCGAGATATCTCGACAGAATCGGTGCGGGCAGGGTGCTCGTGGATGCGACCCCGTTCTCGTTCGATTGGCTGCCGGATGAACTGGTCGGCCGTGATCTTGAGTTGGAGAATCTTGCATCGATGTTCATGGGATTCGATTCACCGGGCATCAGCAGCCGAGCCATCATCTCGGGTCCAGTGGGTTCAGGGAAGACGGCCATCGCCCGCCGCTTCTGCCTCGACAGCCAGCGCCATCTAGCGGATCGACGGAGCATCCGAGTGGCACATGTCAACTGCCGCAACCATCCGACGACCGCTCAGGTCCTGCAGCGCATCGCGCACAGCCTCGACCACCGCGCCCCCGAACGCGGCTTCAGCGCTGGCGAGGTAATCCAGGGAATCCGTCGTAATCTGCGTACCCGTGGCGACCACCTGCTGCTCGTGCTCGATGAGATCAGTGTACTCCTGCAGCGCGAGGGCGATGGTCTGCTCTACCAGCTGTTGCGAATCGATGAGGGGAGTGACGAACAGGGAACTCTCTCTATCATCCTCATCAGTCAGGAGCAGATTCTGCACCTGTTCGAAGCAGCGGTGCTGTCGCGCTTTGGCCAGAGCAACCACCTACGGGTCGGATCATACGGGAGAGAGGGACTGAGATCAATCGTAGAGCAGCGAGCGGGTTTGACCTGTCGTCCTGGGTCGGTGCCCGAAGAGGTGGTGTCGAAAATATCTGACTTCGCTTCTGAGAGCGGCGACGCCCGGCACGCTATCGAATTGCTGGAGTCGGCGGTCCGACGCTGCGAGATGGACGAGGAAGCGGGTCGAATGGTCCGTCCTTCCGATGTCCATCCGAGCACTCGTCGAAGCGCAGCGGTCGAGCCCGATCAGGTGGATGGACTGAACGAGCACCAGCAATTGACTCTGCTCGCGCTTTGCCGCCGCCTCCGACGCGAGTCGATCGTCACCAGCGGCGATGCGGAGCGCCTCTACCACGTCGTGTGCGAGGAGCATGAGAAGGCACCTCGTGGCCATACCTCGTTCTGGTCCTATCTGAAGCGCTTGGAGGAGCAGGGTTTCATTCGCTGCGAGCGAACAGCCTCTCGCCAAGGAAGAGGCAGGACGCAGTCAATCTCAGCCCCCAATGTCCTCCCCGCGGCGCTTGAGAAGCGCTTGGAGCGCAATCTTCAGAGAAGCGCGTGATTCCGCATCGGCTCGCACAGGGTTCGTCAGAGCTGGGTGCTAGCGCTTGGAGAAGGGGTAGAATGAGGGAGCTATGCGGTCTCTTTCGGAGGCATGGAAATGGATTGCAGGTCGGTGGGCTCTTATACGGGGCGTCTGTCGCCGGCCCGCTGAGTGATTCACATGGCTGATGATCAGGTCTTCAAGGCGGTCGTTAACGACACCGACCCCAGCGCGGCAGGGCGGTCGTACTCCGTCGAGATCAGTGGCGTCAACTTCAACCACTTCCTAGGCCGCAAGATAGGAGATGTGGTCGACGGACTCTTCGTCGGCGAGGGAGAGGACACCCTTTCTGGATACAAGTTGGAGATCACAGGTGGCAGCGATCGCACAGGACGACCGATGCGACCCGATGTGACTGGTGCTGGAATCTACTCGATTCTTGTCAGCTCGGGAATAGGCTACAAGGGCAAGCGCTATGTGAAGAAGCGCGGCAAGGTCTACCGATACAAGTACGATGGAATTCGCCGGCGTCGCAATCTACGTGGCAACACCATCTCGCAGGACACTCGTCAACTCAACTTGAAGGTCGTCGAGCGCGGGCCGCGAGCCCTCGCCGAGGTGTTCGGCGCCACCGAGGGTGACGACTGACCTGAAGGAGAGGATGGACTCTGGCAACGCTCCCGCGACAGCCTGAGGTTAACATCGGACTCGTCGGTCACGTCGACCATGGCAAGACGACTTTGACCAAGGCTTTGTCAGGAACTTGGACTGACACCCACTCGGAGGAGAGGAAGCGAGGCATCAGCATCAAATTGGGTTATGCTGACACTGCGTTCCATAGAAACGAGGATGGTGAATCCTATCCCAGCGGCAGAAGGCCTGACGGAGGACCGGACCGTGAGGATGAGCTGCTGCGCGTCGTTTCGTTCGTTGACGCGCCAGGTCATGAGACCCTAATGGCGGTGATGATCAGCGGTTCTAGCATCATGGATGGGGCACTGCTTCTGATTGCGGCGAACGAGGAATGCCCGCAGCCGCAGACACGAGAGCATCTTGCCGCTCTCGAGATTGCCGGAATCGAGAGGATTGTAATCGTCCAGAATAAGATCGACCTAGTGACTGAGGAGAGGGCGATTGAATCGTACGCCGACATCAAGTCGTTTGTCGAGGGGACAATTGCTGAGAACGCTCCTATCATCCCAGTCTCAGCCCACCACGACGTGAACCTCGATGTCCTGATTGACGCGATCGAAGCAACGATTCCCACCCCTGACAGGAGCGGTGATGATGCTGCCCTCATGTATGTGGCACGTTCGTTCGATACTAATCGTCCCGGTGGAAGGCCGGGAGAATTACGAGGTGGAATCATCGGCGGCAGCATCGTCAGAGGAGAGTTTGAGGTCAGCGACGAGATTGCGATCGCACCAGGGCGGAGGGTCGAGGAGGGATCTAAGCAGCGTTGGGAACCAATCAGAACGAGAATTACTTCGATGCGAGGTGGAGGAATGGAGCTAGACCGTATGCATGCGGGAGGGCTCTGTGGGATCGCTACTCCTCTCGATCCAGTGCAGACCAAGGCGGACAATCTGAGTCGGCAGGTGATGGCCAAGGAGGGAGAATTACCACCGGTTTGGGATGAATTGGAACTCTCCATCTCGCTTCTTGAGAGGATGGTGACGAATGATGACGGCGTGGCCGATGCAGTGAAGCCGCTAGCGATTAATGAGATGCTGATGATTAACTCGGCGACCGCGACTTCGGTCGGAGTTGTCTCGAACATATCCAAAGGAAGGGCGAAGATGAATCTCAGAATGCCGATTTGTGCCCCCGTTGGTTCGAGGATCACCCTTTCGCGGCGAATCGGATCGCGCTGGCGGTTGATTGGTCACGGCTCGATCACCGAATGAATCGGAGGGCGACGGATGCAGCGCATCCTCGTTGACGCTTGTGGCTGGGTCGCTCTCGTCGATGCTGGCATCCACTTCGACCATGGACTTGCAACGGTGACGGGTCCTTCCATTCCTGTGGTCACGGACGGTGTGGCGAACGAATTGAGCCGAATCTCCGAGGAACGGGGGGGCCTGCTTCTTGACCTGTTGCTCGATCGTTGCGAAAGGGTTTCTGATCCAGACGATGCTGGACATGTAGATGACGGCTTACTCACCCTCGCGACCGAGAATCGATGGCCGGTTCTGACAGTCGATCGAGACCTCAAGGAGAGGATTGCCGAAGCGGGTGTATCCTACATCGAGGTGACGGCGTCACGAACCCTGCGACTGGTCGGTTGAGGGAATCATTCCTCTTCGCCTTCGATTGATTCGAGGTAGGAGGATAGTTGCTGCAGCATGCTCGTCATACCGGTCGAGATGGGGCCGATTATGAGTCCCGAGGCGACGGCGTCATGCACCGGTGAACCCCTCGCGACTCTTCGGATGAAGTCTACCTCTATATCGGCAATCTCTCCTCGTTCGAGAGCGCTGTCCACGGCTGATCTGCCGGCGACCTTCTTCATCTCCCGATCCGAGATTCCTAGATTGCGCTGCAATTCGAGGATCCGTCGCAGTTCCCAAGTCTCCAACTTGCCATCCTCCAACGCCTCCTTCCAGACCCGCTGCAGGTCTGGGGCTCGCTCGGACATGAGTACCGCTAGAGGGCGGGTCTGGTCGATGTTCTCGAGGATGATCTTGACGACCATCATGTAAGGTATGGACACCACCATTCCGATGATTCCCCAGAGCCAGTAGGAGAACGTGGTGACCACGATCAGAAGCACGGGACTGACATCTAGAGCGGTGCCGGACCACTTCGTCTCGATCACATTACCCCATACCTGTTGATTGGTGATTAGCAGGAGGACGAAGAGGCCGAACATTCCACCGATGCCGAAGGTAAGTGCCGCGAGCATGATCGGCGGAACGGTCGCAATCAGGCTGCCGATGTATGGTACGTAGTTGAGGAGGAATGTCAGCAACGCCCAGACGAACCAAAGGTCAATTCCGAATATCAGCATGATGACGCCAGCGCTCGCACCGGTTCCGAAACTGACTCCGGTCTTCACCACGATGTAGGTGTTGACGCCAGCACTCGCCTTCTTCGCTATAGCGTCGAATCGGCCGAGCGAGTCTCCGGGGAAGGCGGCGTGAATCCGACCAGGCAACAGACTCGCCTCAAAGATCACGAATAGCAAGATGAAGAGGACCATCATTCCCGTTGACATCGAAGATGTGACGGCACCCCCCATCCCGCCTCCGGATAGTCCGAGACCATCGGCCACGCCCATCAGGCCGGTGCCGTTCATCCAGTTGTCGTACGCGATTTGCATGGATTCACCGATGCCCGGCATCGTAGTTCCGTTCTCCAGAATCTCACCGAACGACTGGTTGTAATCCTCGATGCGCTGATCGTCATCGAGGAAGGTATCGACCTGCAACCACGCGAAGAATGCTGTTGAGACGATGACTAGGGTCAGTAGGAGTAGCATGATGGTGTGTCCCATGAGTGGTGGGACTCCCTCCTCTTCCAGCCAGTTCGCGCCGGGTTTCAGTACTAAGTAGAGGCCTAGTGCGATGAACAGAGGCATCAGCACTTCCTGGAGAGTCTGAAGTGCGATGATTGAGATAGTTGCGACTAACAGACCGTGCGAGAGAATCTTCAGCCTGCTCTCAAAGGCACCGATATCGAATCCGTCCTCTTCCTGCATCAACCCCTCCGAAGGGGCATCGGACCTTGAATGCGCCTCCGTCCGAAATGGGTCAAGATCAGGCCCTGTGTGATGGATTGAGGCTGCCTGAAGAAGGTCAAGGTATCTCATCGAATCGATAACCGTGTTCCCATCTCTGCTCACCGAGGGCGACTTCCAACTCGAATGGCGTGATTAGAGGCTTGCCGTATCTGGTAGAGTCATCGATGGCGATTCGGGGGCAAGCCGTGTTGACGTATGCATCGACTGGGTAGAAGTCGACGAGTTCCGGACCTATGTGCTCCAACGCCAACAGGTACCCCTTCTTGCCATGCTTCTCTAGCATCTTCTTCATCCGCAATGCTAAGGAACGCCTCATCTGACCCGGCTTCTCGCCGATCAGTATGGCGAATCTCTCCGCTTCCTCGACCGCCATGATCAGGCCGAAGCGCTGCCTGAGTATTCGCTCGATTCTATCCCTACCCATCTCCGTAGCATCCCCTGTGTATGGATCGAGCATCGCTAGAGGTTTGCCGGTGTGCAGTACGAGGCCAATCGGATGGAAATCACCCGAACCGAGGAAGAGATAGTGTCCAATCGATGAATCGTCACCCGAGTAGTTGCAACCCAGAACCTGTCCTGGGAATGTCAATCGCTCACCTCCGGTAGGGATGGTCACTTCGAATCCCGCCTCTTGCAAACGGTCCGAGAAATCCTCGAGCAGATGCAGATGCTGGATGCTTCCGACGAGTCCGAGCCGGTTGCCCGCGAGTGGAGCGTCCCGTCCGACCATGTCTAGGAATCGCGCCTTCGCCTCATCCTCTGCTAGATCGATTGGTTGCGGCCCTTCTCCGACGGAGGCCATCCGTGCTGTGGCTAATTCTCGATGCGCGTGCAGGATTGGTAGAACGGGAGTCAACTCCGGATCCCCGTCATATGTCACAGGGATGAATTGAGTCGGCATCCCTGAATCGATGTTCATCTGCGAATGACCCATGTGAGCGACCAATTCGACACCCATCCTCTTCATCTTGTCATGGACTAGGTCGCACGCTCCGTAACAGGGGTCGGCAGCGAGCACGACCTTGGTAGCAGTCTCCGTCTCTATGGCATCCATCATCTCCAGCGCCTGCATCTTCAGGCCCTCAGGAACTTGGAGTGCGAGCAAGCGCGTGTCGCTGCGGTTGAGACGCTCCACCAAGTCATCGAGTTGGAAATCGTGTCTTTCAAGATCCACAACATCTCCCTCCAATTCGAACTATTCAATTCTTCATCGCATGCTCAGTCGAGCCTAGATGACCAGCGAAGCACCTCAATCGAGGATGACTACTTGATCATCCTCCATGGTCAATCGGACTAGACTCTGCATCGGCCAGCCGCGCTCCTCTACCAAGCGACTCATCCCATCTCCTTTCTCAAATGCGATGACGACATCCGCTATACCTGCGCCCATCGATTCTATCGAAGATAGGATGGCTCTCATCGTACCTCCGGTGGAGATTACATCATCAACGATCAAGACCCTATCATCAGTTGATATATCGTTGAGGAATATCCGTCCCTTCGAGTAGCCTGTTTTCTGATCGACCTCGACCTCACCGGATAGTCCGTAGCTGCGTTTCCTCGCGATTACGAGAGGCTTGTCGACGGCGACCGACAAGGTCGCTGCGAGTGGCAGTCCCATGGCTTCGATACCTAGAATCACATCCACCTTGTCCCAATCCACTCGTTCGATGATGAGGTCTCTAGCTGCAGCAAGTAGTCTAGCGGACTGACGAGGAACTCCATCGGTCAGAGGGTGGACGAAGTATGCGTATTCACCTTTCCAAACCACGGGAGCGGATAGGACGCTGTCCTTCAGCAAACCGAGACGCGGGTCCGATCCCGCCACCTCTATCCCTCAGACGAGGCCCTTCAGGTGCTCTGCACCTTCGACGATTACCGTGGTGCACGGAGTCGGGAGCTTCATGCTCGCCTTTCGGAGAGCGTCTTTGGCGGCTTCGAAGTGGTCGGGCCGCGTCTTAATCGAGACGACGGTCTGTCCACGCTTGACTCGGGCCGCGGTGCCGACGTTCTTGCCGTATGCGTTCCGCATACCCTGCGATACCCGATCAGCCCCGGCGCCGGTCGCCTGCTTGTTCTCTCGGAGGATGTGGTGTGGGTAGACATGAACACGTAGTGCGTAATTCTGGTCGCCCGCAATCTTCCTGATTGTCGCGTTTGAGATTTGGCGTGCTGATTCCAAGGCTGTATGCCTAATTTGGCAATCCTCGTCCGCATTCAGTTCAAGAACGACTTCGAACTCACCGTGCTCGGCCGCCTTCCTGTTCCCAAGGTGGAATCGCATGATGCGGCTATTCGGAACTCCACCGCTGTACTCTCGGCGCGTGAACGCTGGACCCTTGATGCGTCTGTACATCTTCGCGGGCTTGCGGGCCATTCCATTGCCTCCGTTGCGCGGCGACCGCCGATCCCTATTTCAACGCTGCCTTCGCGCGAGGGCGCGTGCTGCCACCACTACTCGTCTAGCCGCGGGATGCTTGAAGAACCGGGACCACGACTCGCGGCGCGATGGCCGCGTCGGGACCCGCATCGAGAGCGCGGACGAAGCAGGATCAGGAGGGAAGTGCTCGCTCTCCACTCGCCTCCCTGCAAGGCATACTTCAGGAGGAGAGCGAGCACCAGTGGGCGGCGATGGGTGCTTATGGTGTCGTGGTTCTAATCGTCGCGGCTCTGCTTCATATCGCTCCATCGGTCGGCGGCGTGGTCGACCGACCTATGCTCGATGCCGGAGAGTCTGTCGCCGACTTCGCTTGGTCTGCAGATGGAAAGAAGGCACTGATTATCGTCGAGCGAGGGAATGTCCGGTCCCTAGAACTTCTAGATGGCGGCTCAAGGAACGCGGTTTTGACTCCCTCATATCCATCCTCTGTACAAGCGATGTCCGATGGTTGGATTGTTGGATGCGAGGGTGGTCAGATTGGCGTGGTTCAGGGTACCGGGTTCACTGAGAGCGCACTGACTTGGGCTGGATCAGCACCGACCGTCATCGTGGATGTCGCCAGCACGGATGGCACGGAAGGGTGGGTGATAGCGGGCGCCACCGAGTCATCGGCCAGATTGCACAGATTCGGTAGCGGAACGACATCTTTGGGCGCCTCGATTCCGGCCGATGATGTCCGCCTCAAATCGGTCCACGCCGATGCCTCTGGAAGTTCCGCACTGCTACTGGGAGTCACCACAGCCTTTGGTAACCCGCTGCTGGGGGCGAGCGGTGAGGTGGTCATCCACGCGAGCGCGGTCGGTGTTGCCACTCCCGATCTCACGCTCCTGCACCACGCCAGCGGAGCACCTCTCTCTTCCGTCCACACGATTGATGGAGTGGAAGAGTTGCGGGCTTGGGTCGTCGGTCCGTCATCGACGTTGCTGGTCAGAAGCGACATGACGGTCGCCGAGATGGGAGACGTCGGCGGAGCCGACGCATCAGCTATCGGGGGTGACGGCGACCTTTGGCTCTTCGATGACGGTGGTTCAATCCGCCTCGTCGACGCTGCTACCCTAACCTCTCAGGATCGCCGCTATTCACCCTCTGTGGACGATGTTGTGGGTGCCGTTTCAGCCCACGGCGGAGCCATCGATGTCTTCCACGGCGATGACCAGACTCGCCGCGTCTCGATTGACGCCTCGGGCGAGGGGGGCGGCAGCAGCGATGTTTCTAGGCTGATGGATGCGGGTTTCTTGCTGATTACCCTCGTCATCATGGGCGTTTTGATTAGGAACTTCTGGGAAGGCGGATTCGACGCTTGGTGACCATCTGGTCCCCAAAGCCGCCAGTCAACGCACACCGACGAACCGTCTACCTAACTATGCTCAAGCATGATTGCGCTCTATTGAACCAATTTGTGATAGTCGAACTCCAATCACTATGAGCACGAACCCAATCAGGCTGGACCAACCTATCCTCTCGTCAATCAGAAGCCAGCCCGACAGAACCCCGAATACAGGAACCAAGAAAACGTACGAAGCTGCGGCAGTAGGACCGATCCTGTCGATTCCCCTAGCGAACCAGACATAGGATAGTACGGTGGAGAATACGGCAAGGAAGAGCAACCATCCCCAGACCTCTCCCGATTGTGGATTCCAACCAACAGTTGCGAATTCCAACGCTGCGAATGGTGCCAGCATCAACCATCCAAGAAATGATGACCACACGATTATCGACAATGGCGTCGGGTCTGGCTCATCTCGTTCACGCGGCGTCTCCAGAAGCCTCTTGACAAGATTCGTGGACGTCGCCCAAGCGAGCGCTGCAAGGACAATCAGTGCATCACCCGCTAATCGATCGTGCAGTGGGATGTCGACGTTCGGCGACCATCCGGTGATTACCGCGACGCCTATGGCACCTATCGCTAATCCAGCCGCTAGGGGCCGAGTCATCCGCCGGTCGAGCAAGATGATTGAGAGGAGTGCTGTGAAGACCGGATTTAGAGTAATAATCAGACTCGCATCACCGGCCGCCGTCCGGCGCATACCGAACATGAAGAACAACTGGTAGAGCATGGTCGAGAAGAGGGCGATCGAAGCGAGTGACCGAAGGTCGGTGCGGTCCGGGACGCGCAGACGTCGAGCGATCGAGACTCCGTGTTCCGATCTAGTCGAGTGCAGCATCACGATGAATAGTCCCATCGAAGCGAACGCATACCTAAGCCACGCCGCGGTTGCCTCTGGCATTGCGGTTGCAACAACCCTTCCAGCGACCCAGCCCAATCCCCAGATTAGCGCGACCAGAATTAGAAGTAGGTGAATGGCTCCCTCCTCCCAAAGGAACCTCCTTTCCATGCATGGACGCCGTTGCAACAGCCGTTTGAGCGTATGGTGGGGAAATGTTCTGGGGACGATGATGAAAGCATGAGCCGCTCCACTATCCTCCCGCGTCCTTCATAGGCCGGGTGCGAGGTCTGCTGCGCAACCGTCCGTTGCATGGTCGATGAATAGGGGTGAGTTGATGAGCAAGGGTCCGAGCATGATGGACCAGTTCCATGAGATCAAGACCGCCCATCCAGACACCGTACTATTCTTCCGGATGGGAGATTTCTACGAGATGTTCCATGAAGATGCGGTCGTCGCATCCGAGGTCTTAGGGATAACGCTGACCAGCCGCGACAAGAACAGCGATGACCCGATTCCTATGGCAGGGGTTCCATGGCATTCGGTCGAGGAATACCTCAGGAGAATGTTGCGAGCCGGCCATAAGGTGACACTCTGCGAGCAGGCGGAGACACTGGAGCCCGGAGAGCGTATTCTGCGCAGGGTCGTGACCCGGGTATTCACTCCAGGATCTCTATTCGAAGAGGGTCTAATCGGTGAGGATGCCACCGCAGCTCTGGCGGCGTTGGTCATCGATGGCGAAAGAGTTGGATTAGCACTCTTCGACCCGTCGACCGGAAGAGCTTGGGTACAGCAGTTCGAAGGCTCAGGTCGACTGGATCGACTCCGAGACGCGATTCAGAGTTGGTCTCCATCAGAGATCGTGACTTCCCGAAGAGATGCTGCCGATGAGATGGTGACATCGCTGGTTCAGGATATCGACGGCTTGGTCGTATCTTCGCATGAGACGACTCGACGTAAGCGCCTTGACACTGTTCGGTTGGCGCTCAAGGTCGCGGATCTAGGTCACATAGACATGGACGAATCTCCCCTAGGGATGGAGGCTTGTGGAATGGCGGCCTCCTATGTTGCCTCCCTGCACCTAATCGACGCCGTTCCGATGCGTGAGGTCATCGTCGATTCTGATGGATCACATATGGTTCTAGATCGGACCACACTGAGGAACCTAGAGGTGACGCACACACTCGCTGGAGAACGAGCGGGTTCTCTTGTCCAAGCCGTGGATCGGACCAAGACCTGGATGGGTCGGAGGATGTTGCGGGAATGGCTCCTCCATCCACTGCTCGATCAGGTGGCGATAGGAGAGCGCAACTCAGCGGTCGCCTCCTTGGTGAAAGCCTCCAGACGATTGGCCGACCTGCAAGCCGCTATGCAATCGATGCGTGACCTCGAACGCCTCTCGACTCGTCTGGTCTACGACAGGGCCGATGGCCGCGACCTATTTGCGATTGCCAATGCGCTGGAGAGGCTACCTCGTCTCGCCGAGTCATTGACCGCGTCTAGCGACCCTCTGCTAAATCGCCTAGCGGTCGGAATGTCAGATTTGGAGGATGTCCGGGCGGTCATCAACGAGAGATTGGTTGACGAGCCACCACCGAGAATACGCGATGGCGGCCTAATCAGGAGCGGCATCAATGGCGAACTCGATGATCTTCGCCAAGCAGCCGAGGAAGGAGATGCATGGCTACGGCGATTTGAATCGGCTGAACGGGAGCGTCTTGATATCCCGACTCTGAAGATACGGTCGAATCGACAGTTCGGATACTTCGTAGAGGTCACGAAGACGCACATCGACAAAGTTCCGGATTCATACAGAAGGCGTCAGACGCTAACAAATGCGGAGCGATACACAACCGATGAGTTGGCGGAATGGGAGGATCTGATTCTCAATTCCGAGACTCGATCTCGCGAATTGGAGCATCGACTCTTCCTCCAACTAAGGGAGGAGGTGAAGAAGCACGCTTCGAATCTCAGCGAATTGGCTCGTAAGGTGGCTCAGGTCGATGTCCTATGCTCGTTCGCTTATCACGCAAGGGAGCAAGCATGGGTCCGCCCGGAGATAACCTCGGACGAACGATTGGACATCGTCGGCGGAAGACACCCGGTGTTGGAATCTGTACCGGGCTTCGTTCCCAATGATTGCAACTTCGGCAAGGATCGAAGATTCCTGTTGCTCACTGGTCCGAACATGGGTGGCAAGTCGACCTATCTACGACAGATCGCCCTGATTTCCATCTTGGCACAATCCGGATCATTCGTCCCTGCCGAAAGAGCCCGTATCGGCCTCGTCGACCGCGTATTCACGCGTGTCGGGGCGCATGACGACCTGCGCAGAGGCAGATCCACTTTCATGGTAGAGATGATCGAGGTTGCGCACATCCTCAGAACCGCAACTTCTCGCAGTCTTGTGTTGCTTGATGAGATTGGACGCGGGACCTCGACCTTCGATGGTCTCGCAATTGCATGGGCGGTCACTGAGGATGCCGCCTCCAGAGTGGCTGCCCGCACCCTTTTCGCCACCCATTACCATCAACTGGTAGGCTTGCAGGGAGTGATCGAAGGTCTCTTCAACATCCATGTCCAAGTCGCTCACGCTGGTGACGATCTAAGGTTCCTTCACACGGTTGCGGAAGGGCCCTGCGACGACTCATATGGAGTCCAAGTCGCGGCCTTGGCAGGGTTGCCTGCTCGGGTCGTTGAGAGGGCAAGAGACCTGCTTCTCTTCCTTGAGAATCAGGCGGACGGAGCACGCGCTGGGGAGCGTGGCATCCCTTCACAACGCGAGCGGGGACAATCGAGTCTGTTCGGATGGATGCTACCGCCAGAGGCAGATACTAGATCGAATGCACCGTCAGGAGAGATGCCTGAGGACGGCGAGAAGGCGGTTGGCCGAGCTGCTTCTCCTCTCGATGCGTGCGAGGCCGCTGCACTTGAGAGGCTACGAGAGATTGATCCAGATTGCCTCTCTCCAAGGGAGGCAATCGATCTATTGTACGAACTCGCGGCCACGATTAGAGGTACTCACGAGTGGTTGGAGGAGTGATGATGCCTGAAACGCTAGAGGAGTCAACGGGACGAATCAAGCAACTCGACGACTCGACGATTGGTCGAATAGCAGCGGGAGAGGTCGTGGAGCGGCCGGCTCAAGTCGTGAAGGAGTTAATCGAGAACTCGATCGATGCCGGTTCGAAGAGAATCGAAGTCAGGATTGAAAGAGGTGGATTCGAGCTAATCTCAATCGAGGATGATGGCTCGGGAATAATGGCAGAGGATTTACCTCTAGCAGTCCGAAGACACGCGACCTCAAAGCTTAGTGTCGCTGAAGACCTCTCTTCTATAGAGACGCTGGGCTTCCGAGGGGAGGCCCTCGCATCCATAGGCAGCGTCTCCAATTTGACCGTCGAATCGCGACCCGAGGGAGCTGAAGGTTACAGGATAGTGGTCGATGGCGGAGAGGTGGGCGATGTGGCACCAGCCGGCATTGCCCAAGGAACTAGGATTGAGGTTTCATCCATCTTCGCTAATGTTCCTGCGAGATTGGCCTTCCAGCGTCGCCCATCCACTGAGACCGCAGCGACTGTCGATGTGGTAGCGGCGCATGCATTGGTGCATCCTAGTATCGGCTTCCATCTGGTCGTTGATGGCCGCCGAGTCCTAGCAGCACCAGCCGTCGACGATGCTGCCGAACGTCTGTTCGATGTTCTAGGTGCGGCGAGCGATCGCCTGATTGCCCTAGGATCTCCTCCGGAGGACGCCGATGCCCCGGGTCAGGAAAAATGGTCTGGTTGGATATCGTCACCCGCAGTCTCAAGAGGACGTCCCGACGATATCCATGTCTTCGTCAATGGCCGCGCGGTCGCGGCAACCCCATTCCTGCAAGCGATTCGGCGCGGCTACAAGTCGCGCTTGATGATTGGACGACACCCTGTGTGCGTCCTATTCCTAGATCTTCCATCCGACGAAGTGGATGTGAACATACATCCTACGAAGCGTGAAGTCCGGATTCGTCACTCATGGCGTGTTCTAGAACGTCTAGAGAGGTCGATAGCGCACTCCCTGCACGATGTTCCCACGGGCGCACCGGCGACTGATGAGATGCCATTGGGTACGGTGCATCAAATAGCGAAGCCGCTCCCTGACTCTGAACTAGAACGATCGTCATACAACCATCGGACGGCAAGAGAGGAGAGAGACACCGATAGCACACCGGGATGGGTAGCTGCAGCGGACACCGCGACCGAAGCAATACAGACCCGATTCCTGCAACAAGATTCGCCTTCAGATAGTTCCGCAACCAGATCGCGAACGAGACCTCTATCGACTTCGACGGCATCACAGATGACTCTGCCAGGTCTGCCTCAATCTCCAATCGCCCCTCCGCTATCCAGTGAGGAGAGGGATTTGCACCGGCATGCCTCTGGATCGAGTGCTACTTCACCTCTGCAGGAGCCGGAGAAGGAGGTAATGGTAACAGATGTTCCGGAGATGGAGCCTTTGGCCCAATTCGCAGACACCTACATCCTCGCGCAGGGTGGTGATGTTCTCTATGTCGTGGACCAGCACGCGCTGCACGAGAGGATTCGGTACGAACGGCTTCGCCATGAGATGTCTTCGTGGGAACCCCTGAATCTTATCGCTCCACTTGAGGTAGACCTGTCAGCACAAGCGGAATCGATAGCGATGGACGAAGGAGGACGGCTTAGGGAATTGGGATTCGTCATGGAAGCCGATGATTCGATTCCTCGTCGTCACAGGGTGCTATCCGTACCCTCCCTTCTCGCTGGTGACGAGCGTCTTCTCGGTTTCCTTGAAGACCTTCTAGCCGAAATGGCCAACTCCGAATCTAAAACTCTGGATTCGGTCGAGAGACTTCAGGACGAGATTGCTTTCATGCGCTCATGCCGAGGTGCGGTGAAGGCCAATCAGAGGCTGACCATGGCAGAGATGAGACGCCTTCTCAACGACATGCGAACAATCGAGAATCCGTGGGCTTGTGTCCACGGAAGACCGACGATTCTGGAACTCGACGCGCACCGCCTCGACGAGCACTTCGGGAGGCTCGGGTGAGCGATCGAACGGTTCAGATTGTGGCCGGACCAGTACGGCCACCCTCTCTCCTCAGCCCGAAGGCGAGGCCTAGGGAGAGGGCGGCGACGATTGCCATTGCGTTCAATCCCGGAATTCCCCCCCCTGAGAGGAGAAGCATGAACAGGGTAATCAAGCCGATTTGAATCACTGCATAGAGTAATCTCTCGGACCAATGCATTCTACGGAGGCTCTCAAACAAGTCTATCGAGAATGATATCGACCTGCTGGTTCATCAAACCCTCGGTTCAAGGACACGATCGAGGAATCCCGGATCGCTCACCGCATGAATACCTGAATCGGAAAGAGTCGATCCGACCGCTGTAGCCAGACAAGCGGCGGTCATGTGGAGGCGGTGGTCTGCGTGCGTGTCGACGACTCCCGCCGGTTGTGAAGGCCGCTGACCTCCGGTCAATTCCAATCCGTAATCAGTAGCGTTGGAATCGATGCCGAATCGATCCAGCACCTCTACCGTTCTTGCGAGCCTGTCTGATTCCTTGCCACGAGCGTGCGACGCTCCGACGATCCTTCCGCCAGTTGTCAAAGAAAGAATGGCGGCAAGAGGGGAAATTAAGTCGCTCGCATCGCTGAGGTCAATTTCACCTCGCCCATCGAAATGCGTATCGAGTATCTCGCAACCTAGCGAATCGACGGTATCTGGCCTGCCGATGACCTCCAAGTCCACGCCGTGCAATGTCGAGAGTAGGATTCCGAACGCCTCTTGACTTCTATCGTTCGGGATTTGAACCTCCTTCGGACAGCTGATTCTCCACGGAGTGATGGCCATCAATCCACCACTCGGCCGTATCTCGACCGCGCCGGTCTCCTCTGCGATTCTCATTGACAATGCAGCATGCTCGGAAGACACCGCATCCCCAATCAATCTGAGATGCAGGGTCTCAGTGAGCGTCGCTCCGCACATCAGCAGCGCGGTTAGCGGCTGGCTCGAACGAGAGATGTCCAATTCGACCGGTTCAGTTTCGGTCTGCCGAAGCAGTGCCGCATCGATTGGTCCTTTGATCAGAAGGGGTAGTTTCTCCGCGTCGAAACCGGAACTTAGTTCGCATCCGAGATCAGAGAGCACTGCGCGCAACGAACTGATGGGCCGATTCCTCAAAGATGCGTTACCATCCAACATCACCGGTTTGTCAAATCTCGCAGCGATTGCTGTCAGGATTCTCAGTCCGGTGCCACAATCATCGAGATTCAGGACTGATTTTGGAGCCATCATGTTGTTCTTACCAACACCGTGAACCGTCCATCTATCTACGCCGAAATCGACCTTCACTCCCATTTGATCGAGGGATCTTGCAACGCTGGCCGCATCCTCGCCTGGCTCTCCATTGAGGATTAGATCGACATTCCCCTCGCTCTGGGCCGCCATCACGAGCCATCGAATGAGGTGGCTCTTCGATGGAGGCAAGGTCCACTTCACCCCGTCGAATTGGCGAGCCGGGATGACGATGTTCTCACGCATCGCTGCGATACGATCAGATGGCTGCTTCAGGACCGATCTTTCGCCTGTGATAGACCTTTCAACGACTATTTTGGATAGCCGCGCCAATGCGTGTTCGACGCCCGGTTTGAAAGGTTCCCTCTCGTTACCGGTCATCACAGGAAACGCCTCGGCTCACACCTTCATCCTTCGCCAAGGTCGATGTGGAGGGTGGAAGTAGTCTCTCATTAACTCTGAATCGGAACTGCGGGCAAGACCACTTCGGTTAGTTCGGCGGAAGACCTTCCGGCCCCTCCTTCAAAGAAGAGCCGGAAAGTCCAGCCCCCATCTCCGCTTCCCAGCGAGGATGCGTCGATGATGAAGTAGTCTCCACGGTTCACTGTGAGCCCAGCGTCCCGATCGTGGAAGGTGACGTTCCCACCTACTGCTCCGTACACGTCCGGATCGCTGACCATCCCAGTCTGGATCGATGCGTTCTGTGTAATTGGTGGAATCGCTTGGAATCGTACGCTGCTGGTAAGCAACTCGGTAGACAGATCGGTGATTCTGACGACTTGGAAACCGTTGTCCAAAGCTCGCGATGTCGCTTGGCAATAGGGTCGTCCCTTCTCCGGGGCTGCGGTCGCGTCTTGCACCATCAGGTAGATTCCGCTGGTCAGGAGGACGGTGATTGCGAGCAGCAGTACGGTGGCGATGACTGGACTGACCGCTTCATCACCATCCAGCGCTCCAGCGCGACTGACTCGATTGGCCATCTCTACTCGCTGCACATTCCTCGCTGCCCTCCGGCACGCTTCAACGTTCGGCCGAGAATGAGCTGCATCATTCATGCGACGCGCTCTACGGTCTCTGGCGTGATAGCCTCTTCTGGGGTGACTCTGAACGTGATGAAAGCGAGGTTCTCGGGTGAGTTTCGGAATCGCCGAATGACCAGTCGCGTATCGAAATCGGACCCGCGCATACCGACCTCGAAGTCGATTACGATGTCAGCGATCCCCGCCAATTCTCTCTCGACGCCCTTGTCCAGCGCGTCGCTGCTGACGGAGAAGAGTAGCAAGCCACGGTTAGCCATGGCGTGTGCCTGCATAATCCTGAGCATCGAGATTACCCTACTGTGGTCATAGCGAGCGAAGAAGAAGTCTAGACTGTCGACGCTCGCCCTGAAGTACGGACCCAGCGAGGTGACCTGCGCGGTCATATCAACTAGATAGTCACGTTTTGATGACTCTACGAAACGAGTCTGAGCGAGTCTTTGGATTTCCGCCATCGTGAATCCCTCAATCCGATGCCGTGAAGCCTTCAGCTCTTGCGCCAAGACCTCGGCGTTGTACTCCTCCCCTATCGTTCTGACCTTGATGTCGGTCGGCCATCTGTACTTCTTGAACACCGTGAGGATCTCCGCTTGTGCTTCACCCGTCGTGATCAAGAGAGTATTCTCGGGATCCTCAGCGACGGCAGCGAACTGTTTGGCGAACAGGTCCATTCCTGCGCCATGGTTTCCCATGGTTAGAAGAGTGAAACCGCGGGGAATCGACCCGGTGTTGTGTGGAGTGCCAGTCAGAATGCGATCGAACTTCACAGATCCAATCGAACCCATAGAACCGAAGAAGTCCTCATCCTCTGGGTCGAAATCGACTACAGCCATTCAAAACCACCCTTCAGGAGATTAGGACCTGTCCTCGATCGACCAAGTCAGTGCAGTATAGGTCGAGATTGGCGAGTACGCCGGCTGGAGTTTGATCGGGGACATTGACGATCAGCGATAGGACGCTCCTCGATCGGTATGTGTTGATGAAGGTGTGAAGGTACTCTGCAAGCATCCTCTCATCGTTGTATATCGACAATGCGTTGACGGAATCTAGGATAACGAAATTCTGTTCGTGCGGTGCTGTTTCCAGCCAGTATAGGGTCCGTAGCATCATCGACTCCAGCATGATTGGGCTGTCGATGAATGAGATGTTCGGATGGTCGCTTTGTGTCCCTCCGATGACTCCGGAAGAGACGCAATCGATGAACTGGATAGGTCCGGTCTCGATGCCAATTCCATCCATCATAGAGATGATATCTGGTGCGGCTTGGGATGCCGAGATGTAAACGCCTCCCATCTGGAACTCGTGCAGCAGTGGCATCAAGGTCGATGCGATGACTAGATTGGAATTGCTGGTGCCGACCCTTATCTGCACCGATGATGTCGTTGTGACCTGCAACAATTGGTCGGCTATGCCAGTGTCGAATTCGATGGTCAAAGATTGACACCCCACTTCAGCATCGGTGTCAGCATCACGCCATTCGGGGTGAGTTCGAAGGCGTATTTCGCACGGCTGTGGTCGGTTCCGCGCATCTTGATAACTTGCAGATACCGGAGCAGGTGCCCCATCCTCTCGACATCACCGAGCAAGATGATTCCGTCGAGGATCGCCTCCTCGACACCGAATGTCGATCGGAGTGCGGCCCCTCCGGTAGAGGTGATCTCGGCGATGAGAAGCGAGGTGCAACCTAGGGTCGAGAGTTGCTTTCCTAATTTGAATAGAAAGTCGCGGATTAGTTGTTCGTTCGGAATCTTGTAGCAGAGTGAAGTGGATGAGTCAATGACTAGCCGGGTAACACCAATCGTGTTCACTATGTCACTAATCGCTTTGACCATGGCATCGATGTCGTCGAGATCAAAAGTGCTCTTGTTGAGCCCAAGCCAAGAGAAGAGAACATCCATGTCGAAGACGTTAATCAGACCCTGATCGACCAGACTCATGTCGAAGAAACCGTACTGGCGGACATTCTCAAGCAACTTCACGGAGGGCTCGGTTGCCGAGAAATGAGCACACGCCTCTCCCATCAAAGCCCCGTGAATCAGGAACTCGACCCCTAGGGTAGTCTTGCCTGATCCGCAGGTACCGGCAACGAGTACGGCTGAACCGTAGGGAATGCCACCGCGCAGGATCTCATCCAACCCGTTCACGCCGGTCGTGCACCGGTCGCGCTCATACGTCGATCCAGCCAGCATGTGGAACGGCGCGGACACGCCACGCGCCGTTCATAAGGTCACGCCCAACCTTCCAACCTTCGATTGCCGATCACGGTCTCGATCAGACATCTCCTGGAGAGGATGAGGCATCCACGACCCATGTCGAACCACGGGAATCTGCCCAGCGTGCAGATTCATCGGAATCGAATCCCCAACCGTGATCGTAGCGAATCGCCTCGACGTCTATCGTTGTGGCAGAACCGACTTCGTTGTGGGTCAGCCGAAGGGTGTCCCCTGGTACCTTGAGGCCATCCAGCCCACCTCTCCCGAGCATTCCGGTGGCGGCAATATCGATCACCAATGTCGCGTTTCCACGTTCCTGCATCACTGCATCACCGGTGAGGATTAGTACACCATCGCCCGGCAACACTCCTTCCCCGACGAGTGTGTGAAGTCCGTTGCGCTCTACTCCCCAACCGAGCAGTTCGATGGCGAATCCTCCACTGTTGTGAATCTCTATCCATTCCGGGGCTCCCATGGATGGATCGGGGCTGAACTCGGTTATCCTCAGACCGTTTTCCAACTGGCTCGATTCCATCACTTCGAGAGTGACACGGGCGATATCGCTCCCGATTGGCATCAGGCGACTCGCGGTAGATGACCTGATTGCTCCTCTTCGATCCGCACCATCTGAGAAGAGAACTTCTCCGACTTTGCTCTGATTGGGGCTCTCCACGATGGTCACCGTGAGGTTGAACGTGACGCTGAAATCTAGTCCCAAGCCGTCTCGCATCGCGCTTTGAGTCACATTGTAGAGCGCTCTGAGCCGTGATTCATCGAGATCGCCATCCGCGGCCGCCAGACCAGGCAAGACATCTGCGGATGCCAGACGGTCCGCTGAGATGAGGTGCCAGTCCGAACTTCCGTTGGAAGCATCCCTAGTCCCATTCTGACCGTGCTCGACCCACCATCCTGAAGATGAGGTGATGAGGCGAAGCCCACTGACGGCGTCCTCATCTAGCCGGTCGACCCCTGGGAGATTGGGTCCGAGTCGAAGCTGGGAGAGGCTCAGGAAGGCGGATACGATTACGAGGAAGAGTACGAAGGCAGTGAGGAATTCGATGACCGCGGTCATGCCCCGTTCATCATCATGGAATTTGGAGCGTCGCAATGCACCCGCCCCGATGTGCGCTGAGACCGCGCCCGGATCACAATCAGGTCGGCCTGCGCCCATCACGCTCTGACACGAGCACCGGAACGCAATGAATCCTCTCCCGGAGAAATCGTCAATCTGAACATAGAGTCAATGCAGGCCTACTCTGCCGGCGAGGGTTCTTTACCGGGTCGACGGCACCCCAAGACGATGCAGAGGTCCGGACGCTGTCCTCCGGACAGCAGAGCCGACGGGAGGCGCGCCCGGAGCCGTTCGAGGATGGCGTTCATTCTTTCTGGCCTGATGTTACTCGTGGTCCTGCCGCTGACTCCAATTCCAACTGCGAGCGCCAGCACCTTGCAGGATCTTGAAATCAGCAAGGCCATCCACCCACGAGTCGGTGGTCACTACGACCGGTGGGATTCGATAGATCCATTGGCTGATATCCAGAGCAATTCTGCCGTCCCTATCCAGACCCGGGAAATCTCTGTTTCTCTCTGCCCTGGAAACCACACCGCCACCGGTGTTTGCCCTAACAATGCAAATCTATGGACCAGAACAAAGCTCTTGCAATCAATTGGTGCTGGAGCAGCCATAGAGGCAAATTGGAGTGGTGAGCAGTTCCTCGCCTATGAGCCGGGAGTCCACACTGCCATCTTTGAGTTCTCACAGGAGGATCTCGACCCCTCGAACGACAAGGTCATCTATCTCTTCCACATTGACGACCCACTACGAGATGTGGTATTTGTCGATGCGGAATGGAACGAATCCAAGATTCGAAACAGTGCAACAGATTACCCATTCTCGGTTTCTGTTGACATACGCAATTGGCTAGCCTCAGAAGCGGTGGAAGTGGGTTGGTCGATGTATCGAATCGATGCCGAGGTCGGACGTGCTGCGGCATGTTTCATGATTGGTGTCGGCACGCCGAACGACCCCAATCTACCAATTGATACGATTCCACCAAGGTTGGCGTTGATTGTCACCGAGGATGGATCGAATCGAACCATAGAAGCGACATCTCCTGATCTGAATGCAGGTTCCTCGTACGATCTAATCTGGGTTGCAACCCACAATGGAACCGCGAACGACACATGGAGCGGTGAGATCGGTTGGGAGAACAGCAGCCAATCCCTTGCACACTCCTTCACGATGATCGATCTAGCAGATGGTGAATGGTGTGTTGAGACCAGACTGATTGATCGTAGGATGTTCGTGAGCGCGGACTCCAACATCCATCTTCTGAGTGGTATCTCCACTCGATTGACCCTCAACTTACCGAACATATCAGCACCTACAGAAGGAGTCTACGAAATCGAGCCGGGGATTCTAGACGCCCCTTCCGATCCGAATGGATGGAACGACGCTGGTCCGCCGATTCGCATGATAGTCGACGATACGGCCGATCTATGGATTTCAGATGTCAGGCCCGCTCGTGGAGGCGCCCCGAATTTGGTCCTACACGAAGGTCAGTGGTTGACTCAGTTCCCCTTCGGAGAGAGGTCGATCGCGGTCGATGTCGAGAACAAGGGCTACCTGCCAATCGAAACTACGGTCAGAATCGAAGCTCTGGATATGATTTCCCAAGGACTCGCATACGGCCCCTCAGAATGTGAAGTGGCTCTCACGCCGGCAGAATCGCATACCTGCATCTTCGATTTCCCCTTGCTCGGACAGTATACACTCAACGCCTCCATCGATTCCACGATGACAGCGACGGATGCCAATCCCTCTGACAATTGGTATGAGATTGACCTATCCGTCAATGAGACGGTCATTGCCCCATATGTATCAGCCCCTTTGCAGAACGCCGTATTCGATAGTGGTGAATCAATTCAGTTGGTCGCCGGCGTCTCACAGATGGCAGCAGCACCACTCACATTTGAATGGAAACTGAATTACGAGGAACCGATCGGAAACGGGCAGATCACCAACATCACATTGCCGATGGGAGAGTGGATGCTGACTTGCTTTGTGACTGACGCCAACAATAACACCGAGGTCGCGACTCGCAGTGTTCGGATTCTGAACCGAGTTCCACTGGAAGCTGATCCCTACCTCATCTCCGGAGAGGCGATTTCCATCCAGGGGATGACATTCGAATTCGGAGAGCCCGAGTATCCGCCAGCGGGAGTCATTCACGCGAAGGCTGTAAACCGAGGATTGGCGCCGCTAAGGTCAATCGATTTCTTATTCTCTCCGACTCAGGTTGGTGAAACTCTGGAGTTGTCGAGATTCGAGGTTTGGGGTAATCTATCGACGATTCTTCCCGACACTGTTCCTAGGGAGAGCCTCCAACTCTTGAGAGTTGAGAATTCCTCGACAGGTAAACTCGTGGACATGGAATCTGATGAGGACGAGTTCAGCATCTTTGCGAACGACTCGTTCTTCCTGAGAGTGAATGACCAAGTTGGTGGCCGGTACATGTTCATCGGTGAACTAGAACTGACTAATGTCACACCGGCCGAACTACGCACCGAGCAGCGAACCGGTGGAGGGTTGACTGTGAAGTGGAATCCAGAGGGTGACTTGACGAACCCATATCTTGGAGGTTGGCGAGTTTTCAAGCGCGAATTGTTCCCGTTCCGCTGGCCATACGAGAGCGCGTCCGATTTTGAGCAGACCGTCGAGATGCATGCGGTCGCAGATCTGCCACCCCTCTCAACCGGATGGTCTGATCCAGAGCACCTCACAGCCGGAGATTGCGCCTCGTATGTTGTCGTCTCCTTCGACATCCAAGGGATTTCTGACTATACGCATGGCAATGTCACCGGATGGAACGAGGTAGGAGCGCCATCTCTTCAGTGCGGCGATGCCGAGCCACCTGTTCTGAACATAGTAGGGTTGACAGCGGAGGTAACATTCGATTCGGTAAGCGATCGTCACACAGTGACTCTGAATTGGACTTGGCCTGAGTTTTCTTCACAGGAGGACAATGTCAGTTGGTCTCTGTACCGATCGGAAAACCTACCTTCAACGGTTCGATACCTAGACCCAATAGCCACAGGACTTTGGGGTGAGCCGGGTACATACTCATCCTACTCGGAGGCTGAATCCGCTGCTCAAAGAGGCATCAAGTTGGGTCAGGAGTACCACTACATCCTGATTCCTACTGATGATGTCGGCAACGCAGACCATTCGATGCGGGATGACAACACGGTGACCGTTCTGGTTCGTGACCAGTTCTGGGATCACCACCCAGAATACCTGCCTACCAAAGGTGAGGAGATTCGGTACCACGAGGACGAATGGATGAACCAGTTCCAGAAAGATGTTCGAGAACCTTACTTTCAGCAGGCGGCGATTTTCGCCATCGTTCTGATAGTCATCAACATGATAGCCATTCCAATCGTCATCAACAGGAACCGCTTCGCCAAGCGCCGGATAGCAGCCTTCGCGAAGAGCGTCTCCAAGCGCCGTACTGCCAACGAGTTCGCCGATGATATCGACGATATCTTCTTCTGATTGAGCGCAACGATTTGAGGAATTGCATGCCCATCTGCTGCTTTCACTAAGGAATGGTTTGGCGCGACGTGAGAGATTCGAACTCTCGTGGGCGAACCCACCGGATTAGCAATCCGGCGCAATGGCCAGGCTATGCGAACGCCGCAGGCGAGACGGCCACCGGCGTGCCCGACTTGAGGATGACGGTGCCAGTTCATTCCTCTTCGTTACTGCCAGCAATCTCATCTACTTCCTCGCCCGAGAGCCAAGCTGGCATCCTCGAGACACCGATGATCGCGTCGGTGTAGGCTTCGATCCTTCGTCCGTCCTCGTCTCTCTCACGTAGTTCCATCAGGCGAGTTCCACGCGTGACGCGACCGGTCGTTTCCTTGGTCTGGGAGGCGCGTATCCTGATCATCATCCCGCTGCCGGCGAGTATGAACAGTTGATCGGCCTCGTCGGGGACTTGCTGGACAGCGACGATGCTGTCATTTTCGTCCAGTGACATCGTCTTCACCCCCTTCCCGTCACGCTTCGTCCTTCGATAGCCATCGGTCTTCATTCGACGCTCACCGGCATCGTCGAACTTTGGCATTCCATCCGCGTCGAGGTCGGGTATCTTCTCGGCCGTCCCTAGTCTGGTGCGTTTCCCCATCCCGCGACCTGAAATAGTGAGTATCTGGGTAGCCGGCTCCTTTGCAACCACCATTCCCACAACACCGTCCCCTTCGACCTTGAATCGAATACCTCGAACACCTTGTGATACCCTTCCGCTCGACCTGACCTGTTCGCCGTGGAAGCGGCATGCATTGCCTCGGCCGGTGATCAGCACGACCTCATCCTGCTGCTCAAATTCTCGCACCGCGACCAATTCATCTCCATCCACGAGTTTGATCGCGAATTTGCCGTTGCGATTGATTCGCACATATTCTGACAGTGGGGTCCTCTTCACTAGTCCTCGCGCGGTTGCGAACATCAGGAAATGCCCGTCCGGTTCAGCCATCATCTCGCGTCGCATAGGAAGGATGGCCACGATGTTCTCATCGTCTCGGAAACCTTCCAACAGATTCCTCACGTGCGAACCTCTAGACTGCCTACTCGCCCTTGGAGTCTCCCATGCCCGCAGGCCGTAGACGCGCCCTTGATCTGTGAAGATGAGCAATCTGTCCTTGCTGAAACAGGCGTGTACTGATCTCGGGAAATCCTCGTTCTTCGTGGTGACTCCCTTCAACCCCTTGCCCGCCCGATTCTGCAGGCGGAAAGCTTCCGCGGGAGTGTGTCGCAGGTAATTCTCGTTTGAGAGCGAGATGACGACTGGCTGTTCTTCTATCAAATCCTCTCGATCCATCGATAGAGGCATTGGATCTATGTCGGTGCGCCTCGCATCGCCATGGCGCTGCATCGCCTCTTCCAACTCGTTACGGACGATGGCAAGAATCTCAACACGGGATGCAAGAATTTCTTGGAATCTGGAGATTCGCTGCTGGAGTTCGCCGCGCTCGGATTCTAACTTGCCAACCGACTGCTTCGTCAGCCTTCCAAGTGGCATGTCGTGAACGGCTCGGCTCTGCACCTCGCTCATTTCGAATTTCGCAGCCAACTTCTGATGCACCTCTGCATAATCCTCCGATTCCCTAATCAGGTCGGTGATTTCCCTGCCGTTGTCAGCCACGATGAGAAGCGCCTCGATGAGGTGGATTCTGGCTTCAGCCTTCTCAAGATCGTGCTGCGTCCTGCGTGCGATGACATCCTCACGATGACGGACCCAAGTATGCAGCATGACAGGCAGTGTGAGGCGGACTGGTCGTCCATCTACGATACCCATCATGTTGGCAGAGTAACTTTCCTGCAACCTAGAAGATTTGTAGAGTTGGTTCAGCACCGCGTGAGGGTCAGCGTTCTGCTTCACTTCGATCACTACCCGTATTCCTTCTTTGCTCGATTCGTCTCGGATGTCCCGGATTCCAGCGACTTGGCCCTTGCTGACCAATTCCGCGATCTGCTCCAACATCGCGGATTTCCGGACTTGGTAGGGGATGGCGTAAACGATGATCCTCTTCTCTTGCCCATCTTCTTCGACATCGCATGTGCTCCTGATCTGGAACCTTCCATGGCCCGTTTCATACATGTCCCTGATTCCGTCGATTCCGTGTACCGTTGCTCCGGTGGGGAAGTCGGGCCCTTGGATGTGATCCATGTAGTCGTCAAGCGTAACTTGAGGGGGGATGTCAGGATCAGCGTCTAGATTGGCTTCTATCGCCTCGATGTGAACGCCAACCGCTCCGGTCAATTCCGTGAGGTTGTGTGGCGGAATCCGAGTTGCCATTCCGACGGCGATACCATCACTACCGTTCAGCAGCAGGTTCGGCAGTCGAGATGGTAGCACAGTTGGCTCCATCTCGGAGTCGTCAAAATTCGGTTGGAAGTCGACCGTGTCCTTTGAGATGTCTTCAATCAAGTGGCGGGCGATTCGATCCAATCTGCTCTCTGTGTATCGCATAGCAGCGGGTGGGTCGCCATCGATCGATCCGAAGTTCCCCTGACCTTCGACGAGTGGATAACGAAGACTGAAGTCCTGTGCCAGTCGTACCATTGTATCGTAGATCGATTGATCTCCATGAGGGTGGTACTTACCCATCACCTCTCCAACCGAGCGTGCTGACTTGCTGAACGGCTTTTCGTGCGTGTGGCCGCCCTGATGCATTCCGAACAGGATTCTCCTGTGGACCGGTTTCAATCCGTCCCTCGCATCCGGTAGGGCGCGACCGATGATGACGGACATGGCGTAGTTGATGTACGACTCGCGCATCTCCGAACCGAGTTGCTTGTCGACCAATTTGCCGATGTTTGGAGGTGGCCTCTCCTCAGACGTCAAGGTTGGTCACCTCCGCTGCGTTCCTCTCGATGAATTCCCTTCTGGACGGGACATCGTCTCCCATCAGAATATCGAACAGCTCGTCCGCTGCCAGCGCATCCTCCACCTTCACCTGCAGAAGAGTACGCCCATCGGGGTCCATCGTTGTCTCCCATAGTTGCTCCGGATTCATCTCGCCGAGACCCTTGTATCGCTGCACATTGACCTTGGTGTTCTCGTTGTCCCCCTTCAGAGAGGCAATCATATGGTCGCGCTCCACTTCCGAGTAAGCATATCTGGACTCCTTCCCTCTCGAAACCTGATACAGTGGTGGTTGGGCGATGTACACATGTCCCTCTAGGATTGCATCTCGCATGAATCGCCAAATGAAGGTGAGGATTAACGTTCGAATATGGGCGCCGTCGACATCAGCATCGGTCATTATGATGATTCGATCGTAGCGCAGGGAAGATGGATCGAAGTAACCCTCTTCCTTTTCCTCGCTGCTCTCCGATTCTTCCGGCCTGTTGCCGACCCCCGCCCCTAGGGCTCGAATCATGGTTTGAATCTCTTGGTTCTGGAACACCTTGGCGGGATTCCTTTGGTGTCGTTCGACATTGAGGATTTTCCCCCTGAGTGGGAGAATGGCTTGCGTTCGCCTATCGCGCCCTGTCTTCGCGGAGCCGCCCGCGGAGTCACCTTCCACGAGATAGACCTCGCACTCTTTGGGATCGCGCGATTGGCAATCGGCCAGTTTGCCTGGCAATCCTCCTCCTTCGAGGACCCCTTTCCGTCGCGTCAGGTCCCGCGCCTTGCGTGCGGCCTCTCTCGCCTTCGATGCGAGTACCGCCTTCTCGATAATCGATCTAGCCGTTCTAGGATTCTCTTCCAGGTGTTCACCAAGCTTGTCGTTGATTACGGATTCAACTATCCCTTGGACCTCGCTGGTCACGAGTTTGTCCTTGGCTTGGGATGAGAATGACGGATCTGGATGCTTGACGCTGACGATGGCAGTCAGTCCTTCTCTGATGTCCTCACCGGATAGATTGCCGACCTTCTTCAGGAGGTCTCTAGATTGACCATAGGAGTTGATTGTCCGGGTCAATGATCCGCGCAAGCCTGAGAGGTGGGTACCGCCATCGCGATTTCGGATGATGTTGGTGTAACACCTTATTCGCTCCTGAAACGCATCCGTCCAGACGAGGGCCACCTCAATCTCGACCTCTCTACCTTCGCTGTCGTCCCTAGAACCTAGGATGCGTATCACTTCGTCATTAATCCGGTTTTCTCGAGCTGCCATCGTGGATGCGAATTCGGCGATTCCCCCATCGTATTGGTGGACGATAGGCTTACCGCTCTGACGCTGGTCATCGAGGACTATCCTCAGTCCTCCGTTGAGGAACGCGGTCTCCATCAGCCGCTCGTTCAGAGTCGAGTGATCCAGGTCTAGAATGTTAGAGAAGAACTGGATGTCCGGCTTGAATGCGATTTCGGTACCCGTTTCCTCCGTTTCTCCAGCCTCGGCTATATCTGCTACGGGAACTCCGGCATTGAATTCCTGAACCCAGATCTTCCCGTCGCGGTGGATGGTCATCCTAAGCCAGTCTGAGACTGCGTTCACTGCCGATACGCCGACTCCGTGTAGCCCTCCTGACACCTTGTAGGCGCTGTTGTCGAACTTTCCACCGGCGTGCAGGCTGGTCATCACCACCGTCGCCGTGCTAATCCCCTTTTCCGGATGCTCTCCGACTGGAATTCCACGGCCGTGATCACGCACCGAGACGATCCCGTCCTTCTGTACGGTGACCTCGATGACGGAGTTGTGCCCCGCTAGGTGTTCGTCGACTGCATTGTCCACAACTTCCCAGACGCAGCGATGGAGTGCCTCTCCATTGTCGGTCTCCCCCAGATACATTCCCGGTACCTGTCGGACCGCCTCGAGGCCCTCGAGGACTCTGATGTCGCCTTCTCCGTATTCTGACTCCATGCTTATTCCTCGGATTCTCAAGGGGTACCTTTGGTACCCCTTGCTAACATTGGTGTCCCGACGCTTGCACTACATGAAGATTCGCAGTGAAAAAGCCCAAAATCATCGTTTTCCGAACCAACTCAATGGTCCGGATGCAACACTTGGAGCACAGCAAATCATAGTTGCATGCCGGTTCGATTCCATAGGTTGGGGACAAATCACCGTCCTGAACTGCACTGAAACGCCTCGGGCATCGTTAAACAGGAGTCCCAATTCGGCCAGCCGATGCCCGTTCCCGAGGTGTGCGTCACCCTCTCCGGCCACACGGTCGAAGAGATGCTCCAAGACGCTGCTCTCGCGACCGCGGCGGCAGCCGACTTGGTGGAGGTTAGGTTCGATCATCTTTGGGTCGATAGAGTCGAGATCGAGCCGGAGGATCCAGAGGGCGAAGAAGAGCGTGAACGAAGGCCACAGGTCCCCGAGTACACCTACGAACTGAGGCCCTTGGAAAGCATCGATGCCAATTCGGCCATCGAGACGCTGAAGGCGGGTATCCGCCTACCAGTGGTTTTCGCCTGCCGTTCGGAGAGCGAGGGTGGCCACTATCCTGGTGATGAGGAAGAGCGCCTCGCCATCCTAAGGACGGCTATTGAGAGCGGGGTCAGTTGGATCGACCTCGAGATATCGATTGAGGAGGTTGCTCGACAGGGACTGAGGGATTTGTGCGGCGAGCGGACACGCATCGTCGCCTCTACCCATCTGCCAGATACACCAGAGATGTCGAGTATCGTTGAATTGGTTGAATCCTCCTCGGATGCCGGCGATCTGACCAAGGTTTGCGTCACATGCAGCAGCCACCATGATGGGTTGAGGATTTTCGAAGCCGCTTGGTCGATTCGAGACTCGGATCAACCGAGGGCGATGATGGGTGTCGGATTGGGTGGGGATTGGCCTAGAATCCACGCGCCAATCCTCGGCCAGAACATAGTATACTCGACAATGGAGCAGGGCTGGCATCTTGCGAAGGAAGGCAGGATGAACCTGGAAGACCTGAGACTCGCTTGGGACCTGCTGGAATACGACTCCTGATTCAATTCCAGGCGTCGAATATGGAGATATTGCGGATGATTCTATACGATTCAAGATGAATCGTCGTTTGGAGCCGATTCAACGATAACCGTCTCAGGTGTTGGCATCTCTTTGGGAAGATCGGCAGCACCCTCAGTCAATCCCGGTTCACGTTCAGACACCATGTCCCGAGGGGTAGTATCTCCTGCAGCCGAATCCAGCATCGGCATCAGTTCCATGGTCTGTTTACCCGCCTTGTCTCCCTTCTGATGACGCAAGTGCATCAGGAAAGGAGCCGCCGCGATTGCCAAGGGTAGCGAGCAACAGATGAGATATGCCGATACGTTCGGCAGCGAGATTCTCTCTTCGACCATGACCGTGAGCTCGACCGTGTGGTTACGGCCGGCGGCCTTCACATCCGAATCTCTAGAATTGTCCCAGCCATCGAACACCAGATAGTAAGATTCCGGATACGAAGACCCTCCAAGCAGAGTCCAAGTGGGGCCCGAGTTATCTAGGCTGACAGAGAATTGGGTCTGTGTCATCGATTCGTAGGCGTGCACATCTCGGTAAGGAATCCACATTATAGTCGACTTCCACTCGGGAGGAATGGCATCCAATTCCTCTCGTTCATCCGAATGCCTCAGAGAGTAGTCCATCTGTCGGTATCGGTCCCAATCGGTGCTCTGCATTAGATATGCATCACCGAGGGGGGCTTCACTGAAACCACTGGCGGCATCAGGGTGTAGTTGTATGCAGAATGTGTATCTATATCCGGTAGTAAGGTTCATTCTGATGCTCGTAGCGCTATCATTTGCCACCACTACAGCGGTGTGGAATCCCTTCGTCAGAGGCCTCAATTCACCACTGTCGCTGCGGGCGAACTGAGCTTCCTCAAATTCGCCAACCTCCATGTCTCTATTCCCGAATGGATTGGATGAATCGAGTGTTCGCTGCTCGATTGTCTCGCCCCAATCCGGGTCGCTTTCGCCGCTGATCGTGCAGCCGGTGGCCGCTTTGACGTTGGGAGTTGAGATTGCATTCGGTCCGAATGCCAGTAGCAGGATCAGCAGAGCCGATGCCAAAGACGAGCAGCGTACCAAGTTCAACAACGATTCACCGCCTCTTCATCCCGACCGGGCGTATGTAGCCCGAGTCCTTGGATGTGCGGTCGTCCTTGGTGAGGCTCTTCGGCTTTGGTGGTGGTGTATGCTGATCCATGCCGAGAACTCCTCCCTCGACCTGTACTTCGGTGACATCGTATGTCTGGGCTGCTTCCGCTTCTGCCTCCTCCTCAGTTGGAGCGCGCATGACGAAGTACGAGAGGATCAGAACCAGAGCAATCAGGATCAGGATGAACATGCTACTCTGTCCGCTGGGTAGAACTTCCTTGAAATCGAAGTCAGCTAGAGTCTTAGCGCCGTCGTCCTCCTCGGTCTCACGGACGCTGATCGTGAACGCCTTGATGGTGCAAACATTGGTTCCATCGCACACTTTCAGGACGATGGTTGTTTTTCCACTGCGGTTCCATGTCTTCGTTGCGAGGGTCTCTCCCACGACTTCCTCCCAATCGTTCAATGCGTCCCCATCACCATCGAAGTCATCGAACTCGTCCAGATCCCAATAGAGTCGCAGTCCTTCGTTCAACGGTTCGTTGGGGTCGTTGTCATCGACTCCATCGCCATTGTTGTCCTCTGATAGATCCGTGTCTCTCCAAGCAAGGACCTCGTCGATTAGGTCGGCATCGGTGATTTGGAGATACAGGGCAGTAGTGTCACCCACAATCGCGTAATCGGTGGCGAGAGGAGAGTCGCTGATTACGGTCGGCGCTGAACTCACTCGCACCATTGCTGTGGTGATGTTGGTGTCGCCAGTTCCGAACGAATCTCGGACCGTCAGTGTGACGGTGTACATTCCGGGCTGCGAGTAAGCGTGCCAAGCGTTCGCGCCGTGAACAGGCGGTGAAGCGTCCCCGAAATCCCAAATGTAGTCAGTTAGGCCGTTCCAATCCGGTGCGGAACTATCGCTTGAGAATCGTCCGACGAACATCGGATCCGCATCGCGACTGCCATTGGATAGGAATCGAAGAGGTTTCCCTGGAGCGACGAAGACTCCACCTGTGGAGATGTGAGGGTGCCACCAATCGTAGATCGAATCATCCGCTCCTGGCACTTCGACCAGCGTCCCATTCAGGGCTGGTTCTCTAATCTCGATTACCGCGATGGGAATCGGATTCTCGATTACGAACGCGTAGGTCTTCTGCAAAGATTCGAGACCGAGTTCATCTATCACCGTCAAGGTGACTCGGTATGTCCCGGGTTCGTCGAAGGTGTGGACCACGTTCGATTGGTTGAGAATCGGTTCGTCGAATCCCGTGATGTTCCAGATGAGGCTCATAGCGCTATTATCCCCATCGGGATCGAACGACAGGCTCTGGAACGCGTACTCCGTGGTGACCGTCCCGTCCACCGGTCTGGAAAAGAGAGCGACGGGGCGTTGGTTGAGGACATGAACACGCAGTGAAGCGACGCTGGTGTTCCCATCGTCGTCAGTGGCTGTGACGTTCACCCACTTCCATCCAAAGGTGGACCAGGCCGGGGTCGGAGCCATGAGGTCGGTTTGGGTGGTGGTGAAACCGGATGCACTGGTAATCTTGCCACCGTCGATGTTGACCGGCTCATCGAAAGTCCACGAGAGGTTGGCGATTGTTCCATCATCGTCGGTGAAGACCTCGGGCATTGGAAGTGGAGTAAGAGTCATCGTTTCTAGGTCGTCAGACCAGAGCTGCCGAGGATGGCGATTGCGAACGATGATGTCAATGGTCGTGTTCACTGTGTGGATGCCATCCGAGATGGTTAGAGTCAGTTGATGGACAGTTCCATCCGCGCTTCCGATTGACCACGAGTGGGACACTCGAGCCATACCAACCCCGCTCTCATTGATTCCATCTCCCCAATCCCAGATGAAGTGGAGTTGATTGGATGGAACGTTGTCCTCCGTCGCTCGCGCGTCGAACGACACCCTCTGGCCAGTCGAGACCTCGAAAGATCCACTAATCTCTACTCCACCTACCATGATGACAGGGACAGGAGGACTCGAATCGTTCACAGTGATCGTCCAATTGACCGGGTTTGAGTAGGATCCACCGATGTCGCGAACTCTGGAGGTGACATCGTATGTCCCGACCGTAGTCCAGAGGTGTCTCGGCTCCTTCAGCCCCGAAGAGGAGCCGTCATCGAAGTCCCAAGCATATCCGATTGGTGACGCGTTCCTCTGCCAAGTGGAGTTGTCGGTGGAGAGTCCCCATTCATCCCATCCGGAGCCGAAGAATGCCAGCGGAAGGTAGGTTTGGGTCGAGTTTGCTGCTGCCGCGCTCGCGGCTACTGGGCGCATGTTAGCGAGCATCGTCGGCAGAGACGCAGCCTCATCGACGAGGACCGAGGCTCCGTCCAGCATCTTCACCGTGAATGTCCAATCACCATCCCAAGGTGCGGTGAACCATACGCTATGCTGTACCGGAACGCCGCCTCCTGCGGCTATGTCCATGGTGATGCTGTCCATCAGCGTGTTGTTCACATACACTTCTACCTCGACTTCCAGAATCTCGAAGAAGGCGGTCGAATTGATCATCAGTTGCAACTCAGCCGTGTCTGCGCTAGTGTCGTTGTCGCGGTCGTGCATCACCATCGAATCGATGCGCACAGTCGCTGGTTCCGTGATTAGACCGGCTCGTACATCTATGGTCGCCGTCGGATATGTCGTTGATCCAGATGGGAAGGCGCAGTTAGGTTGTGCGTAGTCGCAATCGTCGACTGTGCTGGCATACCAAGTAATCATGTACACCTCGTCAGTGATGTTTCCGAAACCCGGTACGACGGCGGTCCCGATTCCAGTTTGCGAATCGAATCTCATTCTCTCCATTGACCATGTCTGGGCAGCGGCATCCTTCGATACGACCGCCCCATCAAAACCGAACTCGCTCGGCTGGACCATCAGGTTCAGTGGAGAGCCAGTTCCACCGATGAATCGGAATGCTCTGACACCCCATCCTTCGATGTCGTGATTGTTGCTCTCCCATAGACCGGACCAGGCTTGATTCTGGTCAGTGATTTGGATTTTGCAGAACGCGTTGTTCGAACATGTGTTTGACATGTCGATGTTCGATAGTCCGAACCTCCCCTGCTGGCTGTCGAGCGTTGCAGCGGCGGTGAAATTAGCGAAGATGTCATCGAACGTGGTTCCGATGTTCCCAGGCGCGCCAACAACCGGGTTGCGCGCTAACCTCTCGACTCCCTGCCCCCCGGTCGCTTGATCGGCGACGAGGCTCTGAATAGCCTGACCACCGCCCAACTTGTCTGCGAGATAGAGCATCATCAGGAAGCCACCACCATAGTCACCGATCCTCTGGTTCCACCAACGCAGGCTCATCGAGGCGTTCGATGTCCATGCGTTTGAGTGGCCAATCAGCGTCGATTCGGCTCCGAAACAGAGGAACGCGGCCATGTCCGCGTTCCCTTCGTCTACCCAAGCGTACTCAAACGGATCGCGCGAGTTGTGCAGCAGGTGTTCAAACTCGTGGGCGAGTATGACATTGCTCCAACTTATATCATCGATGTCCATGAATATCGCTTCACGAGAGGAAGACAGAGACGGTGAGAAGTAACCTCCAGTACCTCCTCCGCCGTCAATCGCGAACACAACGATCTCGATTTGGCAGTTGTTGTCGACATCGGGGGCCTGTCCGAAGTAGGATACACCGGTGGAGTAGATGGTGCCATCCCATGTTGATGCCAGCCCGTTCAACTGAGTGGAGGGTATGTTGCGGCCCGATTGTACGAAGATTGCAGCCGAGGCGGTTACCCTTGCCACCTCGGCGGAGATTGCCCCAGTCGAGGTTGGAATCTGAGCTGTATCGCCCTGTGACCAGGCGTTCTCGCATGCTCTTCCCAAGGTTTGGTTCTCTAGATAGGAGTCGCTGTGGGGCATCACGAGACCAGGATATCCAGCTTCGCTCCAAGCCATCTTGAGGTGCCTAGTGGCGGAGTAGAGGGGTTGATCTAACTCGGTGAAGAGGTACACCTTGCCATTCAAGGCAGGCTCGAAGTCCTCCAATGAACCGATGAAAGTGCCGATGTCTCCATCATCGGCGGAGTCCGCCGAGCCGAAGGGAGCGAGGCTTGAAGATAGCATGATCAAAACGAGTACGACCGCGCTCGTCAGCCGATGCGAATGCCTGCCCGTCATCACTCCACCTCCTCGACGGCTCGCGTTGCCTCCGTACGCTCTTTAATAGTCAATGGAGCGTCGTTCGTACATGCATCGGCACCACCTAACTGGGTTTTGGTCTGCCCTTGCGTTCACTATCTTGTTCACCTCAGTACTAGCACCATCATGGATGCAACCCGCCGCAGCATTCCAAGGTGCGGATGAATCGGGAGTGCATGACCCTGTGGCAGAGTGGCAGGAACTGGGTTTCAGCCGAGACCCCTGCACTCTGATCGATAATCTGAGATTCGATGGTGACCTAGCAAACGCGAGCGTCTCCTGGCAGGTGGGTCTCGGGCCAAGGACGGTAGAATCGAATTCCAGTGCTGCCTTCAGATCTTCAATCATCGAGAATCTTAGCGACCTCGGTTGGAACACTAGCGAGGATCCGCACAACGTGACATTCAGCAATGGAAGCAGCGCCGTTGCTGTGAACGTAGTCGCATCTCTAGCTCCTAACTCGCTTGCTTATACTGCCAACGGCCCCATCGTGGTGTTGGCTGCACACTACGACACCCGTCCGACCGCGGATTACGACCCGGACCCCGAACTCCGTGAAGTCCCAATTGACGGTGCCAACGATGGGGCGAGCGGCGTTGCCGTGCTCATGGAAATGGCGAGGGTCCTTCCCTTGTCAAACCGTAGCGTCGAAGTGGTCCTGCTGTTCACTGACGTGGAGGATCACGGAGATCCGTTGGAGTTCCTAGGAGCGAAAGGTTGGGCTGACAACCTGACCGCGGAGGAAGTCGCTCGCACGCGGGCATTCGTGCTCGTCGACATGATTGGGGATGCGGACCTGTCAATCGGGGCTGAACCGCTGAATAGCGACCCATACTTGATGGACGCCATGCTCGCGATTGCTGCCCCTCTGGGAGCACACGCCGAGATGTCGGACTGCAATGGCACAGCAAGCCCGGAACCGAAGGTCAGCGACCTTCCGACCTTCGGCATAAACGATGATCACACCGTGGTTAGGCACCTATTCCCAGCGGCGCTGCTGATTGATGTGACATACGGTGAACAAGATTCCGCGAATCCGCTAGGGGAGCATTGGCATACCACTGGGGACACCCCGGACAAAGTCAGCGCCGAGAGTTTGCAACTGGTTGGTAGGATGGTGGAGTTGGCACTCGCCTCCGGCCTTGGAGAGTCTATCCTACCGGGAGACAATCGTACCGATGCCAAGCAGGTACCTGATGTAAGGACCGATGTTGAAGAACGGGACAAACCACCATCGGAAAGAGGTCTGCACATCGCCATTGTCGGCGCGATAGTCGCCTTCTCAGTCGATCTTTTGGCGCGTCGATGGAAAGCAATATCCAATGCCATCCCACTCGATGAAGGGACTGGAAGAGAGCACTCGTCATGGGCGGAGGACTCTCAAGCCGCCGACGCACCGCCAACCACGCCGGAGGGATGATTCTGGAGGATGAGGAGCGGCAGAGGCGTCTCTCCGAAATCAGGAAGCGCGTCCGTACGGAGGCGCGGCGAGAGCCCGTCGTTGAGGTCGTCGCTGTCGAGGAAGAGGAGCCCACCAAGGTCGATCGCACTGACCGAAGACGACGCAGGGAGGAGAGTAATCCGGAATCGATTGAAGATCATCTCGGCGACTCAGAGAGCGAGGAGATTGCGGTCCAGAGAGTGCGTCGCGAACGCTTAGAGAGAACCATCGAACTAGGTGGTGAAGTTCCGACGGTACGGCGTGCAGCAGTCATCTTGATCGTGGCGGGAAGCATGCTAGGACTTTTCTTCGGTGGCCTGTTGTTCAGTGCTGATCCATCCGATCTTCTAGGGGGTCTCGAATTGACCACCGATTCTTCCCCCTCGGTATCCGGAATCGTGCATTCAAGCCTCGACAGCGTGAATGGCACTGGAGGTGAGGAGGTCAGTGGTGCCGAGGTGGTGCTCTTGGATCCTGAAGGGCAGGCAATCCTCGCCAGAACCTTCACCGGCGAAGATGGTCGCTTCCTCTTTGAGGATGTGACAGAACCAGATGTTGCACTAGAGGTCCGACACTCTGGGAATGTGACGGAGAGGCGCCTCATACAACCGGGACGCGATGCGCAACTCGTAATCACACTCTCATCCGGCTCCGGTACGAATGAGATCGACCTTAGGACCGAGAGCCATCTAGCGGACAGTGTCGCTTTGGGGACTGCGATCTCCGCCTTCACCGTTACCACGGCCCTCCTAGGCCTCGTGGCAGCACACCAAGCTCACCGAGCTATCGCTTACAGGAGGACTCAGATTCTCTGTGGATTGGCGCTGTTCAGCCGCGGTGGTATATTCATCGGTCCAGGACTAATCCTTGCCGGAATGCTGTTGTTGAAGATCTGCCGAGGACAGTTTGCCGACAGGGTCGACAACGAGGACCAGCCCGAATCTTTGGAGGGCTGAGAGGATGTATCTAATCACCCTTGAGGGTGGGGACGGCAGTGGGAAGGGAACCGCTGCGAAAATCGTTCAGGAAACGATTGAAGCTGAGTTCACCTTCAACGGAGTCCATCTAGCAGCCGAACCGAGACGCGACCATCCTTTGGGTGAATTGGCCGTCGAGGCGGTTCGAACCGGCGATGCCGGTCCCGAGAGGGAGGCCGCCTACTTCGCCGCCGATAGGCTCGATCACACCCACACGGTCATAATTCCGACACTCTATCTCGGTGGTGCGGTCGTCTGTGAGCGGAACGTACACTCTAGTCTAGTATACCAGGGAGTCGTTGGTAACCTCGGCGTACAGAGGATAGCGGCGATGAATGGCGCAGCAGCTCGTCCTGACCTGACGATTTGGCTTGACTGCGACCCTGACATAGCCCTAGAGCGCATATCGAAGGGTACCCTTCGAACGGTTACGGACAAGGAGGAGTACTTCGAGACTAGCGATCTGCAGACTAGAGTTCGAGACGGTTTCGTCCACCTCTTTGAGGAAGGGGTGCCAGAGCCTTTCGATGCGGGGGCATTGGTTGGCCCAATCCTGAATCATGGAACGGAGTCGGAACTCCGATCAACATTGACTGAAGTGGTCCGCAGGTTCCTCCATCAGCGCCGAATCCCTCTGAATGTCGATCCTGAGCGGGTCGAGGCTACCCTGATATCTGAATTGCTGAGCAAGGGGCGTGGCCAGCGCCGTCTCAGCGGTTTGGGAATTGATTCCGAGGAGGAAGGGGATTGGCTGGCTGGGTTGGCTCCTTGGAGGATTCTGAAACGAGCGCACGAGTTGTACGAACCAGCCTGGGAAGAGATGCCAGAGGCTCGCCGGTCCGAAGTACCACGGACTCCTATGGGCAGGACGGTAGCATCGATTGTCGGCACGCTCAGCTTGATGCCGGGAGCCGACGCCCGTGAATTACGCACTCATCTCGGGCCAGTTCGAGGGGTTTCATTGCGGCACACCCACCGAATCCTGAAGTTCCTACACGAGCAACAAGGTTGGGTCCGCCGCCATCGGTCGATGGTGGGAAGAGAAGCGAACAGGGCTGAATTGCGATCCGATTGGAAGTCCTTCGGACTACTGACACTGGCACTGTGGCCGTTGATCGATGATATCGATGGCCATCACCGCAGGAATCCGGATACATCCTGGCGAGATGTGCTGTCACAGTTGCTCGATCAGAAGTTCGGGGAAATGGCTGCCGAGATCGCCGCTACTTGCGCTCGTCTGGAGTTGCTAGGACCGGGGTCGGCAGGCTCGTCTACTCCGACCGATGAGGGAGAACTAAGACGCTGGTTCAGGGGAGGATGATCAGGATTCTTCGTCCGTGGCGAGCACGAATCTGGCTCCACCTGGTAGTCTTACCTCGGAAGTGTCGTCGAATGCCTTCGGCCGAGCCGCAAACATCGCCGAGATGCCGACGCCTAGGAGCAAGCCGAAGATTGCCCCGGTAATCAACCGAAGGGAATTATTCGATTCGTAGGATGTGACTAGTTGTATTCCACCATCCAATCCGATCGGCAAGATGGTGGCTCCCAGCAAGAACACCAGCAATCGATTCCTCGAACCTCTCGCGTAGAATTCGTTCAGCCAGACGTCGCTGGCAGGGGACAGTAGAGTGTCCCTGACAGTCCAACGATTCAGTCCGCGCGAAGCGAATAGGAGACCACCGATAGTAGCCCCTAGAAGCATTCCGATGTCCCTCACACAAAGGGGCATCTGATTGTCGTTGATCCGCCACGACCGTTCGTGCTTCTGATGGCAATTCAGGTCTCCAAAAGCGTAGACCAAGGAGTGAATCGGAGGTAAGTCTCTCCAAGCTACCGTACCGCCATGCAAAGATGGATCGTGTCCGAGTGGCCCGCCCTCGGCCTTCGGAAGATTGCCCCAAGAATTCGAAGACCAGTAGTCGATCGCGTTGGCACGACCAGAGAGTTCAGGGATCATCCCTGGTTCTAGAGTGGCTGGTGTGATGAAACAGAGCAGCAAGAATCCACCTGCGACGGATGCTATCCAGAGCCCTATGCGACGCTCCGAGTTCCGTTCTCGTCTGCCATTCCGCAGCCGAGCGTCGCCAACCATGGCATTGGCACCTCGTCCTGTTGGATAGCGATTGTTACGTCTCTACAGCCCAATCATTGAAGCGGGTTCGGAGAGGTTGGTCGCCCGGGGTCCGATTTGGGTTCTCTCACAATCCGGGATGTCCTCGTCCTCTCGACCTTCCTCTCGATCATCGTTGGCACGATGGCGTTCTTCCTTTCTCTCTTCGCACAAGGGGTCGACGGCGCCAACATCCAAGTCGGACTCAGAGTAGCTGGAACCGCCGCCGGGGCAATGTTCCTGCTTCTGGTCACCTATGCAACGGTGAGGCACCTCGGAAGCGACGCACCAACAGTGGAGGAGGATCCTATAGCCGTGCTCCGCACGGTCCTTTCACCCTCAGAGAGCCGTGCGATTGCCCTTGATTCATCATGGATGACCAGCACCCACATCCGTGATTCTCGGGGAACTCCTGTGGTTGACCTGCACGATCTTCCCTTCGAAGCTGGTGCTCCTCTGTCCGACGAGTTGCTCGCTTCTAGGGGGCGTCTCGGCAGAGTGCGGATCGTGGTTGGGAGGAATCGACCTCTCGCCCAAGGTGGAGTCGACCCTAGACTACGTGAGATGGTTATCCATAGATTGCGGAGCAAAGGGCCAGCAGTCGACTGGCAGACCATCATCAAACCCGGCTCTGTGACCTTACGGCCAATGGGGAAGCCACCAACGCTGGCGATCTGGATGAAGCGATTCCTGATTGGAGTGGTTCCGATTGCCGGATCGTTCGCCCTCTCCTTCCGCGATCTCGCCGGCAGCACGCTCGCGGAGCAGGGATTCTGGTTCGGGTTGGTGGCAGGTCTAGTGGTGACTGCCTTGATGGCCAGTCACAGGGATCGCAGCGGTTGAATAACTCTCAATCAGGTCGCGCTGGGTTCATGTCCCTTCGGCGTGACACCGGGGATGATGGCGATGCTCCGGAGCGAGACTGCGAGGCTCGGTCATCGCGATCCACGCCAAAGGCGACGAGCCATTCGGGCACTGTTCGATCTTGATGACCCGCAAGCGCTTTCCGCCTTTGAGCCACTGTTGGAAGATGATCAGTGGTTCAAGAGTAAGGCGATGGACGCGATCAGGAGATGGTATCCAGGGGATTCGCCTGAGATCGCAAACCGCCTGTCAAGATCCAAGGATGTGGCGTCACGACGCCTCGCTGCCGAAGTGCTGCCGAGGAGATCAGATTTCGATCGAGCCAAGGTACTGCTCCGTAGTCTGTGCGAAGACGAGGATGATTCAGTGCGCCTGCAGGCTTGGAAATCGTATCTCTCTATTCCGGGAAATGGAGACGAGGAAGTCAGCCGTGCTATGGAAGATTCCTCGGCAGCGGTGAGGATTCTCGCTCTCAAGGTCTCTGTCGATTCGGATTCTAGCACACCCGTGCTCTCGACAGCGCTCGAAGACCCAAACGAACGTGTCGTCGCTCGCGCTCTCGAGCTCATGTCAAGTCGTTGGGCTCCCTCAAAGGACGAGGTTGAAGGAATCGCCCGACTCTTGCGAACCTCCCGTTCTGACAACTTGCGGGCCGCTGCTCTCGATCTCCTTCTTTCACTGCCTACATTCGACCTCTCCTTGTTGAATCCGGCTGGCTGGCGCCGTCCGGTTCGTCCGGCAGTAATCGACTCGCTCGCTAGAGGTCTTTCCGAGAGGGAATGGTGGAAGGACGATCGATTGGTCTCAGGTCTTTGTGGATTAGAATCTGCATCGCTTCTTCCGAGGCTCCTGCGCGGCGCCGAGGACACTCCGAGAGTGCGAATCATAGGACGACTGATGCTCGACCGATCACAGGATGCCATCATGCGAATGCGGCTGATTGAGAATATAGTAGGGCGCTCCGTTCCAACCGGCCTCCAATCCGCTCTGGAACACATCGCTTTAGGAGAAGAGCCCGATTTGGCAGCGTTGGCTATGTCTGCACTCGGGCGAGACCGGATCATAGCTGAGGAGGAGTGACCATGTCGATTCACCATCATGCGGATGTCACTGACGGCGCTCGTCAGGTGATGCACTGCTCGGTCAGGATTGACGGCCCTTTCTCATCAAAGCAGGTGGTTCTGTCGTTCCCTAGATGGACTCCAGGATCCTATCTCGTTCGGGAACCGCTTCGGTTGGTTCACGACATGCGAGCCGCTTCGCAGACGGATGCAGGAGTTGCGGAATTGGATGCTCAGAGAAGAGGGCCCTGTGAGATCTCCATAAGGGTTCCAGAAGGTTGCTCGGCCATCGACCTCTACTGGTCACAGTTCGCTCATGATCTGAGTGTCAGGACCAATCACCTCGATTCTACGCATGTGCACATGATGCCTTCAGCGACATGGCCGAAGGTGGTCACTGGCATAGAGAATCCAGATGCCCGGAAGTTGACCGTTTCGATGACGCACCCGGAGGTTTGGACGGCTTCCTCACAGATGCCCGAAACGGAGAACGAGCCCATACCAATAGACTTCTTGGGGCCGCTACGAAAGGGGTGCGCTAGGAGCCATTGGAGTCCAGCGGACCAAGATGCCCTCTACGACGGCATCATCGAGGCCAACGCGAATCCAGTAAGGAGTTTCTTCGCCGGTGGCCGAACTTTCCATCTGAAGGCGTGGGACGCCGCTGATCTGCCAATCTCGCAGGAGGGCGTCGATCGCTTAATCGAGGCTTCGACGCTGATTATCGAAGAATCTCACGCGCTATTCGGAGCACCGCCTTGGGACGATTATACCATCATTCTGCACCTAACCGGTGCGGTTCGCGGCGGCTTGGAGCACTCTGGCAGCCAGACTAGTGCGGTGCGCAGGACCTCTCTAGATCGAGGAGATGTGACTGGGTGGAGGGATCTAATCTCTCTGATAGCACATGAGTACATGCATGCTTGGAACGTCAAACGGCTGCGTCCGAAGGAGTTCCTAGACTACGATCTTTCGGAGCAGCGCCATACCGATCTCCTATGGTGGTTTGAGGGAGTCACATCATGGCTGGGAGATCTAATCTGCGTGCGAAGTGGCGCTTGGAGCGAGCAGGACTGGGTAATCGACCTGACTCGCAAGATTAAGCGACATAGGAACATGTCTGGGAATGACCATCAGAGCCTCGCTGAATCGAGCCATGAGGCTTGGATTCATCTCTATAGGCCACACTGCTTCTCCAATGAGACTACGATTTCCTACTATCTCCAGGGTGAGTTGGCCGCGATGTGCCTCGACCTATCGATTCGCCGCAGGACGAAGGGAGAATCCGGTCTTGATGATGTGATGCTAGATCTCTGGAAAAGACATGGGGGATTAATCGAGGGAGATAACCCTGAAGCGGGTGGTGCACCGTTGCCCGATGCTCGCCCTGGAATAGATTACGAGGACATCCGAAAGAGCGTCAATCGAGTCTCTAATGGAAGGCTGGGCAGCGAGATGCAGCGCTTGTTCAGGATTGCAACCCGACCGCCGATAGATGATTGGGCCAAGGGAAATGGCAAGCGATTCGTAGAGGAGAGCGAAAGAGATGGTAGCACCTCGGTGCTTGGATGCAAGATGTCTCTCAAAGGTGAGAAGGTCATCGTCGATGGATTTCTACCGGACAGCCCGGCGAGAGACCGAGTTCAGGCTGGCGACGAGGTGATCTCGATTGCTGGCCGGAGAATCACGGACCTCAATGGACTCAAACATTCTCTCAGGGGCAGATCTGGTTTGGATACCGAGGTCCTACTAGCTAGGCGTGGTGGCATAGTCGCAACGACCATCACCCCGGTCGATCCTCCGTTCCTTCCCGTAAAACTGGTAGGTAGAGGGAACGCGATGTGGGCGAGCTTGATGAGGAGCAGAGCCGGCTAAATCTTCGACCTTAGGTCGGCGAGTGAGACCGATATTGGAGGGAGGTCGTCGGAGAGTCGATGGCGGCTGGTCTTCGGGGGAAAGACGTTCTCCGATTCGGCCATCGAGATAATTTCGATTTTGGTCAGTGATTCGACAGCCGAATCGGGCCATACATCTAGTTCGATTGTGTCATCTTCGAGATAGTCGACCAGAATGGCGGGAAGACTGAGTAGCCCCAGCCTCAGGCCAACCGTGTAGCGGTGATGGCCATCTAGGATCGCACCACTCACTCTATCGATTAGCAACGGCTTCGTGTATGCATCCCATCGCAGGGTCATCTCGGCGAGTTCGTCGACCTTCCGTGGTCGTACCTCCTCATGAGGCTTGAGCCATTCTATGGCCACGAGTTCCACCTCCATGTTCTGCCGCTCCTATCGCCGGTTCAAATCCATTCGCATCCGCGCTGCGATCGCGACCGGAGGGCTCATCGGGAACCTTCTACAGGGGTGGTCATGGAGGTGATTGACATCAGACATGGGAGTGCAGCGGATCTGCCCCAAATACCTCTGCCTAACCGACTGGAGAATTGGTTGGGCACTCTATCAACGCAATTGCTGACCATTCTGGACAGAATCGCGTCAGAGGGTGCTGGAGCATGGCTCGTCGGTGGATGCGTGCGCGATGCGCTCTCCTCCGATGGTTGTCCTAGGGGCGATGTGGACATTGCGACCACCTTGACTCCTGATGAGATGTTCACATTGTTCCCGAGGGCGATAGACACCGGTTCTCGGTTCGGCACGGTGACCTTGAGATGCGACGAAATATCAGCAGATGATGAGGGGCTCTTCGAAGCGACCAGCCTTCGCACCGAGTCGACCTATGGCGATGGCCGCCGTCCCGATGAAGTTCGATTCGGACTCTCTCTGTCCGAAGATCTGAGACGTCGAGACCTGACGATGAATGCGATGGCCGTCGATGTGGCAAGAAGGTGTTTGCACGATCCATTCGGAGGACTTGAAGACCTTGAGAACGGTGTCTTGCGGGCCGTCGGGACAGCATCGGAGAGGATACGGGAGGATGGATTGCGTATACTCCGTGCGTATCGGTTCATCGATGATCGATCAGGGGGGATAAGAGCAGTCAATTCGGATCTAGCCTCGGCTCTGACCGAATGGTCGCATTGCATCGATAACGTCGCAATCGAGAGAATCTGGCAGGAAATGGTGAAGATCTTCACCGGAGCCAGTGCAGGACCCGTGCTGGGACGAATGAGCGAGGATGGTCTGCTGGCGAGGATTTGTGGTGACGGTCTCGCACCTGCATCCTGTTGCGGTAACAATCCATCAAGCATCCCCGGTCTGGACGAGCATGGTCTGTTGATTGGCCGACTGGCGGCTCTTCACGCACCACTTCCTTTGGAAGAGGTGGAGTTCAGATTGCGGGCACTGACCGCACCTCGAAGAGTGATTAGCAAGGTCTGCGCAGTCCACTCCACATTGGGAAAGGATCCGGACATCGATTCGATGCCGGATCTGCGACTTTTCCGCACTGCTTTGGGTGAACTGCTACCGGCTAGAATACTAGCCATGACTGGTAAGGACCCCGAATCAGCAGCCGAGATCGCTTTCTCAATCTCCAATCTTCCACCGCTGATGGCGGGAGAAGAACCATTGGTAGATGGGCATTCACTGATTGCTGCGACCGGCATTCCTCAAGGAGAAAGGCTCGGCCGGTTGAAGTCGTGGCTTCACAGGCAGCAGATCACGCTCGATCTGCCCAACTCCGAGGCGGTGATGGCAACCCTCTCCGGAATCGATTGGGAGGGCGGTGATCCGAAGGATTGGCCAATGGTCAATTGGTCATGACTGGCCACACCCGTGAGCGGCTGTGCAAACCCAAAATGTCCGTTCAAAGATCCTCAAGGTGTTGGATGTACTCCTCGGCTTCAAGGAAATCGTTCTCGTCGTAGGAATGCGGCTTCACGATAATCAGCCAGCCGTCACCATAGGCGTGTTCGTTCACCAGTTCTGGATGGGCTTCGACCTCCCCGTTCAACTCTATGATGTTGCATGCGAATGGTGCTTGAATCGTGAGTGCGTCGTGTGCGCACCTGATTGTGACGATTAGATCGTCGACCCCAAGTTCACTCGCTTCGCTATCATGGGCTTCGCCTTCCCCATCGTCGAAGTCGCCATCGTCGAGATGTGGTAGGGTCACCCGCAGAATTTCACCGTATTCGACGCGAACGAAATCGGATACACCAACCTTGACTGTGCATTCGTCCTTCTCCTTGTCCTCGTCGATCAGTTGCAACCACAGATGCTCTGTGGTGTACCTTCGTCCGACGGCTATTCCGAACTCCGCGTCCTCACCCTCCAATACGACTCCTCCGGCGAACCGCGCCTGTTGCACTCCATTTCAAACATTCGTCCCAACCCGATGAATCGTAACAGCCCTTGACAACTCTCTGAATCAAGTGCTAGCGGCCATTTTTGGTGTAGGGAGCAGATATTTTCGAGACCTCGGGATTGCCGGGCAGTAGTAGCCTAATGTGGGGTTCAACGGCGGTTGATGCCGAATTCCCCCCAACGAGGGTTTCACAAACAGGGTCGGACTCGTCGTACCGAGTCGCATGCAGTTCGAGGAGACTGAGGAGCAGAGCATGATCAGGGAGATGGTCCGCGACTTCGCCGAGGAGGTGCTCGCGCCTACCTGTCTAGAGCGTGATCGCACCCAGTCACCCCCAATCGAGGAATGGAATCAATTCATCGAGTACGGACTACAATCCTGCACCATTCCGGAGGAGTATGGTGGAGTTCCCTTGGATGATGTAACCGAGGCGATAATCGTCGAGGAATTGGCGAGAGTAGACCCATCATTCGCCGTTTTCTTCTGCGTACATGTCGGCTTGTGTGCAAAGACGATTGCACTGCACGGCACCGAGAATCAGAAATCGGAGTACCTGCCTCGATTGGCAGTTGGAGAGGTCGGCGCCTATTCACTCTCCGAAGCGGGGGCTGGAACGGATGCAGCCGCGATGGTCTGCAAGGCGAAACTTAGCGAAGACGGTTCGCATTGGGTTCTCAACGGTGAGAAGATGTGGGTTACGAACGGAGCATCAGCTGGGATATTCGTCCTGTTCGCGAAGGATATCGACCACCCAGAATACGGAGTCAAGCGTCATGGGGGAACCACCGCTTTCATCGTAGAGAACTCGTTTGATGGATTCAGTGTCGGCAAGAAGGAGGACAAGTTGGGAATCAGGAGCAGTGATACCTGCACATTGGTTCTAGAGAATTGCGTTGTACCTTCCGAGAACGTTCTCAAGGAGCCGGGCAAGGGATTCCCGATTGCAATGAATGCGCTCGACAACTCACGCATTGGGATAGCCGCTCAGGCGCTAGGAATCTCGCAGGGCGCTCTTGACGCTGCGGTTAGATACGCGCATGAGCGGGAGGCATTCGGCAAACCTATCGCCTACCACCAAACGATTGGCAATTACCTAGCCGATATGGCGACGAGAACTGAGGCCGCTCGTCTGATGGTCTACAAGGCTGCTTGGGCCAAGGAACGGCATTATCGGGACGGTGCACCGAGGCACACCATGGAAGCAAGTATGGCGAAGCTCTTCGCGGGGGACACTGCGATGTGGGTCGCTGAGCGTGCCGTCCAAGTACTCGGCGGCTATGGATACACGACTGATTTCCCGGTGGAGCGGTTCTTCCGCGACGCGAAGATAACCCAGATTTACGAAGGGACCCAAGAGGTCCAGAGGATCGTCATCAACCGCGCCTTGAATCCTTGAGTTAAGATTGCTGACAGGAGTCGAAAGCTAGGCGGTGTCCAAAGCGGCCACCCGACCCACTCAATTCAAGACCCCCCCCTCGGTCGGCCGCTTTGAAGAGGGGCGTTGCAGCGGCGATAGATATCCCCCGCTCCGCCCTGACCGAATGAGAAGGTAATATGTCCAGTTTCGAATCACTCGGTCTCATTCAACCAATCCTTAGGGCGATATCGTCAGAAGGATACGATGAGCCTACATCGGTCCAGCGCGAGGCGATTCCCGCCCTGCTTGCGGGGCGCGATGTCGTAGGCGTCGCCCAAACAGGCACCGGCAAGACCGCAGCCTTCGCGCTGCCTGTTTTGCAGTCACTCAGCCTCTCCCAGAGTTCTCAAGGCTCACGGGTGCGTAGGGCACCACGCGCTCTCATCCTCTCCCCTACGCGTGAACTCGCCACCCAGATAGGTGGCCGGTTCCAAGCCTACGGCGCATGTCTTGATCTCAGCCATGTTGTCGTGTTCGGAGGTGTGAGCCAAAACGCTCAGGTGAAGGCACTGAGACGTGGCGTTGACATCCTCGTCGCTACACCAGGAAGGCTCCTCGATCTCGCGGGTCAGGGAGTTGCCAATCTTTCCGCCATCGAGTTCCTTGTCCTCGACGAGGCGGATCGGATGCTCGACATGGGATTCATCCGCGATCTCAGGAGGATTCTCCGGATGCTTCCGAAGAGGCGTCAGAACCTTCTCTTCAGCGCCACGATACCATCCTCGATAGAGAGCCTCGCCAAATCGTTCAGCACCGAACCGGTGCGAATCGAGGTCACTCCCGACGAGATAGCTGTCGAGGCGATCGACCAACGTGTGATGTTCGTTCGAAAGGCGGACAAGCGTCACCTTCTCATCGATGTCATCGAAGATGAACAGGTGCGGCGCGCCATCGTATTCACCAGAACCAAGCACGGCGCGAACCGGCTGGTGAAGCAACTACAATCGGCAGACATCGATGCAGTGGCTATACACGGCAACAAGACTCAGAGCGCACGCACCCGCGCGCTCACAGCGTTCCGTCGTGGCGAAATGTCAACTTTGGTCGCCACCGACATTGCTAGCCGAGGAATCGACGTAGAGGGTGTTACCCACGTCTTCAACTATGATCTGCCAAACGAGCCCGAGGTCTACGTGCATCGTATTGGTAGGACGGCACGCGCAGGTAGCAGCGGCGTCGCGGTTGCCTTCTGCGATGGTGGAGAACGGCAACATCTACGTCGTATTGAGAGATTAATCGGCGGTCAACTTAGGGTAGACGACAATCACCGGCATCTCCCGCACCTGAAGGCATCCCCTCAGGAGGATGTTCGAGAATCGACCGGGTCACGTAAACGGCCAGTCGATGGAGGAAGAACCAATGGTCGAGACAGCGAATCAGGCGGAGGACGTCGTGATCCGAGATCGAAGGGACGCCATTCGCGGCGCGGCGAGCAATCTGGTCGAGGAGGTCGCTCGCGGCAGAGTCGAAACAATTCCTCGGTTCGTGGTGGCCGCAGGGGAAGTTCCGGTCGTCGCCAACGTCCGTCGAACAAATCGCGTGGTGCTTCATCCGGCGCAGGACGACCGATGAACGCGCGGGACCGCCGCCGACATCGACGAGAGAAGGCGCGATCGCAGCAGGAATGAAACTCCACGCCTGTATACACCGTGAATAGTACGGCTGATTATGTCCGCACGAGAAGGTAGGCTTTGCGATTTATTTGGTGAAGCGTTCGATATCGTGAAGAGTATCAGGGTTCGCATCGAAGTGATCGGTGAGTGGCTGCAGCGATTCAGCGAGAGAGTCAGCGACTGCGATTTTGTAATCGAGGGGATGGAGTGATCCGTCCGCCAAGGCAGCCATAATCGCATCCGTATCCCTCCAATCCGATGGCTCTCCATACTTTGGGTCCGGCCTGACTTTCAATACTCCAATCTCGGGCAGAATAATCATCTCCACCAATTCGTGTACGGGTGAGTTATCCGATGCAGGGTCTAGGTGCGCGCCCTTGATCTTCTTCCTGATTATCTTCTGTGAATCGTGCAGTAGGATCGACCCCTGAGGATCCGATTTGCTCATCTTGTGATCGAAGGATTCCATTCGCTCTCCGGTCGCCTTCAGTCCAGAAACTATAGGCGTGTGAACGCAGGTCGCCTTCGTCCAACCCCATGAATCAGCCACATCCCGCATGTACATGTGCGCCTTGCGCTGGTCCATGCCGCCAATCGCGATGTCGATTTCCAACTCAAAGATGTCAGCTGCCTGCATTGCTGGATAGTAGAATCTTGAGAGGTCGCCGTCTGACGAATCCTCGGCTCTGCCCATGATTCCGAATGTCCTGCGCACTCTAGCCAGACTCATGTTCTTTGAGCAGCGCAGAACTCTGGCCCAATAATCACCGGAGTCCATCAGTTCACTTGCCCAGATGAACCTCAGACAACCCGGACCATCTCCCTCCTCAGGATGGTCCAAGAGGCATCTGAATACCTCTTCCATGTACTTGGCAGTGGTCTGGATACGCTCCATGTCTCCGTCGAACTTGTCGTTCACCCAAGCGTGCCAATCCGCCATGAAGACGAGGACGTTCACATCGGCATCGAGCATTCTGCGAAGGCTTGTTGCGATTACCTTCCAGCCAATGTGCGCACGGCCGCTAGGTTCGAATCCCACATAGGCGCGAATCGTCTGATCCCCACCAGCAGATGTCCCACCGGCTAGCAGGGAAGCCAGATGTTCGATCCCGACTGTCTCTTCTGCTGCGCCGAGAATCTTGGCTAGGCGCCGGCGGGAGTCCTTGGGCAATCCGGCGACAATCTGTCTCGATGGTGCGTCAGGTGGTATGGTAGATAGAATCGCCTCAATCGTCGCCTCGATGGACGCTTCCGCAGCATCCATCTCGTCTTCCATTCGCACCACCTCAGGGACTCAGTAGTTTAGTCAACTTATCGGCTCTGCCCGCAGCACGCGTGTTCTCGCCCTCGGAGAGCGCGGTCTCGATCTCATCGATGAGGTCTTGAGCCGCTTCCCTCTTCTCATCAGAGAGGTTCTTCGCCATCGACATCAGGTGTTTCGAGGCCGCGACGGCGGATTTCGCCTTCGTCGCCTTCTTGACCCACTCCTTCGCCTTATCCCCCCGCTTCTTGGCATTGTATCCTGTCGCTTCGTCGAGGAAGGAAGTCCATCGCTTCCTCGTATCCATTGCCGCAGCCATCGCATTCGCATCGTCGAAGTCCGGTCGCTCGTTTACGACCTCGACCTGCAGTTTGCCGTCTGTTGTATATTCCGCTCTGACCATCGACATGATCCCATGCGAGCCTTCGAAAGAGTTCTCGCCCTTGTCGTCGATATTATCGAAGTGTCGTCCAGCCAGCGCGGCTAGACCTCCTTCGGCTGTCACCTGCTTCACGACCCCTCGCTTGACCTCGAAACGTTCCATCGACCGAGGCCGAGCGTCGTCGCTCCTTCAACCCTCCCGACGAGCCAGCCCCTATGACTCCAGAAGGTCGTACGAGTATGGCACCTGGATCTTGAGTCCGAGGCTTGGGGTTCATCTGCAAGGGACCGCACTTCTCTTCAATCAGGGGCTGGGGTCGCGAGGACATGCGTGACAGCCGGCAGCGAACCGCTGCCCTGCTGATTACCCTGCTGTCGTCGATGCTAGCGTTTCCATCTGTCGCCGCCGAATCGGCGGTGACCATCGATTCTGTCACCTCCCTAGGCGATGCTGATTTGGGCATCTCCGCTCTGGAGGACGATGGTTCAGGCGCCCTGCTAGTCGTCGGTGCGGATGGATACTCGGTGCTGGTCGATTCGACCAAGCCGACGACACAAGTCGTCTTGGAGACCAACCGGACGGAGGATTTGAGAGATCTTTCCTTCCATCATGGAGGTAATGCCCTGATTATTGGATCAGGCGGTGTGATACTGCGTTACGTCGCCTCAGATCGATTCATCGAACCGGCAGGAGGGACCTCCGCCGTGGAGCGGACCGACCTGACCGCAGTCGAGTGGAATGCGGCTGGATCGTGGGCCTACATAGGTGGGGTGGGCGGCTGGATCTGGCGCTATCGCGCGGATGGTGATGGTGGCGGCGAGATGCATCTCTTGGATGGGCTGCGGGAAAGTGATGTCACATCGATCGCTTGCCACGGTAGGACCTCTCTATGTTCGGTCTCGACGAAGGCCGATGGGGTTGCGGTCATAGACAGGGATCACGAACTGCATTGGGTTGGTGGCAGCGGCACCATCTGGTCGGATGTCGAATGCCCGACAAACGACTTGGACCGTTGTCTCGCCACCGGTGCCGGTCGCCAGATGGGGCTGATTCTGCTCGACGAAGATGACCCAGCCGAGACCGGATTCTCCGCCATGAGCTACTCCGAGGTATCTGGCGAATTCACCGATGTCTGCATCCATGAGGGGAATCGGGTTCTAATCGCCGCGACGCCGTTCGCTCTCATCGAGTACGACATTCAGTCGGATGCTTTGTACCCGTGGCTGAACCACTCCGACGCCGCGGCGGCGAACGGAACCGTGGTAGGGTCGCCGATTGTTTGCTCATGGGCCGAGGGTAGAGACACAGGGTTCGCACTGACCAGCCGTGGCGACATAGTGCACTTTCACCCTCCAGAGCAAATCGACCCTTTCCTAGCCAGTCCTGTAACTTGGTTGATTGCCTTGGTGATTATCGTATGCGTCCCGGGAGTTATACTCGGGCTTCTCTACATGAACAGCCCGAAGATGCAGTCGATGTATCTCGCTTGGCGCCGCCGCCGAAGGCGCGCCGTGGAGCAGGTGGACTCCGGTCCCGCGGCTCGCCGCCGTACGGATCGTTGAGAGGGCCACGGCATATCCTGTCTGGATGCAAGTCATGGACGGTACGTCGACCACCATCGCGCTCGACGGCGACCGACCGCTCGCGAATGGTTCATGAGGGGGGCGACTCCGCCCTCGCATAGAGGCGTTCGGATGCCGTACGAAGCACTCGATTTCTACGATGTCGACGCGATGCTCACCGACGAGGAGCGGATGGTACGCGACATGGTTCGCGATTGGGTCGATGAGAGGATCATTCCGAACATCGAGCAGGCGTACAACGACGCCGTCTTCCCGAACGAATGGATTCAGGAACTCGCCGACCTTGGAGTACTGGGCATGGTGATTCCCGAGGAGTACGGCTGCGCGGGCATGTCGTACACGGCTTACGGCGTAGTCTGCCGCGAACTGGAGCGAGGCGACTCGGGCCTACGTTCCTTCGCCAGCGTCCAAGGATCCCTCTCGATGCATCCGATTCACGCCTTCGGTACCGAGGAGCAGAAGCAGGAGTATCTACCACGCATGGCAACCGGGGAGATCATCGGTTGCTTCGGCTTGACCGAGCCGGACTACGGCTCCAACCCCGGTGGCATGGTGACGAAGGCGGAGAAGGTGGAAGGAGGATATGTCCTGAACGGCGCCAAGATGTGGATCACCAACGGCACGGTCGCCGACCTCGCCATAGTGTGGGCGAAACTAGACGACGTCATCCGCGGCTTCATTGTCCTCTCCGATGACGAAGGATTCAGCGCCCCCGAACAGAAGGGAAAGCACTCGCTGCGAGCCTCCGTGACCAGTGAATTGGTGCTGCAGGACGTCTTCGTTCCAGAAGACCGATATCTGCCGGGAGCCAAGGGCTTGGGAGGACCCTTCTCATGCCTGAACCGCGCCCGATACGGCATCGCTTGGGGCGCGATAGGGTCTGCCCAGGCGTGCTTCGATGCTTCGAAGACCTACTCGATGGAAAGGATCCAGTTCGACCAACCGATTGCCGCATACCAACTGATTCAGATGAAGCTCGCCACGATGCTGCGAGAAATCACGAAAGGGCAGTTGCTCGCCTATCATCTAGGTAGAAGGGTCGACGATGGTGACTGGTTCCCTGAGATGATCAGCCTCGCGAAGATGAACAACGTCGACATCGCTCTCGACATCGCTCGCAACGCCCGCGACATCCACGGAGCAAACGGAGTGACAGACGAGTACCCGATCATGCGCCACATGTGCAACCTGGAATCGGTGAAGACCTACGAGGGAACGCACGACATCCACAACCTGATTATCGCCCGCCACATCACAGGAATCCAGTCCTTCACGCGTTATATCTGATGGTCGACATCATCCACCCTTCGATTCAGGGTCGATCAGTTCATCGCCGCTCCTGCCGTTCTGCGGCCCGACTTCAGCGCCTTGAATTCGGTACGGCCACCTACAATTGGGTGACCGCCACCCGAATCGTAGGGCGATTAAGGAATCCTCCGTCTCACTGATGCGCGATCAAGAGTAGACGACGGGCAGGAACGCATTGGCCGCCATCTCACACGCGTTCGCCACATCATCAAGACGCTGTAGGACTCGGTACATGTGCATAGCTGCGAGCGGTTCATCCTCACCATGTCTGAACACGAACGCTGCTGCCCTACTCTCGACCTCGTCGGCAAGGTGTTCCTTCTGATTCACATCTCGTATGTGCCCATGCAATTCTTTGCGAGCCGCCTTCGTGTATCCGGATAGACTGAGATCGCGTAGGCTCCTCACGGTAGACTCGTATGCCGATACCGTATCTTGGACTGCTTCCGCCATCTCGATGAGCAGTCCCCTCGATTCATCGTTTTCGTATAAGGTACGGAATGAGAGTTGTTCCGCAACGTTCTGAGCGTAGTCGGCGATTCTGTCCTGACGGCTGAGCATGTGCAGGAAGTCATCGCTGTCGATTAACAACTTCCACTCACGCGACCCAACCTTCTCTCGAATCATTGTCTTGAGTTCATCAGCAGCCAACTCCGATTTCACGGTCGCCTCGATGGCTTTAGCAGGGTCCTCGCCGGCAGCCGCTGATCTTACCGCGACCATCATCTGGTCGACGGTTTTCTCGACTGCTTCTGCGTGGGTGTGGAACAACTCGAAGACGGTAGGTGCAGCGCCATCTTCGATGTTGGTCGCACTCGCCAGAGCATCTTCGACATGGATCTCAGAGTCGCGGGTTCTATAGGCCACATATCCGACAGTCATGAACGCGATTGGCAGTAGAACGGAGATGTTGAGCGGGTCGCCATTCGACGCGACGTAGATCGTGATGGCACCGAACGCGGCGGCGGGCAGACTCGCTACCCAAGATGCCGCAATCTTGCCGAACACTCTGAAGTCAACTGCCTTCGCTCCACCCGCCAGACCGACTCCGACCACAGCACCGACCAAGGTGTGCGTGGTCGAGACGGGAACCGCTAGGAACGGCATCGAGAAGATTAGGATGGTCGTGGCAGCGCCGAATTCAGCCGCGAATCCTCGCGTCGGAGTGATGTCAGTTATTTTCGAACCAATCGTTTCCATGACTCGCCACCCCCAAGTCATCACTCCTATCGCGATTCCTGCAGATCCGAGAAGAATCAACCAGATCGGGACGTCCGCCTTCGCGGTGAGTTCGCCACCACTGCCAAGAATCTGATAGACTGCTGCCATCGGCCCAATTGCATTTGATCGATCATTCGCTCCGTGAGCAAAGGCGACATACGCCGCGGTGATGATCTGCAACCATACGAAGATTCGCTCGACACCGGTGAATCCGCGCCTCTCTCCTTCGAGGTCGTAACGCTGCAAGACATACGCTAGGATTCCGCTTGCCATCAACGCAATTGCGAATGCGACCAGTATGCTGTTGATCGGGAACCAAGCGTTTTCGGCGAATGGATTCCAAACACCGTTCTCCTTCACAGGTAACCAGTCGTACTTGTTTTCGATGATTCCCGCCGAATCTAGTCGGGAGAAGAGGCCCTTGAGTGCCTTGAACTGCAAGGCGATACCCAGCACGAAGAAAGTGGGCAGGGCGAGAATTGGGGCCAACCACTTCGAGCGCTGGATTGGGTCGTGCGAGTCCAGAATGAGCATTCTGATGATGTAGAAGGATACGAATGCCAGGATTCCACCCATCAACGGACTCGCTACCCACGACATCACCACCTTCCGAACGACTTCCCAATCGATGAGTGAAACCCCGTGCTGGACTTCCAAGACCAGCCCTATTCCGACAATGCCTCCGATGATTGAATGAGTCGTCGACACGGGGAGGCCGAATCTAGTGGCGACAGTCAGCCATATCGCTGCAGCCATCATGGCGGAGATGAAACCGAACATTAGATCGTTAGCGAAGGCCGCAGTCACCGTCTCGAAATCCACAGACAGGATTCCTTTTCGAACAGTATCGGTCACAGCGTCTCCAGCGAAGAAGGCGCCACAGAACTCGAATACCGCTGCGATGATCACAGCCTGCTTCAGGGTGAGGGCTCGTGAACCAACCGATGTGCCCATGGCGTTCGCTACATCGTTGGCTCCAATGTTCCAAGCCATGTAGGCACATACCAATAGCGATAGGATCAGGACCACTATCCAAATCGGTTCCATATCCCTCAGTGAGCCGAATACAGCACTTCAATCCACGTACGACGAGAGAATGACGATGCGACCACCTCCTGCCTTGTAATCGTCGCAATCGTGAAGCGTCGTCGCCTTAGTTGGCAACTGTGGCCGGAGTTGCGAAGCCCACCACATTCGGCGAATCACTGGTTGCTCCATGGTTCCCATTCGCATGGTCCGAGCGGCTCTGTAGTAGACACGGATCTGTCGCCTGGCGACTCTCTCTAATACCGATACTCGCGATTGGCTGCATCCCAATCTATTGGGGAGTGAACGCGTTGGGACCGATGCTGGGAACCGGTTGGATTGATCCGGGGACCGCGTTCGATGAGCGCGTACCCATCCTGCCTTGGACAGTCATAATCTACATGTCTCTGTTCTGGCTGTTCTATCCACTCACCTTCCTCGCCTCACCGAGCGACAGGAGAGGCAGAGCTCAGGCCTGCGCCCTGATACAGGCCCTGATTCTGCTGCAAGTCGTTTCGAACATCATCTTCATTCTCTCACCCACCCCAGTTCATCTGCGGTCTCAAGCAGTGGAAGCGATGTCCAGTGCCGACCCGATTTCGGCCGCCATAATGAGTGGAGTACATGCGGTCGATACCTCGTATTCCGCTTGGCCGAGCCTCCATGTCTCACACGCCGTTCTGATTGCGGCAGCAACCCACCGGTGGCTGCCGAAGAGGATTCCTGATCACGAAGCCGCCGCCGGCATCGCGGTCTGGGTGATGACTGCGCTTCTCGCCATCTCGACGATGACGACAGGTCAGCATTACCTGTTCGACGTCGCTACTGGTGGTGCCTTGGGTGCGCTGTTCTGGAATCGGCTTCTCTCCCCATGGTTCGATCGAGTCGACGCAATGGAAACCGCTTCGATACCTCTTCCAGAACCTGCGAACTGATTGCGGGTCGATTCGATTATCCCTCGCGCCGCGACCTGAGCATCAATTCCAATGCTCCGAATCTTGATAGACGGGTCGGCGGTCGGCGTGCGCGTAGAGGTTGTGGAATGACAGACATCGCGGTGCTCCTGAAGCAGGTTCCCGACACGAATGCCAGAATCGTTGTCAGCGGCGGTAGAGTAGATGAGAGCGCCGTCAACAAGTGGACCATGAGCCCGTACGACGAGTTCGCCCTCGAGGCTGCGCTGCAGGCGAAGGAATCCGGTGGGGGATTGGTAATCGCCATCACCTGCGGTCCCGAACGGGCTACGAAGATGCTGACCGATGCCGCAGCGGTCGGCGCGGATTCGTTGGTTCGCATCGCCGTGGATGACCTGAATGCATTCGACAGCAGCCAGATTCAGGCACTGCTCGCTTCAGCCGTTCAGAGATCGGGTGCTAGCGTTGTGTTTTGTGGCAAGCAGGCGGCGGACACCAATGCAGGAAGCACCGGCCCCGGCGTCGCGGAGCTGCTCGGTGGAGCGTGCGTAACGCTCGTGTCCGAAGCGACGGTCGAAGGCGATGGTTGCACCGCGATGCGACCGACAACCGATGGAGGGGAGCGTGTGCACGTTTCCGCTCCCTGCGTGCTCGCGTTTGACAAGACGAGGAAGGACCTGCGCCGGCCGAATGTGAAGGGGATAATGATGGCGAAGAAGAAGTCGATAGAGACAATCGATGCAAGCGAACTAGGCGTAGACCTAGGGGCAGCTAGAGTGGCAATAGGAAGTCACTCCCAACCGGCTGAGAAGCAACCTGGTCAGAGGTTTGAAGGCGCTGATAGCGTCACCACAGTGGTCGGTAAATTGAGGGATGAGGCGAAGGTCCTGTGAAGGAGGCGAAAGAGATGGAGATGACGATAATCGCCGAGACAAGCAAGGGATCACTGCACCCAGTGACCAACCAACTCGTAGGAGCTGCCAGCGCTCTCGGAGCGCAGCCGACCGTCATCTGCCCCGGCGGCATCGGTTCGACCGAAGCAGCGGCAATCGACGGCGTCGAATCGGTGATTGCCGTCACCGGCGGCTGTTTCGACTCATTCGACGGTGGCGCTTGGGCTGCTGCTCTAAGCGAGCAGGCGACCGGAATCGTCCTTGCAGCGGCCACCCCGAACGGCCGAGAGGTAGCATCGCGAATCGCTGCTCGTCGCGGCATCCCGATTGTTCAGGATGCGACCGGCCTGGCACCCGGTATCGAGATCGAGCGCCCGATATACTCCGGAAAGGCAGTCGAGAGATCTACCTGCTCCGACGAGTGCGTAATAACAATCCGTCCGAACGCATTCGCACCGGCATCGGAAGGTGGCAGTTGCGAAGTCCGCACGGTGGACAGCGATGCCGATGTCAGGGTCGCGGTGATGGAAGCGGTACAGAAGGCCAGTGAGCGACTGGATGTCGCCGAAGCAGACATCGTGATTTCGGGCGGCCGAGGAATGGGCAGCATCGAGAACTTCTCCCACCTTGAATCGATTGCTGACCAACTCGGAGCCGCCGTCGGTGCGAGTCGAGCGGTGGTCGATGAGTGGGGGATGTCACACGGTATGCAGGTGGGGCAAACCGGCAAGACCGTCGTCCCAACCCTATACATTGCAGTCGGGATATCAGGCGCCATCCAGCACCTCGCGGGAATGCGCTCCTCGAAGTGCATAGTGGCGATCAACAAGGACCCCGACGCACCGATATTCAATGTCGCAGACTACGGAATCGTCGCCTCTTGGGAGGATGCTCTGCCCATGCTAGCCGATGCGCTAGGAAAGCTACGTTGAACCAGTTACCAACTCTGATGGGTCTGGTATGGAGGATTGCGGGGTAGCCTAGAATAACTCCGAGAATTCTATTCCAGATGCACACCGAACTTGGAGAGATAAGGCATGTCTTCACCAGAGAACGGTTTGCAGGGTACCCTGACCGTGGATTCTACCGAGAATCACGATTCCTCGATTATCTGGATGCATGGCCTAGGTGCTACTGCACGTGACTTTCACGACATGCCTCGCTTCATTCAGCGACCCTGCACGCGTTGGATTTTCCCGCAAGCTCCTCACCGCCCCGTCACCTTGAACGATGGATGGGTGATGCCATCGTGGTTCGACATCCGATACCTTGGACGAGATGGAGATGGGGACCGGGAGAGCAGGGAGGAGGCAATGGAGTCCGCGGCGCTAATCAGATCTCTGATCGAAGACGAGATCGAGAGTGGTATTCCTTCCGACAGAATCGCCCTTATCGGCTTCAGCCAAGGAGGGGCAATGGCTCTATTCGAGGGCTGCCGACACCCCAACAAACTCGCTGCCATGGTCTGTCTTTCAGGATACCTGCTGTTCCCGGATGATCACATGAAAGAGAGATCGGAATCGAATCGTGATACTCCGGTGCTGTTACAGCATGGGACCCATGACCCGATGGTTCCGTTCGATGCCGGACGCCAATCGGCCAAATTCCTGACGGAGAATGGATGGCCGACCGAGTTCGATCGATATCCAATGGGACACGAGGTATGCATGCCGGAGATCAATCGGATTGGCAATTTCCTATCGACTGTGCTGGATGGCGAGAGTCAATGATTCGAGTCGATTTCAGTCGAGGAGCGACTCTTCCTGCGATTCGATCTCACCGGTGACAACCACATGGACGGAATCGGTCGCCGTGGTACCATTCGCGTCGCTGACGGTCAAGGTGAATCGGTGTGAGCCGGGGCCCAACCTAACCTTGATCTGTATCGAATCTCCAATTGGAGCGCCGTTCGCGTCCCGCCAGAGGTGGCTCGCTATCGAACTACTGGATGAGGTCGATTCGGAACCATCGAGCGTCGTGGTGGCGGTCCCATCGTCACCTGCATCTATCGTCTGGTCATTGCCTGCGTGCGCCTTAGGAGGAGCCATCCGAACCGCCTCCTCATCGTGCAACCCGGCTAGTACATCGAATGCGTCCTCCTCATCCCCCTCTTCGGAATCCGATTTGGATTCGCTCTGCAGCAGCCCCATTATACCGCGGGCCTCATCCTCATCGAGATTTCCTCCCATCGCCAATCCCTTCCAAGCTGCGGCCTCCTTCTCGGTCAGAAGATCCTCGACCTTCAGGTCTGAAGGATCTTCTTCCTCGTATTGGTAGTCGATGAGATCGTCGTCCAGTTCCGGTTCACTAGATTCCGCATACAGGGATTCGTCGAGCATCGCGGGGTCGTCATCCTCTGTCAATTTGAATGGCTCAGCATCGACATCATAGAGGTCTATCCGATTGATTCTCGTCCAATCGTTTGGATCTTGACCTGCGAGGGCCAGGTGATCACCACTCGAATCCGAGTGAATTGAATCTATGAGGCCCACATGTTCGACTCGCCAAGCCTCCTCGCCCGCCGCATCGTACCGTCGAAGGTGGAACCAGGAAGCCACCAGAAGATAATCGGGTCCGGCCAGCAGATCGGATACCGAATAGTCCACGGAGGCCCACGTAATCGAGGGGCTGCCATCAATCGAGAGAGAGAGAACGGTTCCATCATCGAGACCGGCGAAGACGCCCATATCAGTTGGACATAGCGCGGTCGCGACTGCATCTATCTCCACGATGTGCAGGCGTCGTCCGTCGGCTTCGAAGCACTCGATGGCTATCTGAGGCTCGCCATCGGATGCAAGTCCGATCGCCTCGCTTGCGACCACAATCGTTCCATCGGAGCGATGGCATACGGCCGAGATTCGAATCCCTTCCTCGCAGCGTGGTTCGACGCGTCTTTTCTCCACCCCGCGACCATCAAGGATTGAAAGAGTCCCCGAATCGAGCGCGACCGCACAATTCCCACCGTCAGCGGCTAGAGATATCTGGGTAGCTTCACCTGTTCGGTGCGTACCAAGTAGCGATCCATCGGATGAGATTAGGTGGACGTCATGAACTCCGTCGATAACGGCGATGATTGATCCGTTCTCGCTGACTTTCATAGCCTCGCTTCCACCACCTAGGGGAACGCTCCAGATCCTCTCTCCGTTCGGTGCGTGTCCATGAAGGTCACCAGCGAACGTGCCGACAGCTACTGCCCCATCATTCCAAGTATGGATGTGCGCGACTGCCTCGGAGACTTCGAATGAGGAGGATTCGGATCCGGAAGGGTCCAGTCGATGAACCACACCTGCATCTCCTCCCCAGACCAGATGGCCACCCGAGGGAGCTATCGATAGCGCACGGACTATCTCGTCCGTCCGGATGAGTGCCCTAGGCGATACCGACTTGCCCATCGTGCCGCACTCCAGTGTCCCGCCCTTCACTCCTTCGTGCAACAGTGTCAATACTCGGCCACCGACCGGCCGAATCTTTGCATCGCCCGAGTCAGTTGCGGATTAGGGCGAGCGCTTCCCGTTTCTCCTCATCGGTCCAACCACCGAGAGGATTGAGAGTCGCAATCGGCACCTTGCGGTCCTCCGACGAATTCGCCGATCCAACTAGCAGGTTCTCATCAGAAGTCGACACGACGCCCCATGCCTCGTCTATTGGGTCACGGTGAGGGCCGACCCCTATCCTCCTGATCATCTCCTCGTCCCCGAGCGCCGCATCCCATTTCCGGAGGATTTGTCGCATCTCCTCGTCGATGGGTTCGATTGGATCGATTCTGCAACCTCGCCGCATGCAGAGCCAAGCGGCGAGCAGCGAATCGTCGTCTTCCAGCCTCGCCTCCACCCGACCTTGGACACCGCTCGGGAGCCCACCCGGCCCCTCGACCCTATGGTCAATCAGATGAGCGGCGTCAGGGAGGAGCGCCACCCTGATCCAAGCATCTGGAGATGTCAGGTCGACAGAAAGGTGTGGGTGTCTATCGAGCACCAAGGAGCCGAGTTCCGATGCGAATTCCTGCGATCTCAAACCCGAGCGCGGCCCATGCCTCTTCGCTCGGACCCCGAAGGTACGGATTTCCTGATCCGGCCATCCCATGTCGTCTAGCAGATTGATTATGGCTTCTGGCTCACGGTCGACAGCAGTCGTCCTATCCGCGGCTATCAGGCCGAATGTGTGAGACACCGAATCCTCGAAGATGGAGGCATCGGATTCCTCGGCATCTGACAGCATCGCCCGAAGTAGTCGGTGTGAGCGGTCGAAGGAGACCTTCACTCCCCTAGCCGATGCTTGGGCTGTGAGCGACCTGAGCATCACATCCGTGAACAGGCGGCGCACCGGTGCGGACTTGAGTCCGATCTCATCGATGCGTAGTATCCAGACCGGCTCCATCCACTCCCTCACGGCTCGTTGTGGATCTCTAGGACCTCGTCGCTCTTCGCTCGTTCTATCTTCGCAGCATCATTTCGAATCGTCTCAAGGTTGTGGAGATATTTGGGTGAGATTGTGCCGCATACATACTCTCCATCGAAGCAGGAGCAATCGAACTCGGTGACCAGGCCAGCACCGGCCTCGGTAACCGCTTGTCGCAGGTCCTCCAGATCCTGATAGACGAGCCAATCGGCACCTATCGCCTCTCCGACGCCATTTGAATCGAGGCCGTGGGCGATGTACTCGTTCCTCGCCGGCATGTCGATTCCGTAGACGTTGGGGTGAATCACCGGAGGAGCGGCGGAGGCGAAGAAGACCTTCTCAGCGCCGGCGTCACGCGCCATCTCGACGATTTTGCGTGAGGTGTTGCCGCGGACGATGCTGTCATCGACGATCAACACGGTGCGTCCTCGGAACTCGTGCGGAATCGGATTGAGTTTCTTCCGCACGCTGTCCTTTCTCATCTTCTGCCCAGGCATGAGGAAGGTCCTGCCGACATATCGATTCTTGACGAACCCCTCCCTGTAGGGGACTCCAAGCGTCCTTGCCACTTCAAGGGCGGAGATCCGTCCAGAGTCGGGTACTGGGACGACAGCGTCGATTCCGTGGTCCGGTCGAAGCGTCATAATCCGATTCGCAAGCGCCTCTCCCATGCGCAGCCTCGCCTCGTGAACTGATATCCCATCGATGACCGAATCAGGTCTGGCGAAGTAGACATGCTCGAAGATACACGGGGAGAGGGTCGGGGAATCATGGCAAACCCGGCTGTAGAAACTGCCCCCGACATCGACGAACATCGCCTCTCCTGGAGCCACGTCTCGGACTATGTCGTATCCGAGTGCCGTCAAGGCGACGCTCTCCGAAGCGAAGACGTGCTCAGGGCCATCTGATCCCATACGCACTCCATAGACCAATGGCCTGATGCCGAACGGATCACGGAACGCAAGCAGGCCATATCCGGCGATTAGAGCGACCAATGCATACGACCCCTCCAATCGGTCGTGCACCCTCTCGACTGCATCGAAGATGCTCTCGACATCCACATAGAGCTCGCCGTCGATCTCGACTCCCTCGCCGCGGGCGAGTTCCGTCGCGAGGACGTTGAGCAGGATCTCAGAGTCGCTGTTGGTGTTCACATGTCTGCGATCGGATCGGTAGAGCTGTTCGAGAACCGAAGAGGCGTTGGTCAGGTTGCCGTTGTGGGCGAGGGCGATCCCATAGGGGGAATTGGTGTAGAACGGCTGTGCCTCGGCTGATGAGGAGGTGCCAGCGGTCGGATATCGCACATGACCGATGCCCATTCGACCGACCAGCGAATCCATGTGCTGCTGCCGGAAGACATCCATCACGAGGCCGTTTGCCTTGCGCTGGAACAGTTTCTCGTCATCGCAGGTGACGATTCCCGCTGCGTCTTGACCACGATGCTGGAGAACCATCAACCCGTCGTACACCAACTGCCGTACCGAGCCATCGGGGGCGATGATGCCGATGATGCCGCACATCGGGAACGCCTGTGGGTCCCCTGCGGTGAGTGAACCTCATCAATGTTCAGATGGAACCGAGCCTCAGTTCCGTCCGCCCATGCTCCGGTTGCGCTTCGCCCAGCGGAACTTCCTTCGCTTCGCTGAATTCGGGTACCCGCATGAAGCGCACTGGCGCTTTTGCTTGTGGTAACTGCGCTTGCCGCAACGTCGGCATCGCATGTGAGACGGCTTCTGCCGCTTGCCCATGCTCGGAGTTCCCTTGCCCAAGACCTCACCTTCCGACGCGCCGGCCGACCTGACCTCCTCTTATCAGTATTGCCCGGTAGGAGATGGCGAGCAGTCGGCCGACTGATGCAAGATATACAGGTGATACGGAACTCTCTTCTCATCGGCTTTCCCGAAGGTCAATCCGTTCTTCTCGTGACCGATTTAGGAAGAATCCAGAATGGCTGCCAGATTCAATTCCCATCCTCGCTGTCGCTCTCCGCCATCTCGATGAGTGGGTCTGGGGGATGCGGCTTCGAGGTGACTATGGCGAGCAAGAGGCCGACGGTTGCACCGGCAGAGATACCAGCGGCAGCGAATGAGGCGATGCCGTTGGCGAGAGAATTGACCGCCATCTCGCAACTGATGCCTATCGCCGCGCCGAGGAAGGCTGAGGCGACTGTGGTCAGCGCGAGTCCGCCGGCTTGGATCGAGGGCTTGAAGGCCTCGTGGATTGATCCTAAGGTGGTGATGGCCAGGATGGCGCATGTGGTTCCAAATGCGACGATTGCTGGGAAGATGATGCGTCGAAGGCCAGGGTCGTCGACAGTGTCCCTGATCAAGAGATCTGGATAGCCGGCCCAGATTGCGATCAGGCAGAGGGCAGCAGTCGGAGGTCCGAGGATTGACAATAACCTCAGCGCCCGCCTCATTCTTCCTCACCTCCAGAGATTGCGTTCGCAAGGATTCCCTTAGCGCGCTCCATCTCCTCATCCGTGAGCGCCGGTACTTCTTCCATTGGCGTCATTCGAAGTTCCGTCTGGTAGACGAAAGTGACTAGGATGGTGGCGGCGGCAGTGATGCCGACCATCCCACCGATAAGATCGTCCAAGGCACCAACCATCCCCTCATGCAGAGTCTGCACATGCATTGCCCTCTCGATTAGTATGAGGCCTATGACCCCTGATCCTGCTAGGATTCCAGCAGCGAGATTCCTATCGCTTCCCATCACCAAGGTGAATCCGAATCCGAGCCAGGCAATGACGGTGGCTGCAAGCAGGGCAGCCATCGCTGTTCTTGGCCAAGAGGAGAGCAGTCCGTTGTTGAGAGCGGTGGCAGGTGCCATGACGGTTGTCAGGTGCCAGAACCATACAACCCCTGTAGCCATCGCCAGAAATCCGGCGGCCCTCCATGCACGAGGTATCTCACCGACCGGCGTTGGACCACCGAATACCGCTATCATCGAGCCGATGCCAAGCAGAGCGGCAGCGGGTGAAAGATGGAGAAGAACAGCAACCAGTTCTACTTCGTCCGTTATGGCTCCAGTGGAGTGTACCTTCCAAGCCGCCAGGATCGAGATCGCGGGAGCGAGGATCAAGACGGCTTTGCCGATCGAATGGCGAGGATCCCGCTTTGGTTGTAGGGCAAAGGTGGCTCCAAGAGGAAGCAACCCGAGAAGCGCGATCCAGAACGCCCACGCCTCGAGGTCCACGGCCGACCCCCGGCTCGGCTCGCTTATCATGTTGATGCGAGTGTGGCTGGATGGAGCGCAGTCCAACGGATTACATGCTCAAGCGAACTCGACACGCTCAAATAGGGACCGACGGTCGCAGGGCTGCGTTCAGGAGGAGTGTGAATGGTAAAGATGCCTCGCGAGGTCAAGCGATACAGCCCCGCGGCTGGCCGCCACACCATGCACACCGTTGAGCGCGTCAGGAAGCGACGTGCTAGCGAGTTGAAGTGGGGTCAGCGCCGCTTCCGCCGGGTCACCTCGGGTTACCGCGGTTTCCCTCGTCCGAAGCCCTCGGGTGAAAAGCCGACTAAGAGGGTCAACATCCTCTACCGCTGCAACGAGACGGGTAAGGCGCATACTCCACCTTGCAAGCGCGCGAGGAAGTTCGAACTCGTGGATCGCTGAGGTGACGTATTATGGCTGGCGGATTCATCAAGGTCTCTTGTCGGGATTGCGGCAACGAGTCAATCATGTTCGACCGAGCCGCGACCGTGGTGAACTGCAGCGTCTGCGGCGCCACTCTAGCGCGTCCAGCGGGTGGTCGAGCGAACCTTGTCGGAGGCACTCTCGTCGAGCACCTTGAGTGAATGGGTGGTCGACGGGATGGCTGAGGTGGGCTGGCCGGAAGAGGGCGAGTTCCTAGTCTGCACCGTCAAGCGGGTCCGCGAGAACGGCGCCTATCTCACCCTCGATGGTTACGATGATCGCGAGGGGTTCGTGTTTATCGGCGAAATCGCCTCCGGTTGGGTTCGAAACATCCGCAACCACATCCGAGAAGGACAACGTGTGGTCGCGAAATCGTTGAAGGTTAGGCGCGACAGGAAGAGCGTCGAACTCTCTATCAAGATGGTGAGCGAGGAACGCCGACGCGATACCCTTCAACTCTGGAAGAACGAGCAGCGGGCCAATCAACTGCTCCGGATCGTCGGCGAACGATCGAACTGGAGAGATGACGAAATTGCGACCTATACCAACGATCTCACTGAGTCGTTCGGCACGCTGTACGGCGCCTTCGAAGAGGCAGCGATCAACGATCAGGCGCTCGGTGATGCGGGCTTCAGCGGCGATTGGATGGCCGTTCTGGTCGATCTCGCTGCTGAGAACATCGTCCCGCCTTTCATCACTATCAGAGGTGCCTTCGAAATCGAGGTTTGGGGGGTCGAGGGAGTCGATGGTATACGAACTGCGCTTCTCGCGGCCGAGGAGCACAGCGATCCCGAAGCGGAGGTCGAGGTCGACTGCTACTACGACGGCGCACCGAGGTACAGGGTCGAGGTGAAGGCTCCCGACTATCGGACCGGGCAGAGCGCTTGGGATGCAGCAGTCGCAGCCGCTGAGAGCGTCATCGCCGATGTCGGCGGCTCCTTCGCGGCTTCGACCGAGTGACCACCAGCACCTTCTCTGGTTGCGAATGGTTCTTGGGCCTCTGTTCGACGCTTTCGCCGCCGGTGGAGAGAGATGCCTAGAAGTCGACTTCAGAGGTGTCCCGAATGCAACCGACACGGTCTCGGCCCCGAGTGCCCCGATTGTGGGACTAGGATGGTCGCAGCAGCGCCGGTCAGATTCTCGCCTGAGGATGCTCAAGGAGGCCGCCGAAGAGAGAGACTAGGCGTCGGTGGTAAGGATTGGATAGAGAGTCTGCCGGATGGAGGTGAGGAGGAGTGAATCGGACGATCATCCACTGGTTGGAGGGAGATTCAATACCCTCACACTATCTATTGTTGGAGGCTTTGCCAGGCGTCGGTAACGTCGGGAAGATCATCATCGATGCCCTCATCGACCGTCATGATTCCACCTTGTTGGCTTGGGTCCTGCACCCCGATTACCCGCCACATGCAACCTTGGATGAGGAAGGTCTGTTGCGTCCTCCTAGGATGTCGATATACTCTGTTAATCTTCCAGATGGGAGGCGCCTAGTGACGGTCGGTGGCGATGTCCAACCACTGACGCCGGCCGGTCAGCACGAGGTCGCCAATGCTCTGCTGACTGAGATTGCGAAGTCCGCCTCGCCAATGATGCTGGTCCTCGCTGGCCTCGCCGCAGAGCCGAGCGACCACGAGGTCCACCTCGTCTGTGCGGACAGTTCGACTAGGGATCGCCTCGTCGATCTTGGTCTGGATCCGAGTTCCACGCAACCGCAGGCGGGGGTGATTGGGACCAACGCATTGCTCGCCTCCTTAGCGCCTCTCCACGGCGTCCCCGTCGCCTGCGCTGTGGCTGAGACCGTCGGGTCGACCGTCGATGCTGGCGCCGCCGGCAGATTGGTGAATTGGTTGGAGGGTTCATTCGGGATAGGCCTTGACGTCCCAGTCGACACGACGCAGGAACTAGCTGATCGGATCAGAAGGGATCTAGAACTCGATCCCGCCGCCTTGGAAGCGCTGCTTGGAGATCCGGAACC
>CAZPCY010000002.1:45979-232117 GCA_964585295.1 uncultured Candidatus Poseidoniales archaeon | reverse complement strand
GGAGACTTCGGTTTCGCTGTCATTCTTCTTGGCTTCATTTTCATAACGGTGGGGACGAGGTTGCGTTGGTCCCTACACAGGTATCTCTGAATGGTTGACTGACTATGAGGAGATTAGTATCATTACATCCATTGTTGGTATATTTTCAATTGTTTTGGGCTTAGTTTTTCTGACAAATAAAGTCTGGATGGTTAGCGGAAGCAGACGATGAAGTTAGTTTGAACACAAGGGGCCCCCTTGCGAAACCCGTCCTTTCAATGGGTACCCATGCGACACCCGTCGTTTCAGAGGGTAGCCGATTAGAATATCACTTAGTTGCGATAGGATTGCCATCCCCGTCTTTGTAATTACCAGTGACGAGCATGATAAGATCGATGAGCCACCAAAGGCCTAATCCTCCGAGTGTAACAAGTTTAAGCACACCCAGAAGAATTGAACCCGAGTAAAATCGGTCAATACCAAGTCCACCTACTAAAATAGCCAAAACTAATGTGACAATCCAATCTTTGTCCGAATTCATTTGTTGCATTTCTTGTGCTTGCATGATTCACCCCACAGGTTTCCGGATTATAATCATTCATGGATTCTGAATTTCGAAGGGCTTTCAGTGCGTCCTTCGATAGGCTAGCGAAGCAACAGTCCCATGCAAAGCCCATCAAACCCCCATATTCGGTTGCAAGGGTGTATCCGAATACAGATGCGAACGGAGAATCTGTTCGCAAGGCCTTCGCGTCCGTCCTTCGCAACGCTACGGAAGCAATTGAAATTGTATGTAGCAAATACCATGTTATATGTAGATAGTTTTCCGGATTCAGCCCTTGACCACCGCGAATGGCGTGAGCCTAGCGACGGGCCTAGCCAGACCCGCTTCAGCAGTCAATCTGATCACTTCGTCCACGTCCTTGTACGCCTCCGGAGCCTCCTCCGCCAATACGTTGGGAGTCCTCGCATGGACATGGATTCCTGCTGCAGCCAACTCTTCGCGCAGGGTCGCCGAATCAATCCGGTCCCTCGCGGCTCGTCTTGAGAGAGCCCGACCCGCGCCATGGCAGGAGGACGAGAACGCTCGGTTCCCACCTTGACGTGGACCAGCCAGCACCCATGATGCAGTCCCCATGTCTCCAGGTACCAACACCGGTTGTCCGACACCTGCAAATCTGGCCGCTAGTTCGGTATCATCGCCTCCTAGAGCCCTAGTTGCGCCCTTCCGGTGCACGCAGCAGGTGCATGATCTGCCTGCGACCTGGTGCTCCTCGACCTTCGCGATGTTGTGACAGACATCGTACACCACATCGACCTCTCCATCCGAACCGGAGTGCTTGCCCAGCGCATCCCGAAGTCTCTGCGTGAGGGCACTGCGGTTTGCGAAAGCGTAGTTCCCTGCAGCTCGCATCGCGTCAAGATAGGCCGCACCTTCACGACTGTGTATGGGAGCGGCAGCCAGCTGCCGATCAGGAAGTTCGAACCCCCATGACTCGCTTCTCCACGTATCTCCGACTCGATGGTAATTTGATTCGATCGATTCGACGTGTTCGCTGCAGACCTGATGTCCCAGCCCCCGTGAGCCGGTGTGAATCATCGCCGTCACGGCCCCCTCATGAATCCCAAAGGCGGAAGCTGCAGCCTCATCCACGATTCGATCCACCATCTGCAGTTCCAGGAAATGATTGCCACTGCCGAGCGTGCCTAGAGCGCGTGACCCACGCTTTCTCGCTCGCTCGCTAACCGCTCTCTCCTCGCTCTCTAACCGGCCAGTGGATTCGATTGCTGCTAAATCCTCGTGGGTGCCAAGGCCTAGGTCTGCTGCAGCGGCTGCCCCCTCGGAGAGAACTGCGTCGAGATCTCCTGCGCGCAGTTCAACGCCCCCCTTACTGGTCGCACCCGCCGGTATCGATCGAGCGAGGGTGCGAGCCAAACCCTTTACGTCATCCAATGACGATCGATCCAGCCCAGTCGTACAGAGTCGAACGCCGCAGTTGATGTCGAAGCCGACGCCACCGGGAGATATCGCCCCCCCTTGCTCGCCCCATTCAATGTCGGTGGCGACCACGCCTCCGATTGGGAATCCATAGCCGAAGTGCCAGTCAGCCATCGCCCACGCCTCCCCTACGATGCCGGGCATCGACGCGGTGTTGACGAGTTGTCCCGGCGACCGGTCGTCGGAATGGGTTGACCAGTGAGAATCGTCCGTGACGAGTAGCGCGTCGGTGTGCATTCGACCGTGCTTTGCGATGCGTTTGACCGCATCACCATCGCTCGAGACGTGCCGAAGCCATTCGGGTTCCATCGCCGTTTCCCGTCGAGTCTTCGTTCAAGGCCCTTGCGGACGAGCCGGCGCGTCGGCTTCAAGTGCTGAGCACCACCCCTAACGGCAGCGAGGGTGAGGAGGCCTGCGACCGATGGCGTTCGGAGAGATAGATTCGCCCCATCTATCTGAGTCCGGTCACCACAGGCTCCAGTGCCGCGTGACCGGGCAGTGGTTCTGGTCGAGGGATCCATCCAGAGAGACATGCGGCGACACGGTGGAAGATGAGTACACCTTCATCGGCGCGCCCATCATCCCGGGTTTCGAGGGAGTCAGTGGACGTGCTCTAAAGGACGCGATGAGAGAGAGGTTCCTCGACTTCTTCGAATCGCGAGAACACTCTCGCATGGATCCGTATCCAGTGATTGCTCGCTGGCGGGACGACATCCACCTGACCATCGCAAGCATCGCGGACTTCCAGCCGCATGTGACTGATGGATCCACACCACCACCCCACAATCCACTAACCATATCCCAACCTTGCATACGGTTGACCGACGTCGCTGCAGTCGGTCGATCCGGTCGCCATCTGACCACCTTTGAGATGATGGCCCATCACTGCTTCAATCGGCCGGAGGATGAGGATATCCATTACTGGATTGACGAGTGCATCGCTTTCTGTGACGAATTGTTCACCGAAGAGTTGGGGATCAATCCGGATTCCATCACCTATGTCGAGAACCCTTGGTCTGGCGGAGGGAACGCAGGACCGGCCGTGGAGGTCATCGCTGGCGGCCTCGAACTCGCGACACTCGTGTTCATGAATCTCGAGGAGAGAGAGGATGGCGATGTCGAGATCAAGGGAATCCGGTACGATGAGATGCCGCTGCAGATTATCGATACAGGTTACGGGTTGGAGAGGTTCTGCTGGGCAGCGGCAGGAACCCCGACCATCTACGATGCGATTTATCCAGAGACCGTAGCTTGGCTTCGCGACCTGTCTGGATTCGACGCCACGGTCGCAGCACTCGGAATCGATGACATCGATGGACTGATGTCGGAATTGTCACGCTCGGCCGGAATCCTGAACATTGATGTTGGTACCGATGCGGAATCACTCTACGAGACCCTCGTCGAGAGATTGGCGGAACGAGGAACTCCGATTCCATTAGCGACGCTGAAAGAAATCACGGAGCCACTCGCCTCAATCTTCGCGATACCCGACCACATGCACGCGCTGTGCAACATGCTGGGTGATGCCCTCGTACCTTCCAACGCGAAGGCAGGCTATCTGGCTAGGATGATGGCTCGCCGGGTATGTCGGATGAAGGACGAATTGGGTATCGATACCTCTCTGGCCAAGCTCGGGGAGCATCACATCCAGAACCACCTCTCAATGGATGGGTTTGAGCAGACCGAAGATGGGGTTTTGAGGATCCTCGAATTGGAAGAGGCTCGCTACCGAGAGATGCTCGACCGAGGTGAGGCCGCTGTGAAGACAGCGCTGAGGGGAATTCCAAAGGATTCCTCGGAGGTGCCGGACGAAGTGCTCCACAGACTGGCTGAGGAGAGAGGTCTGCAGCCGGACATGGTGGTTCGGATAGCCGGGCGTCTTGGATGGCAATCTCTTTCGATCCGGGTCGGTTTCTCTGCCGACATGGCTGCGAGGCACGCAGCCAATGTGCGCGCCGCCGCTGATTCGACTAACAAGCCCCTATCATCGCTTACCGAGGGGTTGCCCGAGACCCATGCTGGATACTACGATGATGAGGGGGCGACATCGTTCACTTCTCCTCTGATTGCCTGTATCCCACTCGACCACTCGATTGTCAGTTCCCTCCACCTATCACCGGAGGTCGAGGGTGAACCGACCCACTCAATAGTTCTGGAATCCACTCTCTTCTATCCCGAGGGTGGTGGACAGCTGGGAGATCAAGGAACCCTATCGGGTGGGAATTCGACTGTCCGGGTCGTTGACACAAGAGTCGAGGGCGGAGTCATTGTCCATCTCTGCGACGGCCCCCTTCCGGGGGGTGATGTTCAGGGAGAACTCGATTCAAAGCGGCGCAGGCAGATGATGGATCACCACTCGTCAGTTCATGTCATAGGAGGCTCGGCACGGGCCATCCTAGGACCGCACATCTGGCAAGCGGGATCTTCGAAGGGAGCTCGCTATGCGAGGCTTGACATCACACATCACGGCCGTCTGACCCAGCAGGAAATAAGGACAATCGAGGAGCATGCCAACTCGGTGGTGGCCTCTGCCACCCCGATCACCAAACAGTTGATCCCTCGTGAGGAGGCCGATGCCCGCTACGGATTCACGATTTATCAGGGTGGACCGCCCAAGCACCGGATGATTCGCGTCGTCACAATCAATGGTCACGATGTGCAGGCGTGTGCCGGGACCCACCATCCGGATACTGGCAAGATCGGCACGATTCGTTTGGTGCGAGCGAGTCAGGTCCAAGATGGAGTAGAGCGGCTACATCTGCTCGCCGGAGATGCGGCGGCGGAGCACTCTAAGAGACAGGAAGCACTTCTGATGGAGGCGGCTGGCATCCTCGATGTGCAGCCGGAGGCTCTGCCGAGAGCCGTAAAGAGATTCTACGACGAATGGCGCGATCAGAGACGTCGTATCGAGCGCCTCGAGGCCGATGTAATGCGTTTGCGAACCGATGGCGGCGGCGAGTCTGTCGAGAGGGATGGCATCCGATATGTCGTGATGGAGAGCGACGGCGACCTGAAGGCAATGCAGCGCCAAGTGGCCGAGTTGACCCGCGATCCGTCTCGCCCCACCATCGCTGTCATCGGCAGCCGTGAAGATGGGGGGAAAATATTGGTCGCGATAACGGAGGATTCGATTGCTACAGAGGCACACGACGCGGTTGACATTCTGCGAACAATTGCACCACACATAGGCGGGGGTGGCGGTGGCCGACCCTCCTTCGCTCAGGGTGGTGGCTCGAACGGAGAAGGTCTGAACGCAGCACTGGATGCGGCTCGCGAGATGCTCGGGACATGATGCCTAGTTCAATGACCATGAGAAGAACAAGCCTCGCCTGCTTCCTAGCACCCCTAGTTCTCATGGTCTGACTTTTCTTCCGGCATTCGTCCGAGTCGAACTCATTCATCTTCGTCATCACGGACATCTCCGTACGCCGCGATTGAGGGTAGCAGGGTCAGAATGCAACCCTCGGCGGAGAATGCGAGAATCCACTCAAAGAAGGCCGAAACGAGAATCTTCTCTTCGGCGATCATCCAGACCATCGCCTGATAAGAGAACAGAGTCGATGCGAACAAAGCCCACCGGATATTCGTCAGACGGATGCCTCGCCACTCAAGATTTCCATCGATGCGTCCGCGAGCCACAGCGAGCGCCCCCGTCCAGATAATGGCTCCTTGGAATATCGCAATGGCGAACGCGATGTGGGTGACCAGGTCTTCGTTGAACGGATGCCTTGTGATCATCACCATCGATGCACCTACGACCATTCCCGATCCGAGTTGGACTAGATTGGCGAGCCTACGCATCGGATGCGCTCCGTATCGAAGGTTTGCGGCTCGAATCCGGAACGCCTGATCTAGCACCAAGATAATCATCAGTAATCCGCCAATGCCCAGTGAGAGATCGAACACGGTTCGCTCAGGTTGGAAAGCACCACCGCTGGAGATGAATGGCGGCAGGCCGTCGGGGAACATAGCCGCCTCCCTTACGAGCTCTGGAGAATCATCCGGGAATTGATGTGCGAGATCCAATGGCTCGTTGCGAGGCCCACCTCCCATCTGCATCATGATCTGAGAGACGATCATCCCGGTGATGACCAGAACGACTCCGGACACGATCGTTCTGCGGAGAATTCTGTCCGGGATTATCCACTCGCGGACTACCATCAGCCAGCACGCTCCAAAGCGTCCAGAGCCTCTACATCGAAGAGTGATGCGGCGAGCCTCCTCGCTTCTTGAGGTTTGAACCACCCCGCCTCCGAAATCTCACCCACCTTGGGAGTCAAGTCCGGACGCTCCTTCAAGTCAACCAGATAGGTGAACGAGATGTATTGGATGCCCGCGTCGGAGAAAATCCTCTCTTGGACGAAGGTGAACCCGTTGCCGATTTTCACCCCCCCCATCTCACCCCATGGGTCATCCAAATTGAGGGTCAATCCCATCTCTTCAAATGCCTCCCGTTCAGCCCCTTCTCTAGGATGTTCAGCGTAATCCAGATACCCTCCTGGAAGTGTCCAGTGACCAGTGAAGTGACCTCGCTCTACCAGACCGAGAAGGACACATCCTGAAGAGTCTCGAACAATTACCTTAGATACCAGCCTATGCATCGTTCTATAGACAGACTCACGGGCGATTGGATGGACCGCTGAGTCACTCACCAATTCGTCTTTCCAAGCCCAATCGACGGGCCAATCTAGGTCTGGTGTGCCGTGAGTGACGACATGCTCCTCACCTCCGAATCGAACTATGTTGGTGCGCTTCTCCATCCACTCGATCTCCATCGAGGAGACCTCACTCTCCGTCGGAAGTCTGAGCAACCATGAGTCACCCTCCCCCCCACTGCCTCTTCCCGGCCAATCGAGCCTTCCCATCAAGGGCTGCTGTGGACCAGCACCTGATTCATCGACTAGCAGCATCTTGCCATCGTGTTCCAAGTGTAGATGACGGTCCACGGCTTTGCGATGGCGCCGCACCTATCAGACCCGCGCTCCGCTAATCGATGGCGACTCAGTAGCCGAGCAACTCGCTGAGTTGCTGCTTGTAGAAGGAACCGCTTCCCTGCAGGCTCTCCAATTCCTCATCGGTGAGCTCGAGTTCGATTATCCGCTCAACTCCACTTGAACCGAGTATCACTGGGACTCCGATGTAGACGTCATTGAGTCCGTACTGACCAGTCAGGTGAGCGCTGGCGGGTATCAGCCGCTTGCGATCATTCAGTATCGATTCAGCCATAATCGCGGCCGCAGCGCCAGGTGCATAGAAGGCGCTACCGCGCTCCAGCAGTCGAACGATTTCGCCGCCACCACCAGCTGTGCGCTCACAGATCGCGTCGATCGTATCTTCGTCCAGTAGTTGGGTAATCGCGATACCGCCTACCGTAGTGTACCTAGGTAGAGGTACCATGGTGTCTCCGTGACCTCCGAGAACCATCGCCGTGACATCCTCGTTTGAACAGCCAATCTCGTCGGCGACGAAGTGGGTCATCCGTGCTGAATCGAGGATGCCAGCCTGACCTACCACGCGGTGCGTCGGAAAACCAGTCACCTTCTGCATGTGGTAGGTCATCAGGTCGAGGGGGTTGGTCACCATGACGACGATCGAATCGGGGGCGTGCTTCCTGATTCCCTCTCCGACCTGACTTACTATCTCGGCGTTCTTCCCGATTAGATCCTCCCTTGTCATCCCTGGTTGTCTGGGAAAGCCGCTGGTGACCACCACGACATCGCTTCCTGCTATGTCCGCGTAGTCGGAGGTTCCGGTGATGGTGCCATTGTAGTTGAGGACCTGTCCACCTTGGCTCATGTCGAGTGCCTTGCCCTTAGCGAATCCCTCGTAGATGTCGAGCATCACGATGTCTCCGAGTTTCCTCTCGGCGAGCACGAAGGCACAGGTCGCTCCGACATTCCCTGCCCCGATTACCGCAATTCTGCTCCGCCCGGACATCTCTCCACCGGCCCGGGTCCGAGTCTATCCGCCTATGACCGTTGCTGATGCCGGCCCATTGGTTGCATGCCTGGCCTCCTTCGAGCCCTGACCTTCGGCAGAGCGTCGTGATGGTGCAGGTCGGCCTGATGCATTCATCCTCGGAATGATGAGGAGCGATTCCGATGGTAGTACGGTTGAAGCGTAGACCACCGGCTTACGTAATCGATGGTGGATGGCAGCGATGGCGAGGTCATTCCGAGGAGCCCCGGTCTTGCGCTGATTCTCTTCGCCCCTCTGCCCACCATCGGAGTGGTGTCGAACGCCCTCGGATCCACCTTCAATGCGGCTTGGCTTGCAACCGCCGGCCTGATAACGTGGGTTGCGTGCAAGTTCGGACTGTTCGGATTGCCAGCCATCTGGCATCGCAAAGTCGATGGAGGCGATTGGGGGTATTCGCCGATGGCCGCGAATGGACGAGCGAGAGCGATATTAGAGGGGGTCGCGGCCGGAGTCGCGATGTCCACAATCGTGCTCTTGTCGCATTCGCTGGCTTCCTCATCCATCGACGATGCGGTGATGGGAGCCAGGCTTCGGTCGATGGGTCTCGACTCGATGACGATGGTTGTGTTTGCGCTCCTATTCTGGATCTTCGTCAATAGCATAGCAGAGGAGTACGCCTACCGATGGTTCGCCACTCGGCAGGCGTTGTCACTGACTGGAAGAACGGATGCAGCCATCGCCATCTCAGCGACGATCTTCGCCTCTCATCACGCGATAGGTGTAGTGCTGGTCGCTGGCTGGACCCTCGGAGCGGTCGCCGCTGTCGGGGTTTGGATGGGAGGTGCCGTCTTCTCATGGCTCACACTTCGGCACGGCTCGATATGGCCGGCTTGGATAGCTCACGCGATCGTCGATGTAGCAGTGTTCGGGATAATCGCGACTATCGCGCTGGGATGATTCGAGAGAGTCGCGCTCAATCCTCAAACGCCTCGGCCGCCCCCGCGCTTCCAATTCCACACTCCGTCTCCTTCAATAACCGGCCCTGACACGCGCGGTCATCCGACCTCTGGTCGGCGGTGGTCGAGATGGACTTCGTGGTGCTGTTGAAGCAGGTTCCCAAGCCGAAGGAGATGCGAGTCGACGAGTCGACCGGGACTCTCGATCGGGCGACCGCCCCCAGTCAGATCAACCAAGATTGCCAGCATGCGCTCGAGATGGCCCTACACCTTCGCGACCAGTATGGCGGTCGGGTTGTCGTTCTATCGATGGGACCCCCCAATGTGCAGATGTCCCACATCACCGCGCTGGAGCGAGGTGTCGATGAGACGGTGTTGCTCTCCGATCGGAAACTGGGAGGCAGCGACACTTGGGCGACGGGTTACGCTCTAGCGGGGACCTTACTGCATCTCGGTTACACGGGAGACCGCGACGACTTTGTGGTCCTCGGAGGCCGCCAGACGACCGACGGCGACACCGCTCATGTTCCGAGTCAAGTGGCAGAGAATCTGAGCGTGCCTCAGGTGACACTCGTCGAGCACTGCGAGATATCAGACGGTTTGGTCACCGTTCGTCGAATCATCGAAGGCGGCTCGATGGACCTCCGGATGCCACTCCCATGCGTATTATCGATTGCTCCAACTGCACCCGCACTGCGAGGTCGATCCGCCAAGGCGGCAATCAAGGTGAAGCGCACTGTGGAGAAGGACTCCCGTGGCCGAGACGTGTTCAAGGAAGATGCTGCCGTGTTTACGATGCTCGGAGTCGACGAGGTGGGGCTGGAGGAGTCGAAGGTAGGGTTGCGAGGATCGCCCACAATCGTCGCAGCAGCTCCGAATGTCGAGCAGTCGAGCCGGGATCTGCAGACTGCTGATGACGCGGATGGCTTGGTTGCCATCGTGGAGGGATGGTGATGAGCGACTGGCCTGAGGATTCCACAGTCGTCCGATTCAGCGAGGCGACCGGCTCGTCCGGCGTGATGGTGTTCTGCGAGATGGTGGATGGGGGTCTACTCACCGTCGGCATGGAACTGATGGGTCCGGCGCGTGAGATGGCCGATGAGTTGGGAGTTAGCCTCACCGCGATGGTGATCCACGACTCGGTGGGTGATGCTCCCGACCACCTGATCTCACTCGGAGCCGACGATGTGATCGTCGTCGAGGACGATAGACTGGCCCACTTCACTACCTTGCCTTTCACCCGGGCTATTTCCGACTACATGCTCAATGTGCATCGACCCGAGATTCTCTTGATGGGGGCGACTACTACCGGGCGGGATCTCGCTCCTCGGGTCGCGAGCCGAGTTGATGCTGGTGTCACAGCTGACTGCACGAAACTATCAGTTGGCCCCTTCTACCATCGCAAGACGAAGATGGTCATTACCCACATGCTGGAGGCGCACCGCCCTTCGTTCGGTGAGACGAAGTTAGCCTGCATCATGTCCAATCCGGAGGCCCTTTGGGCACCAGCTATGGCGACAGCACGCCCAGGAATCTTCGTGGTGCCCGATGCCGATGCGGATAGGATTGGAGAAATCACCCCCTTCGAGCCCTCCTTTGAGGAGGCAGACTTCGCAGTCGAGATCCTCGAAGTCCGCAGGGGAGGAGGTGACAGAGTCGAACTGGGCCTTAACAGGGTTGTCGTATCAGGAGGTCTTCCCTGCGGTCAGACCGGCTTCAGGGAAGTAACCGATTTGGTCGAGGCCCTTCGTGAGCAAGGGGTAGATGTGGAATGGGGAGCGTCGAGAGCAGCCGTCGATGCTGGTCACGCGCCTCACAGTCGTCAGGTCGGGCAGACCGGGCAGAGCATCAGGCCACCTGTGTATATCGCCGTCGCAATCAGCGGAGCGCCGCAGCACATGGCGGGAATGAAGGACAGTGGTCGAATCATTGCTATCAACACGGATCCGGGATGCAACATGGTGGGCTCGGCCGACGCGGCGATCATCGGCGATTACCGCGAGGTGTTGCCAGGATTGACCGCGAGAGTCCGTGCGGGCTTCACATTTGGATTGTGAACCGCGGTCGATGTGGAAGGAGGAGCCCTTCCCTCCGTACGGCAGATAGGTGGTCTGCATCACTTCCAATCCAGTATGCGAGATGGGAGACGTGGTTCGGGTTCCGAGCGGCAGCGGAGCGAGATGGTCGGGCTCGCCTACGGCGAGTCCGGAGGGAACGGTTAAGGGACTGCCACAGGTGCCCGCGATGCGAGGTCGACGGATGTCGAGCATCGGGTTCCGAATCGCCTTCGCGATACTAATCGCCGCCTTGCTGGCCGCGCCAGCCCTCGGTTACTCCGATGGACCACCGGACGAACCGGGGACCGACATGCCGCCGACCGTGATCGCCGGCTGTACCTGTCATGGAGAGGGAGCGCCATCGGATCGCGCCGTCGTAAGCATGAGCGGTGTCCCGACAGTCTACTCCAACGGAACCGAATACACATTCACCATCACAGTTCAGGACTCGCACGTTATGGCCGGAGAATCGGGCAACACGAAGGCTGGCTTCATGCTCTCGATTGGTGGAGGTGGCGAGTTGTCATGGGATTTAGACGAGGGCATCCGACCAGCCGTGGACAGTGGGGAGGAGAAGAACGCCAACAGTACCTCTTCGAACATCTCTCACTCTAAGACCGATAATGACGGAGTCTGGACCATCGTGTGGACTGCCCCATCGAACGGCGATAGGGTGGATGTTTGGTTAGCTGGCAACAGCGTCAACGACGGTGGCAGCAACGACGCTGGCGATTACTGGAACATCCTTTCCTTCTCCATCTTACCACCGGGGGTCGTCGGCAACGCCCTCACCGGAGAGTCCCTGCAGACCAAGACCTACTCGGTGGGTGACTATGACGCGCTTTTCCTCACGGAGAAGAGCCCTGAACAGTTGGAGCATGAACGGCAGATGGCCCTTGCACAACAGGCGTTCGATCGCGGCAATGCTCTCTATTGGAGCACCCTATTGATCCTGATCCTCGCCGCAGTCGTCCAACGTGAGGTGATCGAGAGGAGGGATGGCATCAGACCGCCACATCTTGCATCCGAGTTGGGTCGCCCCCAGATGATTCGCCGAGGAATTCTATCGGCGATTCTCTTTGTGATAGCTGTGCAGTGGAATGCGGATGGATCCGGAATCCATCTATGGGGTTCGGCCATCGTCTGCTCGGCGTGGGCCGCATACGGCGTTTACCGAACTCATCGGGCGATGGAAACGCCGCCAACGCATGGAGATTTGATGTGACCGGCAGCCGCCGACATCCCCATGACCCAAGTGCCTCTGTTCACCGCCGTGGTACGTACATCTCGCGACCGTGCTTTACCGCTGCAGAGCCATCTAGATGAGTTGGCGGCACGGGGCCAGTTGCTACTTCTGACCATCGTCACCTTCGCCGTCGTCTGGGCCTTCCTAGTCGATGGTGTGCTCTCCTCTTGGCTCGACCTGTTGCCAATCGCGCCCGGCGAGATGACCGTTTATTCCCCTCATAGGTGGCTGCAGTTGCGATGGGGTCTAGTCGGATTGCTGGCGCTACTCAGCGCATCACCCTTGATCGCACATCAGTTCCTTCGATTCGTCGAGCCAGGTGCCTTACCGAGGGAAATGCGTCTCGCAAGGACCCTGGTCGTTGCGGCTCTGGTTACAATGGCACTAGCCATACCTGTCCTGTGGGTGCAAGCGCTCCCGTATGGTTTCGCTGCGGCTGAGCGAAGTTCATTGCCCACCACTATCGCGCGGTATGACGCTTCGCTGATCTTCGAAGTGGCGCTGGGACTCTCATGGGCCACCGTCATCATGGTGATAGCTTGCATATCGCAGTTCGCAGGTCGGATATCCGGGGTGATGGGTGAACCAGGTGAGGATTCGATGCGCTTTCGACTCCACCTGGTAGCCCTGTTCACGCTCTGGATAGTCCTCCCGCCCACCCTCGAAACCCTTTGGCCTACATTCGCGCTCCTCACAGTGCTAGCATCCGAAGGGGTTGCCCACATCGCTCCGGATCGCGCTCTCCATGGCTGGCGCAAATCCTCCCCGCGCCTCGATTCTGAGGGTGCCGAGCATCGAGTCGCGATTCTCGATTGTCGTTGCGAAGGTGCCTGTCCAACTCTCCCTAGAAGTGATGCACCAGATCACGTCGCATTGCTAGGTTGCCAGGCGCTATGCCTAGATCGGGAGGCACAGGACCTACTCCTCGATGCGTTCCTCGATGCTCATTGGTCGCGTCTAGTCATAACTGGATGTGACGGCTCCCCGCCACCTGCCAGATTGCGTCGACAGTTTGAGGAGCATGGTTGCCAGATTGTCGGAGCGCGCTGGCTCGAACGGGCCGGCGTTCCGGCCGGCCAATCGGATCAACTGGGTGCACTCTGCCGGAACCTTTCGCTCGATGCTCTAGTTCATCCATGGGACCTGTCCGCTGGAGAGGCTTCACAAAAACGGAGAATGGATGCGATATCCGAACTCGATTTAGAGTGCGCCGAGGAGCGGACCGATCTCGCACGAATAGATGCCGAAGGGTGGTCTGATGAAGACGAAGATGGCACAATCCCAATGCCGAAGATCTCGATTGGCCCAGGATCGCGTGGCGGTGGAGTTGAAGCGGGACGCTGAACAGGCCCCGCCGTGCGCCGTCCTCTTAGAGCGATCGCAGTCGTCGTCATCCTAGCCGCAGCCGGCTGGCTGCAAGTGAATGCCGACGCCTTCGAGGATCTGCTTCACGACGCGGTTCGCCCGGAGGAGGCAGCCCCGGTCGAACTACTTCCATTGCAGGTGGAGGAGCGCTGGTTGGTAATGGTCATCGAGTTTCCCTCCCGACCGTCTGGGGCTGGTCGCGATTCCGCACGAGCGGAAGCGATGCTGACCGGAGAGAACGCCGCTGACGAGTACCTCTTTGAGATGAGCGGCGGCACTACCTCATTGGAGGTGTTCGTCAATCCGATCGTCCACACAGCAGCAGCAAACCCCTCCATCTACGGGGCGGACAGGGATGGCGAGCGCGATTCTGGTACGGGAGACGACGATCCGGATGGTCTGGTGACGGAGGCAGTGGAGAGCAACCTTGCTTCGGTCAATACGAGCCGATTCGATCTCGACGGCGATGGCCGTCTCGACAGACTCCTCATCCTCCATACAGGAAGAGCGCAAGAGAATGGTGGCAGCAGCAGCGACATCTGGAGCCACTTCTCTTTCCTGATGGACCCGGTGGTGGTGAATGGTACCGAGGTGGCCCACTACACGATGGCCTCATTCGAGAGCGGATTGGGCACCATCCTGCACGAGATGGTGCACCAAATGGGCGCCATCGATTTGTACGATGTGCACAGCGAGGTCTCCACATCGAACTGGAATGGCGTCGGAGACTGGGACATCATGGCGAGTGGGAACTGGAACGGCAATGGTCGCACGCCTGCTCTGCCGATGGCAGCGACCCTCAGGCTAATCGGCGCCGATCGCGACTTCACCCTCGATCAACAGACCCTATCATCTGGACCCTACACATTCAACCTCACGCCACTATCAGCCGGTGGCATGACCGTTCGCATCCCCCTAGCTGATGGAGAATGGGTGTGGATAGAGCATCGTGGCGACATCGGATTCGATAGAGACCTACCTGGCAATGGAGTGCTGGTCAGTCAGCAGGATGACGGAGCTGGCGATCTGATGTCGAATGAGGTCAATGCAGATCCCGAGATGCCGTGGCTGCGAGTGATCGAGGCGGATGGCGACGATGGCCTGGTTAGGGCGGCCGACGAAGGTACACAGAGCGACACGTTCGACGTCGGCAAGATGTTCGGATCGGATGGGGTGACCATCCGGGATAGGAGTGGCAGACTCGTCGGATGGAACGCGACAGTGGTGTCGTTGAACGACTCTGTCGCGACTATCACCATCAACCCGGTTGAGAATCGGACGAACGCGACGCTGCCTCGCTCGCCAATCGAATTGATGGGAGAAGAGACGATACCAATCACCTTCCATAGCGTCGAGTCGTGCATGCCTTGGATAGATCTCGTTTCCTCCGATGGACGATCGGTCCAACTAATCGGTGCACGAGAATTGTCATCCGATGAGGAGACGTTCAATCTCGAATGGCTGGACCCCGTCGAGGCTCCAGAATCCGGGACGTTGCGAGGTTCGATCGGTTGCGGCAATCAGAGTTCTGTCGACATCGATGCATCCTGGCACATTGTCCCACATCGATTGATCACCGAAACGTGGGTGGGGGAGATTCATTGGCAAAAGCAGAGCGAAGTGACCATTCCGCTCGCCTTCGAAGGCAACGGCAGCCGCCGTTATCAGGTGGTAGTGGAAGGTCCTTTGGAACGGATAGCGACGACGACGTTGGACCAGCGTCTCGGAGAATCCTCAAACATCACTCTCATCATTGATCCCTCAAGTCTGCTCTCCCCTGGAATGCTGGCTGAAGGTGAAGTTGTCCTCGTCGATGAGGTTGGCATCGAACGCCGGATTTCAATGACCACAACTGCGGTTGACGACGAACCGGACGATGCTTTCTCTTGGTTCCGAGAGCCAGCCAACACAATCACGGTTCTGTTGGTTTTGTTGGCGCTGACCATAGGGAGCAGTAGTGATGGCCGGAGACGCGGACAAACCGAACCCGACATCCCTTCTATGCGACGTGTAGGGCATCTCTCCTCGGCACATGAAGCGATGTCGATGGTGCAAGCTGGCTGGATGCCACCGAGACACGAAGTGCCGGGGGAGGTCTTCGATGCCGTCGAGTCAAACGACCTTCTCTTGGACCACCATAACGAGGAATCGATGGAACGAGTGACGGAGCAGGGGGTGGATTCCCCTGTTAGTTCGACAGAGTTCGCATTAGGCGGTAACTCGGTGATGACCCCAGAAGACGGGGGGGAAAATCTCAACCTAGATGATTTCGATCCCTATGCGACCAGTTGATCAGGTCTGTCAATCGCTACCTGTCTCTTGCGCAGGGTTAGGTTGTTATGGAAGGAAGTGAAAGTGTTCACGATTCCACAAATGGAGGGTAGGTTGGTAGTTGGCGCTGATTCCTTCACCGTCGTTGCGGATTGGTCCAACGAGAATCAGGGGGGGGCCTTTCGATCGAGATGTACCTGATTCCTTCACCGTCTTCAAGAGAGGTGCACCAAATCTTGTTCACACCAGCGGCAAGCCGAGCCGCCAGACATGCGTCAGACCAGTCTTCGGGTGCTGAGGAAGATGGTTGCACGAGCCATGGAGCGTGACCATCGCCGACTGATCCTCGGTAGGCTCGCCATCGTGTGCCGTATTTGAATCCGGATCGGATTGAGCAACCGCGCTCGAGCAGATCGGCTAGGACGGTAGCCACTCCACCGATCGCATCGTCATGGTCGCCATCGATGAGATGTAGGATGGCTTCCACCTCATCTTCGGTGAGTGAACGTCCTCTCTGTATGGGGAGCCCCGCTCCCTCAAATATCCAGTCATCTCCATCTCTGAAGAAGCGCCCTGGAGCGCTGGTAGGGGATGATGAGATCGCGTCGGAGAGACGTCTTCGCTCGCTGGAATCGAAGGATGAGGGGGGTCTCCTATCACCTGTTGGATCGGCGATGCAGATTCGATAGGTCACCACCGAGAACTCCTCGTCGACGACCAGCATCTCGGCCAGCCTCCCATTCGCCTCGACCTCGGTACGCCATGCATCCAAGGCGAGCCAGTCCAACCGATCGTTAGCCTTCGCCCATGCGACCTCTGCGGTGGGCTGATCGTTGCTCGGATGGTGCTCACGATGCCATCTGAGAGCCCATGTCCCTTTCGCCATCGTATGGCCTCCTTCGATGTGTGGTATGGCCGATCCAAGGACCACGAGATTCCCTGGTGCCCTTAGAGCAGCGAGTGATTCGGAGCGTTGGAGAAGATCGGGATCGTCGGCTATGGCCTTGATGAGCCAATCCTCGGAGGGCCAGGGGGCACCTCTGTGGTCATGCATAAACACGACTTCCTCAGGAGCCAGTCGCAGTGCTCCGCCGATTGGGATGCCGAGAGCGGACTTTTCCCAGTGACGCTGCCAAGTCGGATGGTCGAGCACGACGTCCACGCCATCGACTCGCATGGTTGGTTGGCGACCGGCTTCGGACTTCAGCGGTTCGGCTCGATTGCAGGGTCTAGGTGAACCAATCGTTGAAAGCGGGCTTGTGCGACTCCCGTCCCGGGGTAGTCATGGGCTGGGATCTGACTGTCGAGCAGCGAGTGCTCCTCCATCTTGTCGAGCATCCCATTTTGGAATCGAAATGGGACGCGCCGATGACGCTGACCCAGGCAGGGATTAGCGCTGCAGTGGGAATCCAGAGGAAGCACCTTCCTAGAACCCTGCGTCGCCTCATTAAGGGAGGCTGCGTCGATGACCAGATGCGCCACGTTCCAAACAAGAGACAGAGGGTCCACGTCTACACATTGACCAGCAATGGTAGGCAGCGTGCGGGTGACCTACTCTCCAAGGTCTGCGATAGGAGTGTGATTCACGAAGGAGATTCGATGCTCGTCGAGGAGCTGCGTCGACACGACCTACCGATACTCGATGTCCTGCGAGCGATTGATGAGAAAGGCGTCTTCCACATCGATCGAACGGTACCGGCCCCCTCCGAGTCTGTTGGCGACCTTGGTGCCGAGCCTCGCGAGGTTCTACGTTCGATTCTGGAAGCAGCTTTGTCGGATGGGATAATCACCGTCGATGAGAGGGTAATCATCGATTCCCTCTCTCGAGCACTATCGATAGAGAGCGAATCGGCAACGGAGATCGAAAGACAGGTTAGGGAATCGCTCGGACCGGAGGGGTCTTCGGCTCGAATCTTCCAATGCATGCTCGGTGCAGCGCTCGCCGACGGTCACATCGACGAAAGCGAAAGAGCGATGCTCGATTCACTCGCCGTCAATCTAGATCTGACCGCTAGGCAGATGGATGCATTGAGGGACGAGTGGGCATCCTCGCAATTACCAGCGGGAGAGCGCGCCTACCTTGGTGCATTGTGCGCGATCGGAGAGAACCCCGAATCATCCGTGATCGATGCGCTCGCCGGCGCGCTGAGTATCGACGAAGAGACCGATGAGAGGCTGCGCGCCCTAGCAGGCGATTTCGTCCACTGACAATCAATCTCTGGGGAGTTGAGACGACAGCGGCATCGAACGGGGCAGGTTTGAATTGGCGCCGCCCCCTGTCGAGGGCCGAGAACCCATGCGCATACTCGATGAGATTGAGCGGTTGCGGTTCGAGCGCCTGCTCCGTCTCAAGGAATTGCTCACCGTAGTGCCGTCTAGACCTGTCACCTTGGTCGGCGATGTGATGCTCGACCGATTCCATCACGGGACCTCTGAAGGGCTATCGTCATCTGCTCCGGTTCCTTCACTGAAAATCACCGATACTGAGGAGTCGCCTGGCGCAGCGGCACACATCGCCCTCTCCCTCGTTAGCCTCGGTGCTGAGGTCAGGATGTTCTCAGCTGTCGGTAGCGATGATGAGGGGAATTTCGTTCTTGACGCGATGTCGGATGCGGGTGTCGACGCCTCTTCGATGCTGAAGGTCGATGATTGGGAGACACTCACGAAGATTCGTTTCTTCGGTAGCCGTGAGGGATTGGTTGACCGTACCCAGATGATGATGCAGGCGGATCGAGGTTTGGAGACATTACCACCCAAATTCAGTGCCCTGTTGGTGAACGAGGCCCTCTTATCCCTGAGTGACTCAAGCGCCTTGGTAATCAGCGACTACGACCACGGTGTTATCACAGATGCGGCGGCGGAAAGCCTGATCGGCGAAGCGAGGAGCGCCAATGTTCCGGTCATCGCCGACCCGAAGTTATCTGGTCTCGACAGGGTCACTGGAGCGACGGTTGCTCTTTTCGAGGCGAGAGGGGTCGAACTGATGAGGAGAAGAGGCCTTCAGAAGGAGGAGTCTGAGACCATCTCACATCTCTTCGAATCGTTCGGTTGGGAGGCGATGATCGTGCTAGGCGGTGTCGATGGCACCACTCTGCACACGGCCGATGGGGGGCGCGAGCACTTCGAGTGCCGCGCTCCGACTACATCCCAGCAACTGGGTCTGCATGACGCGGCGGCGACCGCTCTCGCCTTGGCGCTCGGACAAGGAAGATCGATGGTCGACGCAGCTTGTCTCGCCAACGCTGCCTGTGAATGCGTGCTCTCGCAATCGACCTCTGAAGCGTTCGTCAGTCGGGAAAGCCTCTCGCTCTGGCTCGACGAGGTCGCTTGGCAGATGCAGGTCTCAGAGCGCTGAGCAAGCACTTTCACCACACGGCCAGTGGAAGCGCCATGCCGTGGTGGTTGGTGCCAACGACAGCCGATTTCGGACTGCTGGTGTCAGGAGCAACCATCGTCGAGTTGTTCGAGGAAGCAGCTAGAGGGATGCAGCGAACCGTCCTATCTGATGAAGAGGCAATGAGGGTAGCTGTCCTGCCTAGGAACACCGATGTGTGGAGGGTCCCCGCTACTCCGGAAGATCCTGAGAGAACCTTGGTCCGATGGTTGGACGAACTGATCTACCAGACCGAAGGGGAGGGACGCTGGTTAGTCGAGGTTGCGATCTCGATGGATCATGAAGCAGTTCATGCGACGGTGGAATGGGTGGATGCCGACGCGGTCGTGAGAGATGTCGAGATTAAGGCTACCACTAGACACGGGCTGCTAATCGACCATCTTGAAGTTGGATCCAGGTCACCCGGGATGGGAGAGGCTCCAGAGGTCGAAGGCCCTGCGTTCATAGCCCATGTCGTTTTCGACATCTGACTGTTACAATAGATTGTACAAGGTATAGTGGATGAACGAAGTATCCTTTTGGAATCCTCAACAAATCTCCGAATCCTTAGGGATTCGATGGAGATCCTTGCGGCACATCGAATCAAGTGGGCACGTCCTCGGTGGACGCTCGTCACCGCCAGTGGAATGCCTTCGGGTTCCTCCACTCCGTATCCCTGAGGCATCCACGGTCCCCGGTCGGGCTGCTCGCTTCCGCGCCTGACCTGATTCCCGGGTGAGAGGCGCTCCCCGCATCCCTCCGGATGCGGCCCGCGCCAACCTGGATCTCTCGGGGTCGAAGCATCGACGTCCCCCGCTGGCTCACCGACGGCTCGTCTACGCCGCCCTCGGACTTCGGACTGCCATTTTCGACGATTTGCAGAGAACAGGGCACGTCAACTCCCCTCCTAGCCCACACCGGCGGGAGCAGCGGCCCTATTCAATCTCACCCGCGCATCCACTTTGCCATTTTCACAACGATGTGGGAAACGGGTGTTACGTTTGAGGAAATTCCTCGGAAAAGAAGGATAAACGAGATTCACGCCATTGCACCGCGTTCCAGAGCCGACACGATTAACCGCCCGATGGTTCCAGCACCCCCCATGACAGACGAACCGATGAGCGACAAGGCAGACTTCGTGCTGGTAGACTTAGGGATGCTGCTCAACCGCGAAGGAAAGAGCCTCGCGGAGGTATTCGAAGCGATGGACGAAGACGGCTCGAAGACGATTGAGCCGGATGAGTTCAGGAAGGGATTGCTGAAGTTGGGGATCGCAGAGTTGGATGAATCCGAAATTGACAGGATTATCGCCGCAGTCGATCTAGATGGCGATGGCGAGATCGATTTGCTTGAATTGCACAATGCGTTCAATGAGCACAACATGCCAACCAGGATAGTCGGAGCCGCGGCCGATGCGCCTCGAGCGGCTGGACCGACCCCCGAGGGATTCCGGCCGTGGACAGAGCGGGGCGCATCGAAAATGGCTCTGCTCTTCCCAGATATGGAAGCGTTCCAAGATGCGACCAATGCACGAGTTATATCGGGATTGAGCATGCTCGGGTTAGTCCTGTTTTGGTGGAATGCGGTCTCAGGCATCGCAAGAGCCACCGCAGGCGGGGCTAGGGACCACTCTATCGATCTGATGATGATGATCTCAGGTGCATCCCACAACGCCGCTCCAGCACCCCATCTCGACGCGCTCTCCACGCTCTTCATGATCGTGATTGTCTATGTGATGTTCCTGTCGTCACCGACGTTCATCGTCGCTTTAGTCGCTGGTCTTCTGATGGCGATTGGCGGCATGATGGCAGGGGGTACACTCTCATGGGTCATCGCAATAGCTGGCGTAGGACTCGCGGTCTGGGGCGGCATGGAGATGCGCAACCACATGCCCGAAGAGGGAGCGGCATCGGCCGGCTCCGAATCATCGGAGAAGTCTCGGAGCGGAGAAGACGCCGCAGAAGAGGAGTGAATCTCCCGATTTGGACGCGTTGCTATTCGCCTTCGGATCGCATCTTTTCACTCATTACCAATGGTGATTGGTAGATATTCACCGTGCACTACTACTGTTTCCTTGTTAGGATTCCGCGGCTTCATACTTGCTGGGACATCCAGTCTTGATTTCGTCTGCTCGCAGGGTCCATTCCCCTCCAGATAGGATTAGAGTCCCATGAATCGCGATGGTCCGCCCTTCTTCGAATCCTTCCGGGACGGCGGTGGTCCCGATGAAAACGGCCAGTTCATCGTCTAGTCCCTCGAGGGTGAAGGTCCGATTACTGACATCATGGGTCCCGTTTCCGACGACACCACGCAAATGGATCCTATCGCCTTCGTGAGAGGATGGATTAGTCATTACATCGTCAACGGTCCTCTGTGTGTCCGGCTCAACCGTGAGAGCCATTGCCGCCATGGTACCAACTAATAGCAGCGCGACCAAACCGAGACGACCGACTCTAGTCAATGCCATGATGGCTCCTCTCCCTCACCCATCAAGAGGCTTCGCAGCCAACCGCTTCTGAGAGATTGGCGAATCCTCGGATTGCCAACTGACGATACAGGTCGTCGATGATGCGTCCAGGCAGGTCCGCTCCTTCGAATACCAGGCCGGTGTAGATCTGGAGAAGGGTTGCACCTGATGCGATTCTCTCCCAAGCCGCCGCAGGGGAATCGATTCCACCAACCCCGACCACGGTCAGAGATCCAGCAGTATGGTTGTGTATGACCCTGCATACCTCGTTCGCACGCTGTCGGAGGGGTCGGCCGGACAAGCCACCCTTCTCGGCGAGAATCCTAGCCGACCTGCTTCCACTCGCTTCAGGTCTAGATAGCGAGGTATTAGTGGCCACGATGCCATCGAATCTCGATTGCAGCACGGTGTCGCAGACGGCTCTGATTTGGTCGTCGGTCAAATCGGGAGCGATCTTGACCAGAAGGGGCTTGCTTCCTTCTACTTGAGACAGCAAATCCGCCTCTTCCCGCAATGCGGTCAGTAGTGCTGGCAGTGCACCATCTTCTTGCAGATCCCGGAGGTCCGGAGTGTTCGGGCTACTAATGTTGACGACGAACATGTCGGCGTGCCCCCAAAGGGCGGAGAGGCTGCGCCTGTAGTCTTCAGAAGCACGATCGTTGGTGACGATGCGACTGCGACCTAGATTAGCTGCGATTGGAATTCTTGGCCAAAGACCGGATTCTCTCCGCCCCCACAACCGTTCCGCGGCGGCGTCGCATCCAATGTTGTTGAACCCCATCCTGTTCACCAGCGCTCGGTCCTGGCCGCTGCGGAACATCCTTGGCCGAGGATTACCCTCTTGCGGCTCGCCGGTGATGCCACCGAACTCCGACCAACCGAACCCAATCTCCTGCCAAGCGAGAAGGGCCTCGGCTGCCTTGTCCATACCAGCGGCCAGTCCGATTGGATTCGGGAAGCGAATGCCAAAGGCTTCCACCTCCAATTCTCTCTTCCGACCAACTCTTCTGAGAAGCCAACGCCCGCTCGGTCTTCTCTCCAACCTGCTCATAGCGGCAATCGCTCTAGCATGCGCTCTTTCGGAATCTTGAATGGCGATTAGCGAACGACCGACGAGTCGATGGCCGATGCCCATCTAGCAGAGGGCGCCGGGCGACACCCTTCAAGCGTTCCGCACCACCCCGTGACCGTGGCCATTGGTTCCGCAGTCGCATCGTCCATCGCCGAGTGTGCTCGTCGCTTGCTCCGAACCGATGGGGCGCAGCTACGAGTCCCGAGCGGATTGATGGCCGTCGCCCATGAATCCGTGCTATGCGTATCGGATGTCGCTCCTTCAATTTCATTGGAGGTACCAGAGGAGAACCTATCCTTTGCCGTTGAAATCGTGGATTCTGGAGTGGTCATCGCTAGGTTGGGAGGTGATGAACCAGATTTCGATGTATGTTGGGTCCCGGTGGACGATCTGGAGAGATGCTGGGAGGAGTTCTCGGAAGTGATGATAGCTCTCGCCTCGGCGGGCTACCCTGGCTGCTCGGGCTGTGGTGGCCGAGAGGCGAACGAGCCGTGGAATGAGATGTACCGACGTTCGATGATCGAGATACGTTGATGCCTTCTCAAACAGTCGACTTCACCCCTCGCGCGCGCGTGGAATGCATTTTGATTCGGAATGGTCCGACTGCCCGGACACTGGCCGGCCGCCTCAACCTCTCAGACGCCTTCGGTCGACGACCCTACGGGTCGGGTCACGCCGCCCCCCTGTCGCCGCTACCGCATGTTTATGGCTAGTCGTTCGCCGCCGCAGCAGCACGCTGTTCGAATCGGCAGGAGTCAGGATAGAATGGACTTGATCATCGTCGAGAGCGGAACCAAGGCGAAGAAGATCGCCTCTTTCCTAGGTCGAGGCTGGATGGTAGAGGCTTGCAATGGGCATGTCCAGGACCTGCCCTCTAGTGGTGCCGGTAAGGACTCTCGACGTGCGATGTGGGCTGCTTCTCGTGACTCTCTTCCTTCTCCTCCTTGGGAGTGGACCGAAAGAGCGGAGTCAGTACTAAGCAAAATCTTGCGAAAGGCGAGGGAGAAGGGGGTTACTAGGGTCCACATCGCGACCGATCCCGACCGAGAGGGTGAGTTCATCGCTTGGAGGCTGGTCGAAATTATGTCTGAGTTCGAATCAGTTGATCGTATCGAATTCAATGAGATCACGGAATCAGCCGTGCGCGCTGCTCTCGCTTCTCCTAGAGAAGTCGACATGTCACTTGTGGATGCCGCCAAGGTACGTCGATACATGGATCGATTGGTCGGATTCCGTGCGTCTAAGTTCGCCCGTGCTTGGAAGCTGCGATCTATGGGGCGAGTCCAGACACCGACTTTGGGTTTCGTGGTGGCCCGCGAACTGGAGCGGGAGGCGTTTGTCCCACAACCTTACTTTTCGGTGCGTTGCGAAGCGTCCGGCCTCGGCTTCAAGTTCAGATTCCATGAGAAGGAAGACCCAGATGCCTGGTTCGATCGAGATGCGAATCCGCCCAAGCACCATCCTGACAGGACCGATGATAGAGAGTTGGCTGAAACAGCCCACGCAAGCCTGATCGCACATGGTGGATTGGAACTCACCCGCGTCGAACAGGGAAAGCGAAGCCAGCGCCCCGATCCACCATTCAGCACTCCTTCGCTGTTGAGGGTCGCTGGTGCCCACCATCGACTGGGTTGGTCAGCCAATCGAATCATGAGCATCGCCAGCGAATTGTATCAGGCAGGTCAGATAACATACATCCGAACCGATTCCACGCGAACCAATCCGAGCGCTAGAGAGGCGATGCGGAAGCATGTAATCAAGCGATGGGGTGAATCTCACATCGGTGAAGGAGTGGTGGGTTCGGATGCAAAGGAGGGAGCGAAGAATGTCCAAGACGCGCACGAGGCTATCCGCCCGACCGAACCCGCGATTGAAAAGCCCGAAGGGCTCAGTGATCAGCAGATGATTCTCTATCGATTGATCTGGTCGAGGTTCGCCGCCAGCCAGATGTCGCCATCACGATACGAGAGCCTCTCGATGGACGCTGCCGTCCCCGACTTCGACCGGCGTCTAACAGGGAGCGTCTCTTGGCGTGTGCATGATGGGTGGGAGGCGGCTTACGGGGATCTTCGACGAACACCTCGCATAGCTCCCCCTTCACCGGAGCCTTCTGTCGGAGCGACTTTGGAATTGGATGGAGACCCAGCATTGATTGAGGACGAGACCAAACCCCCTCCACGCTATCGACAACACACTCTGGTCGAGAGGATGCAGCAGGAAGGGATAGGACGCCCCTCCACTTACGCCGCGACGATTTCTCGTCTGATTGATCGATCATATGCGGTCGAGGAGGAGCGGGCTCTCGCTCCGACCGAAGAGGGACGCAAACTCTGGATCGAGATTGCTCCGATGTACAGTGATGGCGATTCGGACAGTGGAATATTCAGATCAGGATTCACCGCCACCATGGAGGAGAACCTCGACCGCATCGAGGGAGGTGAGATCGAAGCTCCTGAGGTCTGGCACGGCTTCGTGGATGAGTTCCAGAACCTTCACGGAAAGGCGATTGAGAAGCGAAGGGAGCGGCCTACTCAAAGGCAAGCCGATTACCTGAATAGTCTACTATCTAGCGCGGATGATGATCTGAGGAATGAGGTCTTAGGCGATTCAGAGGTATCTGAATTGACGGGAGAACAGGCGCGGGCCGCGATTGAACTCCTCGCAGAACAGAGCGCTCCCCCTGCTGCCTCTGACAAACAAATCTCTTACATCGAGAGTCTTTCCAAGCGGGCTGGCCTTTCGGAATCTGAAGCCTGCGCACTCTTGGAAGTGGAGGGATGGGGCGACTTGACAGGCGGCAGGGACGGGACAGCCAGTGCCTTGATCGAAGCACTGAAATCCCTCGACACTGGTGGTTCTCAGGAGGAGGCGACCGAAAAGCAGAGAGAATATGTGCGTTCGCTGATGGAGAAGGCGGAATCGACCGAGACCGCGATCTGTGCTCTAGTGGGAGTCGAGTCGATTGACGCGATGACGAAGTCACAGGCTAGCGAGGTCATCGAAGAACTACGGGATAGACTGGGAATCAAGGGCAGAGGAAGGCGAAGGAACAGCCGCAGCCGCTCGAATTGATTCGCTTGAAAGACGCCCGACCGCAACCGGATTGGCCGGTTGAATCGTTGACGACGGTTCAAGGGGCAGCCTCGACACGCGGGTAGCATGGTCACGGAGGTCGACGTGCTCGTCGTGGGTGCGGGTCCGGTCGGTGGTTGGTTGGCACACAGGCTGGCCGATGCCGGCGTCGAGGTCCTTCTCATCGAAGAACATGATGAGATCGGCCGTCCGTTCCAATGCGCAGGTCTGGTAACTCCATCTACCATGGACCTGGTAGGGCTACACGACACGATTCTCACCAAGGTTTGGGGTGCTAGGATGCATGCTCCAAACGGACTGTTCTTCAGAATCGGCCACCCATCTCAGATAAGGGAACATGTCGTATGCAGGAAACTCTTCGACCAAGGAATCGTGAAGATGGCCGTCGATTCCGGTTCCTCTCTCTGGCTTGGCGCACGGGCGATTTCTGGTGGTATTGATGCTAACCGTATCAAGATCGATGTCGAGATGGATGGCGTGGTCCGCCAAGTCCGTTGCAGGTTACTATGCGGTGCGGATGGAGCTCACTCATGGGTGAGAAGGAGGTTCAGATTCGGTCGATCCAAGGAGATGATGGTCGGTTTCCAAGTCGAGGTTATCGGTTACCCGGGAGAGGACGGGTTTCTGGATATGTACACGGGTTCGGAGGTCGCCCCGGGTTTGTTTGCATGGGCGATACCAAACGGTGAGACTCACCGAATTGGAGTGTGGTCAAGACCCGGTGATTTAGGCGGCAGATCATGTGAGGATCTCTATCAGTCCCTTATCAATCACGATCTGTGGCGAGATAGATTCGAGGATGTGGTGGAGACGGCCAGATATTGCGGCCCAATTCCGACTGGATTCCTGAATCGTCTCGCGAGAGAAAGGGTTCTGCTGTACGGTGATGCCGCCGCGGTCTGCAAACCCACCACCGGCGGAGGGATAGGTCCGGGAATTGACCAGGTGGAGGCTCTGCATGGAAGTTTGATGGAGGCGCTCGCAAAGGACGATCTGTCCGAGCGTCGTCTGACCAAGATCGCGAAACCGCTCAAGAAGATGAGGAAGGAGCAAGAAAGAGCACGGGTGCTACGCGACCTCTTCCTGACCGAATCGGACGATCAGACACTCGATGACACCTTTGCGGTTTTCGCCAGACCTGAGGTTATCTCGATGATCAATGAGTTAGGCGACATAGAGAGGCCAGTACCTCTCGGGATCCGGATGCTGAAGGAGGTCCCTGAGTTCAGAGGAATGGCGATGCACGCGTCTTGGGCACTTCTGACCGGATGATGTCCGGCGCCACCTCCAAAGAGGTGCCTCTTCTTCGACCGACCGATGAAGAGGGTTCAGTTGGCCATACTAATGGTCGCCATGCTGATTCTACCTGGCTGCGCGATGCCAACGGGGGAAGTACCTCCAATCCGAGATGATGCAGAAGATGACATCATGACCGTCACCATCGAAGACGGTCAGCAGTACGAGGCGACAGCCGGAGAAGAGTGGATTATCTCTGGCTCGGTTACTGGATCGACCCCAACCAAAGTGGTGGTATCGATATCAATCGATGGAGTGGTGCTGGCTCGGAGCGTCCCCGATGCAACCGGTCGCTGGATTCTAGATGCAATTGCTCCAGAAGTTCCAGGCGATCACCAGTTTGAGATTAAGGCTCAGCCACCGAGAGGAGATACAGTGATTTTCGATGCTACCTTGACAGTCTTACCGATAGCCGAGGATCCACCTCTGATAGTAATCGACTCCACCTTCTCCGTCCAGAGTGGTGGCTTGCTGTGGATCAGTGGCAGTGTCGATCACGCCGCACGATCGACATGCAGCGGAGTGTATTCACCGACAATCGGCAGCGAAAGGCCACTTTCAGTCGACTCTTCAGATGGCAAGTTCAGTTTTACGCTCATTTCCCCTTCCGAATCTCATTCAGCGACAATCTCAGTATCCTGTGGGACATACATGACCAAGATGTCGATTCAGGAGATATCAATCAAAGTGCTGAGTGAAGACGCTGTGGATAGCGATGGTGATGGGATCCTCGATCCAGTCGATCTTTGCCCAGAGTCGGCATTCGAATTCACATCATCACCGGACAATGACCATGATGGGGATGGATGCCAAGACTCTGTAGAGGATTCCGATGACGACGCAGATGGCGTTGCTGATGCGGACGATGGCTGCCCTACTGGGGTGATTGGTTGGGATTCCAACGACACCTCAATCGACCTCGATGGTGATGGGTGCCGAGACGCCGATGAGGATGGAGACGATGACGGCGACGGGATAGAAGATTCGAACGACGGATGCCCGAATGGGGCCTCATTCACATCATCTGCAGTATCCGACCACGATTCCGATGGCTGCCGTGACATGGATGAGGATGTAGACGACGATGGCGATGGAGTTGCCGACGTTGATGATGATTGTCCAATCGGCTCTATTGGTTGGGGTCCATCTGAATCTTCAAACGACTTCGATGGGGATGGTTGTCGAGACGCTGACGAGGATGCTGATGATGATGGTGATGGGGTCGAGGATGCGAATGACCAGTGTCCGACGACGAATGCAGAGGATCAGGCAAACGAATACGGCTGTTCCGACGCCGAGTGGGACGAAGATGGGGATGGGATATTCGATCGCTGGGACTCGTGTCTGGGATCCCCTCCAGATTCACCTGTGAATTCGGTAGGATGTGCCGACCTCGATAGAGACGGAGTTTTCGCCAATGTCGATGAGTGTCCTGATAGCGAGCCTCGCTGGACCGCCAACGCGACTGGATGCACCCTGTTGCAGACCCCCATCGCGTGGTCGGCTGGCCCTTATGGGACCGATCCTTTCGATTACGCCGGCCAATGGACCATACAGACTCAGCGTGGCACATTGAGGTTCGACGAGCACTGGGATGGAAACCACACCTACATCTTCATCTTTAACCAGAAATCGAACTCTTACTCAAATGGTATCTGGAACCAGAATCTAGGGCCTTTGATGGAGACGATGCCGTCGGATGTCCATGTCTTCTTCGGATCCTATGACAGTGATTGGTCAAGTGACATGAGTGCGATACAGAATCGAATCGACAGTTGGATGAACCAGCAGAACCAGACCACCAGGGATTCATGGAACGACCGATACCACCTAATCCAAGAGCGTGGCTGGGATGTGGATGGCAGTCTTAAGGATGTGATAACCGACTGGTCGAAGTTCCACTATGGCATCGACCGATTCCAACGCTGGCGTCAGATTGGTTCTTTGCACGATTGGTCACAGGGAACCTCATGTTGCACTAGGTCGGAATACCTCGCCAACGAGCCGGCCATGTGGGCAGCGGAATTCGCGCCAGAGGTCCGCGGCCAAGACCCGGCAATCACCACGGTCGATGTCTGGAGTGGTGAGAACCATCCTGGCGGATGGTCGGGTGGTCATCATTCGAAGCGATCTGCGACACTTCCGAACACGACCGAGATGGCCGCCTTCGACACCATGGAGGTGTACTTCCATCACGCTTGCCCTGATCGCCGAGATCGATACGGGATCGATGATGACGGCGATGGTTTCGCAGACAGGCATGGAGGCTGCCATGAGTGGGATTACTTGGCCTATCTAAACATCTGCGACAGCGACAACGAGAGTGTTTGTGGAACGGAATTCGTCCGGTACATCACCACCTATGGTCGTGAGGGAAAATGGCTCACAGATGTCTCCGAGATGCTATGGATGGTCAGGGAAGGCGGCAATCGGTCTTTCCGATATTCAGGCGCTAACGGAGGTGACCTAGATGTCAGAATCCATCTGTCGACCTGGGGGGATAGTGGCATCCGTCCGGCCCATGGCGAACTAGCATTCACCGGAGGACGATTCAACGATCAGTACAACAACGGAACGCTACACGATCGGTCTCACGAGTTGAACATCAGCCAGCGATGGGATCGAGTCGAGATAGTTGCGGTGATAACCGGACACGGATTCGGAGAGGTGACTGAGAACTGCGCAGAATTCTGCAATCACGAACATCGTTGGTCGATGAATGGCAACGATGTCACAGAGGACCATCCATGGGCTGGAAACAGCAGCCTCAACAGCGACCGGGAAGGATGCAAGGACGATGTCTCAAAAGGAGTCACCGCCAATCAATTCGGATCTTGGCCGTACGCTAGAGCAGGCTGGTGTCCTGGGCTCGATGTCAAGCCTTGGGTATTCGACATCACTGCTTGGATCGATTGGAACGGGACGAACAACATGTCCTACCAAGGCCTGTATGATGGTCAGCCATACACCCAGACATCGACCAATCCGAACATTGTGGCGAAAATCTGGATTGTTTATCACGCCAATGTCTCGAATCAGACTGGAGGATTCGAGATCGATTCCAGTTCCAGAAACACTTCTAGACCCATTGATGATGTTGGGCCACCTAACTACGATCCATCAGCAGAATCGTATCGAAAGTCGATCGAAGCAGAAAGGCGGCTTCTCGTTGGCGACGAGCACGATGCAAGAGAGGAGGGTCAAGAAAGCGATTGAATCGGAGTCTCATAGGGGGGCTGGTGGGCTGGGAAGAGACCTAACATCGATTCCCATATCCGGTGTCTCAAGATGCCGATAGTCGGAATCTCGCTTGATTGGCGTGGATCCCGCCCTGAGAATCGTCTGCTGCAATTCGGCTTCACTTGTCTTCACTCTGGTGGTCCCTGAGGCAGATACGACGTTCTCCTCCATCATCGTCGAACCGATGTCATCCGCTCCTCCTGCAAGGGCCAACTGGGCGATGTCTAGTCCCATGGTGGGCCAAGATGCCTGTATGTGATCAATCGAGTCTAGGAATAGACGAGAGATGGCCACATGCTTGAGGTACTCGACTGCAGTCACTCCTAGTTCGATTCGATTCCGGCCTCGATTGCGTCGACCGAATGAGTTGTGCTCCAATTGGACGGGCCACGAAATGAAGGAAGTGAATCCACTCCAACCTTGGTCGATGGCCGAATCCTGCATTTCCCTTATCCGTGCCATGTGTCGAACACGGTCGGAAGAAGTCTCTCCGAATCCTATCACATTCGTTGCACTGGTGGTCAATCCCAATGACTGAGCCTCGCCCATCACGCGCAGCCAGTTGTCAGCGGATCCCTTCTTCGGAGAGATATCTAGTCTCACTGAATCGACGAGCATCTCAGCACCTCCTCCGGGCAAACCATGCATCCCAGCAGCAGATAGGCGCCTCAGGACTTCGATCGTCGGTAGGTCGCAGATCTCCGCTATTCCCTCGATTTCGATCGGCGAGAATACATCTAGAGCGATTCCCGGATGCCGCCTCCGTAGTTCCATCAACAGTTCCTCATACCATTCTATTGGAAGTTCGGGATGGACACCTCCTTGCATCAGGACGCGACTGCCCCCTATCCCCTCCAATTCGGAAATTCTAGCACTAATCTGATCAATCGATTGGAGATATGTATCGGGGTCTCCCGGTGGACGATAGAATGAGCAGAACTGGCAATTGATAGTGCAGACATTGGTGTAGTTCACATTCCTATCGACCAAATACGTTGTATGGATTCCATGCCTTGCTCGTCTGTCGATGTCAGCCAGATTCCGAATCGTAGTCAAATCTGCCTCTTCATACAACTGGATCGCTTCCTCCTCACTAATTCTGCTGGTTCGATCGATTGGGCCGGATGAGAGATCATCCAGTAATCGATTGACTATCGATTGCATCATCTCACTCCGCATCGGTGCCAACGAGAGCTTCTATTTCTTCTATCGAGGTAGGACAGTCTGCGGTCAGGACGATGGGGCCGTCAGCGGTGATGAGGATGTTATCCTCTATCCTTACCCCGACCCCTGCATATCTCTCAGGAACCTCCACATCGGTCCGCCATGCACCAAAATAGAGACCCGGTTCGATGGTCATCACCATCCCCTCTTCGAAGGACCTAGCTTCGCTACCCTCACCTCCCGGAAAATAGACGCCGACATCGTGGACATCGAGCCCAAGCCAATGGCCGATGTTGTGCATGTACCACCGCCCCAATCCATCCGACCCGATTACATCATCGGCCTCCCCACTCAAGACCCCAAGATCGATCAGTCGTTGCGCGAGTATTATCTTGGCAACCTTCTGGGGGGTATCACAAGGGGCTCCAACCACGCAAGCTTCGATTGCTGCTCGTTGTGCTTCAAGGACCGCTTCGTAAATTTCTCGTTGTGGTTCGGTGAACTTCCCGTTAATCGGGTAGGTGCGTGTGATGTCCGAAGCATATCCCCCCACTTCACATCCCGCATCAATCAACACGAGTTCGCCATCCTCTACAATCTGATTATTTCCATGGTAGTGGAGGATGGTTCCGCGATCGCCCCCTGCTACAATCGAAGGGTAAGACCAGTCAGATCCTGAATGGATGAACCATCCCTCAATCGCGGCCCGTAGCGAGTGCTCTCCGATTCCAGCGTGGGCGGCCCTCATCGCTCGACAATGGGCCTCGGCTGCAATGGAGCCAGCCTCTCGGATGAGGTCTATTTCAGCCTTAGACTTCCTAAGACGCATCTCAGCCAATGGCGCCGTTGGATCGATGGTGCCAACTGGACCCTTCCCGTATCGTTGCCGATCGCGGGTGCGCTCGGTCATGATACGATCTACCAATGAGTCAATCAATGGGTCGACTCCTCTAGCGTAAGCGACCTTCCCAGATCGCCTAAGCATCTCTGCCAATCTATCGGACAATTCGTTGTTCGCGTGACATCGATCGATTGGATAATCCTCCAGAGTTCCTTCGACTCCAGGTCTGATACCAGTCCATATCTCAGCGATGGTGTCTCTAGGGGGGACGAACATCGTGAGAATCCATTCTCCATCCTCATGATGGGCGGTTAGCACGGCATCGGCCTCGGTCCAACCGGTGAGGTAGAGAAGATTCGAATTCGAACGATATGGGTGGTCTACGTCGTTGCTCCTCTTTGCTACAGGGTTGTTCGGAATAATCAGGATAGCATCCGTAGGAAGTTGTTCCAATAGCCTTCGTTGACGGGAGCGATACTCATCGGCAGAGATCCCGGGCGGATGCATGAAGTCTTCGAGCGGAACGGCGTTCTTGAGTCTGTGGACGGTTCAAGATGGTCCCTCACCCACTATCGGGAGGTGTCTCTCGATCATCCCAGGATCGTATTGTGGTCTGCCTTGGCCAGCCCCCGCTCATCCTCAATACGATTCCAGCCGTGATGATCACGATAATCAGAAGTGCAGAAATCACCATCAAGGGTGCATCGACAGAACGAGCAGGGTCGGATGATGTACCTGCGATGCCGAATTCGATCGTCAACGAGTCCTCAGATCCATCGTCGTCGGTCACGGTCAAGGTAAGTTGGTGTGACTCCCCGTCATCTGCAGGTCTCATCAGGTCTCGGATCTTACCTGTCATCAAATCCTCTCCATCCAAAGTCCATAGGTATTGCAGCGTTACCTCGTCGTTTTCAGTGTCATTGGATGGGGATGCGTCTAACACCCAATAGCCGGAATCGGCCAGCCTGAACATCTCTCCATCGATTGCCTTTATCCCGTCGATTGAGAAGGAAGCGACGGGTGGGGCGTTCACTACTGTGACATCGATGGATGTGGTGTTGCTGTGACCGGCTCGGTCGGAGACGGTCAGCGTTATCCTGTGGATTCCTGATTCCGATAGTGAGAATCCGTGCGAGTCCCGGTCGCTGCCGGAGATTGTCGTCGTGCTGGATGATCCATCCATCTTCTCGATGCTCCAGACATGGATGAGGCCATCTCGCCCCCAGAACAGGTCGGTCGAAGCGCTGCCGTCGAAGATGGCGAGATCTTCGGATTCGATCCAATAATCCGCTCCTTCAAGCACGACGACTGGGGGCGTCGAGTCGATTCCGATGGTGCTGCACGCGGTCCAAGATTCTCTACCAACTTCGTCGGAAGCTCTGGCGTAGACGACAATCCAACCATCGGCCCATGTCGTGGCAGGTAGAGTAAGGCTCCCGTTCATTTCCATACCATCGGACGACGACCAGTTGCCTTCTGGTAATCCAATCGACAGGCCGTCCTCCCCACAAACTTCGATAGGCACCACTCCTACTTCCACCATCCATTCCACGGTCGCATTACCGGACGGTGCATTGAGTGCGATTGGGATGTCGATCGGATTCGATGCCGACTGCAGTGGCAAACCAATAGGGAAGACAATCGATGGTCCGAGGTCGTCCGTCGGTCCCACGAAGAACGATAGGGTGGTCCGACCAATCAGTCCTGCCTGGTCGGTTGCCTCGATCAACAGCAGGCAGGAACATGGAAGATGACCGGAAGGGTCGAACGCAAACGACCAGGAATAGGTGGAGGCAGTTCCTGCAACTGGTAGGACGGAATCCAACAGCGACCCGTTACCAAGGGTGCCGTTCTTGTTCAATAGTTTCCAATCGAGCGATTCAACCCCGTACACAGATACAATCCTTCCATCCAGCGTATGGTTGGATTCGATGACCACTCCGTGTTCCAATAGAATCGTGACGATGGGATCGGATGGGTTTGCGAGTCCATTCATCTTCGATTCATTGACTGCTAGATTACCAGAAGAAGTCGCCGAGAATAGCAACACGAGCACGATGGTGCCAATCGTCATCCCCCGTGCCATCGACTGAACACGCTCGTCTCTCCGCTTTCAGCGTTCACGGTCTTTGACTATCCAAATGATTGGGATTCCTATGAGCATGGAAAGTGAATTGGAACTCAAGGGTTCCCGAGACCCTCATTGGAATTCGTCGCACAACTGTCCTTGGCTCGGATAAGAGGAAGCATCCTTCGGATTGGTGTTCCAATCACATTCGCACCAATTCTTGTGCCCATCGCCATCGTGATCGGCATTCGCGTCTGCGGGGTCCATTGGATCGAAGCCGAAATAGTACTCCCACCCCGTCCACATCCCATCACCGTCATGGTCCATGTGGTAAACCTCAGGGCCATCTTCCCAAGAATCACCTTCGGTGTCATTCAAAATTGGATTGGTGCCGTTCGACATCTCTTCGAAGTTGGTGAAATTCTCCAGATCATCGTAAAATCGCTTCCCATCGGCTGTCTCAGGATCAATGTGGCATGCCGAAGATGTTGAGTCGTTCCAGCCAGGGCAGTATTTGTTCAGGAGGCCCTCTCGATTGAGTCCATCGTTGTCGAAATCCTCTTCTCCGTCTTCAATTCCATCGAGGTCGGAGTCGGGCATCTTCGGGTCCATAGGGCCTCTAGCTCCTATCATCTCCAAGGTGTTGTTGTCCACCAATCCGGCCTCTAGAGCAAGTCCGGAGTAATAGACCTCCCAACCGTCCGGCAATCTATCTTTGTCTGTGTCATCGTCAACGGGATTCGTGTCCCATCGATCCGGTGCCTCCATGGAATTCGTCAGAGTGTCGTTATCAACATCGAATAGCGAATCCGGCAAACTTCCGAACGATGGGTCTAGTGCCCACCGCCCTCCGTTGGAGGGGAGGGTGAATCCTGTGAGGTTCATCTCGTGGACGAAGTACTTCGGATCAGGTATCCCGTCGTCGTTTGAATCACCTCCATTCTCCCATCCTTGAACCCAACTGTTCCAGATCCAGCCGCCCGGCCCCTTGCCACAAGCCTGCATGTCCTCGCAGTCCGGGGGCAACCAGTTGGAAGCCGAAACCCAGAGGCTGTGCGATCTCTTGTTGTCCTGAGTGCTGGTCACTTGCATCTCCCAGCCATCTGGCTGTCCATCCATGTCGGTGTCGTTGTCCAGAGGATTCGTGGGGTTCTGCCAAGGTCTTGGGATGTGAAGAACCTCGCTGCCGTCGTTCAGGCCATCGTCGTCGGTATCGGCATCGCTTGCATTGGTGATGTACTGGTCCTCGCCGTCGACCACTTCCTCTCCATCTGCCAATCCATCGTTGTCGGTGTCGTACATCGAGGCATTGGTGAAGTACAATTCGCCTTCCCAAGTGAATCCATCTTCCGTCTCCGTGTAATCCTCCAGACCATCTCCATCGGTGTCCTTGTTGGAAGTATTGGTGAATGTGACGTAGTACTCCTTGGAATCGTTCAGGCCGTCACCGTCGGTGTCAAACTCGCCTGGGTCGCTGGTGACCCTGACATTATTCACACCGCGTTCGACGACCAGAATAGTCCAACCGATGACTTCAATCCCATCAATCAACCCATCTCCATCGGTGTCGGCCTTCAGTGGGTCGGTGCTACGGCCGTCGATGGTCCCATCACGGTCACGGTCCCTCGCATCGTATTCCATAAGATTGGTGAATTTCTCTGAATCCTCGACGATGGTTAGCCAAACTTCCTGACGTGAGGTGATGGTGTCTCCAACCTCGACCGAGATGTCGTAAACCGTCCCCTCTGAAGCGGATTTCAGCGGGACATTGACGTACTGGCTCTGCTGTACAATCCTAGCCCAAGCTACGGTTCCATTTTCTTTGACATAGTCACCAATCTTCACGGTTATCGAGTGAACCGTCGCCTGACCATCTAGATTCTCGTATCGTACTCTTCCATCTCCGTCAACATCCCAACCGTCGAAGTCAGGATCGCTGTCCGCGTTGCTGCCGTTCTTTGGATGAAGACCATTCGTCGCCTCCCATCCGTCCGGCATTCCGTCGTTGTCCGTATCGGAATCGGTGGGGTCGGTGAAGTTCTCGGTGCCCCAAGTGAGTGCGACCTCATACTCTTCGAGATTTGATAGCCCGTCATCGTCCTCATCACCGTAGGCGTCGGATGCGTTGGCAGGCTGCAGAGTCTCATGATAGCAGAATTCGAATCCATCCGGCATGCCATCTCCATCGGTATCCCAGTCACCCGGCCCGTTGAGCCTTCCATCTCCATCCATGTCGAGGGAGAACCAAGCCAAGTCGTCAGGGCCAGCAAGATGACTGGAGAACGGCGATTCCAGCGTCAGTTCCTCGAATTGCGTCACTCCGCAATGCTGTTGGATTTGAATCTGGCCGAAAGCAACCTCTACCCTATCATCGATTAGGTCGAGATCGCTATCTTCGGCTAGAGGATTCGTGCCATAAAGCTCTTCGACATAGTTCGCCAAAGTGTCCGAGTCGAGATCCAGAACGGCATCGCAAGAGTGCCTTCCTGTGACGTCGGATAGATTACCCCATTCTTCCTGACCCAACGATTCGATTATGGCTGCTTCCTCCTCAGGTGTCAGCAGGGCACAATCCCAGTTCGCGTTGAGAGGGTCGAACAGGGTGATGTTACCTTCAGGAGCGACGTGTTCGTAGGTGTGCCTTGACTCCCATCTGTCGTTCAGGCCATCTCCGTCACTGTCCCTCAAGTTCGGGTTCGTACCAAGTTCGGATTCCTCTCTGTTGACCAAACCGTCACGGTCTGGATCCCCATCCGGGCCGTTGTTCGGATCGGGAAATGTCTCGTTCTGCTCCCCAGCATCCCCCTCGTTGTCGGGGTTACCGCCTTGGACATCACTAATCTCCGCAGAGCCATCATCTAGAGGGTCTAGACCGTTCGCCACTTCCCATCCGTCTGATAGACCATCCCCATCCGTGTCCGGGTCTAGCCAATTGGTTCCTAGGAGCTGCTGCTCTTCCCTATCAGTGAGACCATCGCCATCCTCGTCCTTGCCAGCCTTGGAAGTGTCATCTGCATCGGGAAGGATGTCCTCTCCACCTGGCTCAAAGCCCGCCGATTCCAACCCAGAAAGAGCGCTGTCGACGACTGTGTAAACACCAGCAAGTGATAGCGTTGCAGCAATCGCGACCACTGCCCATTGGTTGTGATTCAGCGGCATGGGCTCTCACTCCTCCTCGGACTCTACAGACGACCGAATGCCCCGCTATAACCGTTATTCGCGTGCGTGCGAGCCTACTCGCCTCTGAAAGTGGGTGTATCTACTCATTCGATTGCTAATCATGGCATTGGGAATAGATAGAATCGGTGGATAGGAAGTGATGATGATTCATCTCAATCAGACTGATACAGCTACCTCATGCAGTGGTTCCAATCGGACCTCAACTGCGTCGTTCTCCCGAGTCGTCGTTACCTTTGCTCGCCTTCCTTCCACCCTCTCCCAGCAAGCGGACAAGGTACCTGAGAGCAGAGCATCGTCGATCGGACTGGAGCAGCGAAGAGATACCCCCAAGCCGTCAGTAGAAGAGGCGGAGATGATTGCCCCAAGTCCGCGGGTTGAGAGATGGGAGGAACCAATTCCGAGCCAATCGGAGGGGCCGTTAGCTATGACGAGTGATTCACTGTGGAGGAAAGCGACCCTTGTCGCCTCGGCCACCGCAGAAGAGAAGCGTTGGTGCGCCTCGCTACCTCCTCCTTCCCAGTTCCATGCCTCGGCGGGCATCGAATCAGCGGTGGCGCTCTCCTGACCGGCCATCCGGCTAGCCGATGCACGATAGGATGCGAAGCATTCGGCATCTATTCCGGCGAATCTAACACCATCGAGCGTCACAGCCCCGCGAATCTCCTTCGCGTGCGAGAGTGGGTGCGGACGCCCAGTCTCATCGCCCCTCTTCTCGATCGGTGTGCTGAGGCCAAGATGGTCGAGAATCCTCTGGGGAGGCGGGGTGTTTACTCCATCTCTCTCTATCCGGACCGATACTCTGCCGTCACCCAGATCAGTCCATAGGTGGCGATGCAAGTTGGGTGAATTTACGATTCGCTCGTAGGAAGCGAGGACAATGCCAGCGCAAAGGGCTCCATGAGCAGCGTTCTCAATTTCTATCGATGCGCCGTCGGGACCACTGTCTATAATCGTGAATGTTCCGATTCCCCGTGCCCGCCAAGAAGTCAACTCCACCGCCATACGAGCGTTTTGTCGTCTTTTCGCACTGAGGTATCCAAGCGCACCGAACCTAGTCTCCTCGACTTTCCTGAGGGACTCTGCGTGTGCCGCGGCACTCGATAGTCGGCGGCCGAGTGATCTACCTAGGAACCGCTCAACATCGCTAGCCCATAACTCAAACTCACCGAGTGGAACCCACCATAGTGGCATCGAACCGTATCCTAGGTCCCTAATCGCACCATCAATGGTTGGAATGTGCCTCGATACCGCTTCCTTCGCCCAAGCCGAAACCTCGGTCGGGCGGTCGTCGATGAGAGGCAAGAGATCACCTATTCTCACGGACCTTCACGGTGACACCGGTCTTGCGGTGTGACACGGGTTGGACAGCGCCATCCGACCCACCACCTCTCCCTGGACCTCGTCCCCCCCTCATCACTGGAGCGCCCCCCCGATCGTCTCGTCCGTCTCTCCTTTGAGGATCTCCTCCCCCACGACCGCCGTGGCTTCTCGCTCCACCTCCTGAGGCTTGAGGTTGTTCCTGGAGTCTCATCCTGGTCATGCCTCGATAAGCAGCCGGTCCGATCAATCGTTCCAGCACTCTGCCTTCCATCTCGTACGGCTTCGGCCGCTTCTTCCACCAATCCTTCGGCAGTGGCTTAGTTCGAGGCAACTTGGCCCGACGCATGGCCATGACGCGGCCATGCATCAACTGCTTCCAAGCCCGGCTGCGCTGCCGTTCGTTGCGGACTGCCATCCACCCGGGGAATCCAACATCGAAAACTACACCATTCACCGTCAGGAGAATACCAGATACCAGAAGAGCATTCCCAATGGGGATTCTTTCCGGGTCTCCGATGACTCGATTGCGCTTGAATCGCTTCGAGTAGGCAATCATCGCCTTCTGGTCACGGTAACGAATAACTCGCCGTTGCTGTTTCTGGAATCGGCGCCAGAAGATGTGAATCATCATCAAGATGCCGAATGTGGAACCGGCGTAGGTGTATGATCCAATCTGATTGAAGACGAGGAAGGCAACCAATGCCCAAAGGGGCATCAGAATCAACCAGTTCATCACATGATGGAATTTCGAGTGTGCGAAGGAACTCGGAACACCGCGTTCTAGGGCTTCATGAGCGAGGACCATCACATTCGCATTCAGTGCCTCATCCATCCCACCCCGCAAGGAGAGACCGACATAGGGGTTGACAGGCGCCTGTTCCAACCACTCCTTCCTATCGTTCGCGTTACCACATAGGAGCGCGCTCTCGAATTCGTTGGTATCGGTCCTGAATCCGAGCAGCCCTCCTAATGCCTGAACACGGGGATCCTCTGGGGCGTGTTCGACAAGTTCTTCGAAGATGTCGAGAGCGTCGTGCCATTCTCCTAGATCGATTAGGCAAAGCGCGGCTCCGATTCTCGCTCTAATCGATCCAGGATAACGTCTGATCAGGCCTATAGATAGATCCAAGCCTTCATCGGAGCGCCTTTGCGAGCGTAGCATTCCAACACTGTTAATCAACGCTACATGGGCTAGACGATCCTTGTGTGAATGACCTATCTCTGAGGTCGGATCCCACGACTTCAATCTAGATTGCAGTTCCTTGATTAGATCGATGCATGGCTCGTGTTCCCAATCGTATAAGTCATCCTCATCGACGACACCGCTCCATGGATCCATCCACTCAGCACAGAACTCGATTAATTCTGGTTCTTTGTATTCATCTTCCTGCATCAGGCCGCTGATTGCCTCGCGAGCGGCGTCTAGTCGTCTGGAGGCTATGTGACCTACCGCTATGACCATGCGTGCATGATCGTCATCTCCTCCCCGCTGAGCGAGAAGTGTTCTAGCCTTCTCTATCGCCTTTGGCCAGAGACCCCTTATCGCGAATTCCAACATTGCAGCCCTCTGTTTCTCCAGCCTGACCACCGCCTGATCACCACCGATATTCTCGTTCTGGAATCTTCGTAACGCAGCAACATCCTCGTTCGACGCAGCACCCTCGACGTACCGACGCAGATGGTCCCCTTCTTCGGTCCTCACCACACCTTCGCGCCTTTCGTCAGGTGAGAGGTCGAATCCCGCTTTCCTGACCCGACGGTTGCGGGTTATGGAAACCAGCCATGTGAGGAGGAAGATCGCTTGACCCGCGGCGATGAAGTTCCAGGTCTCCTGAAGAAGCACGAATTCAATGTGGTCGGGAGTCATCCAGGGGTTGCTCTCGACATAGGGCATCACGCTGCCCCATTCCTTGTACACTTGGAGGACCAACAGGAGTACAGAATAACCAGCGAATCCCGCGAGACCAAACGAGAGCAGTTTTGACTGTACGCTGTCCTCAGACCTAATCTCCCTCGCTTGTCCGAGTATCACGCCACCATTCCCACCGATACTCTGGCCCCCGAGGAATAGGTTCCTGATCATCTCAAAGATTAACGCCAGACCAACGACCGACACATTCAGCATCAGATATCCAGCCAAGACGATAGAGAGGTTCTTCAGATCGATCATCTGTCTGAGTACCTCGTTACCTGAGACGAATGTTAGCAGGCTGTTGCCGATGATGCCACCTAGATCAAGGATGTACTTCTGGTTCTCAGGCTGATCCAGACGAACCCAGACGAGCGTGGCGATGCCGTTCAGAGCAGCGATAGGCATGGTGGCTAGGACTAGCACAATCATCGCTGCAGCGAAACGTCCGAATGGACTCGCACGATCCGGGTCGATTGGATTCGGCCGACCAAGAACCGTCCTCCACTTCTGAACGACTAGCATGTTCCATGATGCTCCCATGATGCGCCCATACGCGGCGATGGTCGGGAACATGAAGACCAGAAGACCGAGCCCTAGCCATTCTGAGGCATGGACTGCTGCCCGCATGTTGTAGATCTCCTGATTGGACATCCACGAGCCGTATTCGATTACCTCCCGTTCACCGGTCGCCGGATTGACATCCTCCGATAAGAGCGCGAGACATTCGGTTTCCGTCGAGACGCCATCGATGTAGGGTAGGGGCTCCAGACCAGGGCGGTTGTCTACACAATCGTGGTCGACGCGCGCGACGGCGAGTGAGAACGGACCTCTATCCTCATCCCAACGATCCTTCATCTCCTCGATCTGTGCGTCATCGACGGATAGAAGGTCATAGTAAGCCAAGTAACCGACAGGGACTAGCGACCCGACGACCATCGTCGCCGTGACGCCAATGTAGAACAGCCTCGATCTCCCCCTCGATCGAGACTCAGCCCCACCTTTGGGAGAAATTTGGGCGTGCAACGTGATGAACGGAGAGAGTACGATCGGGACGACGAGAAGGATACCCGTCAGGATCATCGTCGGAATGAACCATGTCGGATCCCTCTTCCAGATCATCGAGTCATCTACAACCTCAGCGAGTATGATCACGACCCCACTCATGGCCATTAGGTAGAGCAGCACCCCAATGACCACTGCAGGCCTTGCGATTATCCTGAGAGCGTCCCGCCTCGACTTGGTCAGACGGTGCACTTCGTACAGGTTCTCATCGACCTCAAAGGCTACCTGGAGATTGGATAGAGAAGTGGGGAGCAGCCAGCGCCAAAGAGCAAGAGCACCCAGCATTCCTAGCGCAGCTGGCAACAGCAATATCGGTTGGAATACATCAGCGCCTAGGACGGTAACCTCCTCAGCAGAGGCAGTGGGGAGTGAGAGGATGGCGAAGATCGCGATGATGGCTACGGCAGGCAGGCGTGCCGCGATCATGCATCGTCCTCACACCGCCCGTTCTAATCGGTTCCGCCCGCGCGAATCGCGGCCTTTGGCCGCGCAGAAACCGGTTTTCATACCAAATCAGAGGCCATTCGCGCAATCCGAGATTGCTGATTCGGCTTGGTTCATCTCCTGTGGTGGCGAAGGAAGCGGTCGATTCGATCGAAGGCTTCGTCGAGGACATCCAAGGGTGGAAGGTAAACCAGCCGGAAGTGACCTCGCCCCAATTCGGATGAGAATCCACTACCGTGTACGACTAGGACGTGTTCTTCGTGGAGCAGGCGGAGGACGAATGCCTTGTCGTCATCTGCCCAATGTGGATCGGTGAGCCGAACGAACATGTAGAACGCTCCGCCCGGTCTCTGTACCTCCAGGCCATCGATCGCCTCAATCCGCTGGATGCACCGGTCGAGTTGAGCAGCGACTTTCTCTGAGTATCCTTCCATCCATTCTCTAGGCCCTTCTAAGCCGGCTAGGTATCCCATCTGTGCAGGGGTCGAAGCGCATAGTCTAGATCGCAACAATCGTTCCAATCCATCCCGAACCTCGACGGCACTTCCTCTTGGGTCGTGAAGAGCGAAGTAGCCTATCCTCCAACCCGGTGCATAGTACACTTTCGATACCCCGTTCAGTGTGACGACTGGAGGTGCTTTGAGGCCTGATTCGTGGCGCTTCAGATTCCTCGATGCCACGCTGACTTGTCGGCCACTGAAGTCCAGTCCGTCGTAGATCTCATCTGCGATAAGCATGCATCCGGGCCATCTACCGACTATCTCCAACAACGCGTCGATCTCATCGGCTCCAGCGACATTACCTGTGGGATTGTTTGGATTGATCAATACCACCAAACGCACTCGCTCCGACATCTTCGCCTCGATGTCTTCTAAATCGATCTTCCAACCATCGTTCGGGTCTAGACGATACTCGACTGTCTCGGCCCCAAACATCTGTGGATAGGCCATGTATGGTGGGTAGTGTGGCCCAGGGGCGAGGACAACATCTCCCTCCTCTAACGTCGCCGCGAACACAAGTTGCAGAGCCTCAGTGACTCCATGACAGACATAGACGTCATCATGGGCGCATGGCCATCCTTTCCGAACCTCGTCCTCTGCTATGGCACTCCTCAACGGAGGCAGTCCATACGAGGGGGAATAGCCCGTCTCTCCTCGACCGAGACTCTCTTGGAAAGCCGTGACCATGTGTTCTGGTGTCGGCAATCCCGGGTAGGCTATCGGATCCCCTATGTTCAACTTCAGGATGCTGTGGCCAGCGGCCTCTAACGCGGTCGCTGGAACCACGACATCCCGAATGGCGTATTCGATTCTAGCAGCGCGGGCCGCAACCCGTATCCCGCTCATTTTTGGGCCTCCATCCCTGCCATTTCGCATATCTCATCGAAGTGCTCATCTGAGACGGGCTGGACACTCAATCTTTGTCCTCTGGCTAGGAGAGGCATCCCTTCTAGCATCGGGTTACCCCTCATCTGTGCCAAGGTTATCGAATCATCGAATTCGACCACCGGTTCGATGTCCACCATATACCACCTCGGCTCATCTTCGGTGGCACGGGGGTCGTGGTACCTTGAGTTGGAATCCAATGCGGTGTGGTCGGGGTACGATTCCCTGCATACTCTGGCGATCCCAGCAACATGCGGTGGTTTGGTGTTAGAATGGTAGAATAGTACTAGGTCGCCGGTTCGCATATCATCTCGCATGAAATTCTTCGCCTGATGGTTCCGGACACCATCCCAATGGGTGCTGCCGTCTTCAACCAACTGCGACCAAGGGTAGACATCGGGCTCCGATTTCATTAGCCAACAGCGCCTCATCGAACCGCCATCCCTAACCGGCTCAAAGCGATGGCGGTTGCGGCTCCGTTCTTCTGGGGGGCTCACCAGGCATCTCCACTCTCGCCTATCAGGGCTGCTGGTAGCGGCTCTCCTTCCGAGTCAACCCGCTTCTGGCCGAGGCCGAGACGCTTGGTCATCTGTATCGAGCCGCCAGCTAGACCCATCCCGCTCTTCACCATCGTAGCGTAGATTGCGGGTAGCAGCAGCAACGCGCTAATCGCGGCAACAATGAGCAGGATGATGATCGTTATTACGAACGGCTTCAGAGCCGGAATTGGTATCAACAGCGCACAGGTGAGTCCTGCGATGGTTGAAGCCGCCGCTTCGGCGAGACTCATGCCGGTGCTAGCGCAGGCTGTTCTAATCGCTTCCATTGTCCCTCCCAGTTCTCTCACCCGATTCGCTATGTGAATCGAGAAGTCGACTCCTACACCGACCAGAATCGACCCGATCATAACCGTCACTAGGGAGAGATCGACCCCTTGAGCATGCATGACCAACCATTGCATTGCCACGGTGAAGACGACCGGCAGGGTCGTGAGGAATGCGTATCGACCATCTCTGAAGACGAATCCTAGTGTGAGCAGGGTGAAAAGTAGGGCAAATCCAAGCGATGACCATTGCGAGCCGACGATGAGTTCGTTCACCTCTATGGTAATCGAAGCGACACCGACAAGAGGGGTAGAGGTGATTGACCCGTCGTGGTCTTGAGCGGCGAACTGATCTATCTGACGGGTCGCGTTCGATGTCTGTTTGACATCCATGAAAGGCATGTCGACGTAGATCAGAGAACGATCATAGTCTTCAGCGATGAACAACTCTCTGGTTTCGCTGGTTAGGCTGTTGTAGAATACATACAGGAGGAAATTCTGCGTCTGCCTACCACCAGCGTCTTGGTTATCGAGGGTTCTGAGCACCTCCCAGAATGACGCGTTCTGCTTTTGCTCCCGATCAAAGATAAGGTAGCAGACATCCTTGCTGGGACCGCCAGGTAGAAGATCGCACTGTTCCAGCAACCCTTCTCCACTAACATTGACGGATACCGCTATCGCCTTCATCAGGAAGACTATGCTCACGGCTGTAGTTCTGTTGACGAGGTTGACCTCGCTCTCCAACTGCTCTATACCCTTCAGATTCTCAAATGGATCTCCTGCATTCACATCGAACTCTGGTTCGGCCCTAATGTTACCCTCAATCAGAAGAAATCCGGGTTGGCCGGCGTCGAATTCGTCTGAATAGGTCTTCATTTTGAGGACGCTCGGCTCATCCTCAGGAGCCATCTCCAGCAACTCGATGTTCTCCTCCACATTGCTACGTGAGACGCCAGCGCTGAAGAGCATCAGTGCCACGAACAGAACCAGTGCTATCCGATTGTGCCTGATTGGTTGTTCGACCAACCGAACGAACATCTTGGGTGGGGGGTGTGATGGCTTCTCTAGATCGAGTAGCATGGTCAGATTCGGTACCATGATCATAGTCATCACATAGACGACGACGATCCCCCCGGCTAGCGCCCAACCCACCGTCTGTATGGGCTTCATAGGAGTGAATGTCAAGGAGATGAAACCGATGATCGTCGTGACCGCTGAGAGGAAAACTGCTCGCCCGGTCGATTCAAGGGCGAGAGCCATCTTCTCACGAGGATTCCCCTTCGCCTCAGCATAGCGATTGGTGATGTGCAGTCCGTAAGATACACCGAGGGCGAGTATGATAGGGCCGACTATGATGACCGTCATCGTCACCTCGTAATCGATGAGACCTATGATCCCGAGAGTCATCCAAACCGAACAAAGGGTGGGCAGGCCGGTGATGATGACGACCTTGAGTCCTTGAATCCAACTCGGTTTACCTGTCTGCAGAACATCGCAGTGGAATAGGAAGAGCACAAATGCGACCGCTACTATTCCGAATGGGAATATCTGCCAGAAGAGTTTGAACGAATATTCCGTGACTGCGTTTGTGATTGGGACCGGCCCGGTCAGAGTCATCGAGAGATTGAGGTTTGACCAGCCATTCTCCTGACTGACCCGGTCAATTTCCGCCTGTGTATTCGCGATTAACTCACCTATCGTGAACTCCGGCTCACCATCGCCATCCTTGTCCAACTCATCAGATATTCCGACGATGACGACTGCACGATTCCAGTATGGTGTTCGCTCTTCACTGCTGATCAATCCATCGGCATTAGAATCGGTGTGGACGGTTCGAACGAGTTTACGGCGGGCATTCTCGGGCAATTCGCCGATGATCTGATTGATGCGCTGTTGCTCTTCTGGTATCGCGTAGTTCCCTAGCAAATCCTGCTGATCATCGATGGTGTCGTTTATCGCGTCCCCTATTCCATCGTTCCCGCTCGCTTGCGCTAAGCCGGAGAAGAACGCCTTAGAAACACGGACAGCACTCGAGTTGACTTCCTTGACAACGGTCGAGATGGATAATATGTAGATGACATTGTCATTGTAACCGTCGTCTTCCATGTACCAATTGAGACGACGCTCGACGGCATCCATCTGATCAAGAATCTGTTTCGAAGTCACATTGTAGTCCTCGGATTCGACATAGATGACCATGACATTCGTCGTCCAGTCCTCCTCGACTCTCTGGATGTGTTCGTTCACCTCACTCTCGACGGGAAGATAGACCGCGAGATCGCCGTTCACGTTCAGTGAGGACTCTTCATTGCAGAAATCGAATTCCCACCCATCTCGGCAATCATTCATGCCCGAGTGCAAGGTGAAGAACAGGGTCGCGGCTATGCACACGAGTACGGTGAAGAGGGGCGCTCGGGTCAGAACACCGAAGACCGTCATCTGAGAGAGTTCACGACGAATCGCAGATGGCGCGTTCAGCAAGGAGTCGATTGCCTTCTCGCTATCGAATTCGGTCACGCGACGCTTCACTGCATCGCTCGCTGCCGTCATTCGCTCGCCGACGGCATCCTTCAGAGAGGAGACGTCGAGGCGACGGCCCTTCTCATCGTCCATGACATTCGCCGAGTCGCGGTGCCGGAGTCGCTACCTTCAATCCGTCGCAGGTCAGAGCGCTGGTAGTTGGATTAGGAATGTGGCGCCGGAGGCGCCGATTGAATGAGGGTCTCGACCATCCATACATCCACTCGCGCAGGAATCGTGAAGAGCACGGCGTCCTACGCCGGCTCGCTCTGAAGGGAGGGTGAGGCGAGATGTCAAGCCCCAGCATTCCTGAGAAGAGATGGTCGGTCGATCTGGAGAAGCGTATCCAAGAAGAGCACTATTCCGACCGACCCGCATACGACTCTCGTTACGGATTCGATCAATCCAGTGACCGCGAGTTGTTCGTAATCGATACACCGCCCCCCTATCCATCCGGCACTTGGCACATTGGAGCCGTCGCACAGTACTCCATGATCGACGTGATCGCGAGGAGCCAGCGTCTGCTCGGCAAAGAGGTGTACTTTCCGTGGGGCGTCGATCGAAATGGGATAAACATCGAATTCACAGTCGAGAAGGCTACTGGCAGGAAGATGAGAACCTATGATCGAGCGGAATTTATTGACCTATGCTCGACCACCATCGAGACCTACACACAAGCGATGCGAGAGACTGCGATGCGGGTCGGCTTATCATGCGATTTCACCAAGGAGTATCTGACCGATGCACCGGATTATCGCGCGGTGACTCAGGCAATCTTCGTCGACCTATTCCAGCGGGGAGACGTCATAGAGGACCTTAGACCGAATATCTACGATCCGGTGGAGGGTACCACGATTGCAGATGCCGAGGTCGAGCGCCTGACTAGGATGACACAGCTGGTCGATGTGCGGTGGACGACTGATTCTGGAGACGATGTTGTCATTTCGACCACTAGGCCGGAATTAATCTGCGCCTGCGGGGTGGTCGCCGTGCACCCCGATGACGAGCGCCATCGTGACTTGGTTGGTAAGCGATTGTTGCTGCCCATGGAGGTGTCGGGACGGGAGCCAACGGTCGAGGTGAGAACCCATCCGTCGGTCAAGTCCGATTTTGGTTCCGGGGTTCTCATGGTATGCTCCTTCGGAGATCAGAACGATGTTACCATCTTCCGTGAGATGGGCCTCACACCTTTCCAAGCGATAGATCTTGAAGGAAGGATGACGGGGGTCGCAGGCCCATTGGCTGGACTGAAGGTGGTTGATGCCCGCCAGTCTGCCATCGAGATTCTAGAGGAATCCGGCCGCCTCGTTGCCTCCTCCGAGCGGGAGCAGGAGGTTCCGGTCAGCGAACGAGGAAAGAACCCAGTCGAGATCATCTTGCTGAAGGAGTGGTATGTCCGCCAGACACATGTACAGGATCGGATGCGAGAGTTGATCCAACAGATAGACTTCATACCTAAGAGAAACGAGCAGTTCCTTCTAGACTGGATGGAGAACATAACGATCGACTGGCCAATCAGTCGACGTCGATGGTACCACACCGAGATACCAATCTGGTACGCGGATTCTGGAGGCAAGGTCGTAGTGCCCCCTGCGGGTCAGTATGTACAACCTTGGCGACATGGACCACCAGATGGAAGCCGTGTCCTAGACCGAGAGAGTCGTGAGGATCTAGGCTCGTGGGATGAATTGCGGGATAATCTTGGAGAGGTGATGGGTGAGGAGAAAGTGTTCGATACATGGATGGACAGCAGCAACTCGAACCTATTCGTCAGCGGTTATCTAGGCGATGAAGGTACGTTCGAGCGCGCCTTCCCTACCGCACTCCGGCCACAGGGGAAGGAGATCGTCAGGACCTGGCTGTACTACACCCTGCTCAAGTCTACTCTGTTGCTCGACAGACCTGGGTTCGCCCATGTCTGGATTGACGGACTCGGCATGGATCCGTGGGGAAGGAAGATGTCCAAGTCCTTGGGCAACGGGATAGATGCCGATTCGGTACTCGAATGCGGTGCGCAAGGTCGCACCGGTTCATGGAAGGTGAAGGGGCCTGAGCGCACAGTCCAACTGAGAGCGAACAAGATTGGCAGTGAATGCTTCCGTCTCTGGAAGGCTTGTGACGCTCAGGTCGGTGACGACTTCCATATCAATCCTGAAGAGATTGAAGCGAAGTACTTCGGAGTGCTGACGAAGATGTTCAACGTCGCTCGATTCGCCAGTCAGTTCGAGGTACCTGAGGACTTAGATCGAACTCCCGAAAAACTCTCTCCGGCTGACCGATGGATTCTATCCGAGTTTGGTGCCCTTGTCAATCGAGTCGAACATGCATGGAGGTCCATTGACGTGTACACGGCTGGGCAGACTTTGAAGGGGTTCGGGACGGGCATCTTCCCCAGCCACTGGCTGGAGATGGCTAAGGGTCGTTTGTACGACGGCAATCGAGCCGCTGCTTGGACCGTGCATCGAATCGTCAGGGACCTGCTGTCTATGTTCTCACCAATCTGCCCATTCTTCTCGCATCACCTATCAGAGACTCTCTACGGCGTCTCGGCCACAGATGTCAGAAGACATCCTCATCCACCCTTGGAAGATCACTCCGAATTGGAGGGTGATCCAACCGAACTCTCGAACTTGACCGATGAACTATGTGCATTCAACAGCGAGGTTTGGCGGATGAAGAAGGATTCCGGCATACCACTCAACAAGCCCATCTCAGGAATCGATGTGCCTGAATCGCTTGAGCGATTCCGTTCCGAGCTGATCGCAATGCATCGACTCGAATGACACCTTGGCCTTATCGGGTGCATAGAATGCTATCGAAGAGGTCACAATTTCGTTATCTAGTAGGATTGACGCCATTCAGAAGGGATGATGGGCTGCTGCCTGCGAACCAATCTATTAGAGCGCTCGCGATATCTGTGCCGACACGTTCCTGAGCCTCAAAGGTCGCAGCGCCGATGTGGGGGGATCCGTGGAATCTAGGGTGTTGAAGGAGGGGGTCATCGGCTGGTGGCTCTATCTCGAAAACATCGAGTGCACAGGAGGAAAGTCTGCCATCCTCGAGAGCCTCCAGAACCGCTGCCTCGTCAATCAACCCACCTCTGCCGACATTGATGAGGTGGTTGCCACACGGAGTTCCATCGGGTGCAACTCCTGGCATCAGACCTATCCTTCTGTTATCGATCAGGTGATGGGTCTCTTCGACGTGACTGCAGTGGAGGGTGATGTGCGTGCAGGATTCTAGCAGCGAGTCGATGTTGTCGTGGTGTTCTACCCCCAATTCTTTCGCCCGTTCCCGTGTCAGGGATCTGCTCCAAGCATGTACTTCCATGCCGAGTGCAGAGGCAGCATCCGCCACCGCTCGACCGATTCTGCCCATGCCAATCACGCCAAGTCTCTTCCCGGCTATCTCGCTACCTCTCAATTCGGACTTCGCCCAAATGCCCGAGCGCAAGGTTCGGTCAGCCTGAACGATCTTCCTGCTTGATGCTATCAGGTGCCCGATGGTGAATTCCACCACGCTTTGTGTCGATGCAGAAGGTGCGTTGCAGACGGCTATCCCAGTCGCAGTGGCCATATCGATGTCGATGTTGTCGACACCGACACCTGCTCGTCCGATGAATCGGAGCGATGGTGTCGCTCGGATCACTTCTCCGGTGACCTTAGTAGCGCTGCGGACGACTATCGCTTCGGCTCCGTCCAATCCACCAGCTAACAATTCTACGGCCGTGTACCTGCGATTGAGCACCTCATGACCGGCGGATTCAAGCATCTGAATGGCGCGCTCTGATAGTCCGTCGGTCACGATTACCTTCGCCATCGAACGACGCCCTGCTCGACTCGCCGATGAACGTTACCGCGGCGCGTCTGTCCCGAAGAGCGCACTTCCTTCGCGAACGAGGATTCAAGTCTCCAATCGTTCTCACCGCGTCGAGAAGCATGACCTTTGAACTGCCAGACCTACCCTATGACTACGATGCACTCGAACCGCACTTGGACGCCATGACGATGGAGATTCATCATTCCAAGCATCACAATGGTTACACGAACAACCTGAACGCAGCGGTAGAGGGAAATGGTCTCTCAGGAGCTTCCATAGAGACATTGTTGGCAGATTATTCGGACATCCCCGCGGTTCGCAACAACGGTGGAGGGTGGTGGAACCACTGCCTCTTCTGGACGGTGATGTCGCCTGATGGAGGAGGTTCTCCGAGCGGCGATCTTGCCGACGCAATCGACGCCTCTTTCGGCTCCTTCGAGGAGTTCAAGGCTCGTTTCAAGAACGCCGCGATGACCAGATTCGGGAGTGGTTGGGCTTGGCTCGGAATCTGTGATGACGGACTTTGCATATGCTCGACTCCCAATCAGGACAACCCCCTGATGGATGGGTGTTGCAGACCTATCCTCGGCATCGATGTCTGGGAGCACGCCTACTACAAGAAGTTCGGACCAGGACGAGGCGACTACATCGACGCTTGGTGGGAAGTCGTTGACTGGGAAGCGGTCTCCCGACGCTTCGCTGATGCTTCTTGATCCTCCGGAAGGCCTCATGAGCATCGACAAGACCGCACCGTTGATGGCGCATCATCCGCACGAGGGCTGCGATGATGATTGAGTCGCTGGTCTGGTCGGTCGTCATTCTCACATCGCCACTGTGGCTGGCCGCTCCCGTCAAATTGCTCTGGGGAACTTGGACTGGACGGGAACCGGAACATGACGCTTACCGGGCACAGGTCGAGAAGGTACTGGATGCAGGAGAGCCACTGCGCCGCTATCGAAAAGCGCTCGATCGGGAGGCTCGCCGTCTCGACTTGGATGCCGCCCGACAAGGACGGATAGAGACGGGTCTGCTTCATCCGCTCAGCATCGCTCACTTCATGCTGCTGCCCGGCCTTGCCGTCTGGCCTCTGATGAGCCTGATAGCAATCCCCCTCACACTTCCACTCATCCCTCTGATTAGACTGATGGAGTGGGTGCTCATCGACAAGCGCCTCCTCTCCTTCGCACTCGGCGTTATCGTTCGCTGGACAAGATGGGAGGTAGTTGCGATTCCACATCTAGATGATGGAGCCAAGCAACTCGATCCGTTAATCGTCTCGGTTTCAAGGTTGCCAGTGACGGTATTCCTCGGCCTATTCGCTTTCCTTATGGCTCTCTACCTGCCAGCACCTTGGTGGTTGATAGCGGTCGCCTCGGCGGTGATATACCTCTTCCTAGCTTCTCTAATTTCGATAGTCACGGCAGCTACCAGCGGCGCCCTCGTCTTCGCTGACACCGCGAAGCGGCGCCTAACTCCGTTCGAAACGATGGTGGAATCCCATGTGACACCAATTATAGGAGTTGGATTGGTGTTGCTTCTCGCTCGACAGATGATGCACATAGCCAATGGAACTGGTTTGACACTCTTCGCTGATCCGGTCGTCTTCGCGATAGTGGTTCTAGCGGTGCTGTACACGGCGACTCTAATCGGCATCGCCGTGGAATTCACCTTCTTCAGGCGACGCGGAGTATTGGTTCGCGACTCGTTCATGAGGCAAGTCGTCGATGACCACGACCCCATGGTCTACCAGTACACACGCCATCTTGGAGACATGGCACTGACCCCGAGGATGAGGCTGCGCGCTTGGCTCGATGCCGGGAAGCGCTTGCCAGAGGAGGATGATGAGCACTTGACCTTCGACCAACTCGCTCGCTCAAAGAGCGTAATCGGAGATGTCAGCAGACCCGCCAAACCTTCCTGATGGAGAGCCGGGAGGGAACGGAACCATCCAGTCAATCAGAATCAACATCTGTACTTGCTTCGGAGTCAACCGAGGAAGGATCGTAGCTCATCTTCCGGCCTATCTCAAATGCGGCACCGAGGAGGATGAGCAATCCAGTAGTCATGCCAATCAGAAGAGACATTGAGGCTCCGCTCAAGGCTTGCATCCCGATTCCAATCTGCATGGGCTCTATCGCACTCTCGTCGTAGACTCCCCTGATCATCGTTAGCGTCGGTGTGGTCGCAGGGTCGTAAACCGCGCTCGGCGGTGCAGGATCGAGATCGCTGTAGAAATCAGGTCGTTGTGAGATGGTTACAGTTCTAGGCTCACTCATATCGAGTTGTAATAATACATCGACCTTGTAGTCGAAGAGAGGTTCGTAGAACTCGTCATCGACTTCGGAGAAGGGGATCAGCGTGATTCCATTTCCGATTACATCGAACTCTACCCAGGACTCCCACATCGATTCGTCGATATCGACGATGTAGTGGACAGTATCCCCCTCTCTTTCTCCTTGACCAGCGTCATTGTCACCGGTTTCACCCACATCGATCTGCAGTGAATGCTGTCCGAGCAATCCTTCTTCGATGCTCCTCTGTGTGATGGTGAAGGTCGCTTCCAATGAGGTGGTTCCATTCGGTAACCAAACGAAGTGGCGATCATCCGTTGCGTAGGTGCCGAAGGATCCGGATGGACCATTGTTCCAATGGCTCCATTCCCCCTTCCAAGAGTGGGTAAGACGATCGGTCTCCAACTCTATCGCTCTAGTGGCCATCATGGTACCGTACCTCTCGAGAGCATCCCACACAGTGGCGTCGGTGTCGACCAAGCCATCTCCGTCGGAATCCCTCAGTAATTGCAGTGTTCTAGAGAGTGCCAGCGCACGGTCGACGTTGACCAAACCGTGCCCAACTCGCCAATCATGGCATAGTCCTGTCATGGAGACGTGACATTCCTCCGTTATGTCGTCACAGGAGTCTTCTTCGCTCTCTTCACACGAGTTCGGGAGATAGTCACTGGTTAATTCCAGAATTAGTTCAACCTCGTGGAGTCTGGTGTTGTTCGCCTCGCCCCAGTCCTCTTGGTCGTACCCTTGTGGCGCCTCACCAGTTACCAGACTGGAGCCGCTATCGTGGTCCTCACGATGATAATCCGCGACTCCGAGTGAGGGGGCGGAAGCGATGAGCATGGTGGCTACTCCACCGATGTGCGGGGTCGCCATCGAGGTGCCGCTTATCGCCATGTAGTAGAGGTCGTGATCGCTCGGACGCTGGGCCAGATCGATTACGGTCCGTCGCGGGGCCGTGGCCCAGATGTCGCGGCCAGGAGCACCGATGTCTGGCCAAGTGTGTTGCTGCGACTGCCATCCTCGGCTGGAGAACGATGTGACCTGACTCCCGTCATGTGAGAGAGCGGCGACGGATATCGCGCTAGGCGTGTTAGCATACGCATTTGTCCGCAGGTCATCGTCCGCCTCACCGCCGTTGCCGCCGCTGTTCGAGGCAGCGAATATGACCGCGACACCATTGTCGTGAGTCAGCCGATCGGTGACTTTCGCGATGGCTCCTTCAGGGTTGTAGTCTCCATTTGTTCCCCAAGAATTCGACACCACGCGGATGTTGTGGGCATTCTGACCTGGCCGACTGTTCGCATAGACCCACTCAAGACCTTGCTCTGCGGCGAATATCGAGACTCCATCTCCAGTCCCGAGTGCCACCATGGTAGCACCCTTCGCGACCCCCATCCTACGCCCTGCTGAGGCATCTCCATTGCCAGCTATGGTGCCCGCAACATGTGTGCCGTGGCCTGAGCTTGTGTCGGAGTTCTTGGTCTCAGTCCACCCGGTCCCGTCGTATTTCGCAGAGTAGATCACCTTCTCTCCTTGCCACGACCCCACATAATCGAAATCTGGGTGTTCTGAATCGACTCCAGTGTCTAGGTCGACAGCTGTCGCTCCTGTACCGTCCCATTCAAAGAAGTGTCCAGAAGCTGTCATCCTAATCGATCCATCTCTCTGGATAATCGCGCGTGACCATGCTGTGGTGGCGTTGATGGTGTGTGTCGTCTCGTGCATCATGATGTGGTCCGGAGTGATGGGTGCCTCAGTCAGGGCGAAAGTTTCCAATGGTCGATCCAATTCCATCCAACGGATGCCATCGATATTCGAAACCTCAGATGCCTGATGTGTTGTGCACCGAATCAGCCCACCATTAATCAGAGGTGCTTCGACTTCGATGGGTGCTCCGGAAGCTTCCAGTAGCATGCGCTGCAGTTGTGTAGGTGGAGAAGAGAATTGGATGATTATTGGGATGTCTTCCGGAATCTGTGACTCTATCGCGTCGAGAAGATGAGAATCCATCCGGTTTCGATTCGGTGTCTCGACGAGATCGGAGCCGACCGTACCGCTCGATGACATTAGCATCATCAATAGTGCGAGGGCTAGGGAGGACCGGATACCTGTCTCGGCCATGTCGACGCGTGCAGGGTCGGCTTGAAATGCGTTGCCTCGGTTCACTCGGCTGACGGAACTGAGGTCATAGGGGCACTAGAGAAGTCCCATCGGCCAAGTTGATTGGTGGTGATTGAGATGGGTGGCATAGAGCCATCAGAATCGTCGAATCCCCTAATCTAGCGCTCGATGTCACTTCGATTGGTCTGCCATCCTCGACTTCATGCCGTCCGACGTTCAATGGAGTGTCGCTGCGGAGGTGTTTCAGGGTCCGTGCGAGCTTGCCGCGACTCTCCATTCTGGCGAGGATCTCCTGACCTGGGTAGCAACCCTTGCTCAGTGAAACATCCTTGAAGGCACCGAGTTCAAATGGAATCGTGGTTCCATCGACTTCGTTACCGCCAAGGATTCCCGCCACGATTCGGGTCTGCTCCCAATCGGCATCTAGCATCTCCGTTGCTCCTTGATAGACGAGAGATGCCACGATGGTATTGAGAGCGTCACTGGGCATCACGAGACGATATGACGGATGGCCTTCGATGGACTCTGATTCGGCCACAAAGGCCGGTCCGAATGAGACGGATTGACTGGGATACATGTCGTCAGAATCGATTCCCATTCCGACTAGACATCGGATGCCGGCATCGCCGATTAGCCACAGATCTGCAATCGCATCGTCTCCCACGGTTATCGAGATATCGTCTTTCCAAGATACCGATTCGGACAGCACAGATCGAAGTTCGTCACCCCTCCCATCGAGGCCGATGATGAGAATCTGGCCTTCCAGTCTCCACACCAGAAGGTGATCAATAGCCCTACCGAGAGCATCGCAAAGAAACGAACGACGAACCTCCATCTCCTTCATATCACTCAAGGACTGGGTGAATAGCCTGTCTAGGAGGCCGAGGGAATCTTCTCCCTCGACGACCGTCGAGGTGGAAGGGCGACGTAGTATACACGCTCCCCTGAGCAAGAGGGTGTCGATTAGCATCGGCTCACCCGAAGCTCTTTCCACATCCGCATCCGCGTTCGGCGTTCGGATTCTCAATCTGGAATCCTCCCCCCATCAGGCTCTCTCTATGGTCGATGCGAATCCCATTCAGACGGCTGCTATCCCGGTCATGGATCATCACCTTGAATCCATCATCGTGGACAACTTGCCATTCATCCCCCTCGGGTCTATTGACAATCTTCATGTCATACATGAAGCCGGAACAGCCACCTGCATCAGCACTTACAACCAATGCGTGCGTGTTCGCGTCCTCACCGATCGCCTCCACCATCGCCTTCGCAGCGGCTTCGGTTACCTCAATCGATGCCTGAATTACTTCGATTTCAGAGGCGATTGGCAGCGAGAATCCTCCATCTCCGAGAAGGCCCATGTGAATCCCGTCCAATCCTGAGCGTTGGGTTATTTCAACGGTGGCTCGTGATCATTGGGCAGATTGCCTTTCGATTTCTTCTCCCTCAAGCAGGATGTCGAAGTGACAGTGGTTCTCACCAGCCGACGAGCATTCCCGTTCGATGGCGCGGACAAAATTCCCATACCTGTTCTGCAAGATTCCTTCTAGAATCCCCTCGTCCAGATGACAGAAAGGAATGCCACGGTCCAAATCCCCACCGCATGAGCCCGAGTCGTGAACTCTAATCGAACGCAGTGGTTCGCCTTCGAATTCTATTCTACCCATGCCCAATTCCGACCAAGTCCTCTGCAATCTTCGGCGGAAATCCTCCTCGTTGGATGGGGCGCCGGATTCTAGGAGGATCTCCTCACCGATTCGCCTCCCAACAGTACGGAGAATCTCATTGACATCTATCCCGAAAGCTGCTAGTTGTGGTACAGGTGCCTCGCTCGGAGACATTCTTCGTGAGCCATGTCGGAGGACGGCATTCGTCCATTCTTCGTCCGCCCCGGTACCGCTGGCAATGTCGGAGGTCAATGATTCGCGCAATCTCTGGTAGAAGGACCCATGTCCGAGATTGATCCGGAGTGGCTCGGTAATTCTTCCTTCTTGTATCCGGCTCCTGACGGCGCTCAGAGCGACACCCGCTCCCCATGCCGCTTCGGCGAGTTCCGTTTGGGCTCTAATGTAGCCACCCGCCTCTATCATTAGTGCGGCTTCCTCTTTTCCTCGGCCGTGTGGATTGGAATCGTGAACCACGGTCTGCACAGCGATCTCGTCATCGACCAGCAGGGCTTGGACGCTCCTCTGTTCGGAGTGTCGGATTTCGATGCTGTCATCGAACAAATCGAAGGCCGAAAGTGTTCGTCTGTCTATGCTGGCGAGAATCCTCACTCGAACTCCTCTGAGTGCAGCCGCGTTCAGAGAGTCGTGATCGCCCCTACGCATCAGTGGAAGAACTCCGTTCTTGCCGAGTAGGCACCATACCTCTCTCTCAGAGTCCTCAATGAGCCTAGTTATCGTTGAATGAATAGCATTCCTGCCCTTGACTACGGTGAATGTCGCCTCGCCGTGGTCGGATGCAAGCGACGAGAGAGAGGGTGTCGATTCACCGGTACGCATCTCTTCCAAGTGGGCCCTCAAGTGATCTAGTTCCGCCTCCTGCTGGCGGACTAGGGTTTCGATGGTCGATTCGATTGTACCACTGCTGAATCGCATTGGTTTGTCTATCGTAGCCCTTACCAGATCGCTGTCTTGAAGACGTCGCAATGTGTTGTAAGCATCCATCCGGGACAGCCCTATGGTCCGGCCGACATCGCTGGCTTTCATCGGAGGCTGTCCAGCGAGCGTCAACAGGACTCTAGCATCCTTCTCCGTGAGGCCACAGGCGATCAGTCTGTCTAGCACACTCGAACCATTACCCATGACTCTCGCTCTTTCCTCTCTCACTTCAAAGATTGGAAGTAACGCTGTGAACCGTCAAGGCGAAGGTTATGAGCCGGATCGCACCAACATGGATGAAGGTTCGGAAGAGCGACCAATCATTCGAATCGGCAACGAGAAACAGCGTCCTGCAGTTGATCACCTCGCTTTGGAAGCCCCCCTCCGAATCGAAGTGGCCGATGAAAAAGGAAATCGCATCGACTTCGGCATACTCATGAGGACTCCTGGCAACGATAGGAATCTCGTCGCTGGCTTCCTCCATTCAGAGGGCGTTGTCCAGCGAGCACCCGATATAGTATCCATAGAGGGAAATTTGGGAGGGCTCGTCGTGAAGCTACGAGGTGCGAGAGCGGAAGGTATTCGGAGCCGCCGGACGACCATAGGGACTTCTTGCGGGATCTGTGGCAGATTGGAAACTCCAACTCCATTCGTGGACGGTTGCAGGGAGTTACCCCCTAATCCGAGGGTGAATCATGCTACCCTGCAAGCAATGGCTGCATCGATGAGGAACGCTCAATCCATATTCTCTCGAACCGGAGGTGTTCACGCCGCAGCCCGATTCGATGCGCGCGGCTCGTTGCTCGACATCGCCGAGGACGTTGGTCGGCACAACGCCATGGACGCATTAGTGGGTCGCTCGCTGCTAGCTGAATCCCTCCCTCTAGACAATCAGGTGGTGATTTTGTCAGGCCGGATAGCCTTCGAGATGGCCGAGAAGGCGATTAGGGCCGGCGTCTCGGTCCTCTGTGGAGTAGGAGCAGCCACAACTCTCGCGGTCGATGTGGCGCGAGCCCATGGCATGACTTTGATCGACTTCCTGTCCGAGGCTGGTGCGAACGTCTGCTCAGGCAGACACCGAGTAGAGCATTGAATCAGGATTCTCAGGCCACTATTTTTCTCTAACCGCGATGCTCACCTCTATCCATTTGGATGTGGGTGTATTGCTCCCTTCAGCCGTGCTCTCCAATGGGACGAGGACATTCGCCTCAGGGAAGTAGGCGCAGAGGTTTCCCCTTGGGATATCGTAAGGTACGACTTTCCACTTCTCGGATTTAATCTCGCGACCTCCCCAGTGGCTGGTGATGTCTACCAAATCTCCAATTTCCAAACCAAGATTTGACATGTCCTCGACATTCATCATGACTATTCTTCTTGCGTTGTATATCCCTCTGTACCTATCGTCCATCCCGTATATCGTGGTGTTGTACTGATCGTGGCTACGGACCGTCATGAGAATGAATCTCCCTTCAACGATTTCTCGCTCTGGCAGTTCGTTGCAATGGAACTGTGCTCTGCCGGATTCGGTTCTCCAATCCGGTCCATCCCTCGGACCATTCGGAAGGTAGAATCCCCCTTCCAGTCTCGACTTCTCGTTGTAGTTCTCGAATCCAGGGACGCATCTGGAAATGACTTCTCTGACGGAATCATGGTCAGACATAGAATCCCAGTCGAATGGCCCATCTGGGAAGCATGCAGCCCCAATTCTTCTGACAATCTCAGGTTCCGACAGTAAGAGTTCGGATGCAGGGTCGAGCGAACCGGAACTGGAATGGACGAGTCCCATGGAGTTCTCCACAGTTACGAAGCCAGCTGAATCCTTTTCGGTCCTACCGAGACATGGAAGAATCAATGCGGTCTTACCAGTCACCAAGTGCGATCTGTTCATCTTGGTGGACACCTGTACAGTGAGGTCGATTCGTCTGATGGCATCAGCTACTCTCTCGGTATCCGACATCGCAGACACTAGGTTCCCTCCCATCGACATATAGAGTCTGACCTCATCCTCCAACGCAGCCTGAATGAACTCGACTGCATCGTACCCCTTCTCCCTCGGCATCGGGATTCCCGTCGCTTCCTCACATGCCGATAGAAACCCTTCGCTCGGAAGGTGGTTGATACCCACCGTCCGATCCCCTTGTACATTGGAGTGGCCCCGGACGGGGCAAGCACCTGCACCAGGTTTGCCGAAATGCCCTCCAGCCAAGAGGATGTTAGCTATCTCCTGAATCACTCCGACACTGTTTGAATGCTGGGTCAGACCCATGGCCCAGCACACTATCATCCGCTTCGACTTAGATATCAGTTCACCGATTTCCTCTATTTTCTTCTTGTTGATTCCTGACTGATTGACGATATCTACCCAATCCACGGATTCGATGTGCGACTTCCATTCTTCGAAGCCTATGGTGTGCTCTTTCACGAATTCATCATCTACACCACCTTTGAGGAGCAATACCTTGGCAATCCCCTTCAGCAGGGCCGCATCCCCTCCGATTCTCACCCGAAGATTATCGTCAGCAATCTGCGTACCACGTCCGAGCATCTGTAATGGCTTCTGAGGATGCTTGAAGCGCTTCATCGCTGTCTCCACAAGTGGGTTGATGCTGATTACCGACCCTCCATTCCTCTTGCAATCGGAGAGCGCAGTGAGCATTCTAGGGTGATTGGTCCCAGGATTCTGACCGATGACCAGAATCAAGTCCGCCTTCTCAAAGCATGATAGTTTCACGGTGCCCTTCCCGATCCCTATTGATCTCGTCAATGCGTAGCCACTCGACTCATGGCACATGTTGCTGCAGTCAGGGAGGTTGTTCGTGCCAATCTGGCGAGCCAGCGTCCCCCAGAGGAATGCGGCTTCATTGGAGGTCCTGCCACTTGTGTACAGCACGGCTTCCTTGGGTTGGTTGAGTCCAGCTACTGCTGCAGCTATTTTTTGGAACGCTTCATTCCATCCGATTTTCTCATAGCGTTCCAAATTACTTCTCAGAATCATGGGGTGAGTGATTCTTCCTAGCTTGTCAAGATCCATGTCGCTCATCTCTGAGAGTTGGCCCACGGTCATGCTGCCAATCAATTCGGGTGTCGCCCTCTTCTTCGTAGCCTCGGTGGCGAATGCCTTGGCTCCATTCTCACAGAACTCAAAGCCGCTTCTGTGATCATCAGGATCAGGCCAAGCACAACCCGGGCAATCGTAGCCATCGAATTTGTTCACGGCCCTCATCGTCTTGATCGTGCGCTTCAATCCGGCCTCTCTAAGTCCGATGGCGAACGACTTCTGAACCCCCATAAATCCGGCTGCGGTTTCCTTGGGCGCCCTGACCTTGAGCCTCTCTTCCTCGATCGGAGGCTGGGCCTTGACTCCTCGTCTCATCGAACTCGGGACTGGGCGGGGGTTCTAATCGGTTCGCGCAGCCATGGAGAATGCGAATGTTGTCTAAGTAGCCATTCCGATCAAGCAGGCTTGAACCATCGGCGGCTGTGAACCGGATATTCGCTGAGTATCCAGCAGATTCAGGCCTTCGCTCGTCTTTTCTGCACCTTCAGCAATTCCGTGCAACGCCTAATCTGTTCCTTGCACATTGCCTTCTCTTCCTTCGAGAGGCCGCGCTTCTGTGCTTGCTTGAAGCACTTGATTCCGTCATCGTACAATTGGACCTCTGCATATGCTGTTCCCATGTTGTAGAGTGCCTGTCCTGTGACGCGATTCTTGTCGATTCGCATCGCGTCGTGGTAGGCTCGGATGCATTCGGCGTAGTTCTCCATGTAATAGAGTGCATGACCTCTGCCATTCAACACTCTGATAGCCAGATCGTCGTTGTCGGCCGCATCCGGAAGTGCCTTCTCAAAGCAGCCGAGAGACTCCTTGAACCGCTTGTCCTCCAGAAGGACTAATCCCTTGTTGTACCACTCGACGGCTGAGTTCGCAATCGCTGACGATTCCGCACTCATCGGCTCTGATGAGGTGACTGCAGATTGAGCATCGAGAGCCGCTCTAGCTAGGTCGACCTCCGGGTCCGGGGAGATTGCTACGGGGCCGGTGTCCTCGAGACGAACATCGAGCACCCCCTGTGCCTCCTCCACTGCAACGTGATCAGCAACCGGATCCTGAAATTGAGCGCCTGCGTCGTCGATATCGGTGCTTTCTTCCGATTCGTCCCCCCATGGATCGTTGCCCCACATCCCATCTCCGCCCATGCTCACTTCCCTCGAGGCAGGCTCTGCCGCAACTGAGTCGAATTCCCCGCTCAAGCCACTCTCCAAGATGACAGTGGGCTCCGGTTCGAATGGTTCTGTGGTTGGTGTCTCTACGAAGGATTCCGATTCTAACACCGGTTCCACATATTCCGATGGTTGGACCTGCTCCGGTTCGGGTTGTTGCTCGACAGGCGAGGAAGTAGGCACCCCTCCACGCAGCGCCGTGACCTTCTCTCGGCACTTCGATGCCTTCTCGTTCTCACCTGCTGCTATCAAAGCCTTTGCGAGGTGTTCCCATGTTTCTGGATCCTCCTTGTCCCGTTCTAGATGCGATTTAATGATGACAATGGCGTCGGCGTGTTCGCTCCGGAGAGTGTGTGCTCTCGCTCTCAAGAGGTCCGCTTCTGCCCCTTCGATTCCTTCGAGCACTTCGGTCGCCTCTCTGGAAAGGACTGGCCCTTCAGGCAGGGTGGGGGGCAATTCCGCATGCATCTCTAGAACGGTACCCTCGCCCTCTCCTATCTCTACCAGCATCCGAGCGTATCGAATTCGATCTGGATGATCTGGTTGCAGTGATAATAGAATCCTCCAAGCTTCCATCGACCCACCGACGTCTCCAAGTTTTAGCCGGACATCTGCAAGTGCATGCGCACTCTTTGAATGCTCTTCGTCCAGAGATAGTGCAGCGCCGAAGCAGGTCGCTGCCGAGTCTATGTTCCCACTCCTGCTGTGCAGCATCCCGAGGTTGAACCACCCTGCTGGATCTTCATTGTCGAGGTTCAACGATTCCGTGAAGGCATCTATCGCCTCGTCGATCCGACCGAGGACGGCTAGGCAACCACCCGCAACCCTCCAACATCTAGGATGTCCTGATGCTCCTTCTTGCAGAGCATTCTCCAGCAGATCGTAAGCCGCCTGAGCCTTCCCTGCCCGCAGTGCGGTTGAGGCTTGCTCTGCGAGGCCGTCAGCATCGAACCCATCATCTTCGACGATTTGCTGGTCGTTGACTTCATCACTGGCCGGAGGTGCCGATGCCTCCCCTCCACCTATCACTAGGCCTACCGGCCTACCTGCGACGATTGGCCCTTCGGGTTTGTTCTCTTCGATTTCGGTTTCGACGGGCCCCTCCAACTGTTCGGGCTCCTCGGTGACAGATTCCGTAATGTGTCCAGCTATGCTGCTCAGAACTGCATGTCCGGGGAATGATCGGAGGGCGGTTGCAGCGTGTTCGGCAGCCGCTGGATCTCCAACCCGGTCCAGTATGGTTGCTAGGTTAGCGTGCGCGGGTGCGTGCTCCGGGTCATGTGTTAAGCAAATTCGGAATGACTTGGTGGCGTCTTCTGAGAGTCCTGTCTGTTCGAGCACGACACCCCTATCGAACCAAGCCATAGCATGCCCAGGGTCGGCTGCTATGGCGGCGTTGAATGCCTTCAATGCCGCTTCTAAGTCACCCATGCCTGCCATGGCTTCGCCTCGGGAGACCAATGAATCTGCATCGAGATCCGGTTGAGGTGCACTACTCTCTGCCTCAGTCTGAGGCGATGAAGATGTAGAATCCTCTCCCCCCCCTCCTTTCTCGATGAATGGGAGGGTCACTTCCTGTTCGTTCTCCGCAGCACTGACAAGGACATCGGCGTCGGCTGGATCATGCTCCTCGCCACTCCTAGTGAAGACGGGAATGACGGTATCTCCAATCATCTCGGTCGTCCGTTCGATAGCATCCGCAACTGATTCGCTCGCGCTCTGCATAGCCTCAGTTGCACCTTCGATGGCTGGACTCCCCCTCTCGACGGTGTCATCCACCATCAGCGTCGCCTTCGCAGCGACTCCGAACAGCGCCCCCCCACAGGCTGGACAAGCGGGCTCATTTCCCTCCAATGCACCTTCGCAATGGGGGCAATCGGCATGACCGTGCTCTGGCATCTGGGGGTGCGACCCTCGTGAGTCGGGGATAAGTGTTCGGCGGAGATGGTCAAGAATCGATTCTAGATTCTGAACGGATTAAATCATGTCCGTATGGGATTCGATCGAAGCACCATTGTAGGATACGATGCAGACCGGCAATCGTTTGTACCGCATCCGCATCGCAACTCCATGAATGCTCTCAAGGTGATGGGTATATCCGGTTCACATTCGCTGGACTCCTCGAATGGACGTCTGTTGTTGCTCGGTCTCGCTGCTTGTGAGCGAGCGGGTGCAGAAACCTGTCATTGGTCGATGGACGACAAGCCATTGCCACTGGTCGGTGCACCTGGCTCATGGGAGAGCGAGGTGGTCAAGGAGTTCCAGGGGATGGTAAAGGAAGCCGATGCATTCCTTCTAACCAGCCCCGAGTATCATGGCTCATTCTCAGGAGTGATGAAGAACCAACTGGATTGGATTTACGGGGATTTCGTGAAGGGCAAGGTCAGCGCAGTCATGTCGACACTGGGTGGAGTAAGCAATTCCAACACGCTGAACCACCTTCGCTTAGTCATGCGCCAGCTGCATGTGCACTGCATCTCGGCGCAGATATGTGTACCTAAGGTCAAGGACGCATTCGACGACGAGGGACATCTCGTAGATGAAGACCTCAGCGAACGTCTGGAGACGGTCGCCTCCAATCTAGTCACTATGGCTGTGCGCCTCTCGTCCTGACCTCCACCGCTCATGGTCAAGATCTGGAGCGCAGGGATTCAAGATGCTCCAAGGCGCTTCGCGCCCCGTCCCTGACCGATTCATCTTCATCCTCGAGCCTGTCTGCGAGAGGTTGTACGACTCTTCCATCTGGGTGTGAAGAGAGTGCCTCAACAGCTCGCCTCCTTATCTCAACATCTGAATCGGTGGATGCTCGAATAGCCGCAAACATGGAAGCCTCTCCAACGTGACGCCTCAGTGCACCTACTGCGATTCTCCTAGTTCTCTCATCTTCATCCGTACACGCTTGGACCACGGCCTCTTCCACATCATCCGGTGGTTGGGATTCCAGTGAACGGACTGCTTCTCTTCTGACTCTTGCTTCGGCGTCATTGACCAGTCTCAAGAGGATGGGAATGACACCGGGATGTGTGGTTCTGTTGCACCAACTAGCTGCACATCGTCGTTCGGCGACGCGATCCGACCTAGCGGCTTTCGAAAGTGTCGGGTGATGGTCTATGGTCATGGAGGCGGCGAGAGCATCGACCTCGACAGTGCTAACACCGAAGAGACGAACTAGTCCAGGTGCTGCGCGCGAATCGCCAATCCGTCCTAGTGCGATGGCGATTGATGAGATCTCCTTTTCTTCGAGCGCAGGGTCGTTGGATGCCCGGATTAGAGGCTTTACCGCCCTCTTCCCGAGTCGGACGGAGTGATCAGGGTCCCGAGCGGTCGCTCGAACTCCTTCATCCGTAATTCTACGAATTTCGAGCAATCTGATTATCGCCTGTACCAGCAAGAAGTCGATTGTCAGCAGTTGCAGGAGAATCATGTGGCGAGTCCACATGGAATTCGGAGTGATTGATGAGAATGAGATCTCGTACACCTCGGCCCAGTCGAGCAATGATCTCGACAACAGATCAATCGAGAAAAGCATCCATTCTCTGATGTCAGTATCACCTGAAGTTTCCCCGATGCCAAAGACTCGATCGGTCAGATCGAATAGGAGGGGGATAATCACAAACAGTTGCATGGCGGACAAGAAGGCGGTTCTACGAAGGTCCGGAAGAGAGTCGGGATCGACATCCGATAGTCCTCGGGCAATGTCTCTCCGCTCCGCTTCGTTTGAAACCCAAGAACGACTGTGGGCGATCACCACGAACCAGCACAGCCAGAGGAGGGGGAGCCCGATCTCAGCTGGGGCTAAGGTGACCAATAGGTACGCGAACCCGTAGCCTGAGATTATCGCTAGGTCCCGAACACCATTGGACCTTATTCGAGAGCCAAGAGAGTCTCCAATCAGTACTAGGACTCGGTCGACAGCGAGGAGAGTCCTCCCGACTCCTCTCAGCCCCATGCGCCTCCACCCGTCACGGAGATGCCTTGATTCCGTCGCAAGGGAATGTGGTCAGACGCGATTCCTTGCATGGTCTCTGCTCACGGACGATCGTCCAATCTCTGTCGATATGCCACTTTGGGGGGGCATCTTGAGAGTGTGTGCCTGTTCGCCGATGCGTGGCCCTGCCACCAGCATGGTACCTGCTCCTCGCGGTAATTGCGATTTGCGGCGTTATCGCTTGGTATCTCAGGACATTCACCGAACGCGTCAGAATGTTGCGACTTGTGGCGATTATCGGATCCGCCTGCATGGCTTCTCTTGCCATATGGACGATGCAACTAGAGATTTGACCCGAATCGGTCATTTGTCTCCACCTCTTGCCGTCAATCGTGGCCATCCCAATCGAAGCCCTAAGAGGCACCCATCCTGTGAGGTCAGAGGTATTCTGGGGTTGGAGGGATGATTCAGATTCTCCTAATTCATCACATCTTATCTCAGGGTCTTCGGTCGTTATCGTCCAACGCAAGAGGCTGAACAGAATTGATCGCTTGGCGTCTCGGTTGTTCAGAGGCAGGAATACACTTCGTCGTCCTCTCGATGGCATGATGAGCGCAGTTTGGGAACTCGCAGATGGAACTAGAACATTCGAGAGGTTGTGTTTGGATTTGGATTCGATATTCAAAGAGGAGATATCCCCAGTAGAGGCGCGAACAGCCGCCGCGATCGAGGCTCTGGCTAGAATCGGATGCATGGAGGTACTGACTCAACCATTCGATGGGAATTGGAATACATCCCCTGGAGTCAACCCAGAAGGCGACCCGATAGAGGCCCCATCTTGGTTGAGGACAACCGCCATCGATCAGGAGGAGTGACATCTTGGGCATATCGGAGATGCCCCGAGACATGCCTGATGTCTGTAGCCGCCGCAACCTGGACATTCAGACCAGATGTCTGTTGGCCCCAATGGATTGTGGCAATGTGTACACGCTATGATGGGCAATGGCGTCGTGCCACTAGCTGCCGTCTGTTCTGCATCTTCCATCGTTGCATTTTCAACCGAGAATTCGACTTCCGACTGCACCGGTTCAAAGACTGATTCAACGGGTTGGGCGAAGGTTTCGGATGGTTCGATGGCAGCATCCACGGGTCCCGACCCAACATCTTGGTGGGTCATTCCGAGGCTTGCGAATGCACCATCGAGTTGCCCTACGGGTGCAGTGGCTGCTTCCTGAGCGCCGATTGGATGCGTGGGTTCCGGATTGTAAGCCAGGTTAGGCGTCTCCTGCTGGTAGGGAGTTTCCACAGTGGGTTGAGGTTGGAATTGTTGTTGGAGTTGGTCCTGAGAGTGGCTGTACTGGGCGGCCTGTGAGGAGATCCCAACCTGGGGTGCGACCCAACGTTGACCATCCCATATCATTCCGTGATCGGTTGTGACTTGGGGATGTGAAGCGTGTGCTGTTGGGTATTGGTACTCTGATTCTGCTGCGTGGGCAGTGGTTGCCGGCGGTGTTTGAGCCGGCTGCTGTGTTGTTTGATAATCCGAAATCACCGGCGTCGGATGACCATCCAGAGAGACGAGATCATCGCTCCCCTTCTCCTCCAATGGCTCCTCATCCAGACTCTTCCGTCGCCTCATCATCAAAGTGAAGAGTACCGTGGCGATGGCTAGTAGAGATACGAGACCACCAGCGGCCAAGGCAGTGGACGTACCTCCTGATAGAAGTGGTTCGTCTTCTACATTATCTGGGCGAACTATTGTAGCTGTGTGAATCGACAACCATAGAACCGTCCCATCGGCATCATGCAATTCCAGACGAATGGTTCCATCCTCAGCATCTTCCGCGACCACATAATCACAATCGAATGGAAGGGTTCTTCCAACAGATGAATCGGGCTCAAGGATCAGACGGTAAGAATCGCCTCTTCCATTCGTTGGTGTGCAAGACATCGTCCATCCACTGGGTGTGAATGATCGTAGATAGACCTCCTCATCTCTAGTAGAGCGACTCGTCACATCTACAGCGAAATCTCCACTCGTTGCCAGATCTGCAGTGAAGGTCTCTTCCAGAGTGGTTTCCGCTTCGATAACTCTCTCCTCGTCTGCTGTGTAGGTGAGGCTGCTGGTCAGTGCGATTGGGGAAGCATCTCCCTCTCGACGGACATCAACGGTGAGCGTGACCTTGGTCTCAAGCGGAATGCCTTCGCCGATCATGAGGCGTGTCACTACCATCACCTCCGCCTGCGGCGAGAGTGGGATGTCAACCCAAGAGGTCAACCCGTGCTCGACACCATCAACGATGATTGCTGCCTCGAGTTCTGGCATCATGGGATCCATACGAAGGCGCACTTGTAGGCCACCATCGTATGCATTACCTTCGTTACGGATGGTAACCTCCTCAAAAGAGGTCGAACCGAGGAGGATTCCGCTCCTCTCTTGTACAGGGAAGCCACTCATCTCTGCCAATCTTATCGATTCCACCTTGATGCTGGAAGTAATCTCGTTATCGGCTGGATCAACATCCAAACCTATCGCTGGACTGACCGTAATCTTCGCTTTGACGGTTGTACCAGGCGATGCACTACCTGATGGGTCGACTACAATCTCAACGCTTCTGGTCGAATCAGCATCGGGAGCTAGACCTATCGGGAAGGGTATCGAAGAGGCGACCCCATCGACCCTTATTGACCAGTTCCAGCCGGTTGGCAAGCCGGTAACATCGATGTAGACTTGGTCGTCGCCGTTACCTTCGTTGGTAACATTCAATCGGATGGCATCCGCGATGCTTGGCGTCCAACTCGTAGGCTCTGCCGTGAGAGTTATGGAGAGGTCGTGATGCATACTGACCCGCACCCCTTCAAATTGGGAGCTACGGAATGTGGAACCCGATTGACCGGAAGTCAGAACCACCTCGAATCTCGTGGCTGGGTCGTTCGCCAAGCCGTCGGCAGGAGCGGTCAGTCTGACTCTGACAAGACCGGAGTCATTCGATGCGACGGAGAGGGTCGGCACACCTAGAATCGTGACGTCCCATTCGGTACCGGTCAAGCCTTCCAATGACACAGAGTAGATGTCCTGACGGTTGGCCTCGTTCGTTACGACGTAGATCAAATCAACATGTTCGCCGATTCCGAGCAGACCGTCGCCGGGAAGGGAATCCTGGTCAAGAACCACGCTCGCTGCTGAGATCATGGAGGCGGTGACATTGACCGTGGTCTCCATGGTGCTGCTCGAATCTGCTTGACTTTCCGCAATCAACCTGCATCTAGCATCGGTACCCGATGGGGCATCGACCGGCACTGCCACTGCCATCTTGACATCAGATCCCTCCCCGGGTTGTAGCGTCACGGAAGACGGTTGATCACTGGAGAGGCCGAATGACCAGTCGTCGGGTAGCAATTCTGGTGCAGCGCTGAGTACGAACGTGTCGCTACCATCCCCTCCGTTCGTCAACCTCACTGTGAATGTGCAGGTTTGTCCTGGAGCGCAGCGTTGAGTGGGCAGATCGCCCTCCCACTCTGGAGCGTATCTCGGATCGACAGTGGCCGTGAAACCATGTGTCGCTACAGCGGTGGATTCCAGCACGCTCTGGATTCGAATCGTGCCGGATTCTGACACCGTCGCAGAATCCTCAGGTGGCTGGAACTTGAGGACGAACGCCCGCGTCTCACCCGCCTGTAATTCTATCTCGGTGCCCGCTACTAGACCACTGCCACTCGGATTGGCGAATTGGATATTCCAATCGGAAGGTAGCCCTTCAGCAGCCAAAGTGAACCGATCGGTCACGTTGCCATCATTACGGACTGAGAAACTTAGGTCACCCCAACCGGTTCGTGGAGCGCTCGCATGGGAAGCGCCGCTGGCAGTCAGTCTGAATTCCTTAGGCGCGGCCTTCTGATCGTAGAACATGACGATGTCATCGATCCAATATCCAACATCCGTGCCAGTGGCATCCGAGGTGAACAGGAACCTAAACTGCGAGTTCGAAGAGAGGGTGGATGGATCAATCGGATACCAAGGAACACTTCTGCCTCCGACGTTGTTGACATTGATCAACCACTGGTTCGGTTGACCGTTCACATTCCCGGATAGACCTCCGCTTCCCATCACATCATGCACGTTGCCAGCCGAGACCACCTGCAGCATCATGCGATCGTTCGATTCGGTCGACCCGGTGTAGAAGAAACCGATTCCGAAACCGCTGTTAGGTGAGGTATGAGCATCGGATAGATCCATCGAAGGAGAGGTGACGGATGTGGTCCAGAGGTTGCTGTACTGGCCACTGGTGCCACTCGCTCCTATCTTGAACGAAGAGGTCCCTCCAAGGGAGTGCGTGCTGTCTATGTTCCAACCGTTCCCTCTAGTCCAAGAGGTGCCACTCTCCGCCGTCTCGTACATCGCTCCGATGGTTATGGTCGATTGAATCCGGTCGTTTGCCAAATTGGAGTCTTGAATGGAAACGGTCTCGATACGTAAGGTGTGATTCCCCGAGTAGGTTGGAGTCCAAGTCGTAGATGCTGTGTTTGATGAACCCGCGGCGAGGGAGGATATCGTACTGCTGGAGTTCAGAATCTCGAATGAGCCATACTCGTCATGGATGACGACGAATTGGACATCGAATGAAGAAGCCGATGCATCACCATCGTTCCGAACGGTGGCGGAGATGCTGAGTCCCTTCCCAACCAGTCCATCTACGACCCAGAGATTGGAACTTCTGGTCGGATGGGTGGGCGGGGTGGCACGGGACAGGAGTCCGAATTCGGACCTGTCTCCAGAGTCGACATATTGGGTCGAGAATCCTGTAGGTCTTAGATCCACGCCGGGGGCTCGGGATTGGGTTGCGGTCGCAATCGGCGCCAAGGGCATAATCAGCATGATCAGCACGATGGCTGCTGCGAGCCTAGCCTCCACCGGCACCCGTGTGACCATCGTTCAGCACCGCTCTCGGTGCTTTATCAAGACGGCGGAGGCGGGTCATTCGTCTTCTTCTGCCGTTACATAGCGTAGTGCTTCGTCGCGCCGCTCTTTGGCTCTGGCCGCTAAATATACTGTCAAAGGAAGGAGAAGGACCAGTCCGAAGCAACCTACGAGTGCAGCAACGCTCCAAGCGAGCTCAGTCACAGGGTCGACGGCGAACACGGACGCACTGACGACCCTATGCGAGGTCCACTGCGCCTCGACTCCGATTCCGACTCCATCGATGGAATCTCCCTCTTGGTCTGTGAGGGTGATTGTCCACGTTGTATTGCGGTCAGCGCGCTCAACGATCGCCTCCGCGAATACCAACGCATCTTGCTCGGTCTTCTGCCTCGTGGTCAGAACACCTTCCTCTGGAAGGTCGATCTCCACGAGCCCCCGCAGCACGCCATCACCATCTTCGAGAACGATGGAATGGCTCGACGCTTTCTTGCATCGCTCAATGACTTCAATCACCGCGGAGGAAGTTTCAATGCAATTGAACCCGATTGCTTCTGGATCCCCCAATGAAGGATGGTGCCACCAAGATAGGCCTCCAGAATCGATTGTGATGATTGATCCCGATGGAGCGTCGCTAACCGAAATATTCAGCCAAGTTAAGGCGCCGGAGGTTCTCACCTTCCAGACCCCATCAATCCCGGCCACAGGCTCCGCCTCCGCCTCGTTGTGGGCGTTGTCAGTCCTGACCATCCAGTACTCGGAGTCCATGGTAGCTGAATGCACGGCAAATGCGAGAATCAAGATGAGGCTTACAGATAGCAACAACATGGTTCGAACCATGTTCGGGTTGCGAGCCAACGCTCTGCGCACGCCACATCGACTGTCCCCCGAGTCATGAACATGCGCCTTACGAGAAGTCCGATTGCCGGAGTGGTTGCACGGCAGATCTTTCAGAATCGAATCTCATCACCTTGACCATCAGTGCATGAGCCCATGATTCTCGACGATGTCGCAGTGTCCCCAGGGTAGTGCGAATCCCCATTTCTATTGGGAGCGCCCTCTCGATAGGTGAGAAACGGGGATGCAGCGTCCCGATTACCTCGCGGGCACATGACGCGACCTTGAAATACGGGGGGCAGGTCGGCTGGCTGCTTCAGGTGACTCGATGACGACCTTCAGAGACATCCCCGCAGGTCGCCTCCTGCCGGCTCTGAGTTTGAGGTTAGCCGAGATGGAGTCTATATCGGCACCCGAATGGGCTGATCTAGTCAAGACCGGTACCCATCGAGAGAGGCCTCCGGAGCAGGATGATTGGTGGACAACGCGCTGTGCGGCCGTACTTCGGAAGGTCGCCATCCACGGTCCGATTGGAACTAATCATCTGGCTCAGCGATTCGGAGGGCCGAAGGACCGTGGGGTGAAGCCGAATCGAGCCGTCGCCGGTTCTAGATCCATAGCTCGCAACGCACTCCAACAACTTGAAGCGAGCGGCTTGGTCGAATCGAGGATCATCAGAAGGGATCCGCAACCGGCGCTCAACGTCGGTCGAGTGATAACTCCAGCAGCGCAATCACTACTCGACGAGATTGCCCACGACATCCGATCCGAGGTCGAGGCCGAAGTGCCTGCCCTCTCGAAGTACTGAGGTGCCCCAAATGTCTCGCAACAAACCATTTGCCAAGAAGAAGAGGCTGATGAAGGCGACGAAGCAGAATCGTCGTGTCCCGGTTTGGGTGATGATGCGGACCGACCGAAAGGTCACCACACATCCCAAGCGCCATCACTGGCGCCGTTCAAAGCTCAAGAAGTGAGACCATGGCCGAAGTTATCACCCGTGAAATGACGATTCCATTGCGGGAAGCGTGGAACGGTCCACGTACCCAGAGGGCACAGAAGTGTATGGAATTGATTCGCCGCCATGTCCAGAGGCACATGCGCCGCGATATCCAAAAGATGTTCCAGAGGAGTCCTGGAGAGAGCGCCGCTCTCGAAGAGGACAAGGTATGGCTGGATGATTCGGTCAATGTAGCCGTCTGGGCTAGAGGTATGCAGAAACCGCCTCGAAGGATTCGAGTCATCGTCACCAAGGAAGATGGATTCCCGATTGAAGTCAAGTTGGCAGAGGAATGAACATGGGGAACATTCGACCTTCCTTCATCAAGTTGCGAGCCCTCAGACTCGTAGAGCAGTACCCCGACCAGTTCAACTCCGACTTCGACCACAACAAGATACTTGTCGCGAGATTCACCGATGTCCGTAACAAGAGGATGCGTAACTGGATTGCTGGTTATGTGACAAGATACGTCCAGCGGCGTATTGATTGATGCGAAGTGCGGACAACTCTTTCCGAAACATCATAGTCGTGCATCCACAGATGATTGATGCCAATTCTTCGATTGCGAACGGCATCGTGACGAACCAGTCGGCGACCCTTGCCCCAGTTGCTCCTTCAATCTGGTGGATGCGTGGGGCAGCAATCGTCCTGATACTGTTTACTCTCCTAAATCTAATGAATGCCGCTGCGATGGAAGTCACCCTCCGCTTCTCCAGCGAAATGATGGACATCGAGATCGATGATCCCGGCCCATATCCAGAGAACGGCAGTGTGGTCGAGCAAGAGGAGTGGAACGCGACGGTCGAGGCTATCCAGTGGCTCGAGGCGACCCGTGCCCTGATGGAGGATGAGAGGATGGACCGTTTGGCCTCAATCCAGTTGACATCCGCATTGATTGGGATCCCAATTACCGCCGTCGCATCCGTGCTTCTGTTCGCTCAGGACAGGAGGGGTCTCTTCGCATGCTGCGTATGGATTCTAGGGGGATGCATCGCCCAAGTCCTCATGCTAGATCTCTACAATGAGATGCATAGGGAGCACTTTTCGAGCGTCGTCGGGGGAAATGCCGAACTCATCTTCACAATCCATCAGTTCGCTGCACCGATACAAATTGGGTTCTGCAACATCACATTGCTCGCACTGATAGCTGTCGTCGCCATGATGACCAAGAGTGGCGATCAGGTTGACCCTTCCGGATTCCATCAGAGCAGCACCTGAGCAGCACATTCAATTGCCGTAAGGAATCACGGTCGTACATGGAATCAGCACCAACTCAGGCTGGAGAGCCAACCACTGAAGCAGTTCAGATGCAACAGGTAGCGAACCAATTGATTGTTGTGAACACGGAGACCATACCAGGCATGAGCATCCAAAGGACTCTCGGAGTAGTATCGGGCTCAACCGTTCGTGCGAAGAACGTGTTCAAGGACATAGGAGCCGGGCTGAAGAGCATCGTCGGAGGCGAATTAGTCGCATACACCCAATTGCTCGGTGAGTCTCGAACTCAAGCCGTTCAGAGGATGATGGCCGACGCCTCGGCTCGCGGGGCTAACGCGATAGTGAACGTCCGCTTCGCGACCTCATCGGTCGCTGGCGGTGCGAGTGAACTGTTCGCATACGGAACCGCTGTTATCGTACAGTGAGTGATCCACATGGCTTCCGAGGAGACACTCATTATGGCGTTGACCGCCTTCGGGATAATCTTCTCCTTGTCGCTATCATTTGGTCCAATCCTGTTCAGTGCCGCGTTTAGTGGACGATACCAGAACAAGAGAATTGATGAATGCCTGCAGAGGGAGAAGGATTTCGTCGCTCGCACAGGGGGGGACAGTCTCAGCAACCTACGGACCGCTACCCCCGATCGCGAGGTCGCCGCAAGTCAGTTGATCATGGAGTCACTAGTCGTCGGAGCTTCTTGGTGGCAGCAGTTGCTAGGATGGCTAATCAGTCTGTTCGGTGGACGGATAGAATCGTTCGATCGCGCCCTTGGTCTCGGCAGGAGAGAAGCGATGCAAAGGTTGCGGGAATCAGCCGAATCATTGGGCTACCATGCAGTAATCAACATGCGACTTGAAACTTCGACTCTTGCGGTTCAGAAGGGGGGCAAAAGCAAGGTCGCTGGAATCGAGGTTCTCGCCTTTGGGACCGCGATTCGATACGCTGACTAATGATGCCAGAGTTTTGGAACAGCCTCATCACCATTCGCTTCGTCGAGATTCCATGGGTGGCAGAGCCGACATACCGATACCGCATCGCGATGTCGAACTGCTCATCGTGCTGGATCATCCTACCAACGAAGGAAACATAGGTGCTATTGCGAGATCAATGCTGAATTTCGGTTTGGATCGACTTCGTATCATCGGCCCGAAAATTGAATGGAGCGATGAGGCGAGGAATCGTGCGAAACACGCCCAGAAGGTCCTCGATGGCATCTCGTTCCACGAAGACTGGGATGGTTGTATGTCGGACATCAGCATAGTAATCGGGACTAGTGGTAAGAGAGAGATGGGTGACAAGGTACAGTTCCGTCACTTCCTGCTCCCCGAGGAGATTGAGGAAAGATTGCTGGGGGCCAGCGGAAGGGCGGCGGTCGTCTTCGGAGAGGAGGGAAGTGGTCTCTCCAATGAGCAATTGCAGATGTGCGATCTGCTGCTAACCATTCCTACATGGGAGGGATACCCAATCCTGAACCTCAGCCATGCGGTCTCGATAGTGGTCTACGAATGGTTCGGGGGGCTTGTTCGGGATGGCCGAATCGGCAGAGAGCAATCCCTGCCGAAGACAGTCCATCCCGAGAGAGTTCTTTCCCCTGAACTGAGGAGAGTTCTGCGGGGCAGCGTCGAACGGCTGGCAATATCCTTACCTCGGGCGGAGGAGAAGAGGAAGGGTGCAGCTGAGACGCTGCAGCGGGTCCTGCTGAGAGCCATCCCCAACGATCACGAGGCACACCGGCTGATCGGCATGTTGGATGACGCCTCACTGGCGTTGGGTTTCATGGATGCTAATCGTGACCTCTGGGATGAACTCCGATCAACCGGGTCGGCTGAGCGGAGACAGCATCGTGCTGACACGTGATGATCAGTAATTCAATCGCGTCTCCTTTGGATTGCGCTCGCTGCACCCAGCAACGCGACGAAGGATGCGATTGCACCGAATCCTGGTGTGGCTTGGGAATCGCTGCTGAATCGCACTCTCAGAGAGATTGTCTTGGTCGTCTCCCCATCGCTGAATTGAGCATTGACATCCATCGGTTCAGTGTTCTCATCGACACTAACCAAAGTTCCGAGAACGACTTCCTCACCGGTCTCCTCTATCCCATTCAGGTTGACTGTGACATTGGACCCATCCTCGTCCCAGCATTTCAGGATGAGATAGTACTCGCCCGTCGGAAGATCGATGGTCGGGATGATTGTCAGGTCGAGAGTTGGTAGAATCGCATCTCCGGTGACGTCGATGCCATCCACCTTCGCTGATGCGTAGACCGAGCATACTGGAGGTGTGTTCGGCGGGCAGCCACCACGCTTTGTCAAGCCTGCAACCTCCGGACAGAGGTCATCCGCGTCGTTTACAGTGTCTCCATCCGTGTCGCGTTGGCTGGGTCCGCAGCCGAACTCATCAACGAGGGTAGCCTCCGTTGTCAGTGTGCCAGGACATGTGTCATTGTACTCGTTCACTGAGTCGCCATCACTGTCCTCGCAGCCCACCACATCCACGATTGCTCCGAACGAACTAGTTGGACATATATCGAGGTCGTTGGTGATTCCGTCGGTATCCGAGTCCAGTTGGTTTGGAGCGCACCCCTCGGCATCAGCCGTCCAATTGGCACTGTCTGTCTCGGTGCAGTTGTCCACGTCATTCATCACTAGGTCGCCGTCATCGTCCTTCTGGGACTCGGCACAACCATCGGCATCGACTGTTATCATGGCAATTGGGCCACCAGGCGTGTTCGGACAGAGGTCGTTGATGTCGACAATTCCATCCTGATCGGTGTCGATGGTGTCTGATTGGCAGCCACGGTCTTCGATTACCCCACCGGGAGGTGTGTTAGGGCAGTCGTCCTCAGCGTCCACCCAACCATCGCCGTCCCCGTCTCGTTCCGTGGACCCGCAACCGATATCATTGACAGTAGGAACATCTGTCGCCGGCGTGGATGGACATTCGTCATCCTGATCGTTCACCCCATCGGAGTCCGTGTCTGAGAGTTGCAACTGTGAGCATCCATCTGCATCAACGGTCGCCCCTTGGTCGGTGTCGGAACATTGGTCGATATCATTCATGACTCCGTCGGAATCGCTGTCCAACTGGTTATCTGCGCAACCGTCTGCATCGACGGTCCAGTTAGCAGAATCGGTACCGATGCAGGTGTCATTGTGATTGAAGACACCATCGCCATCATCGTCGATTTGGTTCTGGGCGCATCCTGATGCATCTATCGTCCAGTTGAATTCAGTTCCCGGGCAAGTATCCGCCGAATCGGGAACGCCATCATCATCCTCGTCAGGAGGTGGTTGGATGGCTGAAGAACAGGCGCTCGCGGTGTCCTTGATGATATCCTGGCCCTTGCGTAGCGTTGCATTGATACAGTATCCTTCGCCGACAACACCTACTATTGTCTGGTTACGAACGTATTCGTCCGAGATTGAAAGATACCCGAATGTACCGTTGTCGATCTCGGTCCAGTCGGTCGAGTTCACCATAATCCAATCGACATTGTACCATTCATCGTTCAACTGGTTGACCATGCTGAAATTAGCGTATACCTCTGATAACTCATCTGTTGCCCCTGTAGTCAGGCCAATCATCGATCCGTCGAGCACCTCCCAATCGTCAACTACTCTGAACTCATCAGTGATAGACAGCACATCTATTATGCTGTCATTCTGGACCAATGTCAATTCGACAGAGTAGTTGCCACTGTCAAGTCCAGGTGAGAGTTCAAGCATCGAATTGGAGGTGCCGCTGACCCACCTGCGGTTATGCTTGTGATTCCTAGCGTAAGGCTCGCATGAAACACTCTGCTCTATCCATTCCACAGGAAGAATGCTTGCGGTGTCGAGATTGGTAATCTCCCATCTTAATCCCCAAGTCGATGCCGGTGAGCATCCTAGTTCGGTAAGGACCTCGAGCTCTACTGAACTGTTCTTCAGGTAGGCGCCCGTCGGAAGAGATGGTATCCCTCCGGGTTGGCTCCATGTGGTCCAACGGGCCGCATCGGGCGCGCCGACCACCATGAATTCGATGTGCTGTTTGACCAAGGTGTGAGTCTCTGTTCTCAGTGAGACGATTACCGAGTATGTCCCGTTTCTCCGGTCATTCAAATTATTCTCACCTGACATTCTCGTGTAGACTCGGAGAGCGAAATCGTCTGACTCCGAATCTGTACCAACATCCCAAACGTCCCATTCGTGATCGAGAATCGAATTCATCGAGGCCTTTAGGAAGAACGCTGGCTGGCGGCATCCCGCGGCATCCGCATCTCCCTCGCAGACTTCCCAGAATACATCGTAATCGGTGTTGGAATCCAAGCCGGTGACATTCACCCTTGGGAAGAAATCGGACCCCCAAGGAACATGCCGACCCAGATTCGAGTCTCCGCTCAATGCCATGACCTCGGCCCCCGTCAGAGTCACATCGACCACCGCGAAGTCGAAAGAGTGACTCAGTACCGACACTCCACTGTCATTCTGAATGATTGACAGCGTAAGCCTGTAGTCACCAGCTTCCAATCCAGATGAGGTGAGTTCCAACATGTTGTTGTTGTTCGGAGTCTTAGGGTGCCAATGTTGCCTGTCCCACGGATAGTATGCCGAGCAGGCCAGGGTCTTTTCGACACCGTCAGTGTGAGCAACAGTTTGGTCAGAGGTGTCCACGAAATTCCATTCCAATCTCCATTCCGATGTTGGGTCACAGGAAAGTGTCATCCTGACATCGAGGGAAATTGACATGTTGACTAGATATCCGCTGTTGTCCAAGATAGGCCATCCGTATCTTCCCTTCGCAGTATCCCAGTAGGCGTTCCCCTCTTGGCCGAGGATCATCACGGTGGGTTTCTCCACTGCCAGCGTGTAGGAAAGTGCTGTGAGTGAGATAATCAACGAATGCGTTCCATTCTGTGATTGGCTAGCACTGGCGTGCGATCCGAGTTCGGCGGATACTTGGATGGTGATGGAATCACTTGTATGACCCAATGGAATTTGTTCGCTTCCACGGGCTTTTTCGTTCTGCCCACCGCTCTGATTTACGGGATAACTCTGCTGGTAACATCCTCTCCGAGTGTAGTTGCCGGAGCATATCCTCCAGTCAATCTGATACGGTATATCAGTCCCTGAGGAAGTATTGGTTGGTGCTAGTCCGGTCACATTCACAATGAATTCAAGGTTGTCAGAATCAGCATCTAGGTATCTGCCGTTGCTGAAAAATACTGTGAAATCCTCGTTACCGGTGAATTGGACATCTAGGACCTGGAACTGAGCGCTATGGGTTGCAACTTTGATGCCGCTGTCCTCCTGCACGAGATCGAGCACTACTGTGTAGTTACCCCCAGCGAGACCAGTGCTGGTAAGTTGCACTCCTCTAGACATTCCAGACGACTTCGGATTCCAATCACTGCGGCTGTACACGTACCTGTGCGTACAGGACCTAGTGGAGATCTCGCTACCCGTCAACACGCTATTGCTCGTCGCATCATCGAAAATCTCCCAGTGAATCCCCCAATCTCCACTCGGATCACAGGCCAAGCGATTGTCGACGATGGCCGTTACCGGGTCGTTAACCATGTATGCCGTCTGGTTCAGGTAAGGTTGCATATGTCCATCAGGGCTGTCGTCTACATGCCAGAATCCCGATCCATCCCCGACCGTTTGGAAGACCTTTTTCTCGGTATCGACGACATAGGTATTCGATATCATCTGGGCGACTAGTGTGTAGGTTCCATTTGTCTGATGACCACCTGAGGAGCTCCGGGTCAAATTCGTGTGCAGTGTGTGGATTACGAGGAATGAGGTGACCCCTGTTGGCACCGTGTGCGTCCCTTCAAAGAGGGTATTCTGACCAGTGTCTGAATGTTCGTATGCTCTGTCATGGCATCCGTGGTGGACTGCGTTTCCTTCACAAATTTTCCAAGAAACCTCGTAGGAGTGGGATGAGGAAAGCCCGCTCAGCGCATGGTGGATAAGAATAGTATCGTTCCAGCCGACATGGGTTTGGTTGAAGGTCGTGGTCATCGCCCCCGTAGGCGCGGATTTGCTCTCTTGCCGCCAATCTTCGGAAAGCGTATCAGGGGTCGCATATCCATACGTCGAAAGCAGCATCATGGCAATCAATACCATGGCTGTCGTAACGGTCGTTGAGTCCCGGGCAGGTGTCGTCATGCGGGGTCGTCAGAGGAGATACCACTTCAAAGTGCGCCCGAATCTTAAGGGCGGTAATGTTTGAGTATAGATCATGGCCGCCAGGTGGCCCACGATTTCGGAGTCTCTCGCACATGGAAAGCCACAAGAGACAACCTACCACCGTACGAATCAGCGATGACGGGATCTACCTGTTCGAACGCCCATCTGGCGAGATTCTCCGCTGTAGGCACGAATGGCAGTATGACGGTCCTATGGTCATCTCCCATGGCGGAAAGCGCCAGTATACCTGCTTCGTCTTCAGCGTGGAGAATAAATGCGTGATCAACCACATCGTGTATCCGCTCTTGGAGGATGGATGACACCTCACCGAAGTCCACCAGCATCCCCTCATCCGCAGCACCCGTTTCGGTAACAATGCCCCCTGCCAATTCGGCTTCCCAGCGGTAACGATGTCCGTGCATGTGTCTGCATTTTGATTCGTGGGCTGGAACCCTGTGCCCTGTATCGGTCTCCACCCATCGTCGTATGCTACTCGTCATGCTTCCACCTCGGATTCCAATCTGAGCGCATTGGCTAGTACAATCTCCCATTCATCTACGTATTCGATGGGGTCGATTTTCCCAATCGAGTGGAAGGCGAGGATTCTCTCGACATCAGACCCAGTACGGCCGCTCGCCCTCCCTCTTTCGTCCGGTTCATAAGAGGTACAGGTGTTGCCGAGAACCGTGTCGAAATCGAGACCTAGGGTTGAACAGGAATCAATGGTGTCCCTGAGAATATGTGCCTTGTCCGATTCGATGTACGGGAGGTAGAAGCACACCCTGTCACTATCCCAATTGCCTAGGTCAAAGGCGTGGCTGAGAGCAAGATAGAACTCAGGTCTACAGTCTGGATAGATTGCATGGTCGCCAGAGTGGACTCCGAGAGCGACCTTCACCTCGCAATCCTCTCTTAGTGCGACACTGAGCGCGTGTCCATGCAGGATGCTAGCGAATATCGCGTTTCGGTTGGGTACGACAGTCTGCTTCATCTGTTGTTCCTCATAGTGTCCTTCTGGAACATCGATGTCCCCGCTGGTCAACGCAGATCTGAACATTGACATCACGCTGGTCAAATCGACGATTATGTGATTCAGATCGATTCCATGCTCTGCCAACAGTTGCACATTCGCATCGGCCCTCTCCAGTTCGATGGCGTGCTTTTGGCCGTAATCGAACGACAGACAATCCACAGTGTGTCCTTTTGCAAGCAGACGCATCAACAGTCCGGTGGAATCCATACCCCCCGAGAGAGCCATTATCGAGCGCATCAGGAGACCCCCATCCACTTGTGGGTCTGCAGCGAGAGACGCCAGTCTGGATTGTCCTTGACGATTGCTTCGACGGCAGCAAATCCCCTACCGTTCTCCTCGACGCTCGCATCTTCGATATAGCAAGGTTGTAGGAAAAGATGGTCGAATCCTTTCTTCAAATCGTCGTACAACGCGAGATCTTGACCACAGTACACTACTTTCAGTTCGTCTCCCATTCGCTGCTTGATTGCTGCGTTAGGATATAGCATGTCTTTGGGCGAGACGCAGATCCAATCGATTGCATCAGGAATGGGTATGGTACCGTTCGTCTCGATTGAGATAGACAAATTCGCTCGCTTCAGAGATTCGCATATCGGCTCGAGATTGTGGATTGCCGGCTCACCTCCGGTCAGAACCACTCTTCCGCAATCGTAAGCCACCACCTCTTCGACGATCTCCCCAATCGTCATCTCCTCGTGGGTCAAGAAATCCGTGTCGCACCATTCGCAACGCAGGTTGCATTCCCCGAATCGAATGAATACATGTGGGATGCCCACATGGAACCCTTCTCCTTGGACGGAGTGAAAGATCTCCACGACAGGATAGAATGATGGCATCACATTCACTCCCGCAAAGGTTGTGATCTAATCAGTTGGAGCAATTCCGTTCTCGCTTCGGCCTTTTCAAAGAAGACACCCCGCATTGCACTCGTTGTCATGACGGCGTTCTGCTTCCCCACTCCTCTACAGCGCATGCATCCGTGTCTGGCTTCAAGAATCACTGCTGCACCCAATGGTTGTAGATTGGCTTCGATGTCATCCGCCACTCCCTTAGTCACCCGCTCCTGATTCTGTAATCGCTTGGCGTGGATGTCCACCAAGCGGGCCAACTTACTGATTCCGACGATCCGCTCGACTGGGATGTAAGCTACATGCGCGCGGCCGCTGAATGGTTGCAGATGATGTTCGCACATCGAGTGGAATTCGATGTCCCTGAGCAAAACGATTCCATCATATCCTTCAGCATTGAAGGTGGCGTCGAGAACTTCTTCGGCTGATTCTCCGTACCCTGAGAAGATCTCTTCGAAGGAGTGGAGTATACGTCTTGGAGAATCGACCAGCCCCTCTCTGAGAGTCCCATCGCTGGATTCGATGTATCTCAGAATAGTCTCTATGGCGTGTAGAATCTCTTCGCTCTGCTCATTCATTGGAATCACGCCCTGGAATCCTTCCGTGCCGCTGATCGATGGAATCCAATTGGTCGAGCAGTTTCCGACAAGCGGTTCGAACGGCATCGGCCAGCGAGACGAATTTCCGCTCGTCCCCTACATGTAGGCGCAGGTCCTCGAGCAGTTCGGCTGGCATGTCCAGACTAATCTTGGGCATGGTTGTTCCCAAGACATTCGGCATATCAAGGTATTCTTTAGATATTACTCAAGTAATACGAGACAATTTGAGCAAACACCTCTGATACGGCTGGGATCGAATTAGAAGAATAGGGGCCATACCGGCCCCTCTCAGGAGATTGCTTCGACGAGATCCTCGCGATTGAACTGACTGCTTGCCCAGATTACTGCAAGCGTCGCGTAGAGCAGGCTCGTGCTAGACCAGAGAACGATGTGGAGAGGGTCTAGAGTGCCTACGAGTGCTTCCCTCATGCCGAGACAGACATTGAATATCGGAAGGGTGAACCACCACGCTTCGATTCCTTCCAGATTGACGAACTGGCTGAATAGAGTTGGTCCGATGAACAGGATGATCATCGGAGTGAGTGTCGATCCAGCTTCCTTCACCGATCTCGCTCTGATGGCTGCCGCAAGCTCGATCGCAACCGTGAAAATAGCGAACATCAGTACACTGAGAACAAAGAGCAGCCAGCCGGTTATCGGTATGGTCGGTAGAGTAACGAATCCCGCCGCGATGAACTCGATAGCTATTAACAGGCCAGCGACCTGAAGAAGTACGCTGACCATCGCTATGGTGGCGACGGCAAACCACTTCCCCATCAAGAGGTCTCGGCGTTCGACTGGCGTACAAAGCAGCGCCTCCAGAGTCCCTCTCTCCCTCTCTCCCGCGGTCATGTCGATGGCTGGTTGGATAGCAGATGATGCCGTCCATAGAGCGACCACCAGAGGGATAATCAGAGAGAATCCGAAGGCAGCACGCTCTCCTTCGCTAGAGATGTCCGCTTCGGCCTGCTCACCATCCCAGTGGATGGGGTCAATGGCCTCCTGCCGTTCCAGTCCGTGTGCCCCGAGGGTGGCATTGACTATGCCATCCTCCCATTCTAGAACTGCTTCGAGAGTCCGGGCTCGCGCCTCCCTTGAGAACTCGTGTGTGGAATCACTGATTATCGCATAGTTCCAGGATTCGGTTGCATTGGTCTCGGTCTGCACAAGTCTCAGTATGCAATGCTCTTCACCTGAGTCAAGACCCGCCCGCAGTCTGTCTGAAGCGATACCCCCTGGTTCCGACAGGGACTTGCCATTCAGGTTAGTCAAAACGGCATCTATCGTGTCCAAATCGCTCTCGCTGAGAATCCGTGCTAGTTCATCGGGGACCTCCCCCCCCTCCTCCACCTCGATCACGACGGACAATCGCTTCTGCTGCAATTCCGTCGCCTCACCCTGGAGAAATATCGGCAACAGACCGAAGATGAGGGGGAAGAGGAGCAGGGGGACGAGCAGTACGGCCAGAAGTGTTCTCCAATCACGGAGGAAGTCGACAATCTCCTTGATGGCGATTGTTCTAATCGAAGACAACGCCTCCAGGGATCGTGGAGTTGCCTCGGTCATTCCTCCTCACCCCTTTCGCTACGAAGAGTCGTTAATGACGGTCTTCTGGAGAGACGATGCAGAAGATCGGTCCACCAGGAAGAGACGCTGCCAGCGTTCTCCGGGGATTCATCTCTGGCCTCATCTCCTGTCAGAGACACATATGCATCCTCCAGACTGGATGTCCTTGTTTCCATCATCAGTTGGACAGGGGTGCCCGTGGCCCTTAGAGTTCCGTTGTGGATGATGACAATCCTGTCGCACACCCTCTCAGCCTCGGCTAGATGGTGAGTGCTGTAAATCACGGTACCACCTTCGTCTCCGAGTCTTCGGACCACCGTTCTTACCATTCTGGCACTGGTTACATCGAGGCCACCGGTTGGTTCATCGAGCAACAGCACATCTGGACCGTGTGCAAGCGCTCTGATTAACGCCGTCTTTTGTCGCATGCCACGGCTGAAGCCACGTGTGGGGCGATGAAGATCATTCAGCAGGTCTAGCGCCTTGGCAAACCTCTCAGTCCTTGTCCAAGACACATCATCAGGAATACCGTGCAACCTCGCGTGATACCGGATGTTCTCCCAAGCGGAGAATCGATGGTAGAGTCCACTTGATTCTGGGACTACTCCGAGATGACTACGCAAACGCGTTACCGGCATCCTACCTCCAACCTCGTCGAGTAGACAGACATCTCCTGAGGTCGGTTGATACAAACCGCAGAGAAGCCTCAGCAATGTCGTCTTGCCAGCTCCGTTACCACCGACCAGTCCAACGACTTCGCCGCGGTGGAACGTGATATCGACATCGCGCAACGCATGGATGTCACCGAATCTCTTGTGAAGCGATTCCGTGACGAGCAGGGGGCTCGCCATCAGACCATCTCAGCACTTCGAAGCGATTGCCGCATCTAAATCGGGGTGGACTGAGCACAGTCTCTCCGATCTATCGATTAAATCCTTCAAGTTGTCCCTGAGTTCCTCCTCGGACACTCCGAGAGCAGCCATGTCGGCGACCATCCCGAGACCACCTTGAATAGCACCAGCGTCGAGATATGCATCATTGCTGATGTGCTCTTCTTGGCGAAGAGAGTCCAAGGCATCGGTCAGGAAGTCCATCGCTCTCCGAAGTTCCGATTCGGCCATACTGCCTTCGAGTAGGGATCGCAGTAGGTCTCGCATCAGACCGGCGAGTGAGGTCTCCTTTTTGACGGTTCAGACCGAGTTCGCAGTTGAGGCCTTCTCTAGGAGTTCGACCAGCACACCTCCAGTCGAACGAGGATGGACGAAGGCGACACGTGTTCCATCGGCCCCTGATCTTGGTTCTTCATCGATCATCTGGATGCCCGCTTCTACAAGTCGAATGATAGTGGAGTCGAGATCTTCGACACGGAATGCAATTTGCTGGACTCCCGATCCGTGGTTGGTGAGGAATCGGCCAATGGGTGTATCGGCCCCTCGTGGTGCCAACAATTCAAGTCGAGGCGCAACAATCTGATCGACGTTGTTCGTAATTGACTCAAAGAATCGGATATCGACTCCTTGTTCCTCGACGGTTTCATCACCAGTCTCCTGAAGTCCCAAGAGCCGCCAGAAAGCGCTTCCCGCCTCCAGATCTTCTACGGCTATTCCGATATGGTCGATGGTAACCATGTTTCCACCTCATATTCCACTAGGGGCCCGATAGGTTCCGAAGGAATCTCGCATGGCCCCCATGATTTCTCCGACAGTGCATTCCGCCTTCACCGCGTCGATAATCCTAGGCATGATGGAATGGCCTTTATCGCAAGCCTCCCGAAGTTCTGAAAGTCTGATTTGTGCTTCCCGTTGATTACGATTCTGTCGAATATCCGTGAGCCTCTGGACCTGATTCTCATAAATCGTCGGATTGAGGGATTGCCCTTCGCCGATCTCACCCATCTCCTCCTCGATTGCATGATTGACTCCGATTATGCTCCTGCTCTGATCTTCCATTGCTCGCAACTGCTTCCAAGCGCTCTCATGGATCATTCGCTGCTGCAGGCCTGATTCCATGCATTTGATTGCCCCTCCATTATCATCCATGTCGGTAATCAACGCTAGCGCCTCACTCATGATCATCGCAGTCAGCCCCTCGACTAGATGGCTACCTCCCAATGGGTCCACGACATCAGCTACTCCTGTCTCCTCAGCGAGAATCTGTTGAGTGCGCAACGCCATGGTCGCGGATTCGGATGTCGGAAGGCCCAATGCTTCGTCGTAGGAATTGGTATGCAGGGACTGGGTTCCTCCGAGAACCGCCGCCATCGCTTGATATGCCACCCTAACGATGTTGTTGAGAGGTTGCTGAGCGGTCAGAGTGACGCCTGCAGTTTGGGTGTGGAATCTCATCAGCAGGGATTTCCGGTCCTTCGGTTGATGGCGCTCTGTTAGCAGATTATGCCATAGGGTACGCGCAGCACGGAACTTGGCCACCTCTTCAAAGAAATCGTTGTGGCAACCGAAGAAAAACGAGATTCTCGGTGCTATCACATCGATGTCCAACCCACTAGCGATCGCGGCTGAGATGTATTCCAATGCGTTGGCCAGCGTGAAAGCAACCTCTTCGACTGCGGTCGCCCCTGCCTCCCTGATATGGTATCCTGAAATCGAAATCGTGTTCCACGAAGGCACTTCCTCGCTGCACCATGCCATCACATCCGTCGCGAGTCTGAGACTCTGGACCGGTGGGAAGACATAGAGGCCTCTGGCGATGTATTCCTTCAAGACATCATTCTGCACGGTGCCTCTCAATCGCTCCCGTGGAACACCTCTCTCATCTGCCACCGCTATGTATAGGGCGAGCAGGATGGCTGCCGGCGCATTGATCGTCATCGATGTGGAGATTGTACCGAGATCGATTCCATCGAATAGGGTGCGCATGTCTTCAATCGTATCGATGGCCACCCCTACCTTACCTACCTCTCCTTCGGCCATCTGATCATCGCTATCCATACCGAGTTGAGTAGGTAGGTCAAAAGCCACCGAGAGCCCTTTCTGACCTTGTTCAAGAAGCATCCTGAACCGCTGATTGGTTTCCGCTGCAGTGGAAAAACCCGCATACTGCCGCATCGTCCAGATCCGGCTTCGATACATCGTTTCGTGTATCCCTCTGGTGTAAGGGGGTTCTCCGGGAAGGCAGTCGTAATCCGGTTGGTGACCAGATTCGACTGCGGTAGTCTCGGTAGGGATAGATGGAAGCGGGAGTCCACCAAGCGTCTCCCATCGATCCTTTCGCTCACTCGTCATGGTGGCTCCCTTGGAGTCCGGGCGAGCGCGCCGTTCATCCCTCTGTCGGTCGTGACTCACCTTCTGACGGTGTATCGGGAGACGACATTCAGCAATGCCTCGGCCATATCCGCAGTGATGTTGCCCAAGTCAACCTGAGTCTGGATGAATCCTTTCGCTTCTTCCACATCCTGTCTCTCGCCCTTGGCCCATATCGATCCGAGAAGGCTGGACCTATGCTCTTCGGGAACCCCAATCTCCACCATCAGACCACGTACTTCGTACTTGTACTCCACATGCCTGCCGCGATCGAGCCGCTTCTGCCGGACCGCTGGTTGCGGGATTGGCCTTCGCCTTCTACCGGGAGCTGGCCTGCTAGGACCGCTCCGCCGGAATACGTTGGTTGGAGCCGAGTCACGTCGAACGGTGAACAGGTCGGTTCCAACTGCATTGGGTGCTGGTCCGGTGGATTGTTCTTCTCCAGAATCCTTCTCAAGATCCTTGCTCGTCTTCCTGCTACGCTGCAGAAGGTCAGCCACCCGGTCATCATCCGAAACCGAAGGGGAATCCGTCTGTTCCGATGCCGGCTCATCCAAAGCAGAGAGGCCGATACCACGTCCATCTCCCCCCGCTGTTGGCGTCTCCGGAACCTCGGATTCGTCGGGTTTCGGGACTTCAGATTCCTCCATCTCAGATTCTGATGTTGAATCCTTAATCTCGTCCTGTTTGGGATCAGGAGCTGGCTCGGTCTTAACGTCTGGCTGCTTCTTCCGGACTATCGGCTTCGGGATGTTGGACTCAGGTTCCGGAATCGGAGGCGGCCTCTGTATTGAACCTGGAGCGACGTTGGGTGATGGGGTGGGGTTTGGCTGGTTGCCGAATGGCTGCCCCCCCGCTCTCCTCTGAGGGGATCGGACTGATGTCTCGTGGGAACCTCCCTTGGTGAAGGGATTGTCAGGCTGCTTCCGAGGTCGTCGTCGACTCAATCCCATGACTCCTGTGAGTGCGGCTCTAGACCACCCGTTCTAAAGCGTTGGGTGATAGCGCCGTTCACGCCCACGTCACTCTTGTTCTATCCGTTCTCAGGGCTTGGTCCACTGCGCTCATTGGCACGGGGGTTGTTTCACCTTCTTCCAGATGAAGCCTGCCAAGCACTGCGATCATCGTTCCATTGTCGATGCAGTATTGCTTGGGAGGACAGTGCGAGGTCGCACCCCTCTCTTCACACATCGATTCCGACATCTCATTCAGGCGCCGGTTACAAGCCACACCTCCACCCAGTAGGAGTTCCATCTTGCCCGTGTGGGCCAGTGCCCTTTCAGCCACCTCGATGCATGCTGCGAATACATGTTCTTGGAGCGTCCAACAAACCGCATCGAAAGGAGCCCCCCGTTCCACGAGGATGTTGGCTGAGGTCAGGATGCCGCTGAATGCTAGATCCATGCCGTGTACCGAATATGGTAGAGTTAGGTCGTCCGTTATACCATCTGCTCCAATGGCCCAATCCATCGCCTTTCGCTCGATTAATGGGCCACCCGGGAAAGGATGTCCATGAAATCGTGCGAACTTGTCGAGCATGTTACCGATTCCGATGTCAAGAGTCTCGCCGAGAACTCGGTATCGATCGCCAAGTCTTGCTATGACCTGCGTATTTCCTCCGCTGACATACAGCAGAACGGGGTCCTCGCAGTCGCAGAGAAGCCTACCTATCTCGATATGCGCCACACAGTGGTTGACACCAATCAAAGGAACATCATGGGCTACAGAGAGAGCACGTGCGACTGATGCACCCACTCTGAGGCAAGGTCCTAACCCTGGGCCTTGGCTGAAGGCCACTCCTCGTAATTCGGAGAGGGGAAGGCCGTGAGTTGAGATCAATCTTCCAAGTAATTTTGCAGCCGAATCCGAATGGTGGTCTGCCGCTTCCCGGGGGTGGATACCACCTTGTTCTGGCCGGAAAAGGGATGATGCCGATGGTATCACCTCACCCTCCGGGCTGACGGCTCCAAACGAGAGGGTGTGGGCTGTTGATTCGATGCCTAGAACCCAACCCAAAGTACCCCGTCCTAAGCGGACGGGAGATGGCGCATGATTTCAAGCCCCGCCGTCCGTGTCGACTCGATGAAGACAGTCCTGTTACGCATCGGTGAGATGGCTCACCTATCTCCAAATGGTGGTCAGGAACCGCTGGTTGGCTCTGCCATGCATGATCGCACAGCGCTTTTGGCAGATACAGGGGCAGCGATGGTAATCGAAGAAGATAGGATCCGCACCATTGGTAGAACCGAAGAGATTGCTGAGGAGTTCGGCCTCGGAATGAGATTAGAGGCAAAGAGCCCGAGGATGTTTGATCTAGATGGTGTGGAGGTTTGGGATATTGCGCACCGAGCTGTCGTACCGGGATTCGTCGATGCTCACACCCATTTGATTTGGGCCGGTGACCGTTCAAACGAAATACGACTTCGACAGAGGGGTTCGACCTACCGGCAGATTTCCGAATCAGGAGGTGGAATCGGCAAGACAACTAGAGAAACGCGAGAGCTTTCAGTGACTGAACTCACCGCAATCGGGGCGAATCGAATGGAAACAGCCTTCCGCCATGGAACCACAACGATGGAGGTTAAGAGCGGATATGGCCTTACCACAGAGTCCGAACTTGCCCTCATCCGAGCCGCAGGAGAGCTCGCAAGCAGAGGGCCGCAACGGATTCATGTCACTTGGATGGGGGCGCATGATACTCCGGCCAATCACTCTCGAGAATCGTATGTTGAGGAGATCATGGCGGAACAATTACCCGCTATCATCGACCAAGGCATCGCCTCTTCGTGCGATGTTTTCTGCGAGGATGGCTGGTTCACGGTCGACGAGACTGAGCAAATCGTCAAGGAGGGCATGGCGTCTGGACTATCTGCGAGACTTCATGTTGATGAGTTCGCGGATTCTGGAGGACTAGCCCTCGCTGCAGAACTCTCTGTGGATACAGCTGACCACGCCGGGCATTCATCGGAGGATGCGCGGTCAGCGGCAGCCGAAGAGGGCGTCTTGCAAGGCTTCTTACCAGGGACGCCCTATGTTCTCGGTTCGGACCACTGGCCACCAATCAAGCAACGAATCGAACTAGCTCAGCCTTGGAGTCTTGCGACGGACTTCAATCCGAATTGCAGATCTCTGTCAATTCCATTCAGTGGTAGTCTCGCAACCCATCGATTGGGGGTCGATCCTCTCGCCGCTCTCGTCGCCGTGACGAGAAATCCTGCATCGACTCTTGATGTCGGAGCAGGTGTTGGTACGCTGGTGGAAGGCGGTCCCGCGGATCTGAACGTCCTGTCAGGAGAAAACATCGATGGTTGGTGCCAGACGCCTGGAACATCCCCCTGCACTCACACGATGGTATCGGGGAGAATGACTTCACATTTCTAATTGGATTGATTCTAACTCCTTCCAAAATTCAGGGATGTCATCATATTGGCTAATTTATTGGATCTATTCTAATTCAATGGAAAACTCATTAGATTAATGACTTATGATTTGAAGTGGGAATAAAACACTCTAGTCAATTAATTCATAATTTGGGAGTTTTGGCCACCGCCCCCCCCTTCTTTAACGGCCCAACCAAGATGCTTCAACGACACATTCGTTATTGGAACGCCTAGATTACACAGTTTCCACTCATCACGAGCTCTAGTGATGTCATTGATCTCGTCATTGTCTGTTTTCATCGATGAATGGGGTGCCGATAACCGACATTATCGGCCCGAAGACCCAACGATTTTGCCTCTTTTGGTACTTCAGAACCCAGATATGAGCGATTTCCAAGCCAATGCAGCCGCGCGGCACTGTGAATTCTAATGATGATAGCTTAGTGGCTCACATCCGACCAGTTCAGAGAGCGCCTCGTACCCATCTCAAGAGAACTTGATTTCCGCAGGGTTGAAAGCCGAACTCCGATGGAATGTCTTCGATGGCTGACTATCAGGGGTTCTGTCTGAAGTGCAAGACATATGGAACTATGGTCGACCCTCAACACGCGACCATGAGTAACGGTAGGAAGCGTGTGTTCGGGACTTGTTCACAAGATGGATGCGATGGTCGATTATCGAAGATCATAGGATAATCAATCCAGCCACGTCTGATACCCCAATCGGGTGCGAATGTTTCATGAACAGAATCTCGCAGGCGAGGACGCTCTGGGCTTGTGGTCTAGGGGTGATGACGTCGCCTTGACATGGCGAAGATCCCAGGTTCAATTCCTGGCAAGCCCACCTCGATTTTTCCCTCGTTCAGTTGGTCGAGTACTCAATCCTCAATTTCCCTGCGCCCTTCGACTTGACTCTGGTAATCTCAATCGCTGGAATCATGGCGGTTGATGAGACATGTGTTCCAGCACATGGGCACCTATCAAGATCTCCGATCTCAATAACTCTCCATCGGTCGATTGATGGCGGCATTCTATCCATGTTGACGCGCACAAGAGGATCCTCCATCAGTTCCGATCTATCCCTGAAATCCATGGTAACAGGCATGCCATCCTTGATCGATTCGTTAACCGCCTCCTGTAACGCCTCGCGATTGAAGGCATCGCGGTCAGGGAATCTAAGATCGATTCGAGTCTTCTCGGTGCCTATCTGGTTGCCAACAGTCTCTGCAGACCATAGAAGATCGGCGTGAGCTGATACTAGATGCTGTGCTGTATGCATCATTGAGAGTGTGTTTCGCCGGTCTACGTCTATGCGACCAAGGACCGCGTCTCCAACGCTCAAATCCGGTACATCGATGATGTGCTGTATCCTGCCTCTTCCTGTGACGTCCAGCACCGCCACTTCACAACCTTCCGTGATGAGGGAGCCGTGATCTGCTGGTTGACCCCCCCCTATAGCGTGGAACATTGTTCTATCAAGCCGTATGGAATGGGAATCAACTTCTATCACATTGGCGGTGAATTCCGATGGATTGGTACCTGGATGTGATTCCAAGAGAGCGGAATCATCCATGCTCACTCCTCCTCAAATGCGAAATCCGTTACTCCACCCTGCCAAGGCCTTGAAACAGTCGAGCTTTGCTCGTCCTCTTCCTCATCGAATAGAGGTGAAGTAGGATTCAATGAGTAATGAGAGGGGTCTATGGGAAGTCTGTCTCGACCCCTAGCCTCCGACCTCGCTTCTTCGACCGTTGCTTCTTTTCGGACCATGGTGGATGAGTGGAATCTTCCACACTCCGGACACCGCAAAGTCAGAATCTGCTGCAGTGTTCCACAGTCCGCGCATACCTCTAGTCCATCGAATGCAGAGAGCAGGTCACCGGTCATGGGGTCAATCCTCGTCGAGGAACAGATCGTCCCAGTCGACGGTGACTTCCTCGTCGTTCTCCTCTAGGAGCACGATGACATTGTCATCCCCATCGAAGTCGACAATTTCGCCCCACATGTCCTCACCATCAATCACGACACCGACTCGGTCTCCGATATCGACTTCGTCATCATCCTCATCATCCTCGGATTCTTCATCGTCATCTTCCTCCTCTTCGGAATCATCCTCGTCCTCTAGTTCCTCTTCATCTTCTGATTCCGAATCGTCGAGTTCCGGTTCCTCATCCTCTTCTTCATCCTCGGATTCGACCTGTTCGACTTCGTCCTCTTGGTCTACGGCGGATTCCGGGTCATCATCATTGACACTATCCTCTTCCCCAGAATCATCTTCCTGATTGTCCTCAGTAGAATCACTACTATCCTTGCGAACCTCGGCCCTCATCGACTTGATGCGATTCTGAACTAACGCAGTAACTGCCAACATCGCGACCGCCAGAATGGTTCCAAGAACACCATCCCAATACCATCCGAGGGGCATAGAGCTGGATGTCCCGGATAACGGGGTAAGTGAATTTCTGCACTTCGACAATTGGATTTCCGGATCGCAGGGATAATTCTCACCAGGTTCGACGGAGCCGCTCAATTCGTAGCCGGCGCTCGTCACCATGGATTTGATTGCCTCATCATCCCAGTTGAAGTCGTATGTGGTTGTGGCATCACCGTCGTATGCTATGACTCCGGCTGTTCCATCCACCGGGCCAACCATTGCATTCGCGGCGGCTCCGAGAAGCAGGATGGATCCTATTACATACATTATCGGGAAGAAATTCTCGTAGTTCTTCATCAGGAATATTTGCCAAGGTTGAGGTTCTGAGGCAGTTCTCGAATCGTCCTCTGCAGCGGATTCTTCATCCTCCTCGGAGCTCTCATCTTCTTCCGATTCGATCTCGTCGGATTCTTCATCTTCATCGGTTGATTCGTCTTCAGCTGATTCCTCTTCATCATTCGATTCATCGTCAACATCCGATTCTGCGTCTTCATCAGATTCTAAGCCATCTTCGTCGGAGATTTCCTCCGTATCTGCTTCATCGTCTCCGGATTCTTCAACCTGCTCTACTTCTTTGTCAGCTTCTAGTTCATCCTCAAGTACGTCCGCCTCGATGTCTTCATCCAAGTCGTCATCTTCCTCGGAAATTTCCTCTTCTGTGGAATCTTGAACATCCTCGGGCTCTTCTGTCTCAGATGCTTCTGTCGTTCCCTCTGGTTCATCGGATGATTCATCTTCATCCGCCTCAACATCATCAGAGGATTCCTCCTCATCTTCGACCATCGCTGCGATGGCGGCTAGGTCGGTTACAGAATCCGCTTCCTCTTCAGCATCATCTGTTTCGGCTGCATCCTCTTCAGTATCTCCGGAGGCGGCTTCGCCCACCGAGTCTTCGGCATCGCCATCGGATAGAACTGCGTGCAACTCCTCCATCTCAATGGTGCCATTGCCGTCTGCATCGATAATCGCGATTAATCGATCTACTTCGACGGGTGGTAGGACTGCGATCCTCATCGCCACGAGGCCATTGCGCAACTCATCCGTGTCTATGCTCCCATCGCCATCCTCATCGAATCTGCCGAACAACTGGTCTACCGTGAAACCGGTGTTCTGCATCCACTCGCGCAATACAGCGATGACATCATCATGTACGAAGAGAACACCACATTGGGGGCATTCGCTGGAATCGAGACTGACCAAGGCACCGCAGGCACCGCATTCTCCGAGGTCATCCTCCATTACACCAGTGAATGAAACGCCGCACGCGGGGCATCCTGATGAGTCGAGAGGGATTACCGCTTGGCAAGCTCCACAAGTGGCCATTTCGATGTCGTCTTCGGACTCTCCCATGCATTCGCCACCCCGGCCCAGTTGGTACCGCGAACCTAGGATGGCGGTCGGCGATATAACCGTTCATGCAAGCAACGGGGTCATAGAGAGCGCCCGATAGGATGGATGGGGAATGGTTGAAGGGCGGCCGAACCCGCATCTTGCGATGAGTTGGGAACGGTGGCTATCGAACGAGGGAGAGTCTGGTCTCACTCAGGAGACGACATCGACCATCGGCTCGCATCTTTGGCGTCCGAACTGGATGTTGCTGATCGACTGCTGATCATCTCAAGGCGACCCGCAAAGAGATTCCAAGATTCTGCATTTCCAACATCGAAAAGGCATCTGTGGATGACTGAGCGGGATTACCCAGATTCGATTGACCCATCTCTAGAGCACCTCCATGCGGAGTGTGAACGTGAGATACAGAACGGTCGAGGCGTGATTTGGATAGAGGGGCTCGGTATTTTGGTAAATCTGCACGGTTTTGAACCAGCCCTGAAGTTCGTGCGCCGCATAGTCGATACGACGAGAGGGACCCAATGGGCAATCGTGCTCACCATGGACCCCCTTACTCTGGAGGACACCGAACATGCGAGGATTCGAAGAGAGGCAACACCGTTGATTGCCGCAAGTCCGACGAATCGCGCATCTAGGTTCAGGGGAGCGATCATTTCGAGTTCTGATTCCGATTCCAGCGGGAAGGATGTTCAGAATCCTGAGTCTCTGTCCTCGGAATCACTCGTGTTCAAACACACCATACCTGAAGCTGAATCCGAGATTAGCGGTACAAACTCGTCTGAAACAATCGAGGAATTTGAATCAACTGTGAACGCTGGAAATCTCGCCGACAAGACTAGAATCGATTGCGAGCCTCCAGAGATTCTCAGTAGGATACCTCCTGCTGCGCTCGATGAATCTCTACTTGAGAAGAGGATGGAACAGTGGTCGGCACAGGGCTTCGATGTATCCATGGTCGAATTGGCGTTGGGACTCGAAGGTGAGGCCAGGTCCGAAGTTTATATCGAGGTGGAAGATAAGGTCCGAAGAGCGGTCGAATGCCTTCAGAGAATCCATCGGTTGGAACGACCGAGATTCTCCATCAAGGTAGCAAAGTTGCGCTTCAGGGCATTCCAACTTACAGCCTTGGATTCCGTAGAAGGAGAATTGGACCGGTTGGAATCCGCCGGGCACCTATGACGGCCCAATGACATCATTCAGTGCACCGGATAAGAGTGCGGAAGCGACAAGTTCGATTTCCTCCCCAAGAGGTCGATCACCTTCCATTGGAGGTACCATGTCTCGAATCCATGCGTGGACCTTCGCAACACCCAATCCGGGTTTCTCTGGAATTAAATCGATTGCTGCGCAACCTACGATTAATTCTGCTGCAATGATCTTCGCACATAGTCTAGCGTTGTTCAGTGCAGACCATGCGGCTGTTGCCCCCATCGAGACGTGGTCCTCTTGTCCGGCCGATACTGGAATGTTGTTCGCAGTCGCCGGAGTGGTGTAAATCCGCATCTCGGCGAGCACTGCTGCACTGGAGTATTGCAGAATCATCATACCATTCTCGACTCCTGGCTCCGTAGCTAGGAATGGCGGAAGGCCACTGGAGGAAGAATCGAGGACTCCATCGATCCGCCGTTCAGATATCGATGCAATCTCATGCATGCACAGCGCCATGTCATCTGCTGCCAGCGCCAGAATCTCACCATGGAAATTGCCACCACTGATCACTTCCCTTTGTTCCCCCTCACCAACGACTAGAGGGTTGTCGGTGGCGCTGTTGATCTCGATCTCCAAGATTCTACGGGTGTTAGAAAGGCGTTCGATTACTGGACCATGAACCTGTGCACCACAACGGAATGCGTAAGCATCCTGAACCTTTTCGCAATCGGCGTGAGAAGCGATGTTCTGAGATCCCTCAAGGTGATTCCTAACTCTCGATGCCGATTCGGACTGACCTGTATGTGGCCTAGCCGCGTGAATCCCAGGATGGAAAGGCTTCTCACTTCCCTTGACTGCCTCGATAGATGTGGCGAGTGCAGCGTCTGCCGCTATTGTCAAATTCTCGCTTGCTATGAGGCTCAAGGAGAGCCAAGCGCACATTTGACTGGTGCCGTTAATGAGGGAAAGACCCTCTTTAGCAAGTAGTCGTACTGGTTGAATTCCCGATAGTGCCATGGCTCCATCCATTTTCGTTCTCCGCCAGCCATCGAACTCGCCGTGGCTTCTATCGGAATCCATTCTGATGTAGGCCTCTCCCTCACCAATCAGTCCTAGGGCAACATGGGCTAGTGGGGCAAGATCCCCGGAAGCACCCAATGACCCAATTCTAGGCACCCTAGGCGCGATTCCCTCCGAGATGCAAGTAAGTAGGGTATCGATTACCCCGCTTCTGATTCCGGAGTGACCGGATGCAAGGGAGTTCGCTCTGAACGCCATCATGAGCATGACATCCTCGGGATGCATTGGGTCTCCAAGGCCACAGGCGTGACTGCGGACTAGATTGACCTGTAGATCTTCAAGGGAGTCGTCGCTTATCGGTGTGTTGCATAGGTCACCGAAACCGGTGTTCACTCCATAGGTGCTCACACCATCATCGATGATTGATTCGATGAATAATCGTGCTTCATCTACCCTTTCACGTGCACCATTGGAAAGGGACAACACCAAGTCTCCCCTCGCTGCCGAGATTGCATTCTCCAATGAGAGAGACCCTCCATCGATTTCGATAACATCCAAGCCGATCACCTCACTCTCCAATCCATCTCTCAAGAGCCATGGATATGATTCCGTCGTCTGCAGAATTGGGAATCGTGACCTCCAATCCATTGTCAGATTGCATCGCTCTGCGTATGGTATCGATTGCGCCTTCGTTCCTAGCCCAAGCCCTTCTTGCGACGCCGTTGTCCACATCCCATGCCAACATCGACTCCGCCCTCGCCATGCTCTCATCGCTACCGTCCAAAAGTAGTCCGAACCCTCCGTTGATTACCTCGCCCCAGCCGACACCCCCTCCGTTGTGGAGGCTTACCCATGTTGCCCCCCTGACTGCGTCACCGACGAAATTGTGGACGGACATGTCAGCGGTGAACATGGACCCATCTCTTATGTTCGCAGTCTCTCTGTAAGGGCTGTCGGTGCCACTGACATCGTGATGATCCCTACCTAGAACAACCGGGCCTTGCAACCTTCCATCTCGGATAGCCTGATGGAATGATTTTGCGATTCGTCTCCGGCCTTCAGAATCAGCGTATAGGATTCTGGCTTGGCTCCCTACCACAAGATCATAATCGCCAGCGTTCTTAATCCAGTGGAGATTGTCTTCGATTTGCCTAACTGTGACAGTAGACGCCTCAGACACCATGTTCTTGAGCACCTCCTCCGCTAACGAGTCGGTCAAGTCTAGATCCCCCTGTGCTCCTGAACAACAGACCCAGCGGAACGGCCCGAATCCTAGATCGAAGCACATCGGGCCCATTATGTCCTCAACATAGGATGGGTACCTGAATCCACCCTCTCCATCTCCTAGATGACAACCGGCTCGCTCCGCTTCGAGTAGGAATGCGTTTCCATAATCCCAGAATTTCATCCCACGGTCCGACATCGAATCTATTGCGGAGACTTGTCGCTTGAGGCTTTGAGAGACAGCATCCATGTACTCGGATCTAGAACGACTTAGCATCTCCATCGCATCATCATATCCGTAGCCAACTGGTATGTATCCTCCACCCGAAGGATTGTGCAGGCTAGTTTGGTCGCTACCTAGGTCTACGCGGATATCCCTCTCTACAAGGCGCTCCCATAGATCGACGACATTACCGACATAACCGATGCTCAAAGGTTGACCCTCGTCGGCTGCGCAAATCATCCGATTGATGGCTTCATCGAGATCGAAGGTGAGTTCCATTAACCATCCTTGTTGTAGTCTCTTTTTCGCTGCAATCGGATTTACTTCGGCGATGATGGATGATGCTCCTGCTATCACAGCGGCCTTGGCTTGTGCCCCACTCATTCCACCCAAACCACTGGTGACATAGGTGATACCCCGTAGATTCCCCTCTGCTCTACTAAGATACCTCCTAGCGGCGTTCAGCAGCGTTATCGTCGTACCGTGTACGATCCCCTGTGGTCCAATGTACATGTAGGATCCAGCCGTCATCTGACCGTATTGCGTCACTCCCATTGCGTGCATTCGGTCGAAGTCCTCAGTGGATGAGTGATTTGGTATTACCATACCGTTGGTCACCACGAGCCTAGGTGCTCCCGGGCTGCTTGGGAACAATCCCAATGGATGTCCGGAATAGATGACCAGTGTCTGCTCATCACTCATTCTAGATAGATAAGCCATGGTCAATCGATACTGAGCCCAATTCTGGAACACGGAACCATTGCCGCCGTACGTTATCAGTTCCTCAGGGTACTGGGCGACCATAGGGTCCAGATTATTCTGAATCATCATCATGATTGCAGCTGCTTGTCTAGATGAGGCGGGGTAGTCATCGATTGAGTGGGCACGCATTTCTATATCGGTTGGTCTGAAGCGCATCATTCGGATTCTGCCCCTGTTCGATAGTTCCTCGACAAATTCTGTAACGAGGTCTGGATGCCATTCCTCAGGGAAGTATCGAAGCGCATTCCTCAAGGCCAGAGCCCTCTCTTCGGGTTGCAGTTTGATGGGAAGATCCGGAGCATGATCGATGTCAGGCGTGATTCCAGGATGTTCGGGAATATTGTCAGGTATGCCCAACGCGAGACTGGATAGATCCGCCATCTCATTCCCTCATCCGCTCATCGACAGTGGTCAGAACATCTGCGAGCGTTGTCTCGGACTTGTGACGGATTCTAGAGACGCGATCCATCATCGGGGCACCGATTGAGTCCGGCAGAGATGAGGCGTTGATTGCTACGTTCAAGCCGGCTCCTACGGCTGCTCCGTGGGCGAGAAGAGCCGAAACCGCCACATCCGTGATGGCATTTGAGTTGCCAAGTTGAGCTAAGGGTTGCAAAGCAGAGAGGAGTGCAATTGCACGATCGGACACCTCCATTGGTACCTCTGCAGCTAGAATCGTAGCCCTCTGAATTGCCATCGATCTACTCTTGATTGATGATTCGTCACCTTTAGGCAATCTGAAGGCAGCCATCACCTGATCGAATGCCTCTGCATCCCGATCCGCTGCAGATAGCGCCCAAATTCTGGCTTCAGGTCCAGCTATCTCAAGCACGGCTTCTGCGGCCTTCCATCCTTCCTTCCATCTTTCCCTGCCGATGGTTAGACCCGAGACCATAGCAGCCAATGCAAATGCCTGTGAAAGGGCAATGGCTGCAGCCGAACCTCCGCCGGGGGTGGGGGAATCGGAAGCCAACGACTCTGTCAGTTGTCCAATCTTCGATTCACGTATGGACATCATATCACCTACGAGACTGCAGCCCATTCTATGATTCTCTCCATCGGATCGAACGACGACAATCGATCGAGTCCTAACCCAATGATAGCGGCTTGCACCAAGTCGTCTTCGCTCGCTATCGAAGGATTAGCGTGAAACCATCTTCCCGCTGCTATGAAAGACGATAGAGGTGCCAGCCCTACGAGTTCGCTACCCGCGGTCTCGATGCCGTGATCAGCTGCTATACTTCTTATGCATTCGAATGCCTCGTGCATGTCCGTCTTGGTCACATCCTGCAGATTCATGGAAACTTGGCTGATTCCATGAGTTTCAAGGGGCACTCCCATCCCCTGCACCCCATCCAACATCCCGCCGGTCCTCATCTTCCGGCCGTCTTCCCCCTTGATTAGACGGCCAGAGGTCCTTACGATACTACCACATATCCTCGCCACTCTGGCATCCGCCTCGTCGAGATTCACATTGTAGGCGACGAGAACCCTTCTAGCGCCGATGGCAATGGCCCCGAAGGCACTTGTCTTCTCATTCCATTCAATCGGGCCTGCGTCGGGTAATCTGGTAGCATCAGAGTGAATGTCGTCCGATCCATCGAATCGAGATTCCAAACCTTCGTACTGCCCTTTCCTGAGCGCTGCGAGACTCCTTCGCTCTTCTTTGGTGGCAGCCTCTCCGTAGAGGTAGACGGGCAATGACAATTCATTAGCGACCCTATCAGAGAGATTCCGCGCGAGGGAGACGCAATCAACCATGCTCGCACCCGTTATCGGGACGAATGGACATACATCGACCGCCCCCATTCGCGGATGCTCACCAGAGTGTTCGGACATGTCGATTACGCTTGCCGCTCTTGAGATAAGACGGAACGCGGCCTCACTGACTCCCTCTGGCTCCCCAGCAATCGTCACGACGGTGCGATTGTAATCAGGGTCGGGCTCCGAACCAATGACCTTGGCTCCCTCGACACCAACGGCTGCTGAAACTATGGAATCAATGACATGTTCGTCCCTTCCTTCGCTGAAGTTAGGCACGCACTCTACGACCCCGTCCCTTGCCATCGATTGGTGGTCGGGGGGGTCACGCACAAAATCCCAACGGCGCAATCATCCATAGGATGGGCTCGGATCGGTGCTCTTTGAATCTCGATTCTCCCTAACGGTTCTGATTGCGACTGTGAAGTCCACTTGTTTGGTCCTTCTTCTACTAGCCTTGATGGCCAGCATTCCAGCTTCGACGCAAAGCGCCTTCAGGTCGGCTCCGCTGAACCCATCCGTCAATTCGACTAGACGCCCCATTCTTACATCTCTCGCAAGGGGCATCCTGCCTGCATGAAGTTCTAGAATCGCCTTCCTACCAGTCACATCTGGCAATGGGATCTCGATAATTCGGTCGAATCTTCCTGGTCTTAACAATGCCTCATCAAGGAGCTCCGGTCTGTTAGTGGCGGCGATGATCTTCACATCTGCAACCTCGCTGAATCCATCCATCTCAGCGAGCAACTGCATGAGTGTCCTCTGTACTTCCCTGTCTCCGCTGGTGGCAGCATCGAGACGCTTGGCTCCGATGGCATCGATTTCATCGATGAATAGGATCGAAGGCGCCTTGTCCCGAGCTAGATCGAACAATTCTCGGACCAATCGGCCTCCCTCGCCGATGTATTTCTGTGCTAATTCGCTTCCAACCAGGCCCAAGAAAGTCGCATCCGTAGACTTCGCGACAGCTTTGGCCAGCATCGTCTTACCAGTACCAGGCGGACCACAGAGCAGAACTCCGGTTGGCGGTTCGATCCCGAATCTAACGAATTCCTCAGGGGAATTAAGAGGGAGTTCAATTGCATCACGTAGCCGTTCGATCTGCTCGTCTAGACCCCCTATGTCAGAGTAATGGACCTTTGGAGCGCTAACGATTTCGGCTGCAGCAACGAGAGGATCCCAAGCATCATGAAGGACCTCAATCACAGAAAGCGAATCCTGATTCAGGGCTACTCGAGCACCTGGCTTCAGGCGATCTAGATCGATTCTCCTGTTTAGTTGAACTAGGAAAACCGTGCCGTTGGATGATCGGACAACCGCTTTCTCCTCATCGATGATATCTTGGATGTTGCCGATGATGAAGGGGGGGCTTCTGAGGTGTCGTACTTCCTCTTCTAATCTATTCGCTCTCTTCTTCATCTGGGCGTGCTCATTCTCAAGATAGATCTTCTCAGTGAGAAGTGATTGGGCTTGCTCCTGAAGGTCCCGCATCTCCCGTTCGAGTCGCCTGAGCAGATTTTCCATTCCGTCATCATCGGTGTTACCAGAGAGGTCGTCCGAAGGCGGTCTGACGGCATCCGCTCCACCACTCATCGCATCCCCTCAAACAATCGTACATCGGCCGCGGTATTTCACATGATGGTCCGAGTCTAGCGTGAAGTGTCGTTCATCACGATGAAAAGGGATGCCAGCGAGGAGTGGACGGGATTGAGATGGCATCTTGCGAACTATGTGGTCAAGCCGAGGTAGGTACTCGAAAGGCAAGAATCTCTGGAACGACCTTGAATGCGTGCAGTCGGTGTATCGAGAGCATGGGATTACAGGAGGTGGCGCCGCTGTCCAAAATACGCCCGAATGAGGAATCAAGCCGTATCGCAGGAGATACGAGTCGGACGAGTGGAGGGTACGGTGGGATGGGTAGAGCCGGCAGGGACATAATGGTCAGTAAGAGAAAGGAGCTGGTGCCCGATTTCGCGAAACGGGTTCAGGCAGGCCGCAGGAAATCAGGAATTGATCAACGAGCACTGGCTTCTAGGGTAGGAGAGCGCCTTAATGTTGTCCAGAGAATCGAGAACGGGAAGAGGCCTACGGACAGCGTTATAGATCGAATAGAACGCGAATTGGGCATTGAACTGTGGGTTGATAGAGAGGTCGAAGGATCGAGAGCCCTACCCAAGCGACAGGATCGTTCGATGACTCTAGGGGACCTTCTAGACGAGCGTTTGAAGCGAGATTGAGGTGAAGGATATGCGCGACGATGTCGTGCTCCATGTCGTACATCTAGATCAGGACGACCCTAGGAAGTGCACCGCTCGAAGGATGGAACGTGAGGGCACTGTTGTTTTGCATTCTGACCTTCGCAGATTACCTCGCCGCGGCTTCCTGTTGGATCCCAGTGCAGGGCTCCTGCTAGGACCAGATGATGTCGGAGCAATCAACCGAGGGGTGTCACTTATTGCCCTAGATTGCTCATGGAAGCATCTCTCCTCCTCGTTCGATGATATCGGACGGAGATCCCCAAGGCTCGAAGGCAGGACATTACCCGTTCTGCTGGCCGGGAATCCCATCTCCTGGGGCAAACCAGGCAGGTTGAGCACGGTCGAGGCGCTGGCAGCATCCCTCTTCCTGATGGGGCGATCTGATCAGGCAGAGCGGGTGCTATCCCCGTTTCGATGGGGTTCTGGATTCATCGAACTCAATGCCGCCCCACTAGCTGCGTATGCATCGGCTAGAGACAGGAAAGAATTAGCGGAGTTGCAGTGGGAGTTCTTCGATGAACCGGATGACGAATCAGCGAACGGTGGAACCGTCCCTAATGTCCCCTAGAGTGGTAATAAGCCTCACATTCCCCTCGCCATCGTCAGCAGCGAGCAGCATGCCCTCAGAAGTCACCCCCCTCAGCGGCCGAGGCTCAAGATTTGCCACGAAGACCACATTCCTTCCGACCATTTCGTCCGCTGCGATGTAATCCTTCAGCCCTGCGCATACCGTCCTTCCTTTCTCGCTACCATCGTCGATGGTAACGACATAGAGTCGGTCCGCGTTTGGATGGTCTTCGATTGAGGTTATGGTACCTGTGCGCAAATCAACGCTCTGGAATGTAGCGAAGTCCAACCATTTCATCTCGTCATCTCCCTCCTCCTCAACTCTCACGCTTCCAGAGCCCTTGATGTTATGGCCAGTATCTAATCCATCATCGTCTACCAGTGACTGTTCAGTCTCGATAATGGCATCCAAATCCAATCTGTCGAAAAGAGGCTCTGGTGCCTCATTAGACCAAGTAATCGGGACCGCCCAATCGACAGCACTACTCCAAGGGATCTCCGAGACTTCCCCCGGCTGTCCGAGCATAGTCCAGAGTCGTTGGGCACTGAATGGCATGAATGGTTGGCTGGTAATGGCTAGGAAACGGCACACCCTCCAACCGAAAGCCAGTCTGGCCAGACTTTCGCCTGCATCCTCTCCCCTATCTTTGAGGTGTTTCCATGGAGCTGCCATCTGCAGCATTTTATTCCCAAGTTGTGCTGCGTTCATCACATTACGGAGGGATTCTTTGTACCTCTGTCTGTCAAGACTGCCTCCGATTTCCGTATGCAAATCCTCCATTTTAACCATCAATTCGGAGCATTGTGAGAGGTCCTCAACCGAGGATAGGGGGTTATCGCCGGGTATGCGCAATCCTAGGGTTAGTACCCTATGTACGAAATTACCGTAAGTGCCAATGAGTTCATTGTTCACCTTGTCTACGAAATCGTGCCAATCGAAGTTCGTATCGTGTGCTTCTGGCATATTGATTCCGAGGTGATATCGCAGGGTGTCTGGATCGAATCTCTCTAGGAATGAGGGGAGCCAAACGGCGTGTTTCCTACTCTTACTGAATTGCCCTCCAGAAAGCATCAGGTATTCCATAGCCGGCACATCGTCCTCCAGATGTAGGTCGCCGGGGGAGGGAGGGAGAATCTCGTCATCAGGACCACGTCCTTTGGCTGCATGGTTCAATCCCATGATAAGAGCAGGCCAGATGACCGTGTGGAATGGGATGTTGTCCTTCCCTAGGAAGTACATGTGTAGGGGGGGGTCACCGTTTTCCGGTTCGCACCACCATCGACGCCAAGCCTCCATTCCATCTGGATGCCCAGATTCATTGGCATATCGGTTGGCCCAGATGCGGGCGCAGGATAGGTAACCCTGAACAGCTTCAAACCAGACATAAACGCACTTACCAGACCATTCATCCTTGTCCAATGGTAGTGGGATACCCCAATCGAGATCGCGCGTCACGGCTCTAGGTCGGAGGCCCATCTCAAGCCATTGTTTGGTCATCGCTCTGACATTCGGTTTCCATGTTCCTTTCCGCTGTGCAGCGTGCTCTTCAAGGCGTTCTTGGAATCTGTCCAACCGGTAGAAGAAGTGCTCTGTGTCTCGGATTTCAATTTGTGCTGAGGGATTCATCTTCGATATTGGATTACGTAGTTCAAACGCTTCGTAAGTAGTTCCACATGAATCGCATTGGTCTCCTCTCGCACCATCCTCCGAACAATTCGGGCACGTCCCCTCGACATAGCGATCGGGCAGGAATCTCCCACCCCCCTCTCTGACTTCGTAGTACTGCTGCATAGTCTTCCGCTCGAATAGTCCTGCTTCAAGGAGCGACAGGAAGTTCCGTTGGACGATATCGGCATGATCGGGATCGCTAGTACGGTTGAACAGAGCCCCTCCGTATTCAGGCCCACGTTGGTCGATGTTCGGTTGCCATGCGCAACCTAGAGTTAGCAGTGCATCGGTGTTGATACGATGGTATCTATCGACGATTTCAGTAGGACTGACTTCCTCCATCTCCGCTGTCACTGTTATGGGTGTTCCGTGTTCGTCACTGCCACTAACCATGAGAACTCTGTTCCCGAGTGCTCGCTGATATCTGAATTGGATGTCCGGAGGAAGGTAGCAACCAGCGACGTGGCCGAGGTGCAGTGGACCGTTTGCATACGGCCATGCGACGCATATGAGCACGTGCCGACCTTTCATCGTACGAGGCGGGGTCCACCGCCGCTTCAAGATGGCGGATATTACGCCAAACTGAACTGGATAGAGTCGGCGAACCCTCTTATCCCAATGCCCTCACTGGAGTGCTGACTCCAGAAGGTCATAGTCGGCTGTTTCGGGTGCGAAGGAAGAAGGAGCGAATCTGCGAGGAGACGATCAGTGGCGTTAGAGTACGGGATGATTATCCTCTATGCGAGCCTAGCGCTCGGCGCCTCATTCCTCTGCTCAATACTAGAAGCAGTTCTGCTATCAACCACCCACTCTCATGTGTTGATGATAGAGCAATCGGGTAGGAGGTCCGCGCCATTGTGGCGTCGGTACAAGGATGAACCGGAGCGTCCCCTGACCGCGATTCTAACTCTCAACACGATTGCCCACACGGTAGGAGCTCTGGGGGTGGGTGCAGAGGTAGCCCGACTTGTCGAGGGCACCCCGAATGCCAAGTGGGGCGTCGCCATTGCTTCGGCCGTTCTGACGCTCGGCATCCTACTCTTATCTGAGATTCTTCCAAAGACCCTAGGTGCGATATTTTGGAAGCAGTTGAGCTCCCCAGCTGCTTGGACCTTACGAGTAATGATTGTCATTCTGATCCCGGTCGTCGCACCGATAGAGTGGATTCGCGGCCTGTTTCCAGATGCCGACCATGAGACTGTGACTCGAGACGAACTAGCTGCGCTCGTCGAAGTCGCAGAGGACGAAGAGGCGATAGAGGAGGATGAAGAGATGGTGATAACCAACCTCCTGAAGCTGAGAGAAATTCCGGTGGCCGAGGTCATGACTCCGAGGGTCGTGATGACTACCGTACCAGCGGAGAGAACGGTATCGGAGATTATGGAGGAGCAGCCGATTATGGTCCATGGTAGGATACCAGTATACGGCGATTCGGTTGATGATGCCAGAGGTCTCGTACTAAGGAGTGAGATTCTCAAGAGGGCGGCTGCCGATGATTTCGATGTGACTATGGCGGATCTGATGCGCCCCATCCATACTTGCCTGTCTGGCGATTCGGTTGACGAGGCCTTGGATATCTTGCTACAGAAGAAGGAGCAATTGCTGCTGGTCAAGGACGAGTTCGGAGGGACGGTAGGACTAGTGACAATGGAGGATGTTATCGAGACACTGCTGGGAGTTGAGATTGTCGATGAGAAGGACATCGAGGGGATCGCAGAGGGTGTCACCGGAGAGGACATGCGGGAATTCGCCAAGCAGAAGGCGAACGATTCAGAGTCGAACGGATCGTGATATCTCTAACGTCTTCAATCGATGTTAATCGAACATCCCATCCAGCCAATCGATGGTGATTGCGAGGGATGAGTTCAGTGAATCAGGATTCGTTCTCACTATCTTCCTCTGAGCCTTCTTCGTCGGAAAGCCATCCTTTCTGTTCGAAGTAATCACCTGTAGCCTCCAATTTGGCGAGCCATCCCTCGGCACCTTCCTCTGGCACATGTGCGACGATGTAAGCACCGAAGATAGTGTCCCACAAACCCTGTCCTGCCTCGTGTCGAACCTTCAGTACGACCCAATCGGAAAAGGGAACCAAGGCGAATGCCACTCCGATGGCGAACGGGGTTATCGCTTCCTTGCTGTCTTGAATCTCACCGGCAAAGGTCGCGATGAGAATCAGCGCGCCCATGATGAATGGCACGGTCATCATCTTGATTGTCACATAGAGGAAAATAGGGTCCTTACCATGCCGGTTCACATATCTCGTTCGACTGACGAAATTCCCGATAGTCCTCTTATGGGCGTAAGGAAGGTATCCTATGTTGAAGACAATAATAGCCAATCCGGCCACCCAAAGCCAGGTCGGATTCCAGAAAGTTCCCATGGCTTCGATGGTCAAGATAGTTATCGGCAGGGTCCAGTTGACGATGAAATCGACCAAGCCACGCGAACGACGTGCACCCTTGCTAGCGATGATGAAATCCCCAGGTGGTCCGTCTTGCGCCTCTTCCTCTAGAAGTTCGTCCAATGAAACCTCCTTCTTCTTCCTGCGTTGCTTCTTCGGCTTCTCAGTAACCGGCTCAGGATTCGGATCTCTTTTCTTCTTGGCTCGCTTCGGTTTCTTCGGCGGATCGTCCGCTTGCATTCCACCGGCCTTCTCTAGCAATCCCATGCATATCACCCGTAGAGTTCTCCCATTGACTGGAAGATGGCGAAGCCCTCGCTCTTAACGAAGGCATCGAGTTTATTCTCTGGCAATTCTCCAAGTTCCTTGTTCGCCATCTGGAAGAATGCAGATCGCAGTTCATCACTCGCTTCCTCTGGATCCTCAGCCACGGATTGGAGGAGAGAGAACCCTTCCGTTGCGATGAATGCCTCGACGAATTCGTCTGGCATGTCACCTAGCAGGTCATTGACGATGTTGACGAAATCGGGAAAGAGGTCGTCTCCTACCTCGGATTCCGATTCTGAAGCCATTGGCTTCGCCTTCTTAGGCTTGCTCTTAGCTAGTGCAGAGGGGTGCTTGCGCCCTTCCTTCACATCCAAAAGCAAATCCCGTCGATCTATCAGCCCCCTCAACTTAGGGGACAATTTGGCGACCTTGCTGTTCTGTCGCCGCTGCTTCGCCAGCTTGTATTTCTGCTGCAAGGGCTTGATCTGCTTGGAGATCCTAGCTAGTTCAGAATCGATGCGCTTCTCGGCTTCACGTGGGAGTTCGGGCAGGTCTTCTGTCTCCTCTTCCTCCCACTCCTCTTCTTCTTCGACGTCGGGTTCTTCCTCCTCTTGCTCATCGTCATCAGGCAGAGAAATTAGTTCTACGGTCGGCTGTGCGGTTCTGGCCTCCTGCTGCTCCTTCCGTCGAAGGACAATGATTTCTCGATCGAGCTCGCTTCCGAAGCGATCTGCGAATCGATCGAGTAGGGTCCCCACTTCACCGGTTGCGATGCGGTCAATGTGCCCGTACATCTGGTCTCGGTTCACAGCGGATTCCGAAGTGGGTCCTCCTAATGCGTTTAGATTGACTACATTGGATCCACCTGAATCTAGTTCGGGACCGGTAGCGGCCGAGATACTGGCCTCGTTGATTGCTGGGCTATCTCCATCATTTGAGGTGCTGGGGATGACTTGTTCTGAAGAAGGAGGAGTTGGAGGTGGTGGCAGTTCGGATGGGGTTAGTTGAGGGGGTGGTGGGGCTGGTGGTGGAGGGAGTCCTGCACCAGGCGGGGGAGGTGGCGGCGGCAAGGTCTCGTCTGATGAGCCGCCTGACATCATCTCCACCGATGTTAGCCTTGACCCTAGGTTCGGTTTTAACATTGGCTGATGTTGTTGTCTATCCTGAACTCTCATCAGAGAGGTTCCGCCCACCCTTTCAAAGTCAGGAACATCGCCATTGATTCAGTGGTTTCCAACTCATCTCCTTCAAATCCCTCGACCGTCTCATCGGAGATTCTCGCCCTGATGTCATCGTGCAATAGTCGGACACGTTCGTTGGCCGCTCCTTGGAAGGGTACGGCCTCAGTCAACGCATCGAATGGATTGGTTCCATCAGGGTCCAATCTATTCAGCGGGAATTCAGTCACTTCGAGTCCGCTCTTTCCATGCAGGCTCGATAACCATCTGATTACTCTCTTCACATCCACGGTGACACCCTCATCAGTTTCTCCTGCCCCGCCTAGGATCACGCTGGCATCGCCTCGGACGAGTTCCCAGAAGACGTCATTAAGCCGTCGGCCGAAGACGTTGCGGCGATACTTGGAATCCAGAAGTCTACGTCTGGAATCAGAGTTTGTCGAGAGTCTCGCGAGTTCATCGAGTTCAGCATTAGACATCCTCTTCACCTCTGCATCCCTTGCTGCTGCTCTCTTGGAGATAAACGACCTCAGATGTTTTCGCTGATCTTCGTCTCCGCCGGCGAGTGCTTCCAGCCTCTCTATCACATTCTCAATCCCAGATTCGATTCTTCTTCGCCAACCGTGCAATCCACCTCGCATGACGGCGTCGATTGAGACACCTTCCCCTCTGATGTGGCTGACGATCTCACGCCTCGCATCTCGATCGAGAGAGAGGAGATGAGGGTCCCTATAGTGGAGATGGAATCCTCGGTGACCAGAGAAGGTTAGTTGAAGGTTCTCTTCTCTGAATCCAAGATCCGGTTCTAGGAAGTCATTCCATAGTTTCCATGCTTCCTCCTGTATCTGTTCCAGCATCGATGGGAAGTCTAGGTCGGTGACTCCAGGTAAGTGGTCGCCATCGAGATCAAAGATCAGATCCGCACCCTGCCAGCCCTTCTCATCCATCTTGTACGCGCCAGCATCGGTGTAGTAGGCTGTGCTGTGGAAGCAACTGTGTGGTGGGTCGGTTACAATCCTCTGATGCAATTGTTCCATCGTTCTGAATGATCTGTGCCGTTCTGGTGGCCTTCCATCCCAACGGGTGAACATCCACTCTCGGTGTCTGAGTCGTGGGGGGGTCCAATATTCAGCAGCGTTTCGATTTCGGTAATGCTCACCAAATCTGAAGGCGTAGCGAGCCCAACCGGTGACCATCGGCTCAGTGGGGGGTTGAGAGGGGCCTTGAACCGTTGCCACGGTTTCAAAACAGGCCGTTGCTGGTCAATTCATTGGAAGCCCGCCGACAGATTTGGGCTCGGTCGCGCCTTCAATCCCAGTCCTCTTGACATAGCATTCCGGACAGACATACTCCTTGTCTAGAGTGAGACACTCCGAAAAAAGAAGCGGGGCGCTACACTCATCGCACAGTGGCCCCAATTGTCCCCTTGACACTGATAGTCGATTCGCCTGTGGCATCGTCTGTTGCTGGACGAAGTAGGGATTTGAGGATGCCGATTATCGCTACACCATTAGGAGGAAAGAGTGAGTGCTCGGTCATCACCGTTTTCAACCGGTTCTGATTGGGTGACAATCATGGATGATGGGCAGACCATCCGAATCGGACATTCTCCTGATCCTGATGACGCGTTCATGTTCCACGCTTTGACGACAGGTGCGATAGACACAGGGCGCTATGATTACGAACACGAATTGGTGGATATCGAGACTCTAAACAACCTTGCTCTCAAAGGACATCACGAGGTTACCGCAGTCAGTATCCATGCGTTGCCCCAAGTTTTAGATCGTTATGTTCTGATGAATTGCGGTGCATCGATGGGGGAGGGATATGGACCTAGGCTTGTGGCTCGTGATGAACTAAGCATCGAGGAGGCTAGGGGCGCTAGAATCGCGATACCTGGTGAGATGACCAGCGCTCATCTAGCACTCCGAATCGCATTCGGGGATGTTGACACAGTAATCATCCCGTTCGACCGAATAATGGAATCAGTATCAGCTGGTGATGTCGACATCGGATTAGTGATTCACGAGGGTCAACTGACCTATAGAGAGCATCGCCTACATCTCATTATGGATTTGGGAGAATGGTGGATGGAGAGGTGGGGGCTTCCTCTTCCACTTGGAGGAAATGTGATTCGAAGAGATCTTGGAATAGAAGCGATCAATACGGTGACTGAGCATGTACGAAGATCGATCGAACACGCAATGAATCATCCTAAGGATGCACTTGATTTCGCCAAACAGTGGGGACGTGGGATCGATGATGAAACCAATTCTGAATTTGTAGGAATGTACGTTAATTCTCGGACTTTGGATTATGGGACCGACGGCCGTCGCGCGGTTAGATTGTTCCTGAGAGAGGGTCAACGAATAGGAATGGTACCCACAGATCTCGATGTCGACGGAATCGAGTTCGTTGGAGAGACGGTTTCACCACCTAGGTCTAGGTTCGATTCGGTTGATCCGGCACCCCCGAGTGACAATGACATGGTCGATGAATTGAGGATGAAACTATGTGATGAGAACGCTAGGATGTTTGAGCGAATGCGGTCTCTTTTCGCTCTCCGAAACATCGGTGGTACGGGAGCGGTTGACGCCCTTGCAGCCTCATTTGGCTCCGCTTCCGCTTTGTTGAAGCATGAGGTCGCGTACGTAATGGGTCAGATGCAGGATCCTTCGGCCGTTGATCATCTGATCAACAGATTAGAGGATCTACAGGAGGATGTCATGGTTCGGCACGAAGCCGCAGAGGCTCTTGGAGCGATAGGAGATCGTCGAGCAATTGCGACACTAGAGAGATTCGTTGATGATGAATCGACCGTCATTGCCGAATCATGCGAAGTCGCATTGGATTTGCTAGAATGGGTCCAATCAACTGATTTGGAGTATGTCGACCCCTCGATTTGACCACATACTCAATACATACGGCATGCCAGAGGAGTTCAATGGCTGGCCTGAGGGCGTGGCTGCTGCTGGCTGCGATGATGCTGCCGATGTTCAGCTCCGTCGTAGTTGCTGACCCTACATACAGCATCGATCACTTCCTTGATGCAGGATCAGACAAGGATTTCGCTTCACCCGTTACCTACTCCAATGATGGTTCATGGCTCGCTGTTGGACACGAGAATGGTGTGACAATATGGGACACCATAACTGATGAACAGGTCGGTTACGTTATCATCCAAGACGAACCAACAGATTCAGTGCTATCTATTGAATTCGAGGATGATGATAGGTATCTCATTGCTGGCCAACGATCGTCGATACCTTCGACTCCCGCCGTATCCATCATAGACACGGAAACCTGGACGAGGGTTAGTTCGGTGGAGATTGGGCAGGATGTGGATCAGTTGACGGTGTATCCAAATGCTCCAGCATTCTTCTCAATCGAGGATTCGGGAGTCCTCAACTTATGGAATCACTCAGATGGGGGGCCCGTCAAGGATTGGTTCTTGGCTCCCCAATCAGGAGAGACATTTGTCTGCCACGACATCAGTGGAGATGGAGAGACGCTCATGATTGGTTCCCATACCACTGGCGAGAAGGGATTCTTGCGAACCTATAATTTCTCCAACAAGTCGATATTGCTTGAATACGAAACCACGAGCGGTCTATCTGATTGTACATTTGCTCACAATGGGAGTAAGATAATTTGGTCAGCCGATGCACTCATCCAGATTAGATCGCAGCCAGCAGGAGATTACCTAGGATTCATCGAAACTTCTGGCCATGTGATTCAGTTGCTCCCCAATGAACGCAAAGGAGTGCTACATGTGTTCACTAATCGAGAGGATGCTTCGATCGAGAGCCATGATTTGACCACCCTCAAGAAATTGTCTGGAAGGTCACTAGGCCATTCCTTCGGACAGGGCGATGTGAGTCCAGATGGCAATGAATTGGCGGTATCCAACGGCAAGGAGATAGTAGTCGTTTTGAGGTCGGAACCGCGACCTTCCACAGCCCCAATAAGCGGCCCGGATTTCGATCGAGATGGAATTCCTGACGAATACGATTATGATGACGACGGCGATGGGCATCCTGATGGGTTTGACAACATCTGCGTCGGTGCGAATGACTGTACCAAGAGCCCGGATCCAGAAACCATCAGGAGGGTCCAAGTGATTGTGGAGAGCGGCAGCGTAATTGTAACGGATACTCTGACATTGAACCTGACTAACAGTCAGATGATCCGGCGTTTGGCGGCTATGACGCCTTCAAGTCGTGATTTCGCAGTCGATGTCTTTGAAGAGGAGAGGATGGAGGAAGCATTGTGTGGAGATTACGATGTCTCTGAACACACTGAGGCATGGCGTTCATCAGTCAGGGTGAATGGAACGTTCATCGATGTGATTACTTCCACATGCGAGGTTTCGGCTGGATTGAGGGGAACTACGGTAACACACAACGATAGGGATCACATCCGTATTACTTGGACTACGACCGCCTCATCGAGTGCAATTGTCATACCTCCATTCGATGTACACCTGCTAAATTTCCCTGGCCCAGTGGATGGGTCGATAATGGAATCGATGCCACATCAGCCAATTCGGTATTCAACCGCTCTCGCAGACGGTCCTCAGGCGAGTAGCGACGCCCTGCGTCCCGACCAAGTCCCTCTGATTCTCTCCATTGAACCACTCATCGAAGAAGACCCAACGTTTTCCGAATCCATGCTATCGATTATTCTCGAATACTGGTGGGCAGCCCTCTTCGTTACCGGAGCAATCTTGGGACTTTCTATGGTGCTGATCAGAGGTAGGAACAAAATCGATTTCGATTCCATGGAGTGTGAATTCTGTGGGGCTCTGAACAACATCAACGCCGTAATGTGTGATGAGTGTGATGCCTTGTTTGTATATGATCAGGTCATGGACAAACTACTCCGTTGGATGAGGGAGAATGATGTCACCGTAGAGGAAATGTTCAACCGATTCGATACCAATCAGAATGGATATCTTGAATCCGATGAACTCCTTAGTGGTTTGATATCACTGCGAATTGCGGCCCTTCCTACGGAGCAATTGGAAGCCCTCGTCCTCAACCTAGACGTGGATGGAAACGGCGTCATAGACCTTGAGGAACTGCAGATCGCAATCACTGGTGTTGAAGATGAGTGGGCGAATTGGGCAGAGGAACATGAAGTGGATAACGAGAGCTGGGGGGAGGATAGGGAGGAAGAAGAAGGCGTTTCCCGAGCACCGAGGCCACCTCCAGATCAGAGAGCTCCACCTAGGCCACCCCCGGATCAGAGGGGAGTCACTACGATTCCGAAGAGACGGGTTCGACAGGTTGTCAAGGAAGTACCTGATGAAACGGCTAATGATGAGGTCGAAATAGGTAGCAGTGAGTCTGCGGGAGAATCCGATTACTCGGATATCGACCAAGCAATATCCAAGATGTTCGCCGATGAATCAAGCCCCAATTCAGGTGAGAAGAAAGGGGGGAGGCGTCGGGCTGTGAAGAGGAAGAGGAGAAATGACGACTGACTTAATCCAGCCAGTCGATAGATGAGACTCCACATACTTCTGATGCAAACCTAAGTAGCCCCTCCTCCTCTCTTTCACCGATTCTATTTCTGACTTCGTCGATGAGATATTCGCGCATCCTTTCCTCATGGAATCCTATTCTTTGGGCACTGTTCTTGATGACTTTCTTCCTATGTTCATCATCGCCTTCGAATCTTCTCAGATTCGAAAACAAATCGTCTCTGATTCGCATCACGACCTCCCTCGGCGAGTCCCTTCTGGCAGCGAAAACTCCGAAGACCATCGGGGTACCAGTCGTTTCAGTCCAAGAACGACCCAGATCCAACCTTACTAGTTCCGGGTTTTTTCTTGCCTCGTCGAGTGCACGATCACCTATGAGCAGAGCACCATCACATCTCTCCAGCATGGTGGGGAGATCCGGCCCCATCTCGACCATTCGAGGTTCTATGCCCCGGTAGGATAACAACCATGGTATGAGTGCCTTTGAGGTAGAGGAGTCGGTTGGAACCGCGATATCCCTCATGCGTTCGATGGTACGATTTCCAAACAGTATTACACTACCCACGGGACCATCACTAGCAATACCCAAACCCCGAAGCGATACTAGTTTCTCCATATTTGCGCAAAGATCAGCCACCGGAATCGGTGCAACGATACAATCCCTGTTCAGGAGATGGGAGGTTAGCCAGGCTGGAGGGGCAGGAAGAATTCCCCATTCATCCGACAGGCCATCGAATAGAGGATCACAGTTGGCGAACGACACCCTTCCGACCACGCGGGTCCAATTGCCATCGACCATCATGCAGATCCTACCACTGGGAGACGGCCGCCAGATCCTCTTGGAGGGGGCGGTTGTGGCCGATGAATCCAGAATTCTCGGTAAGTCGTGTCCCTTCTCACTGGAATACATCCTGCAGCCTCAATTAGGCGAGCCACATCATCTAGATCGTGATCCAATGGAGCTATGGATCCAGCTTCGTGCATTATCTCCTCCTGACCAACCGTACCATCTATGTCATCTGCCCCTGATAATAGGGCAGTCTGTGCCAGATGGTCGCCTATGTTCATCCTGTACGCCTTGATGTGAGGTATCGAATCGAGAAGTAACCGTGAGATGGCGATCATCCGAATCGTTTCAATCCCCGTGGATAGTTGTGCATCCGGGAGGCGAGAATGATCGGGGAGGAATGGATATGGAACGAAGCATTGGAAACCCCCCGTCTGATCCTGTAAATCCCTGAGAGCGATGAGGTGTGAGATTCGATGCTGGTGGCTCTCTATGGTTCCGAAAAGCATCGTGCAGTTGGTTGGCAGCCCTAGTCGATGCGCCGTCTCATGTATCGAAAGATATTCCGCACTGGTCTCCTTGCCATTGCAGATCCTGGCTCTAATATTATCGTCCAGAATCTCTGCACCCCCACCAGGCAAAGAGGTGAGACCTGCTGCCATAAGCCTCCTCAGTGTTTCTTCGATTGACAACGAAGACATCTGAGCGACATGCTTCACCTCTACTGCAGTCAGACATTTCAGCGAGATGTGTGGGTGAGTTGATTTCGTAGAGAATAACAATTGTTCGTAGTGTTCTATGGTCCATTCCGGGTGCAGTCCCCCTACCGAATGAACCTCGTCAATCCGATCTGCATAGGGTGTGATTCTCGATAGGTATTGATCGACATTCAGGGCATAGGAATCAGAGGCTTTCGGGCCCCTTCGGAAGGCGCAGAATCGGCATGCTAGGACGCAGATGTTGGTTGGGTTGACATGTAGATTGGAATTGAAGAACACCTCATTTCCGAAGCGTGCTACCTTGATGGCGTGAGCGAGTGAAGTCAATTCGTTCAGTGGTGTTTCCTTGAGGATGCCCAAAGCAAGGGAACCATCTATCGAATCCCCGGTTTCGATGATTCGTTTTGCGAGTTTGAGTTTGGGGTCGATTAGATGCGAGATTGTGATTCCGGACAACCTCTCTCTCCAATCGGGCGCACCATTGCGCCTAACATCATCCAAGGTCAATCACCCAGAACTGTCTTTCTGATAATTCACCGCTCTAGTTGATTGATTCAACTTGAAGATCAGTTTTCGAATCTCTTCAGCGATGAACACTGTCGTGGCGGTCGCTGCCACGATTCCCCAATCGCTCAATTGTAGGGGGCTGGTAGCAACTAGGTCTCCGATGGCTATGCCGATGAGAGGTACGATAATATCGGCTCCTTGCACCAAGGCGACGAGGAAAGCGGCCGATATGAAGAAGGATGCTGTAATCCAGTTGTTCCTTAGCAGTCCGATTCGGAATGCACTGTCCTCAGAGGATCGGCAATTCATGACATTGAACAATTGAAACAGAATGAACACTGCGAAGGTGCTCGTCTGAGCCATCGCGAATCGATTCTCGGCATCCGACCTCCAAGCAGCCTCGGCAGCCCCATCGCAAGTCGTACCATCCTCGCTGTATTGCTCGATCCATCCCTGTTCTATCGACCCATCGAACTCGGTGCAAGGATCCTGTACCATGATTCCACCGCCAGCGAAATAGAACACGGAAGCGGTACCTACGACCATCACCAGTCCGAGGAACAGAATCAGCAGTACATCAGGAGGAGTCGGCAGAGTTTCGTCGAGTGGCCTCGGTTTCTCCATCATCACGTCCTTTGATTGCGATTCAATACCCAGCGCGACTGCAGGGGGCCCATCCATCAGGATATTGATCACCAACAATTGAGTAGCGGTCAGGGGCAGAGGTTTCCAACCGAAGATAAATGTCGAAACCAGAATCAACGTCACCGCCGCCACATTAGTAGAAATCTGGTATCGGACGAAGTTTCGGATGTTCTCGTAGATCTTCCTCCCCTCTTCTACCGCCTCCACGATGGATGAGAAGTCATCGTCTTGCAAGACCATGTCACTAGCATCACGGGCGACATCGGTGCCTCCAATCCCCATCGATATGCCGATGTTGGACCTAGACAAAGCAGGTGCATCGTTGTCGCCATCACCGGTCATGGCGACAACATTTCCTCTCCTCTGCAAACATTCGACGATTCGGAGCTTCTGTTCGGGAGTGGTCCGAGAGAATATCGAGATCTCATCGATTATCTCTTCGAGTTCTTCATCGTCAATCTCTTCCAGTTCCCACCCAGTGATGCTTCTATGGGTGTCATCCATAATACCGATTTCTTTGCCGATTGCTTCCGCGGTTTTCTGTTGATCGCCGGTTATCATGATGACCCGGATGCCCGCTCCTTGGCACCTTCTGATTGCTTCGGGAACCTCTGCTCTCGGTGGATCCGCGATGCCAATCATGCCGAGGAGAGTAAGATTCGATTCAATCGCCTCTACATCGTCGAGATCCTCATCCTCATCCAATTTTCTTACGGCTAGTGTGAGGACCCTGAGTGCTGATTCGGCCATGCCGGTATTGACTTCCCGAATTAGCCTTAGATGATTCTCGTCCAAAGGAACCGTTCCCTCACTGGTGGCGATGGTTGTGGAAAGATCCCTAATTGGACCATAGGCTCCCTTCACAAAGAGCCATCTCTCACCATCAATCTCGTGAACCGTCCCCATTCTCTTACGCTCGCGATCGAAGGTGTATTCTCTAATTCTGGGGCAGCGTTCTCGCAATGAATCAACGGATTCTTGCAACTTCCAACCGAATACCGCACAAGCGGTGTCTGTTGGGTCACCGACTCCTTTCCAGCGACCATCCACCTGTCTAACGTTGCTGTTCTGGCATAGGGTGGCTACAGACAACGCCAATTTGTATTCGGATGAATCAGAAAGTCCATTTTGAGCGTTCGGCTCTTGGATTTCCCCTTTCAGAATGAGACTGCCGGATGTGGGGTCATAACCACGCCCGGATACGTCGTAATCTACACCTGCGAAGTGGAATCTACGTACAGTCATCTGACCAGTGGTAAGGGTCCCTGTCTTGTCGGAGCAGATGACTGTGGTTGAACCCAATGTCTCAACCGCGCGCATCTTCCTGACTATGGCACGGTGGCGGGCCATGTTCCGCATTCCAATTGCTAGGGTGATTACTAGGATGATAGGTAGCCCCTCAGGAACAATAGCGACGAAGATTGCAACTGCGATCAGGAATTGGTCGGACACGACTTCGTACAATTGGTTCCCGGTTTTCCCCATCAGTATTGCTTCTAGGACGTGGAGACTGACCAGTGATGCAGCGCTCAGAAGTGCGACATATCCAAGAAAACGTCCGAGCGATTCGAGTTTGATCTCGAGAGGAGTTTTTGGGGCCTCCACATCAGTGATTCCTTTGGCGATTCTCCCCAGTTCGGTTTGCATACCTGTTTGGATTACCAAACCAGAACCTCGACCTGAGCTCACCACAGTACCCATGTAGGCCATGTTCTTCCTCTCAGCGAGAATGGTCGATTCGGAAAGTGAATCGGGATACTTCGATACCGTTGCAGACTCGCCAGTCAGCGAGGATTCGTCTATTCGAAGGCGATTCGCTTCAATGATTCGAAGATCAGCTGGTACATTCAACCCCTCCTCTAGCCAGACGATGTCACCTGCGACGATGCCTTCAGTGCTGATGCGGTGCTCAGTCCCATCTCGAACGACCACGCATTGACTGACCAGCAATTGCTTCAGGCTATCCATCGCCTGTTCCGCCTTCTGTTCCTGCATATATCCAAAGACCGCATTCAAGGACAATGCGATGCAGATGAAGATGGGGGTGCCGATATCCTCCCGATCGAATACGAATGCAATGGCGGCTGCCAGTAGTAGGAGGTAGACCATCGGGTCTCTGAACTGTTCCAGTAGTTTCCAAATCCAGTGGATGGGTTCTGGTTCATCCAACTTGTTCGGGCCGTTCTCCACTAGTCGACGGGCGACCTCGCTTTCGCTGAGACCGTCTCTAGTAACATCTAGCCGTGACATGGAATCATCCACAGTTAGCAGGTGCCAATCCACAGAGGACTCACGGTCCTCGCCATGCATCCCAGTCATGTACGCAGCCTGCGAGTCGAGGAACCCTATTTGACAATCAGGGTTGCATTCCTATGTCGGAGAACCCATATCCAAGATGTGTCTCGCTTGATTGATGACCGAGCGTATCGAGTTCGGCCGTAGCGACGGGCCGTACGAATTGACACTTCGAGCCTTGGCGGTTGGAGTAGTTCTCGGTGCACTTCTGACGGCTGCTAACACGTATCTAGGTCTCCAACTGGGAATGACAGTGAGTGCCTCTATCCCCGCTGCGGTGCTATCGATGATAGTTCTTCGAGGTGTTTTACGTCTTGAGGATGTCTCGATTCAGGAGAACAACATCGTGCAAACCATGGCTTCAGCTGGTGAGAGCCTCGCCGCAGGGGTCATCTTCACTGTGCCAGCACTTCTGGTGATGGGGATGGGAATCGATCTGTTTGAAACGTTCTGTATCGCGGTCTTGGGAGGTGTCCTAGGCACGATGTTCACGATTACATTGCGTCGTGTCTTCATTGTTGAGGAACCACTTCCATACCCTGAAGGTGTAGCCTGTCGAGAAGTTTTAGAGGCTGGAGAACGCGGCGGCTCAGGATTGATCGCCATTCTCTATGCCCTAGTTCTTGGTGCGATGTACGGTTGGGTAGTGAAGGGTTTCAGAATTGTCCATTCCCATGTCGAAGGAGCGGTTGAGGTCGTGGGCACTCGTATCTACATGGGTTTTGATCTCTCACTAGCACTGTTGTCGGTAGGATTCATCGTCGGTCTGAGGATAGCATCCTATATCTTCCTAGGCGGATTCATTGGATTCGTCGTCTTGGTCCCACTGCTCGGATCAATACAAGGATGGCCTGCTGGCGTGGGAGCCACCGATTCCTTCATGCTGCTCTGGAGTGAACACATACGGTTCGTAGGTGTTGGTGCGATGGTAGTGGGTGGGGTTTGGACATTATTCGAATTGAGGTCAACGATCAAGGTAGGCTTGGCCAAAGCGTTGTCCGCCTCATCCGGTTCTTCCACGGATTCGTTGGATAGGATGGATCAGGACATCGATATCAAGAAGACATTAATCGTCTGCGCAGTGATAGCGATTCTCACGTTCGCTTTCTACTGGGTCCGAATAGGTTCCTTCCTGTTAGCGTTAGTTGGAACCTTGTTCCTAGCCGGTGTAGCATTCTTCTTCAGCGCCGTAGCCGGCTACATCGCCGGAGTCGTAGGTTCATCCAATTCCCCTGTTTCAGGCATGACCATAGCGACTTTGATGGCTACCAGCCTTCTAGTTTGGTTGGTCGGAGACCTCGTATTGGGTTTGGATTCCCGATCCCTGATGTACGCCACGCTGCTAATCGCCTCTATCGTCGCTGTCAACGCCGCGATCGCAGGAGATGTCATGCAGGATCTCAAGACTGGTTATCTAGTCGGGGCGACTCCTTGGAAGCAACAGGTAGCAGAGGTTGCAGGCGTCCTCACAGGTGCCGTAATCGCACCAATCACCGTAGTGCTCCTGAATGATGCCTTTCGAATCACGAAGACGCACTGCATGACAGATCCACCTGGTGGGAATATGGCGGCCTGCGATCACGCTTTGCTCGCTCCGCAGGCTGAGTTGATCGGCGCATTGATCCAGGGATTCTTCGGAGGGTCCGTGAATACCCCGATGGTCGCTTTGGGATTCCTGATCGCAACATTCCTCATCTGGAAGGGATTGCCAGTAATGCCAGTCGCGATAGGAATCTATCTTCCGATGCAACTCTCTACGACGATTGTCATCGGTGGAGCAATCGCGGCTTTGGTGACAGGGACCGCGCGACTCCGAAAAGATGGTTCTATCTCCAAGGAACCAACGGAGGAGGCGAGAAAACTTGCGTCGAAAGTGAATGATAGGGGGGTTCTATTGGCAGCAGGACTCATAGCAGGAGAGGCGCTGATGGGAGTCGTCGTCGCAGCGTTCATCGTGATCTCGAATGTTACCGGCGGCATGATCCCCATGCCATGGGAGTGGGGGGAAGCGATTGGCTTCCCGATGGGAATGCTAGGGTCGCTGGTATCGATTTTGTTCTTCGGATGGTTCGTAGGTGTTTTCGTTCTCTTGGCTACCAGATCCTTACCAAGGGGTGGTGATGATCGGAACTCGGACTTCAGGCCATTATACGCAAGGTTCGGTGCAACAGCACTATTGTGGGATTGGTTTGTAGTCACTTGGCAAGGATTGAGGAATGTTATTGACAAGATTAAGACGGTGGAGCCAGACGGTTGATTATTCAATCCATTGAGCAAGTCATCATCCATAGTTACATCCAGAATTGAAGGACAATCATCAAAGGCCAGTTGATTAGGAGAACTGACGATGACCATCGAGAAGGGTGATGGACTCCGAACCATGAGTCTCGGATTTGAAGAATTGGAACTCACCGCATTGCAGTCTCGCCGAGACATAGTTGACATGGTGTATAGGGCGAAGGCTGGCCACCCCGGAGGGAGCCTCAGCGTCATTGACATTCTAATCGGATTGTATGGAACCCAATTGCGAGTATCTACATCCAATCCGGATCATCCCGATAGAGACCGCCTGATTCTCTCCAAAGGCCACGCCAGTCCTGCCATGTACGCTGCTCTGAGGGCCAGAGGGTACCTGAACGAATCGGACCTGTTGACCTACCGGTGCATGGGTGGTGTTTGTCAAGGACATGTCGACATGAACTGGACACCCGGAGTCGACTTCTCAGCCGGTTCACTTGGAATGGGACTCTCATTCGGGGTCGGCTGCGCACTGGCGGCGCGTATGGATGGTTCCCAACGCCAGATTTGGTCGATTCTCGGTGATGGCGAATGTCAGGAGGGTGAAATCTGGGAAGCGGCCATGTCTGCAGTTCACCACGAGTTAGAAAACCTGCATGTGATTGTTGACAGAAACAGGATTCAGAACGATGATCACATCGAACGACAGATGAGGATGGGTGATCTTGCTGCTAAGTGGGAGGCCTTCGGTTGGGCTGTTGTGGAGATTAATGGCCATGACATGCGTGAGATAATCGACTCCTTGCACTGGAGCCAGGAGATTGGTAGGCCAACTGCCATCATCGCTCACACTGTCAAGGGAAAGGGTGTTTCTTTCATGGAGGATGATCCCTCGTTCCATGGCAAATCCCCAAATGATGAGGAATACAGGTTAGCTATGGAGGAGCTCTCATGACAATCAGAGCCGCAAGCAGGGATGGCTATGGCCGCGCTCTGCTTCGCATGACCTCGGATCCCGATGTCGTTGTTCTTGAGGCCGATTTGGGTAAATCGACGAAGAGTTGTCATTTCAGGAATCAGAATCCCGATAGGACCTTCTCTATAGGAATCGCTGAACAGAACATGATGCTTGTCGCGGCCGGTCTATCCTCGTCAGGAAAAACGCCATTCGTATCCACTTTCGCCATTTTCACCGAGAGGGCATTTGAACAGGTTCGCAATGGTATCGCCAGACCAGGATTACCAGTTCACATCTGTGGCAGTCACGGCGGAATCCATACTGGAACCGATGGATCCAGCGCTCAATCCATCGAAGATCTTGCGATTTATCGAACATTACCGAAAGTTACCGTACTTCATCCTGCGGATGATCTGGCCACAGAGTGGTTGACGCTTAGACTCCGCACCTATAACGAGCCATCCTATACTAGGACAGTTCGTAATGCAACAAGGAGGATCTATAATGAGGAACAGGCGAAGAACCTGAGAATCGGTGAGTTCTCTATACTCCGAGAAGGGGGGGATGTTGGAATCATCGCATGCGGCGTTATGGTAGCGGAAGCATTGGATGCGGCGGAAGAATTGGCCACTCGCGGAATCGAAGCGACCGTGGTTGATGCCCACACCATCAAACCACTCGATGAAGCAACTCTAGATTCGATTGCACGTAGATGTGGATGTTTGGTAACTGCTGAAGACCACAGCATAATCGGGGGACTCGGGGGTGCTGTCGCAGAAGCATTGGTGACGAACCATCCAGTACCATTGGAACGGGTAGGCGTGATAGATCGATTCGGGCAGTCAGGTGATTCCGATTCGCTGATGGAGGAATACGGGCTGACGAAGGCCCACATTCAGAATGCCGTCGAGAGGGCGATGACTCGTAGAGATTCGTCCTGAAGATCTGCTCCGACCCGTCAATGCCTTCATGAAGGCCGGTCGAATCGCCGACGGCGAGGGGTTTGGATGAGCGAGGACGAGCGGCTGCGCGACCTCCTCGATGGGACGCTCTCAAGTGAGGAGCTCTCGGACATAAGAGATGATCCAATACTCCGTAGTCTCGCACTGAGAATCTATGGTGATGGAATCCGTGAAGCGATTGGCGAAGATCCGATTGAGGATGATGTGGATGAAGTCAGAACAGAGATCGTTGAGGTCACCAGTGTCGAGGTAAAGGAACCGGCTCCACTTCCTCTGCCACCAACCGAGCCAGTAATCCAGATGAAATCCAACTCCAAAGGTAGAAGGCCGTTGCTGATAGCTCTGGGTTCGACTGTAATAGCCTTCGATCTGTTCAATGTTTTCATGGGGGTTGGATCGGTGCTAAGCACATGCGGATCTTGTTCACCTAGTAGGTTGAAACTGAACATCCTCAGCGCAACTCAAATGTCCACGGAGTATGGATGGAGTGAATTAGGCGCGTTCGGAGTTGTCGATTACGGATTACTAGCAGGCGGACTATTGACCATGTTGTTCGGCCTACGCCGACGCCGTTCTTGATGGAACCACAAACCCATCTAAGATAATTCAGTACATCTTGGCTATGTGCTGCCTTCGTCGTGTCATCTTCCCAGTCATGATGCAAGGCCTCTCTTTCGCGTATTCTTCGAAGGAATCTCCGAGAATCGTGAGACCAGTGCTCTTCTCTAGATTCTCGGCATCGGAATCTGTACCATCGAATGCTACTTCATGGACGAATCCTTCCTGAACTTCACTCAGGTCACCAATCGAAGTGATGCTGGCTCGGACTGATTCATTGGCTCTTTTCCGTAGTTCATCTGAAATCTCATCGAGTCGCTCGGTGACTGATTGGGCTATTCCATCGAGTGGAATTGATTCTTTTCGCCCCATTCTGTCAGTGGCCAGTGCACATTCCGCGGCGATGTCCCGCGGTCCGATGTCGAGTCGAAGTGGCACACCTTTGATCTCCCAATCGAAGTATTTCGAGCCAGGCCTCAAATCTCTATCATCGACGTGGACCCTCAATCCATCATCCTTGAGCGACTTGGCGATATGATTCGCGGTTTCAAGCACAGCGTCATCTGCATGAGGCGCTATCGGGATGACAACTACTTGGTATGGTGCAATGGCTGGCGGCATTATGAGTCCTGCATCGTCTCCATGGATGCCGACAACCGCTCCTAGGAGTCTCTCAGACATGCCGTAGGTGGTCTGATGGCAGTGTTGCTGTTGTCCTTCCTGATCTTCGTATGTAAGATCGAACGCCTCAGCCCATTGATCCCTATAATGGTGGCATGATGCAACTTGCAACGTTCTACCGTTAGGCATCAGTACATCGATTGCAATCGTGTACCAGGCACCAGGGAATGTATCCCATACCGGTCGTTTGGAGATGATGACTGGGAGGCAGAGATCATGCATGATTCGGTTAACCATCTCTAGATCTTCCGCGATCTGTCTTGTCGCATCCTCCTCGTCTACATGTGCAGTGTGGGCTTCAAAGAAGTGAATCTCCCTCACCCTGATGAACGATCGCGTCTGTTTCGTCTCGTATCGGAAGGTGTTGACAATTTGATAGGTCTTCAAAGGCAAATCCGCATGACTTCTCACCCACAGAGGGAACATTGTGTACATCGCCGTCTCAGATGTTGGACGAAGAAACATCGGGACATCGAGTTCATTCTCCCCTGCGTGCCGTACCCAATAAACTTCAGAAGCGAATCCAGTTTCGTCTTCCTCGCCCCTTAATTCTGATGGATCCACACCTTCTTCACGTGCGCGCTTCAAACGAGCAACCAAGCGGTTTTCCTTAAGGAGAAGGTCCTCTGGAATAAGCATCGGGAATCTGACTTCATCATGGCCAGTTCTCTCCATCTCCCTGCGGGTTAGAGAATCGATGTGCCCCATCGCCTTCCATCCATATGGCCTCCAGACATCCATGCCCTTGATTGGATACCTCTTATCTACGAGATCCGCTATCTCAACTATGGCAGGATACCAAGCGTTGAAATCAGACTTCTCGGGGATACCGCGCTTCGCTCGCTCTCCCCCCGACATAGGACCAACTCGTTCACTTGTCGCCTGTGACCGTTGCTTCAATGTGTTGCCACAATGAGGCCCTCTATCGCTTCACAAACGGCTACCATGTCGTCAAGGTGGGTGAATACATCATTCGATACGAGGATTGCTCTCGACCCTTCACCTTGTACTCCGCGAAGATGATTAGCGACAACTGCCAGATTCCCGGTTCTATCGAGCTGTTCACGAGCTCTACGAACAAGTTCTTCATCGGAGATACCAACTTCCAACTTGAAGCCAATTCGGATTGATTTAGGTGAGGACGCAGAAATGTCATCGATTAATTTCTCATTTGGTAGAAGTCGTATCATCAGTTCCTTTTCTCCTGATGCCATTTTCCCTTCCTTTAGTTCGGGATAATAGTCCAAGACCGCAGCGGCTAGGATCCATGCATCGATTTCCTCCGAAGAGTACGATTGTATAGCCGCGCCCATCTCTGAATGTGTCTTCGCATGGACCAGGTCCAAGTCGCCATGTACTGGTTCGCTATCCACTGTGCCTACGATACAGGTAACTACATGGCCTGAACGGTGGAGATAATCAGCGACCCTCCAACCAGTTCCTCCTGTTGAATAGTTCCTGAGATCCCTGACATCATCGATCGGTGCTCTGTTACCCCCGAGCGTAACTATGATTCTCTTCCTTTCCGCTTGACGGGAATTGACGATATTGCACAACCGAGCGACGATTGTCTTTGATGATGGCTGTTTTCGCCTCCCCTCTTCACTCTCTGTGAACAGGTGGGAGGCCCCCTCTTTTGCCAATAATTCGAGTGATTCCAAAGTAACTGGGTCATCGAAGAGATCATCGTGCATCGAAGGAACAAACAGCATCGGAGTCCCATTCGTTCTCGCTTTAGACAAAGCCATCAACAATGGTGAATCTAGAATACCTGCCAGATGTTTTGAGATGGTGTTCCTCGTCGCTGGTGCGATAAGAACTCCATCGAATCCCTGAAGTTGAGGCATCGTACCTTTCCAAGCAACGTCTACAACTGATTGAGTAGACCATTCTAGAGCCAATGGACTGATCACCTCACTTGCAGACTCAGTCATGATGACATGGATCGTTGCACCATGCCGACGCAATTCCCGACCTACACGGATCGCTTCGACGGCTGCGATTCCTCCGGTGACACCGAAGAGGATTCTCTTCCCGTGCAATGCGGTGCTTTCGTGGTCGACATCGATGTCTCTTGGCATGAGTGAATTGAGCCAGAGGTGGCCCCCTCATCAGGCCGTCGGTGGGGAATGCACATGTGCTCAATCAGTGTCCGAGAGAAGGATGGAGGGCGAGGAGGTCCTGTCATCCATTCACAGACATGTCCGGTTGCTTCTACTCATTGACATTCTGTTGGGAACATTGGTGGCTCGTCCATGGAACCCAGACGGAGTCAAAGTCATACCAGGGGCAATATGGGCATTGGCATTCGTTTTCACCATGATAAGTTGGTCTTCATTCAGGAGGCGGCAACCTAGGGGCTTGAGGCTCGTCGGAATTGCGCTTGTCTGGTTCGGAACCATGTTAATCGCGGCTGGAGTGGAGATTACAATTGATACTCTCCGAATCGAAGGGGCGAATAGCAGAACCCTAGAGGGCCTGCTCCTTTCCATTCTCGGTTTGCATTCGTTGCTGAGGCTGGAGACGATAAGTGACGAGAGGTTCCAGAAATGGTATGATTCCGGCGCTCCCAGCATGTTGCAACGCGAAGGTGTGCTGAGGCTTGATGAACAGAGGGCAATCTGCCCTCACTGTACCAGTCTGTTGGCAGTGGTGCCCAGTTCCCTGGGACATGGGGATGCCTGTCCACACTGCAGAGGCTCGCTCGTGATATCATCGCAAGAATCGGAATGATGGATAGTCAGGATGGATGCCAGTCAGGATCTGGCAAATCATTCCTGATTATCTATGTGCCAGAGTCAATGAGTCCCACATGTCCTCTGGGACCTCCATCGAGAGGCGTAGGCCTCCCAAGGCACCCAGCATCACGGGATCATCCACCACATGTACCTGGACTTCACCGAAATCGGCCATCCGGTCTTCAATCATCAAATTCAGACCCTTGATTCCCGAACCACCACCGGCTAGGATGATGTTCCTTCGGAAATCATCGTGGTATTCCGGATTACTGGATGATATGAGTGCTTTTACATTGGCTATTATCGGACCGACGATGCTCTCGCAAGCGGTTCTTACGCAGTCCGTTATGTCGAGACTCATCGCCTTTCCATCGATGCTGAAATCAACTATGATCGGTTCATCGGATTCCGCGTTGCTGACGAAGGAGTATTGCTGCTTCCAGCGTCTCGCCATGTCTTTGGTAATCTGGGCACCAGAGTACTTCTTCTGAATCTCTTCGATGAGACAATTGTCAATGTGGTCTCCAGCGAACGATGTGTGCATCTGATCGCCAGGTCCAGGAATGGTTCCGTACACCCGTGCAACGTCACAGGTCCCCGCACCGATGTCAATAACGATGGTGTGGCCAATCATATCGAGTGCGTAGGCTACGGCGAAGGGCTCCGAGACAATCATGGCAGCATTCACGGCGCCGCTGGCTGCGTCGAAGATGGCTGATTGGTCCGTGAAACTAGCTTCTGCAGGTGCACCAATGACGGCAACGACTCTATCGTAGTCCTCTGGATTCGAAAGTCCAATCAGGTGATTGATGAAATGGGCAATGAATTTCCGATCTTCCGGTGTGTCCTTTATGACGCCGTGTTCCAGAGGTCGATATAGATCCAGAGCTAGCCGGTTCTTCAGGGCCTCTTCACCGAACAGTACATCCTTTCGAAGGAAATTGCGGGCGATGGGATCCTTCGGAGTTCCAGCGACCGTGAGCACCTGTTCCTCATGGCCAATGCTAGAGGTCAGTACGGAACGAAAAGTGCCGAGATCGATGCCGATATAGAGAGTCTCTTCGTCTGCCATGTTCATCGCCGTGATTCGTGGCTATCCCGATTCGGTATTTAGAGGGCGCGTCGATGGAGACTCACAGCCATGATTCGCAACTGGAACACCACCAAGCCCCATCAGCAGGATAGAACGGCGTCAGTGAATGGCAGGCAGGGCACTCCTTCTTCGCATCGTCACCGAACAGTTGTTGGACGATTGCGAGATGTGTCCCATCGTCTATTCTTAGATTGTGCCTCATCAGATAGAGAAGTTCGTCTTCGCTCGGTGAGATGACGCCGTCTTCAAGGACAATCCTGACCATTTCTCGGTAATCGTCGATAGTTTCTGTTGCATCGATGTCAATCACAACCCCTTCTCTTTCCAACAAGAGGTTCTTGCCACCGGGATCATCGATAAAAACCACCAGAGATGAAGGATCTAGATCATGGTCCCTGATTTCCAGAATGATGCTATCTTCCTCGTAATGAGCATGTACTAGCGCACTGAATCGATTGATGATTGAGGAGATGTTTCGTGCACTATCTGCCGCAGTTCTACCTCTTCTCCAACCACGCTCGTCTATCGCATCCATCGTGTAGAACTCGGTCCCGATGCCGGGATATTCTACACGGATCTCCTCGCCTCCGTCGAAGTCGTTGCCCACCACTGTGATGATGGCGGTATCCGTCTCAACGAGGTTGTCTTCGTCATCGAAGGAGATTAGCAGTGGTTTCCTCTCCTCCTCGGCGACATTGTAGTGTCCAGCCATTCCATCCATCCATCGACCTTGTAGTCTATTGAGGGATTCTTCCTGTTCCTTGCTCAGGTTCTGGTCGATACCTAGTACATCTCTTAGCCCACCACTGTCCATCTCTCGTTGGAATTCTGCAATCTTCTCGGCCTCATCTGAGATGCCCGATCGCATCGGCCCACGCGTAGAGTCTGCATCAGGATCAGCCCATTCGTAATCACACTTTATGCATTGGAGATATCCTTGAATGGAGGACGGTTGCTTGTCGCCTCCACATCGGGGGCAATCCCCTTCCTCACTGGTAGACAGATTCTCCTGAGCCTCCTTTCGACCTCCACGCATGTCGGTGGCTGTGGAGCGAACCGACATAGGGATTGCGCCGGTTTTGTTCAAGTGTTGCTGGGTGCTTCCAAGACGGTGGCAATGCCCATTCCTCCGCCGATGCACATCGTTGCCAAGGCGAACTGCCCCCCGGTTCGTCTGAGGATGGTTGCTGCCCGTCCCAGGATGCGGATTCCGGATGCTCCCAATGGGTGTCCGATGGCAATAGCGCCACCGTCAAGGTTCACCTTGTCAATATCAAGATTGAGAGCGTCGATGACTGCTAAAGACTGAGATGCAAATGCTTCGTTTAGTTCTATAACATTGAGTTCATCGATGGATATTGACGCCCTGCCGAGTGCCTTCTGGCTGGCATTGATTGGTCCTATTCCCATTTCATCGGGATGGCAACCGGTAACCGCTGCAGACCTGATTCGCGCAATCCGATCCAATCCATGTAATTCTACTGCTCTATTGGATGCTATGACCATGCTCACTGCTCCGTCTGTCAATGGAGATGATGTCGCTGCCGTGACGCTTCCTTCCTTTCTGAACACTGGTCGAAGTGCTGCCATTTTCTTCAGTGTGGTCTCGGGTCGAATGCAACCGTCCTGGAAAATTTCCCCCCTCTCTGATTCAACTGCAATTAGAGCATCGGAAAATGCATTATTTCTCGTCGCATCCGCGGCCTTCTGATGGCTTCCAAATGCGAATTCCTCTTGCCTGCTACGCTCGATTCCATACCTATCCGCGACGTTCTCAGCTGTCTCTCCCATCGAGATGTATGCTTCTGGGAATGACTCCATCAGACTAGGTTCCTCGCTCCTATTGAACCCACCACGCTGAATTCTTGACATGGACTCTACTCCTGCGCAAAGGAATAGATCACCCCATCCTCTAGCAATCATTCCTGCGGCTGTGATTACCACTTGCATCGAGGAGCCACACAATCTGTTGGTCGTCATACCAGGCGTGGTGACGGGAAGTCCTGCAAGGTAGGCTCCAATCCGCCCTATGTTCAATCCTTGTTCACCCTCAGGATATGCGCAGCCAACCATCACGTCGTCGAAAGCGTCTTTCGAAACACCTGCTGAATCGATAGCTGCCCGGCAGGCTATTCCTAGCAATACATCAGGGCGAATAGATGCTAGTTCTCCCTTGTGTGCCCGATGGAATGGGGTGCGCCTGAATGAGCACAGCCAAGCATCCATGGAGCTGTCGTACAGTAGGTTGCCCATCAAATTGACTCGATATTAGAGAGTAAGGAGACCGGCTGGATTATGAATGCGAGTCTGTACGGAAGTTCGGTCCCATGATACGAGAATGCAATCTACATGGCTACTTCTCAGACGACGATCTATGCCCCGCCTGCAATGATGAGGGTCGATTCATCATGCGTACCGGGGAGAAGGAGATGCTAGGTCGTAGACTCGCATTGATTCTACGACACGCTCCAGAGAGATATGGACTAGACATGGACATCAATGGATGGGTCGAAACTCGCGAGATTGTCGACAGGCTGCGTAACAGGGAGAGGCGCTTCTCAAGATGGCTCCGCCCACATCACATACAGGCTGTTGCTTCGTGTGACCCTAAGGGACGATACGAGGTTCGTGGTGGTTCCGCTAGAGCGACGTATGGTCACACAATTGAGATTGAGATCGATCTGCCGACCGATGATATTCCACCATCCCTGTTCTTCCCGTGCGCGGCTGATGAATTAGCGAATCTATCGGAGATTGGCATCCTCCCTAGCGGGAGAAGCCATGTCCATCTATCAAAGACGATTCAAGCTGCAGCCACAGCCGGGCGCGTGCACCATGCACATCCCGTGATTCTAGAAGTCGATACAGCTAGGATGGAGGCGGCTGGAGAGACGGTCTGGCGGGCCGGGACCACGGTTTATCTGACTGAGAAAGTCGACCCCGAATACATCGATTCAGTCGACGAGAGCAATCCAGAACTTGCACCTCTAGTGGCTCAATGGGAAGAAGAGGAATGATTAGATCATCTCACCACAAGAAGCACAGAATCCTATGTCCTCATCGATTTCCGCTTCGCATTTCTGGCATCGTGACTCTGAGCCATTATCCCGATTGATTGGTTCAGCCCGATCGTTCTCTTCCATTAGTTCGCGGTCGATGACCTCAAACAATGCCGAGCCCACTTCGTCCCTAAGAGCGAGCGCGGCCCTGAATCTCAGTACCTCCTGCAATGTGATCTCTAATCTTTGGAAAGTCGATTCTCGTTCCTCTGGATCGATGATGTGATCAAGGTCGAGCAACATTGCCTGTAGATGTCGTTGGAACTCATCGATGGTAGCCGTCATGCCCGAGGTGAGATGGTACTTCTCCTTGAACCTGCGTGGACAGGATGAATAGTGGGCGGCAGAACCCCGGGGATGGAGTGGAAGTATCACATGAGGCGAATCGCCGTAATCAAATTCGGTGGTGGATTGATAACTGACAAAAGCAGTTATCGTACTCCAGACAAGGTAGCGATTGCTGGATGTGCCGAGGCAGTCCTTGGAATCCTGAATGAGGGATTCCGGGTCATAATCGTTCATGGTGCAGGATCGTTCGGCCATCTTCTGGCGAGGAGATGGAGACTAATCGACGGCGCTGACGATGTTGTCACTGTAGAGGAAGAACAGAGGCGTGATGCAATCGAGACCATACGATTGGACATGGGAGCATTAGCCGGCATCGTCATCGATTCCCTATCGTCGCTCTCCATCGAAGTCAAGAGACACCCTCCACATAGATGGGCCAATGGGACTGGACCTGATTTCAAGGGTGACTTATCACGATTTGAAGACGATTGCGTTCACATAACTCATGGCGATGTCGTGGATATCGACGGAGACAAGGGATTCGGAATCCTATCAGGGGACGATCTTATGTTTCGGTTATCAACGGAATTGAAATCTGTCCATTCAGCAGTATTCGCTATGGGAGATGTCCCTGGTCTGTTGAATGGACCTCCTGGTGTCAGCACATCTCAATTGATCGACATCTGGCATCGTGGCATTCCATATGTCGGAAAGCACGCAGAAGATTTCGATGTCACAGGGGGAATCCATCTCAAGGCGGCTCGTGCAGCTGACATCGCAGAGGTAGTGGAACGGGTTTGGTTCGTTGATGGACGTAACCCTTCAGCGATTGTCAGTGCCTCCGTCGGAGGCAATCCATTAGGCACCCGTATCACTAGAGAGCCGGGTCATTAGAATGCTCTATTCTTTCCATCTCGATTATAGATAACCTACTCTCAGGAGTAGTTGGGTTGCGTTAGTATGTCAGACGCATTAGTCGGTCATGATTCCGAGCAACTCCTCATGATGGAAGAACTATGCATCCTCGTCGATGCACGAGATCGAAGTATCGGGTCCGCATCCAAACGAGAGATTCATCTTGGTGAAGGACAACGCCATAGAGCGTTTTCCGTCTTGATATTCGACAGTGATGAGCGTCTCTTGATCCAAAGACGGTCGGATGACAAGATCACATTCCCAGGGGTTTGGGCAAATTCGTGTTGCAGTCACCCACTGGATGTAGAGGGTGAGAATGAAGGATCGGATGGGGTCAAAAACGCTGCAATCCGGAAAATGGAACAGGAGTTAGGAATCCCCCAGGGTTCGATACACAGGGACGAACTGATTCCAATGACCCGCATGGAATACCGAGCTAGATGGGACGATCATTGGGTAGAGCATGAGATTGATCATATCCTGATTTGCCAATCGGATGTAGCACCAAACCCGAATCCGAATGAGATTTCCGAGGTTCGCTGGGTTACGGAAGATGAACTCGATACCATGGCAGAAAAACACCGTGATGGTGAGTTGACTTTGGCACCATGGTTCGATTTGATTCGAACCCGATTTCTTACAGGTTGGTGGCGGGACCTCGACGCTGCGAGTTCAATGGTAGACCTGAATATCCACGACTTTACCAAAAACGACGATCTGGGGTTGTATGAAAGTCACCGAATCGCAGTAGAAGAAAGAATCGGGGCAGCACTTTCCAAGACAGTTGAGCCAAGACTCCACGCTGCGATGAAACACCTTTTCCAAGGAGGGGGCAAGAGATTGCGAGCAGTACTTCCTTCGATTGTTGCAGAGGCAGTTGGTAATCACGTCGAGAGCGCATACGATTTGGGAGCAGCAATCGAAATAATTCACAATTTCACACTCGTACATGATGACATAATGGATGGAGACTCCATCCGCAGAGGTCGGCCCTCAGTTCATGTTGCTTATGACATGCCAACGGCAATCAATGCGGGCGATGCGATGCTCGCAGTCTCGTTCGAGATATTGGCAGAATCGAATCGGATAGAACCGGAATTGTTTCGCAATCTTGTCCGGATTATTGGACAGATGGTTCGCCGGGTGTCAGAAGGACAACAAATGGACATGGATTTCGAGAATCGTGAGCATGTGAGTGAACAGGACTATCTCGAAATGATCTCAGGAAAGACAGCGGCGATGTTTGAAACATGTGCCTTGACAGGAGCTATGTTGGCAGGCGCTACATCGGATGTTCTCGAAACTTGCCGAACATGGGGATTAGAGGTTGGACTCTGCTTCCAATTGATGGATGACCTGATAGATGTCACAGGAGATACCGAAACCCTAGGCAAACCAGCCTGTAGTGACATCATAGAGGGCAAGAGAACTCTGATCGCGATCGATGCTCTGGCTCAACCAGCAGATTCAATGCCACTTTTTCTTTCCCACTTCGGAAGCCATGCGGATGAGGTAGATCGTGGTATCCTTGATGGAATTGTATTGGAGTTGGAGTCTTCAGGATCTATCGAACGAGCTAGGAATAGTGCAATGTCTCATCACAGCGCAGCCCATCGATGCTTGGATGAATTGCCTGTTTCTCTTGCACTCGATGCGCTACGCCATTTGACCGATTGGCAATTGAAGAGAATCTCATGACCATGGTTAATTCACAACAATTACAGGTCTGTGAAGTATAACCGTAATCCATGTATACGGATTTCTAGATCCTAGTTAGAAGGATCAATCGGTGTAGTATGCTTCACCAGGAATTTCAGGTTTCAGTCCCTTCCGGCCACGAATCTCTCCGATTACTTTCTCCCATAGCATTTGTGGAAGTTCCTCAAATCCAGCATTCTCAGTGTTCCAAACGGCTCGGCCTTGACTTGCGGCGCGGATGTCGTTGGAGAATCCGAATGTCTCTGCAACGGGAACCTTGCCGATGACAGTGGTAATATCCCCATCAACAGGCATGTCTTCAATGATACCTCTTCGTGTCGTGACCTGCCTGGTGATGCCTCCCATAACATCATTCGGTGCTGAGATGAACATCTTCTGCATCGGTTCCAGAACCACGGGGCGGGCTCGAACCATAGCCCCCTTGATCGCGTTCCTGACAGCAGGTATGGTTTGAGCAGGGCCACGATGGATGGCATCTTCGTGCAACTTGGCATCTACGAGGCGGACCATTACTCCCATGACCGGTTCCTCGGCTAGAGGCCCCCTCTTGCAAACATCGTTGAAAGCCTCAATGATGAGTTCCCTCGTCTCGTGCAGATTTTGGATTCCTTTAGTGTCATTCACCAGGACATTTGTGCCGTTAATTGCATACGTCTTTCGCATCAAATCCTTGTCAAGGCCGTATTCCGAGAATTTGTTACCAACTTCCTTGGCATCCTTTGGGCGGACATTACCATCGCCGAATTCACCTTCTCTCAAGGCTTGAACCACCTCAGCAGGCAGAGTCTCAACCTCGACATAGAACCTATTATGTCGATTAGGGGACTTGCCCTCAAATGCTGCACCCTTGTTTTGTCCTTGGATGCATTCTCTGTAAACCACAATTGGTTCACTGACCCGTACCTTGATTCCCTGTTCCTCCTCCAATCGATAGACCGTGATTTCTAGATGGAGTTCGCCCATTCCAGCAAGCAATGCCTCCCCAGTTTCCTGATTGGTCGAAACCTCTAGGCTGGCATCAGCCTTTGCTAGCCCCCTGAGAGCATCGATGAATTTCGGAAGATCCTTCATCGCTTTTGGCTCTACGGCAACGGTGACTACTGGTTCCGAATAATGACGGATCGCTTCGAACGGAGTTGCTTCGGATTCTCTCGCAATTGTCACGCCTGCTGCCGCTGATCGAATTCCCGTGACAGCGGCAATGTTCCCTGCTGACACACCATCAACCTGGATTCTATCACTGCCAACCATCATACTGACCTGTTGTACCCGTTCGGCCTTACTTGCTCCCAAGGCCCAGAGCGTCTCTCCTTGCTTGATGGTGCCACCATAGACCCGGCCAACTGCGACCTCACCCGCATGTGGATCCATCCAAATCTTCGTTATCATGAGCGAGAGCGGGCCCTGTGCATCACACTCGACCATCGCGGTGCCCTCTGTGGATTCAAGATCCCCTTGCCAGATGTTCGGAATCCTGTATTTCTGAGCGACTAGGGGTGATGGCAGCTTCTCAACAGTCATGTCAAGCAATACCTTGTGGACAGGTGCCTTCTTGGCGAGCGACTTTTGATCGTCGTTCTTACAGTACTCGTAGATGTCAGTGAAGTTCAATCCAGTCTTCTGCATGTAAGGGATCGACATACCCCAATTGTAGTAAGCCGATCCGAAAGCAACTGTTCCATCAGTGACATCGACTTGCCATTCTTTCTTGTACTCCTCCGGAGCGAATTGCTGAATCAATCGATTGACGGTCTGTATGGTGCCTATGAAGCGTTTCTGCATGTCCTCTGGATCGACTTGCAATTCGTTGATTAGTCGGTCGACCTTATTGATGAACAGAACGGGTTTGACGCGCTCTTTCAGCGCCTGTCTAACCACCGTTTCTGTTTGGGGCATTGTCCCTTCAACGGCGCATGTCAGGATGATGCAACCGTCCACCGCCCGCATCGCTCGTGTGACATCTCCACCGAAATCGACGTGACCAGGAGTATCAATCAGATTGATCAGATGATCTTCATCTCCCACTTGGTGAACCATCGATGCACTGGCAGCATTGATTGTTATTCCACGGGCTGACTCCTGTTCATCGAAATCTAGGACCCGAGACTTCCCCGCCAGTTCCTCAGACATCATGCCAGCACCGGCAATCAGGTTGTCGCTTAGTGTGGTCTTTCCGTGGTCTATATGAGCAGCGATCGCGATGTTGCGAATACGAGGTCGCTCGTGCATGACCTCCGTCGCTCGCTTGATGTTGTCCTCCTTGCGTCCCATGGAGATTACCTCTGACGAATCGGCCGACCTGACATCGGTTCATAAATTCCCCTCCAAGCGCGAGAGCGTTGCGCACTGGCTCTCTCTTTCGCTGTGTCCCAAGAAGCAGCCCTCTTCATGCAGCAGCAGTTCTACTAGGACGAGTCATTTCCCTGATGAGTTCTGTGTATTCGACTCTGATATTGCCTATCGATCGGCGCAATTCTACGATTTGTCCAGTCAATTGTCTGCGCAATTCCTTCCGAGCTACTTTTCGTTGTGCATGTTTTCGTTCCAACTCTCTCATCATCTCGATCATTCTTTGCCTAGTCAGCCGGGCGCGTTCCGAAAATGACTCGATCACCGTGGGTTCGATTCCTCGGTCCTGACAATCAGACTCGGCCACGGAGAACGAAGTGTCCATCCTTGCTATTTCGACCTTCCAATTTGGAGTCATCTTCAGATTTTTCGTCAATCCTAAAAATGAGCAAATCCTAATCCACCACTTCGAGGGGTCCCACTGCCACCATCTATGTCCATTCCGATAATCCGCTTGGAAGGCGTGGTGATAGTTGTGATATCCCTCACCGAAGGTCAGGAAGGCGAGCCACGGCGAATCCTTGCTGCTGTCCTTTTCTGAGTAAGGTTGGGTGCCCCATACATGTGCAGCGGAATTGATGAGGAACGTACCGTGATGGACGAAGACCGTGCGAATGAGGCCGCCCCAGACGAAACCTCCGATTCCAGACCCAATCCCTCCGAGCAGATACCCGAACACTCCTGGCAGGACCATCCCGAAGATGAATCCAAGTAGGAATACATGGCGATGTTGGAAGCGAACGACCCAGTCATCTTGGAGGTCCCTCACATTCGAATGATCTCTATCTTTGTCGATTGGTTCTAAGAATATCCAGAGAAAATGGCTCCACCAGAATCCCTTCTTAGCGGAGTAAGGATCCGAGGTCTCGTGGTCTGTGTGCTTGTGATGTCTTCTATGATCACTTGACCACTCTAGGATGCTGTTCTGGAAAGCACCTGCTCCGAACAGGGCGTAAACCAATCGAAGTGGCCAAACTGCTGTATGGCTCCTGTGTGAGAACAAACGGTGGTATCCGACGGTTATCGACATACCACAGGCAAGATACCAAATCAGAAAGATCAGAGCCTCGGCCCATCCAATACCGAAAGTGAATCCATGCCATATCGCTGTGACAACAGCAAGTGGTGGAATGCCGAAGAGGAAGACCGCATTCAGCCAATTCACATTGAATGGAGGTATCGCCTGTTCGCCACCCATTGGTAGGGTTCCGGAACAATTCACCCTTGACCGTTGTCCCTGAGAGGGCAAGCGGGGAGCCGATTTACAACTAAGGATGATTAGCGCGCCGAAGCGGCGATCCGTTCCATTTCTTCTCGCCTCGCGACTGCAAAGGAAGCGATGTCCCTTTCGGCGGCCTTGCTAATCTCGTTGACGATTCCTTGGGTTAGAGTTCGCTTGCTCTTTCTCGTCGCTGAAGTGCATCCAGTTCCGAGATTCCGTAGAGCTATGTCCAAGCGTCGTGAGGGGGATACATCGACTGCTTTCGGTTGGCTGACTGCTCCGAACCTGATTCTGGTGGTTTCCTCACAAGGAGCGCTGTTGACGATTGCATCCACAAGAGTTTGGAGTGGGTTATTACCACTCCTTTGGTGAAGGATGTCCAAAGTCTCCTCCAACGATTTAACGCAGTTCTGCTTCTTGCCGGTGAATTTTCCGGTTCTCATTAAACTGTTTACGAACCTCTCAATGAGTGAGAGTTTAGATTTCCCGAACCATGAGTTGGCATGTCGCCCTCCCGTATGGGGCGTGCCAATTGTGGTGAGATTGAGGTACGGAGCCAAACCAGGGTCATCACATGTGACCTGCGAAGCATCCCACTTGCCAAACACTAGAGTTCCGATTCCTGCGATTGGTTCAGGTGGTTCCTCTTCCAGAACCTCGACGACCATTTCCTCTTCGGTCATGTCTTCTCCTCCAGTTAGCGGACAGGCTTCTCCTTGCGTCCCCGGACCATCTCGTCAAGTGAGACGCCGTTGACCTTAATCACTTTGAATCGTACGCCTGGCAGGTCACCATATGAACGACCCATCCGTCCACCGATTCCTTCGACAAGAACCTCGTCATGTTCGTCGATAAAGGAAATTGCACCATCACCTGGAGCAAACGCAGTTAGTTTGTTCCCAGTCCTGATTAGGCTGATTTTCACTGCCTTCCTGATTCCGGAGTTTGGTTGCTTCGCTTCGATTCCGACCTTCTCGATGACTATTCCCTTCGCTTGTGTGCTCCCCTTCAGAGGGTCGTGTTTCAGAACCCCTCCGGATCGCTGGTTCTTCGCTTGCCGTTTCTTGTAGCCCCGATCCTTCCAGCGAAATCGCTGTCTATCCCGCTTCATCTTCGGACCGGAGAACAGACCACGACCCAAGCATACACCTCGATAAGACGTCCCGCCGACCTGCCATCCGTATATGAGAGTGACGGGCGGGGGCCAAAGGCCCCACCGCCCCGAACAGCGGGAGGGTTGAAGCGCGGTCGACTACGGAGCCAGTCCAATGGCATTCAGGGACCATGTGTCGAACATCACCACCCACGCTGATACAGTGAGCGTGATTCATGAGATGATGGATGCCTCCCTAGCAGCAAATCAATCTCCTATCCTCTTCGATTCCATTCAGGAATCACCCGGTCATCGTGCTACCATGAATATCCTATCTAGAGAAACCCTTTGTGCCCATTGGGGAATCAAACCAGGGGAGCTCATTGACATAATGGCTGAGGCAATGTCCAATCCGATGGACCCTGAATCCATCGACGCGACGGATGCAGCGTGCTTCGAGGTCGACGCGCCCTTGGATCTGCGATTATTGCCAATCCCGTGGCACCACCAACAGGACGCAGGTAGATACATGTCGGCGAGCATAGTGATAGCCGAACGAGCGGGGCAAAGGAACGCATCCTATCATCGCCAATTGATTGTTGATTCCACCACATTAGTGGCTAGGATGGTTCCTCGTCATTTGAGATCGATGACCGACGAAGCTAGGAATGATGGAGAGGCCATGGAGGTTGCCATCGTTAACGGAGCTGATCCAACCGTCTTACTAGCAGCAGCGATGTCGTTTGATAATCGTCTCGATGAGTTGACGGTGGCGGCTGCTCTTCACCATCGTATTCACGGATCTCCTCTGTTGGTCACACGAGCTAGCAACGGTGTGATGGTTCCTGCAAACTCGGAATACGTGATGACCGCAACCATCACTGGAGAAGATGCTCCAGAAGGCCCCTACGTCGATATCACAGGAACCGTCGATGATGTGAGAGACCAGCCCGTCATTTCAGTGCAATCGATTCATCATCGACAGGACCCAATATTCCACGCTATTCTCCCCGCAGGTAGTGAACATAAGACGCTGATGGGTCTGCCTCGGGCACCTACCATCAAACAAGCAGTCGACGCTGTCTGTGATTGCCACGATGTTCATCTTTCAGATGGGGGTTGCGGATGGCTATCCTCGGTCATACAGATTACCCCTAGTTCTGCCGACTCTGCTATGGATGCGATTACGGCTGCCTTGGCTGGGCATCGATCCATGAAGCAAGTGACTGTGGTTGATCGCGACATTGCCGTCGACGACCCAGAAAAAGTTGAATGGGCGATGATGACGCGTTGGCAACCAGACCGAGATACTGTTATCCTCAGAGACCAGAAGGGATCAAGTCTCGACCCATCAAGATCGGCAGAGGGGACCACGGCCAAAGTTGGTTTCGATGCCACTATACCTCACGGTGTTGATCCTACTCCTTACCGAGCGGTTTTCTGAATCGAGGGGCAAAGATGCGTGCAACCGAGGGAGATCTCCAGCATCCACGCAGGAGTCTCGGAAACCGTCACAGAGCCCAGGCAGAGAAATTCCTCCGGATGGCCAGTGAGGACACTGAGAGGGAGGAGCAACACATCGCTTGGGCGGAACAGAGCGCGAGACAATCCATTTTGCATGATTTCTCTAATGAGTTGAATTGGATACTATTGATAGATTTGAAAAGCCATAGGGCTGATTCTGCTGGTATCCATACGGTGTTGGAAGACCTGTTCACAGTACTGGGAAGAGACCCCGAGAGGCTAACATCCCTCGCAGAAGCTGATCTAGTTACCGATGGCCCCAATATGCTTCGAGCGGCATTCGAATTGGATCCTTTGGACCCCGATGAATGGTGGGAGTCCATAGGCCGGAAGGGGTTGGAGGATTTCTCTACCAGAATGCTCGGCCTAGATCTCCGTGACCCGAGGGCGAACATCCTCTTCGGTCGAAGGTTGGAGAGAGTCATCTCTGCTGGAGAAGAAGACCTGTTCATACGTTTGGCCACCCATCTACTGTCACATCGTCCGACAAATCACGAGGCTTGGATGGTGCTTGGAAGGTTGCATGAGAGAAGAAAAGAGTATGACGAGGCGTGGCTATGTTACGATCAAGCGCAGACCCATTTCGAATCCATACCCGCAAGGGATTCGTTCCGAGACAGGATGATTGCGGCTATGGATTCTGAAGGATTGTCTTGGAGCGAACCAGACCTCGTTCACAGGGAAGAATTCCTGCATAGGTTGCAATCACTAGCTGAACGTGGCAACTCACCTGAAGAGAGAATGGTTGTTCAAACAGAAGAAGCAGATGAAGAGGATCTGACAAAGTCATCCAATGAGCGTGAACGACTCGAAGGGATGATCCAATCCGGCCAGATGGAAGCAGCTTACTTCCTAGCTAGGAGGTTGGTCGCAAGAGGTGAGAATTGGGCCACCGAACACATGGAATTAACCAAAGGTGCCATGCGATGAATACACTTCCTGTCATTATCTAGGCTATCACCAATGAATCCCGATATTTGAACTCGTAAACTCTACCGGCATGAGCATTGATTTTTCTTCTGAGTTTCCTGCTTGGCTCACGATTGAATCAATTCTACGGCTTCTGGATCCTCGATGAATTCCTGATTCTGGAATTCACTTTTCAAGTCCCGGCCAAGTGCGTTAGAAGCCTCGATGAATAAGACTAGATCGGGGCGCTGTTTACCGGAAACATCGGCTATGATCTTAGGGGTGATCCAGTCGAGAACAACGGCCACATCTTTGGGATTGATGCCATGGTAGGTACCACCAGACTTCGAGGTCGGAACAGCTAATTCTATGATTTCGTCCATTCTCTCGGCTTCGGAATCCAAATTCTGTAGTGCAAGATCTATGAAACGTAAAGCGCTGACTTCAGCAAGAACGGACTGACCGCCACGAGCGAGGATTCGCCAGGCGACCCAATGCAATCGTGAGGCGGATGAATGGTCGTTCATCTCCATCCTCATGGCTGCCGAGCGTTGACGTGAGAGGCCAATGATACTCGAGTCGTGGCCACTAGTTCGACCGATGCTTGCCAGAGTTGCCATCGCCATCATCCGCTCTCCTTGTGATTCATGCCAGCCGGCGAGGTTGAGTATAGAAAGTCCATGCAGAGAACTCTCTGGTGCAAGTGTCGACAGTCTATCCATCGCCCATCTGAGATCAGAATCAGCCGCCGCATCGCCTAATGATGCCCTGATGATCCCCCTCTCCATCCGTGCTCTAGCTTCCATCGACGGGTCTCTATAATCGGGTCGGCGGCAGTATTCGATGCAATCATCCAGACATGAGATCGCACTTGGCCCGTCTCCTCTCAGCCACGCATCCTTCGCATCCAAAAGTAATCGCTCAGAGTCATTCAAAGATTCCCGAGCAAGTGATTGCACTTCTCTTTCCGCCATCGTCATTGCCGTGAGTGCTATTTCCAATGGATCATCGCCAGAGGAAAGACCGGATTCAATGTCCTCCGCTATTCTAGCCACTCTCTCACTTTGATCCAGCCTTGACCCCCCCCATTCCCGACAATACCGATAGTATTCCTGAAACCGCTTCCGTACGATCGATGGGCAAGGTAGACCCAGCAGCTCCAGAGTGACCTCCCCCCTCACCTCCATGACGTTGGGCCATACTTGACATGACGGCCCCTAGATTCACTCCGGATTTGATTGAGTTGCGACTCGCCCTGCAGGTGATGCGAAGTCCACCATCCTTTTCATTCAGGACCAATGATACATCTGCTCCCGCCTGGATTAGGCTTGACGCTATACGCCCTTCGTGAGTTCTAGCGTCGGTAACTGCCACCAGCCAGTTGCCAGCATGCTGAATCGTGCATCTAGTAATTGATCTGAGCATCGATGATCGTGTAGATCTGTCAGGTTCTACGCCATCCATCAATGAGAGGGTTGATTGGAGTAGGTCGGATTCACCTGCAAGTTCGGAAGCGATTGAAAGGGATCGAGAACCGCCGTGACGGAACCTACCGGTATCGGCGACTATCCCAGCTATCAATAGGCATCTGATATTCTTGTTCAATGCGCTAGGTCTTTTCCTGAGAAGCCATTCCCCAATCATCTCTGAGGTTGATGAGGCATCAGGTATGATGTGTAGCAGGTCTCCTTCAGAGGCGTTCCATGGAGATGCTGCCGAAGAATGATGATCGACAACACACAACGGTACGTCTGGTAGTATGATGCCAGTCTGGTCCCTTGAGGCCGCATCTACGACTACTAAGCCACCCAATATACGGGGCCATGCCGGTCGTTTCGGGTCCAATCGCCAAAGAGATGCTCCACAATTTTCCGTGACCCTTTGAGCCAGCTTAGAGACATGAACTCCACACGCTCTTGCACCTGTACCTAATGCGGCAGCCATGGCGCACGCCGATGCTATGGTATCCATGTCCCCATTTCGATGGGTCACTATCGGTAATCCACCTCTTGACAAAGCCGAAGTCACCCAATATTCGAGTGCTTCTATTCCATCTGATTGTTCGACCATCGCAATCGCCCTAAGACTCAAAGGAATCGACAGCAGTTTCGTATTCACGACGTGCGTCAGACTCCCGTTCTTGCAGACGGGATAGGTGCTCTGTCAGGGTCTTCCTAGAAATCGTCAGTTCTTCCGCAAGAGAATCGCGATCCTCTACCTCCAACAGCAGTGGTCCGACTTGACGGTACACTGGACGTCCTTCGGCTTGTGATGAGAGTGCTTCCAAAGTCCCATCAATTTCACGAATCTGTGCATCTATGGCCTGTACCTGCTGAACAATCGTCTGCAATCTACTGGCGAGAGCCTGAATAGTTTCGACCGACATCCACTCACTCCGAAATGCCGTTATGTGCCCCGGTCATCAACGCTTCCTCAGCTGCCACGAGTGCTCGAACAGCGCCGTTCCATCTAGCTCGGAGATCTACAACCCTATCTTGGTAGAGAACAAATTCCAATCCATCATCAAGGGTGTTCATCAAAACAGGTTCAGGTTCAAGAGCAGCGGCGAGAGCTAGGCCATTGGGAGTGGATAGTCTCATGACTATTCGCCAAGGTTCACTCTTCCTCGCTGTCATCTATTTCCTCCGCACGTGAGCGTTCGAATTCCATTGCCGCCCGTTGTGCGATAACCGCCATGTCAGTCGCGGAAGCACCTTCAGCAGAGCGACGGATGATTCGAGCGTTTGCATCGCTCGCTCGAGTGTAGGGTTCCCACACACCGCCTGCGAATTTGTGATCGCACTTCCTACAAGACCAGATACCTGCAGCGACACGCCTGACCTTTTGGTATTGACAAACCGGACAGGTGTAACTCCTTCCAAGCTTTTTGATGGCTGCTGACGCACGCCTCCTGACCGATACACCGTAGCGTGAACCATAACGAGCAGCGGCTCCAATCTTCTGGGTCCTCTTCGCCATTATCACTCCTCCTTGAGGCCATCTATGATGTTGCGAATTTCCTTCGATCTGGAACGACAATGCTCCATGATATCAGCGAATTCGGCCGCGGTGAACACTCCCTTTAGACCCTTCTGGAGAGAGTGAACATGGTCATCATCACCCAATGTGATGTGGATTCTCTCATCCCCACCGATCTCCTCTCTTCGAGTCGCATCGTGAACGAACCTCCCTCCGACCCTATGGTAAGAGCACATAATCGGTGTCTTAGAAAGGGGCAATGGTCGATCATCGCCTACATCAAAGCGCTCTGCAGGTAGAGTCGCATTCCTGAGGGCTGCGATACCAGCAGTTGCGAAGGCATCGAACAGGTTACCGTCATCACTAACTGCGAACAGATCGAGAATCACTTGCCAGGCCTTCTCCCCAGGTAGAATGCATAGGTCGGCCATATCCAAGCAACCCGATTCCCGAATTCCTCGATCGACGACCCTTCCCAATTCTATCGCCTCTGGACTAGGGGGGCCAGCCTCCCAGTGTCTACCGCAAACGGGCCGCACCTCAGCGCTGGTCATGAAACCACCAGATGCTGGACGATCCGGATATGGAGTCATCATCTGAAATTTGATGCCAGCATAGACGATGGTATCTCCCATTCTCACCATCGCTGAACCTTCTGCGCGAGGAAGCACATCGATTTCTATCTCCAAACCTCTCGCTTCGAAGCGATCTCGACCATCAATCCTCTCATCGGAATTTGCGAGATCCTGCAGATGCGCTCGAAGGAGTTGGGGTACTGGAGGCGTTGCCATCAAGCATCACCTCCGTGTGCTTTTTCCAACGCTTCCACCATTACCGAGTGGACCTCCCCGGCAGCTGCCATGTTGTAATCCCACGCCTGTTGGAATTCATCTTGAGACAGGTCTCCATCCATCTGAAGGAAAACAAGATCGCCGCTGTTTGGAAGGATCCCCATGGGAAGATCCGCCTCGCCGTAGTTGTCCTCTTCCTTGTTCAGGTCGCAAACAACGATATCGTTAATCTTCCCGCTTGCAACGCTCACGACCATGTCAGTCATTGGTATTCCAGCATCGGCCAAAGCTACGCTGGCCGCGGTTATTCCGACGCATCTTGTCCCAGCCTCTGCGGTAAGAACCTCAATCTCGACGCGGATCTTGCTCTGTGGATAGAGTTCAGTTAGAACGACGCTCTCCAAGGCTTCTGCAGTCACTTTACTGATCTCACGGCTTCTGCGATTGAAGCCAGGCCTCATCCGGTCAGTGGTAGAGAAGGGTGCCATGTTGTATCGAACATCTAGTACCGCTCTATCCTGTTTCTGGATTTTCCGAGGGTGAGCCTCCATAGGTCCGTACACCGCTGCAACGACATGATTGGTGCCCCAAATCATTCGGGCAGAGCCATCCGCGACAGGAATTACCCCGACTTCGATGGACATTGGTCGCACATCCGCAGCCCCCCTTCCATCCACCCTCTTGCCATCGGCATCAATCATCTGGACATCACCATAGCCACCCATCAATTACCACCTCCAGCCATCGATTCAATGGCACTCGTGATTCGACCACCATCAGTCATACTCGTACGCAGGATATTCCGAATCATTTGTTGACCTATCGAAGTTCCTTCTACCCATATTCGCCCGTTCTCAGCTGGTATGATCCTGCAGTCACTCATCGCCTTCAATTGCTGAAGAGCATCTCCATTTCCGAAGGCTCGTGCGATCATATGGGGAGGCATTTCCTCGACGATTCCGGATTGGATTTTCCTCAGGCCCAGCCCCTTCATGGTGACGACGCAGGCACCTGTCGCCTCCACGTCCTGCACCCTGCAGAGAATTGAGGCGCCGACATCCATGACTTGACGAGCGCCACCGAAGTCTGCCTTTCCAGGCCCTAGTGACATGGGAAGTAGGGCGTTGAAGGGGCCATTGACATCCACGAACCAGAGGTTGTTACGGACTGATTCCACAACCCCGATTACCAGATCACCAGGTCTCGGAGTGTATCTAGCATACACCGGATCGACGCTGATAGTCGTTCCACTATCGTTCAGGTATCCTGTTTTTGTTGCGATCATTCCGGATTCAGTCTCTAGGACGCCGTGTCCCGCCGTGCGGTCACCGACCGTTCCGAGCGACTCGCCCGGGGTGACGAGGGGCGAACCTCGTCCTTCGCGCTCTCCAGCGCTCCCTTCGTTCATTTTCATTCTCTCCGGCCGCGGCGACCGGCCCCCCCTTCATAACCGTTCACTACCGCGCGCGGGAGAGAGGCACTCACTTGTGGCTTGATGAGATACCTTGTGGATTTCCGAATTCATAGTAACCAATCGGAAATTCTGGTGGCCTGCGTGGATAATCACGATCCCTCATCAAGGACCTTTACCTCAAGGTCAGGGGCCCTCTTTGCGACGTTTGAGATGAAATCCATTCTAGAACCGGCTGGTACTTCGACAACACAGGCCCAATCGCCATTCGACAACCACTCTTCCTTCACCATGTGATCTCTGATCAATTGCATTACCGAACCGTAGCTCTTCCCTGGAATACGGAATGCCAACCTGGCCGTAGCGAATCGGAGCGGTATCAAAGGTCGGATGGCCGAAACTGCATCTTTCACTTGGCGTTCGACTGAAAGGAAAGGGTCGATTGACACTCGGGCTTCCTCCAAAGCACTCTCGATTCTTTGCGGGGGATGGGGGGCCTTCGATCTCGGATCAATTGCCTCAGACGCGATTAGATGAACGATCTTCTTGCGCTTCTCATCGATCATTCTACGACGTTGCATCGTAGTCAACTGTATGGAACCATCCTTGAGTATCCGTTCGACACAAGGAGCCAGTTCGGTAGTTCCGAATGTGGACATCAGTTGATCTGATGTCGGTCTGTCACCATTGCGTGCATCAGACCATACCTCGTCTGTGGCGAGCATCTGATCGAATTCGACTGTGTCGGGATTCTCCTTCCACCGTTCTACCAATTCGGGATCTACAAGAATCTCGTAACGCCTACCACCATATTCAAGCCGCGCCACGACGGCGTCATCGAGACTCACCATGCTCCTCGATATCCAACTGGGTGTCCAAGTGAAGAGCCTTGTCACTCTTCAAACGGTTTCAATTTCTCTATCTGACCAATGGTCGAATCCCGGTCGAGCTTTCGATAACCGTTCGCATCGACAACAGCGATTTCTACCGCATCCTTGTTCAGCGGCTCACCTAGTGACTCCCGTAGTCCTTCAAGCCCCATCTTAATCGCCGCATTCATTGTCAGGTTGGACCTCCATGATTTTTCGAAGTGTTCGACGACGGTGGAGCGACCGCGACCGATAGCACCAGCATGGTAGGATTGGTAGGCACCCGATGGGTCAGTCTCGTAGAGGTGGATTCCTTCGTCGTCGACACCGGCAATCAGGAGAGCCGTTCCGAATGGGCGGACACCTCCATACTGGGTGAAGGATTGCTTGTAATCGCACAGTTTCTTCACCAATGTAGTCACTGGAATTGGGTCCCCGTAAGTGATGCGGTTCACTTGGCAGGTGACCCGTGCGCGATCGACTAGTTGACGAGCGTCCGCAACCAGCCCGGATGTGGCGAAACCGATGTGATCATCGATTTCGTACATCTTCTCGATGGAATCCACAAGAATCAGTTTGCTGTGAATCCTCTTATCAACGACCAAAACCACCCCGTCTCGGAACTTCAGCCCAGCGGTCGTCGTTCCACGTCGGACGGATTCTCGAGCGTATTCCACCTGGAATAGTCTGCCATCAGGAGAGAAGGTGCTCACACCGTGGTCATATCCACGTCCACTCGGTTGCATTTTCAAGACCTCGGGCCACGGACCCAATCCCGCCTCTTATCAACATTCACGATTCAACATGACAAACTGATTAGAGAGCGGGGATTCCCGAAACCATGGGTGCGGTTTCAAACGCTCGGCTCTCTACCACGGCACAATGAGGGTTGTTGTCCTCTCTTCCGGTGGAAAGGATTCGGCTTACGCCCTTTGGTGGGCATTGATGCGTGGTTGGGATGTCGTTGGCATCGTCACAGTCAGAACTGGACTAGGTGGGTCCATGATGTTCCAAGGAGTCGGGACGGCAATCGCCGGACTTCAATCATCATCCGCATCAATCCCTTGGCTCCCAGTACGTCAGATAGAGGAGGATGGTGTTGAATCACTTGAACGTGCGCTGTTGCCAATCGTGGAAGGAACGAATTGGCCGAAGACAACCATCTGGTCAGAATCTGAGTTAATGGAAGCGGAATGGCCTCGGGGGTGGAAATGGAATGATAATCTAGTTCGCCTCCGATCCGGAAGACCGATTGATGGAATCGTTTCCGGAGCTCTGAGATCGGACTACCAAAGAACCAGATTGGATCGGATGGCTGAACGTCTAGGAATTACTTCATTTTCACCATTATGGCATCATGATTCTCAAGAACACATGCTAGCACTAATCAAACATGGGTTCGTCATGGTAATCACATCAGTTTCTGCTGAAGGGATGAGCGAGCGTTGGGTTGGGAGGACTGTTGATGAAGAGGCCATCGAGGAATTAGTCGAACTAAGGAGCATCAATGGAATGAATATGGATGGTGAGGGTGGAGAGTACGAAACCACTGTATTGGATGCGCCTTGGATGCGATCCAGGATTGTAATCCAGGGCAATAGCGTATGGGAAGGGAGCCGAGGACACTACGCAATCGGAACAGCCACTCTCTGTTGATATCATATTGATGATTCATCGATATGAGATGAATAGCATTCAAACCGAGGTGCCTGCTGCCCCCACCAAATCATGCCCGTCTCACCTCTTGATTACAGGTACGGGCGGGACCCGATAAAGGCAGTATGGTCCCGCGAAGGAAGGCATGCTAGACAGCTGGAAGTCGAGCGAGCATTGGTGTGGGCTCACAACCGGCTGGGCCGTGTCACTGACGAGCATCTCGAAGTAGTCACCGCCATTTCTGATCCTACTATCGTCACCGCTGACAGAGTGGATGAGATCGAGGCTGAGACCCGCCATGACATCATGGCTCTGACCAAAGCGATGGCTGAGAAGGCAGGGGAGGCTGGCTGGTGCATACATCTCGGGGCCACATCCAACGACATCGTCGATACAGCGGTAGGATTGCAAATCAAGGACAGCGTCGAGATTCACGAATCCGTCCTTCAAGGTTTGATTGAAACTCTGGCCAACTTAGCAGAACGAGAGAGAGACACCGTAATGCTAGGTAGGACTCACGGCCAAGCAGCCGTCCCAATCACTTTCGGACTGAAGATAGCCGTCTTTCTAGATGAGTTCTGCAGACATCTCGACAGATTGTTGGAGATCCGGAACAGAATCTGCGTTGGCAAGTTCCTAGGGGCAGTCGGAACGGGAGCTGCACAGGGAAGAGATGCAAGAAAACTACAGAGCCTAATCCTAGAACATTTGGGATTATCTGTACCTCTAGTGACTACCCAAGTAGTTGGTCGTGACAGGTACATCGAGTGGATGTCATGGATGGCAAATGTCGCGACTTCCGTAGAGAAAATCCTACAGGAGATTAGAAACCTCCAAAGAAGCGAGATAGCTGAAGTCGCAGAGGAATTCGATTCCCAGAAACAAGTGGGAAGCAGTACTATGGCACACAAGAGGAATCCAATAACTGCGGAGAATGCTTGTGGACTCGCACGAGTATGCCGGTCATTCATCATCCCGTCTTACGAGAATGCGTTGCTTTGGCATGAGCGGGATCTAGCGAACTCCAGTGCTGAGAGGTTCACACTATCGCATGCGGCCATCCTACTCGATGACATACTAGCGAAATGCGACAGGGTGATGGGCAAATGCATCGTTGATTCAGACCGCATGTTATCGAACATTGAAGATCAACGCGGATTGGTCCTTGCTGAGAAAGTGATGATTGAACTCGTTGATGCCGGTGTACCTCGAGATCGGGCACATGAAATTCTCAGGAGTGCTAGCATGACCGCCATCGAGTCCGATGAACATCTGATGGAAGTCTGCTTGCGGGAACCTACGATGACAGAGAGGTTCGATGCCGGAGCGATCCGTGAGATGTTCGATTCATCGAACCATCTTGGAGTCAGTGGTGATTTGATAGATGAGACTGTGGCAGCGGCTCGTGGAAGGCTGCAATGAGTAGTGAATAAGTGGGCGGAAACGGAAGAATCCTGAACGCCCTATGCCTCAGAGTTTCCAGAACAGAAGAAGAAGCAGGCCAGTCGCTGTCGCGAACAATCCGAGCAGGGCAATCATTCCATGCGGTCCATATTGGTTGACATCTTCAAGTGCAGTCTTGAGAAATCCATCTCTTCTGATAGCGTCTATGAATCCTGCCTCTCTCTCCTCATAGACACCAGGTTCCCTCCTAGGGATTCTCTCTCCCGATCTAGGAGGCAGTGTAGTACCGGACATTATTGGTTGTTCAGGGTCATCCACTGATGAATCCACCGCCATCGATGGCCTCATGACCAATCAACCTCAGAGCGAGGCGTGGACCTGAGCATTAGCAGCGGAGTCACCCATCTGGCGAGTGAACCAGGTGCAGGTGGAACGACCCTATCATTGCAATTGGCCAGAGGAGCACTCGCTGACGGCCGAATCGTCTTCTGGATCTGCCGCGAGGTTCCTTCTGGCAGTAGAATCGGACAAATCCTCGGCACCATCGATCCGATAGCGGTATCGAGATTTCAAGTCGGATCATTCGGCGAGCAGATTTCTCGAGGAATCAAGTCATTGCTTCCCGTCATAAATTCACTCCGCAATATAGGACTAGTTGTCGTCGATGATTGGGCGGATTCGACTGGCCGGCAGAATCGAGAATTGATCGGAACTGTCAGGAAACTGATGGACCGATGCGGATCCGATGATATTCCGTTGGTAATCTGTTCATCGATGTATGAAGATGCTGGGGGTAGTGGATGGAAGGTACGGGGGGGGCAGGAGATTCTGTCGGCAGTGGATTCTACTTGGAAATTAATCCGCGATCAGGGGTCACGAAGGAGGTTGTTGACCGAGACTGGGGAGATGCAGCTGTCCCTTCAGAAAGATGGGTTCGAAGAGATTCACTAATCAATCCTCGATATAATCCAGTCCCTGAGATTCCGCAGCATCCTTCAGTAATTGCTCCATCTCATCGAGAGCATCATCGTCCGGTTCAGAGAATTGGCCTGGATCCAATGCCTGTCCCTCCAACTCATCCTCTCCAGCTATCTTGGGTGCATTCTGTTCTGCAGCGATACGAAGGTTTCTCTGTCTCATCTGATTGATTACATAGATCATGCCACCTGCCGCGACGGCAAGAAGCAGATAGGTGGCGAGTTCAGTGGTGTCCATGTCGAGCCGAGCCGACCCCGCGTCCTTCAATCTTGGCCGTCTTGCCTAGTGTTTCCGAGTTCTATTGGTCGAGACAGATGTCTGCGTGAGGAGGGCGGGGGTTGCGCCCAATGTTCTTCGGCCCGCTTAACGGCAATCCACCTCCTAGGCATCGTCATTCCACAATCTGGACAACGCAAATCTTGGCCAGACCCGGAAGATTTCACGGTCTTCCCACACGAACAAGAGGGTCGGTTTGCTAGTTTTGGAATTGGATCAACGATTCTCAGTCGCTCAAGATGGTAGGAGCCATCAGGTGATAGTAGACCATACCATTCGATAACGTCACCCGGATTCGTCCTTCGTAACATTTCGTTTACATCGCCTCCCTCCCTGAACGCCATGACCCTGCATACCTGTGACCCGTCCCATACCTCTCTCATAGAATGTCCACCCCTTAGCACGTCTTCTGATGAAACAACTGTACCCATATACGAACATATGAGATGGTCATCCGTCGCTTGATTGGTCCTGTGGATGACATGGTCGATGGAGCGTTCAACCCCTTCTATATTTTGGAGCATCTGATGCGCGGATGCCAAGTCATCCGAGTCTGTGCTTCGGATGCCATACAAGACGGGACATGGTGTTCGAGGAGCGATAATGGAACGTGCTTGTCTCGGGTCCCTATTTAGGAAGGTGGATGGGAACTGTTGTCGCATAGATTCAACCGCATCGTCAGGCACCATTCGATCACTACCAATCATGTTCTTTGACCTCCAAGCAGTCAACTCCCAAGTCCAATTCTTCGCAGGCCAGGCGATTGCGGCGACTGCTCCGATTACCCCTCTGTCACCTCGAACGGTTGAATGGAAGGCAATCCCGGAGACTGACTGTAATTTGGCCCTTGCCTCTTCGGCTTGCACTAATCCGCGCACTGATCTAAAATGAAATGCAGATTCTGGTTGTTTTGGAGCGACTACGCAGACTGGAGAAGAATCGGGTCCTAAATCATCGATGCGGTCTAAGACAATCTCGTTGAATGTCCGATGAATACTGTTTATCGAGGAATCCCAATTCCCATTGGTGTTGACCTTCACCGCCAACGCGGCATTCCCTCTAGTTCGATATGGGGCGAATGGCCATAATCGGACCAAACGGTATTCTTCTACAATCAATGTATTGCTTCGCACCAATTCCAGCATCATCTGGCGCATTGACCACGTAGTGCATCCACCATCGAGATGATCGGTGTCATCCAAGCCAATCCAAAGTCGCACGGCGTAGCGAGGCCGCGCATACCACATCATCAATCCGGATTGGGAACAATCTCGTCTATCACCGATGCGAGGCCGAATCGAGGATCACAACGGATTGTTCGAATCCCAAAAGCCAGACCGGCCTCGACATCGGGAAGTCGGTCTCCAACCATCACAGAGCGAGAGTCTCTATCAGCGGTACTTCTCGAATCCCATGTTTCTTCATACGCTATGTCTTCAACGGAAAGGTTGGTGCCGGATTCGGCCGCGTCGAGCAGTTGTCGTCCGACTTCTAACATCCCAGGTGCTCCCTTCCTAGCGTGGGAACCATCCCATGGCGCGTAGGGGCTGTAAAGAATCAGATCCAAATGTGCATCCTCATCATCTTCCAAAAGTCGCTTTGCCAGTGCGTCATGGATGGTAGCCAATCTTTCGTGATCCCACCAACCTCTACCGATAGGTGATTGGTTGGTCACGATGCAGATCCTGTGCCCAACCCTTCGCAGTCGTCCCACAGATTCTGCTGCTCTAGGAAGCACCACCAATTCTTCTACGGAATTCACATATTCGCTACTACCACGATTGAGGACGCCATCACGATCCAGAAATGCAATCCTACCATCCCAATCTGATTTAGGCAGACTTGGTAGAGTCAATGGATCCGTTAACTCCGCGCGATGTCGATGGGGGAACATCCACTCACATTCCTGTCCTTGATTCTTCGGCCTTCAAGGCCTCCTTGACGATGTGGTTAATGATTAGTTGGAGGTCTTCTATACGCTCCATAGATTCAGTATCGCAATTGATGCAGATATCAACCATACCAGCTAGGAGTCCCCCTCCACCTCCGGCGTAATCTCCGGTGATCGCTGCAGTTGTAGCGCCATTGGATTTAGCGAACTCGATGCCATTGAGGACATTGGGAGAGTTTCCACTGCCAGAATATCCGACAACGAGATCTCCGGGTCGGAGGAACGTCTGCAATTGACCGACGAAGACATTAGCGTAATTCGTGTCGTTGGCCCACGCTGTAAGGGATGCCACATTGTCAGTGTGAGCTATGGTTCTTACTCCAAGTTCCTTCGACCAATCACCAGCAGAATGGGACGGAGTACCTGCACTGCCCCCATTTCCGATGAAGTGGATTGTCCCGCCTCGATCTCGAACAGACCGAACAGCAGTGACCAACGCCTCGACCGATGCGGAATCCAAGGAATCCAAAGCGCGTTTCAGGTCCTGCACGTATTCCGCCATGAAGTGGTCGAAGAATCCATCCTCCATTCACATACCTCATTGACTCCCTTCCGGACAGCGTATTTACGGGTTGCGCGCGCGGAGCAGGGTAGATGGACCCAATAGTGTTCGGAGCCATAAGCGCTGCAAACGCCATAGGCATCGATTTGGATCGATTTCGTCTCCTGACTGCTCTAGTCGCTCTCTTCCTGCTCGGCATTGGCCATCATAGGCATGCTATTGATGGCGGTAGATTCTCCGCATTCGGATGGCCATTAATTGGGCTGTATTTCTATCTAGATGTCCCACACTATCTAGAGATTGGAGATATCGTACTCGTCGTGATGAGTGCTGCAACGCTTCCCGCAGCGATTGCTTTAGCCACCTGGGAGTGGCGAGCGCAATCACATGGAGGAACTGAGCCTGCTATGGTCTGGTTACGGGGGGCCGTATTCTGGTCAGTCACACCATATCTACTCGTGTCCAACGTACCATACCTAAACGCATCATTGGTATGGTTCACAGCTCTGGTAACCGTCGCATTCCTCTCGTTCGCGGGATACTCAGACATCAGCATGGCGTCGATGGCAGTAGAATCTACGAATGGCGGAATAACGGCATGGTCAGAATGGCAAGGAGATCGATGGTTGTTGACCGAATCCCTTGGAGAGGGTGGGTTTCATGTGCCATTACTGCAAGGGGGTGAGCCTATTCACATCGCCATCGTTCTTGCTTGCTCGGCCCTTCAGTCGATGATTGTCTTCGTCGGCGCCATCGTTGCTCTCAAGACCGCACCTCTACAGCGAAGGCTACGATGTCTTTTCATCGCACTCCCCACTATACTCGTTTTGAACGCATTCAGAAACGCAGGAATCGTGTGGCTTCACATTGCCTATCCTAATTGGACCGTACTAGGATTGACAGTATTCGATTTCGCGCACTCCTACGCAGCCAAATTTGGGGCGCTCTTCGCGATGTTCCTCATGGCCATCGCTCTCTTCGACCTACTCCCTGAACTCCATCACCACATCATGAGATTGATTCCCAAAGCCCTTGGTGGAGATGGCTACGGTGAACGGAATCAATGATTGATTAGCGTCCAGCAACCCGCGTTCTCAATCGTTCTACGATCTTGCCGATAAGTGGCATAGAGTGCTCCCAAGCGAATTCCTTCATCACCCTGAGTGCGTCCCTCTCCCTCTCTGCGTCTCCCTCGAAGTCAGTGACATCTATCATTCCATCTCTGGTGTTCGCCTTGAAGGCTGCAATCGGTTCTTCCTTGTGAAACACGATGTAAGCCGATCCAAATCCGAATCGTTGCCTAAGCATGCCGGCAAAGTAAGGTAGAAGGGGGTCCGAGGGGGGCAGAACAAAATCCCTCGTCTTGGGTAAGGACTTCGCCTTCTCCAACAAGTCCTTTCGACCATAACATACCTCAGATGCATCATCTATCAGGAAACCCTTGATCATCACTCCTTCCTCAACCATTCCTTGGAGGACTGCCGAGACTTCATCGGGTTTGAAAGGCCTGCCTACGAGAGCCTCCACCTGCTTCCTAGTCACGACGGGGAAACTGTCGATCATATCCTTGACGAACTTCTGCTTGATTTCCCAGACATCCACATCATCCAATGGATCGACTGTTCTGAAACCACCACGATAATCCTGCACCAGATGACCTGATCTAATCAGAGGTTGAACCAGTTTCCTGAATTCCGCTCTACGCATAGCGTATCTCTCCATAAAGATCGCAGGCTCGGCGTTCTCCGAGAAGTATTCCAAGACATCGAGTAACTCATCTTCCGGAGCCATGTTGCGAACGGTGAGCAATGTTCGGAAATGTGGATAGGATGCCCAGACAATGTGACCGCGTAGATTCGTCCCCTGATGCAGTTGATGAGCAGCACCTAGTGAATCCAGATCCACCCTCAACACCTCACATCGACCTCTCAGGGCAAAGTCGTCCCGAGTCTCAGCCATCACCTCGATGGCCTGTGTCTCGTTCTCCAGACGATTGTTCTGATGGACATGGTTTGAGTGGAGCAAGCCCCTCAGAACTATGTTCCGCGGCTGGGGTTCGACGACGCCACCTCTAATCCAACGCTTTCCATCACCCATCGGAGAGAAGCCTAGCCCATCCACCAACTTCTTGATCTCTGGTGGACAGGTGTCGATTGGTTCACCGTTGAAATTGTGCAACACCGCGACGGACACCAATTGGTCGGCATAGTTCTCCAATAACTCGTCGAAAGCTAGACCGAATTCCTCTAAATACGCATTGGGTATCAGGATGTCTTTGATTTCCAGATAGTCGTTGACCTTGTACATGAGAATCCTGCCAATCGGATCGACACCCTTGAACACGGGTTGGTACCAACCCTGTTTCAGAACGTACCTGATCTCCTGGATGAAGCGGCTGCAGTAGGGATCGGATTGGGTGAGGATTCGCATTCTGCGATCCTCCATCCGAACATCATCGATTCTCGCAGCATCAATGGGAGATGCGTAGTATTCGACAGGGTCCGGCTGCAGGGTGACAATCCTGACGATTCTTCCTGAGGCTTCTAGGTCACGCAATGTGTCAGCTACCTCTTCGACCGCTCGAGATACGTAATTCCGTAGAGTATAGAGGCGAATGGGGCCTATGTGTTCGACCAAGCGAGCGAGGGCCTCTTCGAATGGAAGGGGGGGGTATATCCCGTGCACCTTGTGGTACAGAGAGAGGGAACGTTTGCGATTCTTCTCTTCCCTGTACTGCTTCACCACCAACATCTGACGATCGAGATTGTTGATTGCATTGCGGAGATCTCGTTTCAGTTGTTCATTCTCCTTCCCCTTTGGGTAGTGGGAGAGAAGTTCCTGTCTACTGATGTTCTTGTCATCGGGAATCCTAGTCAGCAGTTCGTCTTCCAGTTCACCTTTCCAAGGTTCGGGTTTCAATCCCATCAAAATTGGTAGTTGAGATCTAAGCGTGTATCCAATCCTGTTATGGAGAAGTCTACCCATGACAACATCGGAATCATGCTTCACATCCTTCCAATCTCCAAATCGATAATCCCGAACTCTGTAGAGCAATTCTTGCTGTTTGGATACCATGACAAGTGATCGTATCGCGTCTAGTGGGTCGTCGTGCATCTCAAACGACTTCTCAAGTAAGAGGTTCTGTACCTGCCTCGCTTCGACGACGTCCTCCTCTCCACCGGTAATCCTGTATTCATCGACTCGGAGGATGTATTCTCCCGCATCAGTCTGACGATAAAATCCAACGGCAATGAGATTCCTTACCTCAAGGTCGTGCAACAAACCCTCTATCTGTCCGGACGGGAATGGGAGGCGCTCAAGGAGCGCGTCCAGCGTCAATGGACCTTCGGAACCCAACATGTCGAGCAACTTTACACGAAGGCATTCGTAGGCGTCATTCAGACCTCTTGATTCCCATTCTGTTGGAGTTGCTCCATCGAAGGCCGATGCCGCTTCGAAGGTCAATCCGGTTCGATACAATTCTCTCAGATCCGGTAATTGATTCGCACCCGCTGCAGCTAGACAGCCCAAGGTTCCGTGGATGCCCGCCATCCGCGCGGAGTACCACTTGTCATCGACTCTAGAATCGCCGGTTCCTCGAATCTTTGTGATTCTTCCCTCTTCGGCCAATTGCCGCACCCATCCTCTAATGGTCGAGATTTCGATGTCTTTCAGTTTCAGGCCATAAAGCGGGTGTTGCAGATCCCTCTCTAGGCCACCTCCGACATCCATCAAACGGAGAAGGCCATCAGCATCTTGGGGGACCTCAACCTTGTCTCGGTAGTGCGCGTCGAGGGATTCCTCATCCAATTCAGTCTGTAGCGCTCGCCTCCCTAACAATCGGCGAAGAATCTCAGGATCTATGTCTTTGACTAGGAATGCCCGCGCGCGCATAGAGAGTAGGTCCTCGAAAGCGGACATGAACAGATTCATTCCGAGTGGCGAGGGTATCCTGACTCTCGAATGAACAATGCGTATGGAACCCGAACGCATCTTCTCGATGAAGTCCTCGAGTCCGTCGAGATCAAGATCAGAGTGATGGATATCTGCCTGGGCTTCCCTAATCATCAGTGATGAGTCCATCTGACGATGGCGTTTGAGCAACTGTTCAGCCTTCTGTTGGAACTGTTGTGGAGATACCTCCTCGGCACCAATTCGTCTCGGAATCAGAAGGCTTCGGGCGCAGACTTCTTTGAATCGCCTCTGGAATAATTGCGAATCCAGCAGGAATCTCTGTAGGATATCGTCAGTGCCACCTTCGGATACCAACCTCGGCAGCAGTCCCATGTCAACATCTTGGTTCAATTTGATGAGGAAGCCATTCTCATCGAAACTCAACTCCAGCACAGCTACTTCGTTCTTGCCGGCTATGCCTGCGAAAAGATGCCCGAGAGCCATGTTGAAGGCACGACCTCTGCAAGTGGTTACGATGTAGGTCGGCATCCCACCCTCGGTCTGCTCAATGATAATGCGTTCCTCAGATGGAACCTGGAACGTCTCATCCAAATGCTCCTCCAGAAACCTTGCGAGGGAATTGCTCACCGGTTTGGATAATCCATATACTTCGGTGAACAGAAGGCGTGGATCACCGCCTCGACGAACGATAGTAGCAACGGTCTGAAGGACATCAAGAATCGATTCGGATAGTTCCCGTGATCTAGAGAGTGCTTCACCTGACCAAGAAGGCACAGTGGGACGATGGCCCGTCACAGGGCTGACATTGACGCGTGTCGATTGCATCGCATGGACCCGATAGGTTTGTCCACCCAGTAGGAATACATCACCTGGTCTTAGATTCTGGACGAAGGAAGATGACAATTGACCCACCAGCGTACCATCTTGTGTGAACACCAGATAGTTGCTGTCAGGAGCGATGGTTCCGACATTCGTGTAATAGATCATCTGAGAGTATCCTCGCTTCCCGAAGATGTTCTCTTCCCACTCAATCCAGATCCGACCATCTTCGGCTAGCATATCGAGAACTTCAATGAAGTCATCATACGCCAGATCGCTGTATGACCATGCTGAATTCACCAATTCAAAGGCATCATCGATGTCCCATTCCTTCTGTAGCGTTATCCCAATCAGGAATTGCGCGAGAACATCGAGACAATTGCGTGGGAAGCGAAGCCGATCCATTATGCCAGCCAATATAGCATTCTGAAGAGCGACCATCTCCAGAAGGTCATGTGTGCTGGTCGGTAGCAGCCTCGCTCTTGGCACACCACCCACATGGTGACCGGCGCGGCCGATCCTCTGCAGAGCAGTAGCAATTGAACCCGGTGATCCAATCTGGACTACCATGTCCACAGAACCGATATCTATGCCGAGCTCGAGTGATGACGAGGACACTACGCATCTCAGATGGCCGTGCTTCAACCGCTGTTCCACATCGAGTCTGATCGATTTGTCCATCGAACCGTGATGACCCTCAACTCCAGCTACTCCGGCGACTCGCAATCTTTGGACTAGGATCTCGGTCATCCTCCTGGTGTTGGCGAACACCAAGGTGGTTCGATGCGCCTCGACCAAGTCCTTAATCACCGAAACATTGTGATCGACGAGTCGGCTTACCGGAGTGTCATTGAATCGGTCGGTGGGAAGAACTATGTCGAGATCGAGGTCGCGAGAACCGCTTACATGGGCTATCGAAACCTCCATCGATTCTTCTTCTGAATCAGATTGGACTAGGAACCTAGCGACTTCATCCAATGGTTCCATCGTCGCACTGATGCCTATCCTCTGAACAGGAGATTCTAGAACTCGATCAAGATTCGCGAGATTAAGAGATAGATGCGTGCCTCTCTTTGTTGGCACCATCGCGTGCAGTTCATCGATTACCATCCAACGGAGGTCCGAGTAGAGGGGGCGGAATCTCTTGCTTCCTAGGGTCAGGGCAAGTGATTCGGGAGTAGTGATTAGGATATGTGGAGGATTGCGCAGCATCCTCTGCCTCTCAGTCTGAGTCGTATCACCAGTACGAAGACCGACCACGATATCCTGCGCACGGGACGGCAGGAATCTTTCTTTGATCTCACGCAGTGGTTCGATTAAATTCCGCTGGATGTCGTTCGCCAATGCCTTGATCGGGGATATATACACGCAATAGATGCGCTTCTCTAGTTTACCATCCAATGCCTTTCTCACCAATTGGTCGATGATGGTTAAGAACGCCGTCAAGGTCTTGCCGCTGCCCGTTGGGGAGCACAGTAGAAGGTGGCCTCCGTTCTGGATTACCGGTATGGCCAACCGTTGTGGTTCTGTCAGCTGTGGGAAACGATCGGTGAACCACTCGCGAACAGGCTGACTCAGGGACGAGAGGATTTCCTCTTCCGCCACCTGCTCTCTTACCATATTCACTTTGGCCATTTCTCACCCATCCTTTCGGACTGGGTTGAGGGCATCGAATCGATATTTCAACATTCTCAATGTTCGTTACATCAGGTAATGATGTATTCATGCGATGCCGAGGCCGTTAGGCCCCCATCGATTAACCCGTTCCACAGGTAGACTCTTTACATTGGCCATCAAAGGTGAAGATTTAGAATCAGGAGGATTGGTAATCTCGGTCAGAGCACCCGTTGGACAGGAACCGATGCAGGTCAGACAACCAACGCAATGAGATTCTACCACAATTACGGGCCGACGTCGTCTACCGACGGGATTTACAGTGAGTGGTAGAAGTGCCTCAAATGGGCAGTGAGGTATGCAAAGGTCGCATCCGGTGCACGCCGGGTCATCTATCATCACCATCGCCTGACCCATGACCATCCGTACTACCACTCCCCTTTGGACTGTGCGTGCGAAGGCTTCTACAACCGGGTGCACGCGCGTTCTCTCAGGAGTATCAGGCCATGGACGAGGCACGTGTCCGAACCCTCACAGGATTGCTTCGTAGGCGGGGCATCATCAGGCAAGCCTACGAAGAATACGGTGGTGTTACTGGACTGTACGACTACGGCCCAGTAGGAGGTCGTTTGCTTCGACGCGTCCAGGATTCCTGGCGTGAGCATTTTCTCTCACTGGGTGATATCATTGAGATCGATACACCAACGCTGACCCCTCACGCAGTTTTAGAGGCGAGCGGGCATGTAGGGGCATTCGCAGATCACGCATCCGAATGTTCATCCTGTGGCTCAATCGAACGCAGTGATCATCTCTTAGAAGGAATTGTATCAAACCCCGATGCTCTGTCCGGAGAGCAGCTTGATTCCGCCATCGCTGAGAACAAGGTCCGCTGCCCAAATTGCGGACATGAGACGTGGGGGGCCGCACGGCCATTGAATCTCATGTTCGCAACTACTATCGGTGCGATGAGGGGGGGGCGATCCGCATTCATGCGCCCCGAAACGGCTCAAGGGATGTTCACATCCTTCCCAACCATCCTTCGTCATTTTCGGGAGCAACTGCCCTTCGGTGCCATACAGATAGGCAAGGGCTACCGAAATGAAATCAGCCCGCGGCAAGGAATCATTCGGCTACGGGAATTCAACATGGCTGAATTAGAGTATTTCATCGATGGAGAATCTTCACCCCTGAACGAACTCTCAGACACCCTGCAAGTCACACTGTTACCCGACCCAATCAATGGATCGGAACCGGTCCAGAATACAATTCGCGCAGCTGTAGATGATGGGACGATTCGGCACGCCACTGTCGGCTGGTTCATGCAAAAGTCAGCCGAGTGGCTCCTTTCAATCGGGGTTGATGGGAATCGTATGAGGTTCCGTCAGCATGAAGGGGATGAGATGGCACATTACGCAACGGACTGCTGGGATCTTGAACTGCACGGTTCCTATGGCTGGATCGAATGCGTTGGTGTGGCCCACAGGGGCTGCTACGATCTGCTTGCTCACGAACGGGCCACGGGGGGCGGGGAATTCCGAGCATGGCGACAATTGGAGGAACCAATCGAAATCGATCGGGATGAACTTGTTCCTATAGGGTCCGAGATCGGCCCACGGTTCAGAGAGAAGGCAGGGGCTGTCAAGACTGCAATCGAAGCACTGGATTCTCCGAAGGACACACCTTTCGAACTCCTCCTAGAAGACGGGACGTCCGTCACCATCGAAGAAGAGATGGTCCAAATCCGCCGCGTCCAGAAGACCATTACAGGAGAATGGCACACCCCACATGTCATCGAACCAGCATTCGGACTCGATCGAATTATCTGGCATCTGCTCGACCACTCCCTAGACATCACAGAAAAGGAGGGTGATCCGTATTCCATTCTGAGGATTCATCCGAGCATCGCTGCGTTCGATTGCGTCGTACTACCACTTCACACCAAGGGGGAGATGGTGGAATATGCGGAACGAATAATGTCGATTATCCATTCAACCAAAGGCCTGCATGGATACATCGATGCGTTCGGGAAATCAATTGGAAGGAGATATGCTAGAGCCGACGAGATCGGAGTTCCATGGGCAATTACCATTGATGGGCAGAGCCTACAGGATGAAACCGTCACTTTGCGAAGGCGCGATGACCAGAGCCAGACCAGAGTGGAAGTCGGTGTACTGATAGAGGCCCTGACTTCATAGCCGATGCTCGCTGGTCAAATCGGGATGATTGCCACATGCGATTCGCATAGATTGATGGCCTCCCGACGATGGTGGGATTACATTGTCCGACGAATCAACGCACAGCGACTGGACTGAGCGCCACCGGCCCGACCGAGAACGGCTCTTGGAAGGAAACGATGCTCAACGCAAGAGGATCAGGGTGTGGATTGACAGGTGGACTTCGGGCCACCCCCCACAGAAGAAGAGTCTCTTGCTCGTAGGCCCCCCGGGAATCGGCAAGACGACAATTGCCTCGGCTATCGCTAAGGATGCGGGGTGGGACACTATCGAACTGAATGCATCAGAGGAGCGGAACGCGGCGGTTATTCGGCGTGCCGCAGGTGAGGGAGCGAAGACCCATTCACTCGCGAGTTTCCTGAACGGAGATGAACGTACGGATAGGACCCTGATCATTCTAGACGAGGTCGATCATCTAGGTGGCGGTTACGGATTGGCTGCTGAATCTACAATTGACCGAACAATCGAAGCAGGAGAAGGGCCGATGCTGCAGGGTGATCGAGGAGGTAAAGCCGAATTGATGCGACTACTGGCAACAACCCAACAACCAATCATCATGACCTGCAACGATCGCATGAAACTATGGTCACCGATGCGGAATTGGCGGAGAAATCGCGATCGTATGATGGCCATGGCGGAGATGGTGACATTCGAAAGAGCATCCGCCACCTCTTTGGAGCGTGTTGCGAGGAGGGTTCTCGACAAGGAAGGTGTGCCAATCGAACCGTTGGCACTAGATGCACTGGTCCGTTCCAATCCAGGGGATATTCGTGCTCTCGTCAGAGATCTGCAGACCCTCGCAGAAACATCAGAAGGTACAATCGACGCTGGTGCAGTCAGGGATTCGATTGAACTGGGTGCAAGGGATGAGCAAATCGATGTCATCTCCGGACTTCGAGAGATGTTCGGAACTAGGCAGGCATCAAGAGCGCTGCGGATAGGGAAGGAATTGGACAAGGACCCGGACGAATTGATGGATTGGGTGGCATGGAACTCGGCGGGCAACATATCGGACTCCAAAGCTCAAGCCAGAACCTCAACGGCTCTTTCCATGGCGGATATGGCCCTATCCATCATCTACAGAAACAGAGCCTATCGATCGTGGGCTTGGGGGGGGTCAATCGCAAGTCTAGCGACATGCGCGACTTCAGCGACACCACCCGGCCGCATTCACATCTCTTACCCGGACTTCCTCAGGCGGCGTGGAGAACCATGGAGGAGTGGATCCGTGATCGATCGGTTAGCGGAATCGGGGGGGGCCTCGATGGGTGCGGTGAAAGAGGAGTTGTGGCCCACTCTGCTTGCAATCCACGACGAGAGGCTTGGTGGAAATCCAAAGGACTGTACGATTAGTTGGTGTTTGGATCTGGATGTCGAGGACCATCTCGCATTACATGGTCTACGAAGCAATGCAAGGGCTACCGGAACGATCAAGGAAATCTTCGAACAGGGTCGTCCTGAAAGTACTCGGAGGGATTCAGATAGAATCAAAGAACAATTGGCAAAGGCTGTGCCAACAGATGGGGCAGATTCCGTCGATGTGAATTCACAGGACGAAGAAATAGATAGTGTGGAGGAGGATGAAGAATCCTCCCAAACAACCCTCGACCTGTACTGAAGACATCATGGATTTCGCCATGTTCTAGGATGGAACAAGACTAGAACGGTCAGTAGTTCCAGCCGTCCAGCCCACATCAGCAGAGATGTGAGGATGAGGGTATACCAAGATAGGGATGCCCAGGTATTGGTCGGCCCATACGATCCCAACGCAGGCCCAGTATTCCCAAGTGATGCGAAAACCAAGGAGATCACGGTTTCGAGATCGACTCCAGGTTCCATCAAAGAGATGAGGATAGCGGAGACGGCAGCCAGCACAGCCCAAGCTGACAGCATTCCGATGACGAGAAGAACTCTGGATTCATCGACGACTTCCCCATTCATCCTCAGGGCAACCAACTTCCTCGGTTGAATCAGTCGGCTGATCTCACGATACATGATTCCAGCTGCAATCCTCAATCTGAGAATCTTCAAACCACCACTTGTCGATCCAGCGGAAGCACCAACCACCATCAGGAACAAGAGAACGAACAAAGAAAGGACCGGCCAACTGGCGAAATCCGCGCTTGCGTATCCAGTTGAGGTTCCTATCGCAGCGGCCTGGAAAGCGCCGTGTCGCACTGCTTCTGACCATTCCCAATCGGCACTTAGAACAAGATTGATCGAGAATATCGCCCAAGCACAAGTTAGGACAAGCAGATAAACTCGCAATTCCTGATCATTGAACACCTTGGTGTATTCCTTCAACAAGAGAAAATGAAAGAGGGTGAAATTGATCCCAGTGGCCACCATGAACATGGTGATGATGATTTCAACACGAGGGCTGTTAAAATCCATTATGCCGCCATCTGTGGTTCCGAATCCACCGCTGGGCATTGTCGTGAGGGAATAGTTCAGAGCATTGAACCAAGTCATATCCGCTATCCAGTACAGAAGGAAGAATTCTAGGATCGTCATCGCGATGTAGATCGACCATAGCACTCGAGCCGTCTGTTCAAGGGTTGGCATCAGCCTAGATAGTGATGGACCGGTGAGTTCGGCCCTAGCGATCGACATACCCCCTCCCAACCAGCGGGAGAGCAACAACATCCCAAGCATAATGATCCCCATGCCACCCAACCACTGGGTCAGACTTCGCCATAGCAGTAGACTGCGTGGTTGAGCAGCGATGCAATCCAGAATGTCAGGTGGGCAGTTCGGACTGGTCATCGGATCAATTACAGTGGCCCCGGAAGTAGTGAATCCGGACATCGATTCGAACATCGATCGAATGGAACCTCCGACCGCCTCGATGAGGGTTGAATCACCTGCTAGGTAGGTGGTCGGACCATGGAACATCCCCCCTAACCAGTAAGGCAATGCTCCGACGATGACCGCCGCTGGCCAACCTAGAGCGACGGCTGCGAAGGCCTCCCTATCCCTCAAGCGTTGATCGCTATCGATTCGGGTGCCATTGATGATCAGTAAGACCCCTCCCACGGATGAGATCAGAGCTGGAGTGAGAAAAGCGCGAATCAGCATGTTACTAGAGCCATCAAGATAGATGGAGAGGGCACCAACAATCACCAACGGCAGTGTAAGGAGGGCCAATGTCCAGCCTACGACGAGGGAGACGACATCCCAGCGCATGATCACCGCTCCAGCGCGGATTCGACTTTCGGAAGTCCACTCTTGGTTGCGAATATGATCAGTCGGTCCCCCTCCTTCAGTGTGAAGTCGGGTTCAGCATTGAACACCTTCGGAGCTGAATCCTTCGGGTGCCGCTCGATTAGAGCTATCCTAGCACCACCTGAGAATGCCTTCTCCAGTTTCTTCACAGTCTGACCGATCCTAGAATGGCCTGAGGACAAGGTGGCCGTCATAGAAGAGAACTCACGGGCACTTGGAATCATTTGGAAGGTGCCGGGAACTCTAGAATGCACATATGTGAGTATCGCGTTGATAGAAACCCGACGTTCGCTGACTGCGCACGTCAATCCGATTCTCCTCACTGTGTCAACGAGGGCATCGTCTTCGACGACGAGTCCGGTTCTCTCAATTCCCTCGTCTTGGGCTCTCATGGTTATCGCGATGTTCGCATGATCGTCCTCTAAGACGCTAATCGCAATGTGATGATCTGCGATCTCTATGTCCCGTAGCAGTTCGGAATCCTGTGGCTCTCCGTGGACTACATCGAGGCGCTTGTTGTTGCCTATGGTCGATCCAAGCAGTTCATTTGCCAGCTCCAATCGAGGTTCGACAACGGTCACCGAACACCCAGCATCGAGAAAGTGAGACGTCATTCTGTTTCCGACTCTAGTTGCACCGAACACTATCACCCTAGGCGATTCAGGCAATTTGGATTCGTGAAAGCCAGCAGCCATGGAGATTCGATGGAACGTATGCTCGCCGGTCGTTGCGAAGATGACCAAGTCGCCAACTTCCAAAATCGTCTCATCGTCTATCATCTCTGCTTTCCGGCTCTCCTTTTGAAGGCCGAATGGTCTTGGTAGGCCATCGATGTCCTCAAGCGCTTCACCGACGCTACGATTTGCAAGTTCGGAACCAGGTTGAATCCTCGCCAACGCAACCCAAGCGTCGTTGCCCAATGGAAGAGTCTCCTCCAAAGAGGGCGATTGCAAACCTGCAGCAAGTTGTTGCACGACTTGGTCGATTGGACAGGCTGCATGGTTCAGAGTTGTCCATCTTCGGAGTCTATCGCGGCCTTCCTCCTCGATTAGCGATGGATGATGGACCCTCGCCACGGTGACAAGTCGTTCCGCTGCTTCCGGGTCTTTCTCCGCGAGATGGTCCCTCGACAGCTTCGCTGCCAAGAGATTTCTCTCATCACTGTCGGTCGCCATGATGACTAGATCGCTATCAACGATGCCTGCCTTGTCCAGAGTCTTCCTAGAAAGTACATCACCCCCGACCATCAGGCAATCGAGACTCTGTGCAACCTTCAGAGCACGAGGATTGGAATCGATGAGCACTACCGCCCGGTTCTCGGCTCGCAGAGCACGAGCCACGCCACGACCGACCTCCCCAGCACCCCCGATGATGACCCTCATTGGACACCTCTCACTATCATCCGGCGGACTCCGCCCAATTTGAGCGTTATCGGCCTGGAATCCAATTGACGCGGAACGTGCCGTCTGGTATCTCGGGGGAGCCCAGTACATCGAATTGCTTGGTATCAACGTCTGTCATGACGCGAGCGTCGTACCAGAGCCTCTTGTAGACTGTGTCCACAAGCATCCCTCCGGGGTTGTCTTCGATCGGTTCAATCCAGTTGCCGTAAACCGTTGGAGTGTGGAGCAGCCACTTGTTGTTAGTGACGTCCACAGAGGCTTCGATATAGCAGGATTCGGTAGTGAAGCCATTTTCCAAGCACCATTCACCAGAATATGGTAGGGCGATGTTCGACCACCCGTGCGGTTCAAATTGTGAGAAATCGCCAGAGCCCAGAATACCGAATTCGTACCAGGTCGGTATTCCCTTGACTCGGAGTAGGCTCATCCAAGCGTTTGATTGCTCGTCGCAATCACCCGCCTTCGCCGTGATGCACGCTGGACCATTGCGAGGTGGAGTTAATCCGGTAACATACTCTACATTGTCTCGAACCCAGATGAATGCTGCATGTGAATACGAGTAGGTGTTGTTCGCTAGTTCAGTTGGCAATGAGGCTACGATTTCATCAGCTATGGCGACCACGACTTCATCTGCACCGTCGATTGCTCCGTTGGGGATTCCCCCGGTGCTGGTATCATACCATATCGGATTGTCACCGAAATGTTCGGTCAATGGTAGAATGCCCCCCGTGTGTAGCTCATCGAATGATCCTGCGTTCTCCTTTGTCATTCCGTATCCTTCGGTTACTCCCGACACGGTCTCATCCAGCGGTGCATCTCCTTCCCATGTGTAGGCTATTGCCTGAATATCATACTCGAGTGTCAGCGTTGTCCGACCACCTGAATTAGGAAGCAGGCCAGTCCATATTAGACAGCGTCCGAAAGCGCAATCGTAGTTCCCTTCAGGTTCCGCTGGATGGCTGACTTTCGGCGTAGGCCACCAAACTCTGGAATCGTCGATGAGAGTCTTCGCCCCCGACTCCTCAAGCACTTCCGAGGCGTTCAGGGGGACATCGATACTCGCCGTCCCGACCCCTACTCTCATCGCAGTTACCCGTTGTATTACCGGGGCAGGAATCGTGCCGTTTCCGCCTTCAAGAACGAACAAATCTGTAGAATACGATTTCGCAGTTCGTTCAGCATGTGGAATTGGCATTCGATAGGTGAATTCAGCGCCACTCATCGAAGGGTTTGCTTCGAAGGTCAACTTGTGTTCCAAGGTGTAGTTCGCCGTTACCGGATGTTCGTGAAAAGGAACTAGCAAGTCGACCACATCACCGAACAATTTCGACGATTGTTCCTTGACGGTGTCTTGGGCGGGTGTGAAGAGGAATGCGCCAGCGAGCACTATGGCGATTGCTGCGTTCCGCGCATTCTTCTTTCGCCGTCGCTTGAGATGAGCACTGACTGCCCTCGATCGGTCGGATTTCTGTCTCTTGCTTTTCTTCTTCGACGCCTGCTTTCTTTGTGGCATCGGCCGTGCGTGTGCACCTCCTCTGCGTACTCTGACACCTGGACTAGGGGCAGCGGCTCGGCCACCCCTCATCTGTGTCATCCTGCCGCAATACGGACAGATACCCTGTCCTATGGCTAGGGGTGCACGACAATGTGGGCAGTTGCCGAGCCTCGCCATCGTGCCTTGGTCTGACCCGCAGGGGCATGAACCTTCTCTCGGACGGAAGCTAACCGAGGACGCGTCTCATTCGGCTTCTTCATCGCGACTGGAGTCATGGGAAGAGACCGGATGTCCTCTTGCTGCACGGCGTTGCAATCTCCTAGCTAACGGAGTGAGACCACGCTGCACCCAATCGGATCGAGCCCGAATCTCCATCCATGCGATGGCTGGAATCATGGCGAGGAGAACTATCGGGAGGAATACACCGAACGCCAGCCCAGAGCGGATAGCGGTTCTCACCGCGGCACTCTCGATTAAGGGACGGCCACGAGCACCGACAAGCAACCTAGCACCTTGATGAGATCCTATAGCTCCCAATCCACTGCAGCCCGCGAGAGCGAGCAGGAAGGCGAATACCAGCGTAACAGGGCCGAAACCGCTAATCAACGCACCGGCCGCTTTGATGTTTGGATCGAATATCCTCACCGCGAGATAGGCTCCTAGCATAGAACCTGCTCCAACTCCATAGGCGTGACCCGCTGACGGTGCCGATCCGGTTTCCCTTCTCTCCGACCTAGCGATCAACCATAGGACGAGAGATGATTCCGCCATCCCCAGCAGCAGAATCATTGAAACGGCTGCCTGCCAAGAGAGGGCGGCTCCTCCACCCGGTGCTGCGAGAATCATGGGGCGCAGTATCAGATTGTCGAAGGCGGCGGCGCTCATCGCACCAGTTATGAAACCCCAAATCAGACAACGATAGGCAGCGGCTAGTGGCATGTAACCGCTGATAGGCCTCATCGCACGCTGCCATGCTGCAGCGAAAGCGAACAGCCCCAGCACCATCGCGACTTGGAACTGCCATTGGGGAATCGCTGGGCCAGCCACGACTGCCCCGACCGAACGTACCATCATGAAGCCGACCCCAAAGAGAGAACTCCAGAAGGCAATCCATCAGCGTTGACTTCAAACAGGGGGTGTGACACGGCGCAGCATGGCTCTTGAGGGTCTCAAGAGAGGTATCCTAGGTGCCGTAGGTAGACTCCGAGGGAGAAGGGCGCTGGACGAAGAGGAATTGAAGACGCTCGTGCGCGATATCAGGAGAGCACTGCTCTCGGCGGATTTCAACGTTCGTCAATCAAAGGAGATCGCAGAGAGGCTCGAGCGTAGGATGCGAGAGGAGGAAGCCGGGCCGGGAGTCACACTGCAGACCCATGCGATGAACATAATCTACACCGAACTAGTCCGGTTGTTGGGCCCTCCAAGGGAGATTATCCCTCATAGACAGACCATTCTGATGGTTGGGCTGTACGGACAGGGGAAGACCACAACTACGGCGAAATTAGCTGAGTGGTGGCGGAAACGGCACGGCGTGACAGTCGCTGTAATCGAAGCGGACGTCCACCGTCCCGGAGCCTATGCACAATTGCAACAACTGCTAGCTGAATCCCCGGTACATGTCCACGGTAACCCGGACGAGAAGGATGCTGTCCGAATCGTCGAAGATGGAATACGAGCAGTGGGTGATGTTGATGTGTTGATCATAGACACGGCGGGTAGAGATCGACTAGATGACGAATTGCGAGATGAATTAGAACGGATTCACACCATCGCAAACGCGACGGAACGTTTCCTAGTAATCGACGCGCAGGTAGGACAGGCTGCGGGAGGAGTCGCAGCACACTTCCACGACCTAGTCGGTGTGTCAGGAGTCATCGTTACGAAACTGGATGGCACAGCGCGCGGGGGAGGTGCCCTTTCTGCTGTCGCTGCGACTGCAGCACCAATCGTGTTCGTCGGAGAAGGCGAACGGGTCAGCGATCTAGAACGATTCGAATCGGACCGATTCATCAGTCGCCTTCTCGGAATGGGGGACATCCAAGGACTGATCGATCTAGCGCCAGACGCTCTGGATGAAGAGGAAGCGATGCGGCTGACGCAGCGGTTAATGTCAGGGAGATTCAGCCTCAATGACATGTCCAATCAAATGGAGATGATGTCCAAGATTGGTACCTTGGACCGGATTCTTTCCCATCTGCCAGATGGTCTCTTCGGAGGTATGGGTGCGATGTCCCGCAGCCAGAAGGAACAGATGCAGAAGAATCTCGAAAGATATCGCATCATAATGGACTCGATGACCAGCCATGAGAAGGATGAGCCCCAGATACTTAAGTCCGAAAGAGTCCGAAGGATTGCCAAAGGCTCAGGAGTCAGAGAGAAAGATGTCAAGGAACTACTAGGTCAATGGAATCGCAGTCGGAAGATGCTCAAAGGGATGAGAGGAAATCGACGGATGCGGAACCAGATGAAGGCGATGATGGGCGATTTGGATGATGTCGACCTCCCGATGTGAATGCGATGATCAGGCGTTTCGGGATTATCGGTCACCGGGCGATTTCATCGGGAAGGTTGCCTCTCAATGACCTCGCCGGAGCAGGGGGTAGAATGGATGTCATCTGTCGTGCGGTCTCTACATCCCTATTCCTCTCCCATGGAATCAGAACAGATACCGAGGTGTTTCTCCACCTATTGGGGGGGCCTGGACCGCCCAGAAGAATCCGAATCAATGGATCCAAGGTGCGAGGACTTCGACCTGATGAGAGATCTATTGGTGGAGTAATCTCAAGGGTGTTGCAGGAGCCGGCTCCTCCAGCCGGGTATCTGACCGAAACATCCCTCGGAATCAGTCACGATGCGGGTGATCTATCCATGACGCTCGATGATTGGCTAGAAGAGAATTTTACAATCATCACGTTGGACGCGAATTCCCCTCCAATACTGCTAGAGGAAAACTCCATCACCAAACCATCACAACCAGTAAACGTCGGATTCATTCTCTCTGATGACCGGCCATTTGAGAAGGCAGAGTCCACTGAACTATCTAATCGAACAGTGCATCGATCACTTGGTGATCGATGGTTACAGGGCAATGTGGCAATCGCAATTGTTCACCACCTCTTGGATGAGGAAATGGACTTGGATCTTGGTTGATTATACCCAGAACGGCATTTCATCCTCACCGTGATTTCGTGCCGAAGAAAGCAATTGAGAACCGATATCGAGAGGATGGCTCTGTGGCCAAGTGGATACCGGAGTCAAGGAGGCTCTGTTCGACATCACTGCTTCGACATCCGTCCCAGGAATCGGCTCATCCTCGATAGATACTGCACCTACTTGGCAAAAGCCATCCTCTTCGATGTTGGCGGCGCCGTGATACCACCTTGCACCGAGAGAGGTGGAAGACCAATCGCCCTTCCAAGTAGGAGGAACATTCAGGTTGAGCAGGATGTCTCCACGGGAGAATGCTTCCCGAATCGGAATCTCTCCGTCTTCTGGTCCGAAGCGAGCTCTAATCGATCCAGCACTACGGGATTCTCTTCCGATATCGATCGGAGTATCGGGGAGCCATTTGAACAACCGATCTACTAGGAACGAGACCGCATCACTCGCAGCCTGCCAAGGACCTTCCTCAAACGTCGTCAGACTGACTGCAATCGATGGTATGCCATACAAGGATGCCTCGCGTGCTGCGGCTACCGTCCCCGAGTGGAGGACATCAACAGACATGTTCGGGCCACGGTTTATTCCAGAGATGCATAGTCTCGGAGTGGGATGGGTTCCATTGCGGATTGGCCCATCGATCTCAAGAATCATGCAATCGGCAGGCATCCCGTCGAACGAATGGATGATTGGTTCAATTCCATTGGGATCTAGATCCCATTCGGCTAGGAGATCCGTACGATTGATTCTGAGCATCGGCCTTCTCAGGGTAAGGTGCATAGAAGTGGCCGAGCGCTCGGTTGAGGGAGCAGCGACGATAACCCCCATGCCCTTGCGTTGCAATGTTGATACGAGGGCCGCCAACCCTGGCGCCTCAATACCGTCATCGTTGCCGACGAGAATCCATTGAGGCATCTTAATTCACCATTGTCCTATGAATCCTTAGAGGCCTCGGCCTGATGATCAGTACCTTCCGCGAGGATGACCATGCCCATTCCAGTCAGTAGCAGGCAACCACCAATCCAAGTCCAAATACCAGGAACTGAAGATGTGCCGAGCATCAAACCGATTAATGAGCCGATAATCGGCTCGAACAACACACTCACACTGATTACCAAGGGGGAGACCCACCTCAGAACCGCATTGATACCCGTATGTCCTACCAAACCAGGGCCCAAGGCTAGGTAAGCGACCAACGGGAGCCATGTCGCTGAGGTCCAGCCGAAGGCCCACAAAGAAGAATGCTCTCCGCTGATGGTCGTCCCTTCGAGAGCCAGTGAGGAAATCAGTAGAAGCAAAGAGGCCAAGATTGTTACTGGGAAGGCATAGATGAACAACGGCATCCAATTCCTGAGTGTCCGACCCGCAATTAAGTAGCCGACAATCGCTATCGCGCCTGCGAATGCGGCTGCATCACCTATCGCGGTGACATCACCTTCTCCTTGCACACCGATCAGAGTGATAGCGGCGCCGAGGAAACCAATCACAGCTCCCCTTGCACAGCGTCGATCCACCGCCTTGCCGAGCGCGGCGGAACCAACGACGAAGATAAGTGGGTGAGCGGTAACGAATAGTAGACTGTGGGTCAACGATGTCCGGTCGAGGGACCATACCCAAGTTCCAAAATGCAGCCAGAGGCAGACTCCAGATCCTACTACTATTCCAACGGTGCGCATCTCAAATAATCTAGCCCAGGAATTGGGGTCTTCTCTTCGAAGTTTGGTGCATTGAAGCACGCAGAAGGGAGCGAGGACCATCGCCGTAGCTTGCAGCCTCCACGAAGCCCTGAGAAGAGGGGGTACCTCAGACATCAATTGGAAGACCGCTCCGGCGCTCGATACCGCGATAACGGCTGCGAAGAGAATCAACCATGCAAACAGCGGCGGGTTCGAGGACTGCTTGTCTTCCATGGATCACACCGCTTCGGCGATGACGACATCGTCATCATCTGATCCGAAGATACCTGCCCTGATGAAGAGCCAAGCAATCAATCCCGCGACGATAACATTCAGCACGACGAAGCCGGCCAATCTGGCCATCGGGTACCAACTGATTACGCCAAACGGGACTGCGCATGTGGTGCTCTCTGCGCTAACCTCCGTACAGGGCTCAGGTTCACCATCCGCAACAGCCGCTGCATTGATCGCAGCGGCCCATTCGGTCAGACTATCAGTGGCAGGTGTCGATTCATCGTGGTAGACCAGCGCTTCCATTCCACTTTCGTGCAAACCGAGTTTTCCTGCGAGGTGCTGGCGCATGTATCCATCATCCCAATCATCCTCGGTGAATGTCTGCTCAGTCTCAAACTCGTCCACGACTGCGAATACCGCCGCTTCCACTCCGAAGAATGCTTCACCAGTCAATGCCCCGGCTGCAATCATGAAGGTCATCATCAGCATCAACGCCCGTTTCTGTTCTGCGGCGGCACTACCCTCTGCCGACCTCACAGCTTCAACTGCTGGCTTCAACCGCTTATCCTCCCACTTGTCTCGGCAGAATCCTCCAATGAGCATCGGGAAGGTTGCCGGGGTCGGTAGATACATTCCGAGTCCGAAGGCGGTGCCCATACCAGTCGCCCACTCTGCGAACACACCGAGCATGAATCCGAGAGCGAGTGCATACCAATCACCCTGCCCTTCCGCCAGAATGATTGTGAAGGATGCAAAGGCATTGGCCTGTGGGGCGAGAAGTTCGATCTTCCCCTTCGCCAATAAGTCGCTGAGGAAAATCGCCATGCCGGCCCCTAGTATGGCACCAGGAACGACGCCCATGATGTTCCCTTTGGATATGTGATAGGGCCGATTCCCGATGTAGAGGCTGTTCTTGTAGTCGGCGACAACGGTTCCCGACATCGAGATCGCACTGCCGAACACAGTCGTACCTACCAGGGCCATCAGTACGGCTCCCTCCTTGGTCAGTCCGAGTACATCATCTAGGAAAAGGAAAGTCAAGAGGAGCATCATGAGGACGATGAAGGAAGTCCCACTGACCGGCTCAATGCCAGTCTCACCCATCACACGGACGGCGATAGCACCAAGCAGGAAGGTGGTCAGGGTAAGCACCACCGCGAAGATCAACGCAGCCAATATCGGAAAGCCGCCAATGACGAATATCAGAATCATGGCGAGGAAGGCGATTAGCATGAATATCGGAATGTGGTATAGCGGCCATTCATACCATCCCTTGCCCTCGACGTACTCTTCTCCCTTCTCGCCCCCGAAGGCCTTGGCGATGTCCCCGAAGATGTTCTTGAATGTCGGCGCCATCTTGAGCAAGCCAAGGAGACCACCCCCTAGGATGGCTCCAATCGCAATCGTCTGGACGATTGTCTTGTACGCCTTCCATTGCACCATCGGATACAGTGGTGTGGTCGCGACATCACCATAGACACTCAAGTGGACATGGGTCCCCAATTGTGGATCATAGACGGGGACATCCATAATCACCGCAAGTGGAATCAGATAGAACCAAGCGACTATCGAGCCGAGATTGACCAGCAGCGCTGGCCTCCATTTCATGAACCAGCCAATGGCCAGCAGTGTGGGGCTGATTTCTATGCCAAGGAAGGTGTATGAAAAGGGGTTCCTAGAATCGTAAGTTGTGATTCCGTTGTACGGTGCGTGGGCCAGAACCTCACCGGTTATTGGATCAGAAAGAGATGATGGTTGATGTATCCAGCGTTCCGTGTATATCGAAGCGAGGCCTGCCTTACCCCAAGAGAGCGTGCTAGCCACCCAATCCGCGATGCTTCCGGGGACAGATGCCATCTTCCTACCCCAAGCTAGAGGATAGTCAATGACGAACATGATTCCCATCGTAATGGCTGTCCATACACCGACAGTTACGAGAGATTTCTTCGCTGCTTCGGCAGCACCAGTACTGACATCTGAAGCGATATCGAGGATTTTGACATAGGCCTCGAAGCCAGGCATTGGAAGAGGATCCTCGACAAGCCAAACCCGTCGGAAGATGATGAAATACATCACCCCAAGGAATCCCGCGAACATCGATGCTATGATGCCGATGAACGAAATCTGCATGATGTCTGGAGCGCCAATCATCGGCTCTCCCTGAACCAGATAACGATCGCTGTATGCAAGCAGGAAGATGGCTGGGAAGGTGAAGATGAAACCAGTCGCTGCGTGTGTCGCTCCGGTCGTAGCGCTGGACGCTATGTTCACCTCGGAGGGAGTCCATTTGAACGCCATCCCAATCAGGTATGCAATGTATAGGGCAGCGGAAACCGCAAGACCAATCTTCAGACCGATGTAAGCCGTAACACCACTGAAGAAGGCGCCGATGGCTATACCGGCGACGACCTTACCAGTAGACCAATGGCTAACCTCAAACGCTTCCTCTAGGTTCTTCTCCTCGAGATATTGTTCCAGAACCGCCGATCCGATGTTGTTGTACATGTCCTCGTCTAGCCAGGTCAGAGTTCCCTCCTCTATGGCACGCAGTCCCTCCGCCGTAGCGGGGCGACGATAAGCGGAACGAGGCACGTCAGCCATGTAGGACCCGCTCGCGAGGGCTGCCCTCGCCTGTTTATACTTCACCCGGCCGTAGGCCGGAACAGCGATGCGGTCAATCACTCTAGAGGAGAATGAGTCAATGTTCAATATTCTTCAAGGCGTTTCCTAAGCGTATGGATGCAGGCGCCGTATCCAAGCGACCTGTACAGTCCAAGAGCCGCTTCGTTAGCGTCGTAAACCTGCAGTCGAACTTCTTGGGCTCCTCGCTCGATGCATGCTCTCTCGGTCGCCTTTACGAGACGCGTCGCAATACCTCTCCGGCGTTGGTCCGGAGCGATCCAGACATCGGCGATGACCCAAATCATTCCAGAGTCATCCAAGAAGTGGTGATCCTCAGCAAACGTCGATATCCCCACAATTCTACCCTCCAACCGAGCAACGAGCATTCGCCCATCTATCACCGCCCGGCGGAGGAAGTGATTGCCACGACGGCGGCTACCTGAGCATTCGACCATCCGGCCATCGTGTTCCCCTTGCTCCTGAACCAAAGACCACCAAGCCTTCGCGATCTCGGCCAACTCAGTAGGATTTGCTGAACCTATCGTGACTTCATGAACACCGGGTTCACTCCCGGCGGCCGACATCCACTCACCTCAATGGTCCCTTGTGATCCGGTAGCGTCCCATCGCTTCCATCCACTGAATCTCGCCACCTGCATCCAACGTCATTCCTTCCTGAACTGGAAGGATGAGGGTCTCGTAGGTCTTGTTGTCCATCGCGTGGACCTCTCCACCATCGATGTGGGTGATGATGGCGCTGCCCTTCTCGATCATCGGTACTTGGATGCTATCGGTAACGGTGCCGACATGGCTGCGCTTCTGGCCGCTGAAGATGTCCTCCAGTTCGATTCGAGCCTTGGCGCTTCCGTGCTTCCCAGGTTTCGATTTCGAGATGCTAAGAATCTTGTACGCGTTCTCGTCGAGAGAGACATATCTTCCGACTTTCAAAGTCCTGATCTCAACTCGAGTCGTGCCGGGCATTCCAATCCATTCGATGCCTCCCTGCATGACTCATGAACATTCCCCCAATCGAGTCAACTCAGAACTTTCTGATGAATCGATTCTCAGGTTCGAGGTTCGATTCACTCCATTTTGGTGACCTATAGTGGTACCTATGTGAGTATCGACTCCACCCGTAAAATAGACAGGGGGAGCGGACCCACGAACCTCAGGGGCATCGCCATAGAGATCGGGGAAAGCGCAGAATTGGTCGAGATGGATCCGCTGTACGCGGCCCTACCAGTGCTAATCGGATTTTCATTGGCAATTGCCATCCTCTACATCTGGGTTCCTAGGACTCTGAGGCGAGTCCAGATTGCTTTCAACATCGGCAAGGACCACTACGAGGTGCACCGGATCGCCCAGTCGAACGAAGATGCGAAGGGACTGCTTAGGCTGAAGGGTGTGCGAAGTTCCGTCCAACTCTATCTGATGGCGGTCGCAGGTGTGTTGATTATGGCTATGGAGATTCTCCTTTCTCCATATCGACACGACATCAGAGTGATCCTCCTCGTCACCGTGCTACTGGGCATCCCAATCCTACTCTCACCCATCTCAGCACTCGCTTCACAGTTGACCCGCCGAGTCGGTCATCGAAAGACAGAGATCAAGAAGGCGAGGCAAGAGGCTGGAATCTGGTTTGCGACTAGTCTTGCCCTCGTTGTTCTGGTAACATTACTGTTCTACGCTTGGTTGAAGGAAGGATTGGAACTTCCAGAAACCCAAGCCCTCGGCTTCACGCTCCTGTTCTTCCTACTTCCTTCCATTGTTGCGTACGGGAGGATTCTTGGTGCTTGTTGGAACATTTTGGTGTTCTCGCAACGAGAGAGAGCCTACGGAAGGATCTCCATGCTGCATCCGGAACCAGCTTCTGGCCCCGGTAGAATCGCCGCGATATTCGTCTACCTCAATGTCATGGCGATGCCTCTCACAGCACTCAATGGAGTCGTCTCTTGGATGGTTGTGTTCAGCGGTTTCGAGCACATGTTCTTGCATTCGGAACGGGTTCTCCTGATGGATGGTTACTCAACCAGCTCCCTTCTCAGTGAAGGTGGGATATTCGGATTCTACGCCACCGAATTGTTGGCCTTCGTACCGCACATCACCATTCGCCAATTCGCCATCGCAGCAGTTGTCCTCTTTCTTTTACTCAATGTGACAATAATCGGTATCGCGTTCATCTATGAGGTCATTCGACTGTTGTTCCTAGGTGCAGCCGACATCTGCGGAAGGTTCGGAATCGTGTTCGCTGATCCTCGGACATTGCGGTCCGAGAAAAGCCAACAGAGCCGAGTTCTATCGTTCTGCTTCAGTGGGTTCGCTGGCTACACCGTACTTCTATTGGTACTCTCGCTTTTCCAGAGATTCCCGCAATTCCTTCCTGTTCCGAACACCTGCCTCGATGGACCAGGGGTTGGATCGGGATTCTGTCTGTTCCTAGAGCCACTAGTAATCACTGAGATAATGATCACCATAACGGTTGCAGGGCAGGCGATTTTCCTTCTTGTTTGGCTCTTGTCGATGACTAGGATAGGGCGACTGAGACGTCTTAGGTTTGACATGAATGGTGGTGAACTCGAAGATTTGGAGGGGAAGGCTACGATGATCAAGGTGAACGCACCAACCATGCAAGTCACTGACAAGGAGATGATCTGGGCTGCTAGGGATGATCGGTTGCACTATCTAGCGAACGCGAGAGAATCTCTACTTGAACAAGGTGCATCGAAGAGGATCGAAGCGACGCGAGTGGATATGCTGCTCTCAATGTGTACCGGTCGCTGGGAGGATGTTGAGGAGAGGGCGACGAGTCTCCTCGCCCAGATGGGTGGTCGAGACGATATGGCGAGGAGGGCACTAGCGGCGTCTGCATTGGCTAAGAGGGACCTCGAAGAGGCGAAGGAGGAGTTGTCTGGTTTCGATTCCAAGAACAAGGAGGTCATCCAGATGCTATGGATGTTGGACCTCATGCGTCCACAAGCCAAGGGAGATGTCGATCTCGATGCTGTAGTACACACGGATGTTGGCTGGAGGAATCAGGATCTCATCGAGAGATTTGCGACATGGTTCCCGTGGCGTCGCACTCCACCTTCCACCTCCGGACCAGTAGATAGATTCGCACTGTTGGGTGACATCGCACTGCTCAGATTGCATGGCGAGCAGCAACTGGCCCGGATGATTATCCGACAGGTCGGAGAGGAGGTCGATTACGAGGCTTGGCCGAGATTGAGGGTCGCTGAAGCACTCCTGCATATCGATGATGGACAGGGGCGCCAAGCGGTCGCCATCCATCGCCGCCTTCTGCCTGTGGCAGCAACACATCCAGCCGTCATCGGTCTTGGAGTAATCCTCTCCGAGATGGGATTGTCCAAGTTCGTCGGCAAGAAGTCCGCCTCCTCATGGGCCGAGGCATCTGTAGCGAGATCGAAGGTAAGCCGTCAGGAGGCGAAGATGCTCCAAATGGGGTTACCGACGAATCCTGTGGCCGCGATGAAAATGCGACGCGGGGCAGACGAAGCACTGATGGCGAATGTCTGGATCACTTCTGGGAAAGCTGCGAAGGAAGGAGTCCACCCTGGTGCAAGATCCTTCTTCTCAAGTCGTTTCAGTCGCCTGATGCTCGCGGTAGTGGGCTTCATCGCGTTGGTTCCATTCTCCGTGGAATGGGCGGTCATTCTGTTCTTCGGATTGATGGTACATTACTGGTTCAGCGCCATGGGCGAGATGAAGATGAGACGAAATAACATGCCAGCTTTGATTCGATTGGCCTCCCGTTTGAAACGGAAGAAAGCTCTAATCACCAAGGATGAGATACCCGTCGGTACTCACCTACTACTCAGGGGATTGGTGATTACGATAGAGGGAATTCCGATAGACATGGGATATCCTGCTTGGTGTGACCCACGTCGGAAACTGAAGGAGGGTGCGGTCTCAGAACCAATCCTCATCTCAAACAGCAAGAAGCAATTGCGGAATACGATGCGGACGATTTCAACCTCTCTAGCACGAGCCCAAGACCAAATCATTCGCAGCCTTTCCCATATACCACGCGTGTTGAATAGAAGGAGGTCTGGACGAGGAGCCAGACATTCAGCCAGACGAAACAGCGCAACGAGACGCAGCGGTCTGATTGCATCAGCGCAACGGCCTTGGGATCAACCGGCACCAGTGCATCGAATGGATCCAAGACTGGACGAAGACAGGGCGAGGTCGTCATTCATGCCCAGAAGTGGACGGAGGTCGCGCACAAAGAGCGGCATCGGCATGTTGAGCGCTGAGGACCTCGGCATTCGTAGGGGCCGCCAGTGGTAATCAGTAGTCGTGGAATCCTCGGCCGCTCTTCCTACCAAGACGTCCGGCCTCAACCATCTCAATCAGTAGCGGTGCAGGTTCATACTTGTCATCAGCCAGTCCTTCATGGAGGACTAGCATGATGTGAAGGACTGTGTCCAGACCGATGAGATCGGCGAGCGCTAGAGGCCCTATTGGATGATTCATACCCAACTTCATGATGCCGTCGATTGCCTCAACATCAGCGACACCCTCCTGCAATGTGAGGACCGCTTCGTTAATCATGGGGCAGAGAATCCTGTTAGAGACGAAGCCAGGTGAGTCACGGCACGAAAGCGCAGTCTTACCCATACTCTCAGCGGCCGCCACCACAGTGGCTGAGACCTCCTCTGAGGTCGCCTCTCCATTGATGATCTCGACCAATTTCATTATCGGGACTGGATTCATGAAATGCATTCCGATGACACGATCTGGCCTCTCGGTGTGGGATGCGATCGCATCAATGCTAATGCTAGATGTGTTGGATGCGAGTATAGCCTCTGGTTTGCATATCCGATCCAAGTCGGAGAAGGTGCTGAACTTCAGTTCTGGTACTTCGGGAATGGCCTCGATTACTAGATCCGCATCTTCTGCATGGCTACGATTCGTCGACGGTGAGATTCTGCCGATCGCATCGGATGCGCCCTCTTTGGAGATCCTCTCCTTGTCAACAAGTCTGTCCAAGGAGGATTTGATCGTCCCCATCCCCCTCTCCACGAATGTGTCCTCGATATCGATCATGACGACTTCGTATCCAGAGGAAGCAGCGACCTGTGCGATTCCCGCCCCCATCTGTCCAGACCCGAGTACGGCAATCTTCCGTATCATGGTGAGGCGATTGGGGATGCCGTCATCAATCCTCGGTCCATCGATCAAGTTCCTCAAGAATCGGCCCTTCTATCGTCTCGACATCCTGCGTTGAGAGAAGATCTGTCGATGGAGGTCTACGTGTGAGAATGTATGGAGTAGCGATGATTAGCAAGAGGATCGTGATGACAAGTGCTAGATTCCAGTTGCTACCAGGTTCCAATGCTGCCTGCATCGCACTCATCTGAGGTCTTTCGAGTACGATCTCGATGGTCTGAAGTTGGCGATTGCCAGCCTCGTCTTCGACCCACACATCGACGCTCCATAGCCCCGAGTCGCAGAAGTCTGTAAGAGGGTCGCATGAAAGTACGATAGGGAGTGGACTCGATGAGGTCCCATTCTCGTAATCGATGGATTCCCCATTGAGCATCATTTCCGCCGACCATGAGACGATGTCATCATCGCTCAACAGCACCTCTGCTGCAACTTTGCACTCTGAATTCTCCACCGTCCCGATGAGCCTCTCAGCCCTTCCATTTGGGCAGGATGCGAGACTCCAAACCAACCTCGCACCGGGAGCATCACCATCGATTCTTATCGTAGCATTACGAACCGCGACGTTGCCCGCTGAATCGATGGTCGTGGCGGTTATCACGTACTCGCCATCAATCATCGGCAATTCCAATCCTGACTCATACATCCCAGTCGGCCGACAAGCGCTCGATTCGGAATGGTCTGTGACCTGTAGTACGACAATCAGTCCATATTCACATTCACCACGTACCGTAATTCTGGAGGCGAATGTGGCTGTCCCTGTTACCGGTTCATCGATGGTGAGATCTGGATGGATTGAATCCAGTTCAACGGTGAGTTCGAAGGAGAACATCCGGTCAAGGGCCGCAATTACCAGCAACAACCTGTTCTCACCCTCTTCAAGATCGATGGCAACTACGACCTCCGATTTCGAACCTTCGCTTTCCTGAAGGATGACAATCGAAGTGTCGCCAACATCGGTAGATCGAGTCAGATTAGCACTCTGGAATGGGCCTCTGGTCAACGATAGTTGCAATGTTACTTGATTGACGGAGGTTGCGTTCCAATCCGCAACTACGACGGGGGTGTATAGGTCCGGGTCGAGATTGACATACCGACATTCATGGAACCTATTGGGATGGAGCTGTGCTGCTGTGGAATCGAACATCTCCAAGCATACGGTATGGTTTCCCGTTGTAGATAGTTCTAGGACTGTATCTAAATCATTGCCGACTCCCTCTTCGACCGTCTCACCATCGATGGAAATCTTCCAGATGACATCTTCATCGGAATCCCAAACGAAATCCATCCGATGGTTGGCCAACAAATCGTTAACAGCTGGCGAACTCCAGTTCACAGTCGGTGAGGTTCGATCGATTAGCAACGGCCAAACAGCCTCGCCACGATTGTTCGCCCAATCCCGTGTGGAGATTCGCAGCATATGCTCTCCGTCGTCGACATCACCCCATTCCATCGGCAGGCCGAACCGAATGAGTTCTGGACCTTGGGATCGAACATGGGTAGATTCCGAATCATCCCATGGTGGATTATCGAGGTCCAGACATTTTCGAACCAATTCATGTCCTGTGAGATTCTCGATATGTGCGCATACCGAACGCGTGTCTGCAATCACATCGACCTCGAATGCGCCGCTGCTCACATTTACTCCACCGGCCAATCTAGATGAATTTAGCAACGGTTCGATGGGTGTCGTGGGACTGAGCCCTCTGAGGATTATCTGATGTAGGTTCGGTGGTAAGCCATCGTTTGTCGCACCCCATGGATCGTAGGCGATGTCGAATCGCAATTCCTCACGATTGCCGGCAGCATCCATCGTCTCGATCGTGAATTGATTCAAATCAGTCCAACCCGAGGCTGAGTTGTAGTAGGACCAGTGCAGATCTAGTTCGACATACGAAGATCCATCCATTGAAACGGGGGCTTCGGTGCCATTCAACCACAATCGTGCTCCTATCTCAGTACGAATCGTCATCGGATACGGATTCTCAGCCGTCATGAATGTCCAGTCGTGTAGCGTGATGTTCGGTGCGACATCATCGTGCCTGATGGCGAGCGTAGATTCGTTCCATCTAGAAGCTACATCCAGTAATGTCGCACTATATCGGTGCCAACGAAGATCCGTCGGCAAAGACCAATTCAGCCAAGCCAATCGGACTGTCTCGTTCTCCAATAGGCTGCGATTCTCTTCTTCATCTGCACCCCCTTGATGCACGCCTTTCAACACCCTCCAAGCCTCGGTTCGGTTGACTACTGTGCCGTTGACGAGTTGCACCATCACAGATGTATCTAGGGGGGCACTCCCGTTGTCACTAAGATCACCTAAGTCTAATCCGGTCAGGTTGAATCCTCCACCTAGGTCCCTCGCGAATAGGGTGATAGGGGTACTGACATTGCTCTGTGTGCCGTTCGCAGGGGAGAGGAAGGAGATCTCCGGTGGTAGTTCCTCCAAGTAGTATCGATATGGAATTCGAATCTCCCCTCCATGAACTAGTTCAATGTCTATCCATCCCATCCATGCTCCGGCTGCTGGTGGCGATTCGAATGTGAGATTCACCTCCCACGCACCCGTGGGATTCAAGCCCCCCAATTCTAAGCTGCCATTCGGCCACAAGGAAGAGATGGTAGATGTATTCAGTGACTCGATGCCGCTGGCCGACAGTTCATTTCCGGTAATCATAGTCAGTTCCATTCGGAAGGAGGTGTTACCTGCCGGAACATCGTATCCATGGACGACTACCCAATGCCTTCCTAGAGTGGGTGAGGACTTCACAATCAATTCCTGGTCGTTCCAGTTACCACTGCTGCCTACCTGTTCGTTCGACCAATCGATTATTCCATCTCCGTCCTTATCTCTATAGACATATAGGTCTAGGTCATTTCCTGGCGCACCTCCGATTCTGACTTCATATTCTGACGTGCCAGAAGGAACATCGAACGGATGTGAGTATGAGGAGGAAGAGACATCCGACGAATCATCCTGTGAAGCGGTCTCGGAGGGCATCAGAATTGGTTGGGCCCAACCGTGGGCTGTCACCTGCGTTGGTGGCACGTCCATCGTCGAGACTAGGCGGATAGTCTCATTCCCAGCCGCCATGGACCAATCGGAGACCCGCTTCTCAAGACCACCCCCCACCGGAGCGATGTATCCGACGCTGATGTTGATCGGTGCTTCGTTCGTGTTCACGCCATGCATAACCGAATGCAGCATCATCTGTTTCAGACCAGGAGTCGCACTAGCAGTCAGGAACTCGTGTGATGAACCGGTGGAGGTCTCCCACGCATATATTCCGCTTCCTCGATCCTTGTTTGTGGAACCAGTTTCCATCGTTAGTGTAAGGGGTCCATACGAAAGAGGATCGAGATGGTAGTAACCGTGAGGCTGCTCGGACATCCAGTGAACATCAATGTCTGTCCAATTGTTGTCCGGCCAATCAACATCGACGAGCACACTACCGTTGTCGTTGAGATTCGTAGGCCAGTCGATGGTCAGGAAGCGCCAGTCTCCCGATTCGCTCCTCCACCCCCATCTCTGCGCCCCCATCATCCAGGTCTCTTCGTAGAGAGTTTGGTTGCTGACGTTCCCATCCAGAGCCTTCGGCGTTATCTCGAATGGCCCCTGCCACAGGACATTGGTGATGAACGGCATCGTCCAGCGCCGGAGGATTTCGTTCTTCGGAGTCCCATTAGCCAACAATTCGGTGTGGGTGATTCTGATTCCATGCTGTTTCAGACCGCCGCGGGCATCCGGGGGAATCGAGACAGTGACGTTCGCCAAAGCTGTGGAATTGGCTGGAACTACCAAAGGCGGAGGCGTCTGAATCCAAGGGTCGTGTGAAGGTCCAAACGCGGTCCAATCCACTTCGATTGGA
>CAZPCY010000002.1:0-45908 GCA_964585295.1 uncultured Candidatus Poseidoniales archaeon | reverse complement strand
GTGGGATGTACGGATCTCCTCACGCCAGATGGCGAGCAGCAAGCCGTCATCCATCCTCTCGATAGGGAATCCCGCTCTGACTTCTACCTGAGGTGAAGCGTAGGTGTGCTCGGTCAGCATGGCGAATTCGTTGCTCGATTCAGTCCACTCTCCCTCGTCCACCTGCCGATCACCATCTGCATCGTCGTGCCAAATCCCATCAGAGTCGACATCGGTCCAACGCCAGATTCGCAGGTAAATTCTGTTCTCGGATTGATAGTTCCTATCACCATCGAATCCGGCTCCGGCCATCACCGCTCTTGCCCTAATCAGAGTGGTTGCGTTCGGTAGGGAGAAATTGGCATCACCTGCGATTGACAACGGTATGACGAAATCAGGTGTTGAAGCCTGGAATCCGTCCCAAGTGGCATTGTCACCACCGTTCTCGGTCGAGTTCCAACTCATCCCGCCATGCATCAATGGAACATGCATGATAGGATCGAGCTCAACTCTGATATCGGTGGATCCGGTATTGGTCAATTCTACACTCAACGACTGATTTTGACCAGGTGGTATGGCGTTCAGGTTAGCGTCTCTATGGATACCTTGATTCTGTCCAGTCATCCAAGCGGCTGGGGTCAAGGTGAGTGAACCATTGGCACCCCTAATCGAGTCAACGGCTCTGCTGACATTGAACCAACCAGCGCCCTGAACAAGAGGATCGTACCCCCTATCATCAGCCGTGGACATCACTAGGTCGCGTACCGACTGGGAGTCGGGCCAGTGACCCTTCTCATCCCGGTGCGCTTCGTAAACGAGCGCAAGAAGACCCGCAGCCACGGGTGCCGCGAGTGATGTTCCACCCCATGTTCGTCTAGCGGAATTCGCGTTGGTTACTTCGTTCAAAGTCCGATCCCCCGTTGCTGACCACCCTACCGCAACGATGTCCGGATCCAGCCTTGATACGGAGTTTGGCCCTCTGTTCGTCCACATCGCAGAATCACCATGCGTTCCACCATTCGATTCCCCACTCTTAGATGAGAAGGCACCCACGGATATCACGCCGTGCGAACCTCCGGGGGAAGCTGTCGTTCCGTAGCCCGGACCACCATTCCCCACCGATACCAAATAGGTAGTCTCAGGGCTGTGTATGCGGGTCAGCCAATCCAGATATAGCGATTGGCCATCGGCTCCATCGTCGTGAGCGCTAGATATTCCAAATGAAAAGGAGCCTATGTTCGGCTGGTCCGAAGTGGAGGCGTTGCCATCGTAGCCCTCGGCGATGAATCTCCAAGAATCAAACCATGACCCTCCAGAATAGAGGTTCGCTACTGCGGTGAGGTTTGAGCCGGGCGCCATCCCGAGCACACCACCGTTCCAAATCCTGCCTTGTGCAGCGACGGCGCTGGCGCACAGCGTGCCGTGATTGCCTCCTGCCTCGTTGGCGTCGTTGATCATGAACAGGACCAGATCACCTGCTCCGGCGATCCGATTCTGATACCCATTGCGAGCGGCGTATACATCCCCATAGGGGACGCCATTCAACCCGTCTGAAATCCACCAGAGCAATCCTCCGGATCGGTCCCACAATCCATCTCCATCGGTGTCCAGGCCTGCGGTCTCTGACCCGCGCCTCATCGGCACCTCATCTGTGAGCAATCCGTCCCTATCGAGATCGACATAGACGGTCTCATATGATCCTGCGATAGCGTCATCGACCACGATAACCGGAACATCGCCACCAGCCCGTGATATCAGCTTCGAGTCTGGATGCTCGCCAAGATGGTAAACGCCCGAGAGTGAAAGAGGGATGCCGGAGACATTGATTCCGCTGTCGTCCAAAATCGAGTCGTTGTCCGCATCCTGATCAGTGGTCGATGTGTCGGACCACCATGACTTGCCCTCATCGGGATATGCTTGACCATCGCGCAGCCAAAGAAGAAGGGACATCGGATCGTGCATCAGCGGCCATCCGTGATAGGGTGATGATGAGTTTTCTAGGCGTGCTTGGGTACCATTCAGGTCCGGATGAGCGAAATCTATCCCAGAATCGGCGACGGCAATTGTGACACCGGTTCCGTTCACTCCTTTGTTCCATGCGTCGATGGCGCCGTGCAATTGACCGGCGGTCACAGAGGAGGGTTGTGGGCTGAAAATTCCATCATGTGAGGATGGCTCAATCTGCTCTGAAATTCTATGTATGGAGACGACCCCAGGAATTCCGGGTAACTTCGCGACTAGAGAGCCCGGCATGGTGATTTGTCGGTGCTCTAGCAATCCACGACTGGGTGGGGCGTCGACTAGAGATTGCTGGGGAGAAGGGGCCGCCTGTCTCGGATCGAGGCCGATTTGTTTCTGCCATTGATCAAGAGTGGCGAGATCAAAGGTCAGCACCATTGGTGTTACCAATTCGTCTCCATGTGAGACCCACCAATCCATGCTTGGAGAAATCGAGACGTCGGCTCCCAACGCTTCCTTCCACCAAAAATCAGTCACCGAATTATCCAATTGGGTGCTAGAATACTCTGCCGCTACGGATAGAGAGTCAGAAGTGGATTGCTCGACATAGGTTGCCAGAATCGGTGTTAGCAAGACCGCGAGTAGAAGTGAAGATACGAACACAACGCGGCGCATAGCGCCGCGTCGGGGCGCTCTCGGATTAATCCCACGCGTTCTCGTGCAGCGGCACGGTTCAAGAACGAGGTTGCTCCGCATGCGTTCTGCAGTCCCGTAGTGTAGGGGTCCATCATGGCGGGTTTTGGTCCCGCCGACGGAGGTTCGAATCCTCCCGGGACTACTCCCTACTTCGTTGAGCGACGAGTTTGACGATTGGGTTCGAAAAGGTGAGAGAGGCCCCAATCGAGGACCAAAGATCTTGCATGAACCTCAAAGTGGGATAGTTCCAACCCATCTGTGGAGTATATGGAGGACTGAAGGGCCATATCCAGTTTGTCCAGCATCTTCACGAATCTGGCCTCTTCACTCGATTGAGAGGCATATTCTAGGAACCGTGCTCTACTCGACCCGCTGATTTCCATCTTTTCGATTGCGTCAATCTCTAATCTGAACTTCTCCTGATCAGGAATCTCATCTTCAGGAGTTATGTCTCCCGTGACGACCTCTGCCAGATCGTGAAGAGCACACATCTCCAGCACAGCGGCGATATCGAGATTCTCCGGACAGAGTTGCGTCGCGAGGAATGCCATACCCCATGAGTGCGCTGCCACCGACTCCGGGCCATCCACTCCTTCTCGCACCCATCCAGCTCTGGCCACGGATTTCAGACCGAGCGCCCTGGATAGCCCCTCTCTCGATACCATCGAACTCACTCTTGGATTGGGGAGGGGTCCTTCGCTAGATCTCGTGTGATGTTCTTCTGATGACTCTCTAGAGTACCGCCGCCAATTTCCAGCAGTTTCGCATCCCTCCAGAGCCGTTCGACCACATATTCCCCAACGTACCCATAACCACCTAAAACCTGTATCGAACGGTCGGCGATGTTCTTAGCAGCAGTCGTCCCATAGAGCTTGACTCCGTCAGAGTCGAGGCGGTTGCCCGACTTGCCGAGGTCCATCTTCCTTGCCGTCTCGTAGATGTAAGCACGCATTGCACGGTATTCAGCCCAAGACTCCCCGATGTGCCTTTGGATCTGCCCGAATTCGTGAATTGGTCGACCGAATGCCTGTCGTTCCGAAGCGTACCTGTTCATCTCGTGCAGGCAGCGCCGTGCGATGCCGAGACCCATGGCGGCGAGCGCCAATCTCTCTAATTCCAGATTTCGCATCATGTGGCCTATCGAACCACCGACCTCACCCACGAGATTCTCGGCCGGAACGATGCACGACTCAAAAACCAGTTCTGAGGTGTTCGAGGCTCGCATCCCGGTCTTATCGTGAATCTTCTGTCCAGCAGAATATCCCGGCATCCCTTTCTCGACAATGAAAGTGGAAATCTGGGGCCTTCCCTTGGCATCGGTTCCGGTGCGCGCATACACCCAAACAACATCCGCCTCGGTACCGTTCTCATCGATGACTCCGTTCGTAATCCACATCTTGCGACCGTCGAGGCACCAATTCCCATCATCTCTCAAGACCGCAGTAGATTGCATTCCCATGACATCGGTGCCATAGTCGGGCTCGGACATCGCCATTGCACCGACCCATTCTCCGGAGCAGACCTTTGGAAGGATTCGACTCTTCTGTTCCTCGTTGCCGTTGACGGCTAGGTTGTTGACCATCAACTGAGAATGCGCAAGGTAAGACAGCCCTAATCCCGGATCGGAGTAAGATATCTCCTCATTCACTATGGCGGCCGCCGTCGCATCCATCCCTGCACCACCATACTCCAATGGAACTGTGATTCCAAGCAAACCATACTCACCTAAGGTTCGGAACAGTTCGAGATTGAATCGTTCCTCTCGGTCGTGAACGAGAGCCTGAGGTTCCACCTCCTCCATCACGAGGTCCCGAACCATCTCGCGAATCATTGAGTGCTCTTCGGTCGGATTCGCGATGTCGAACGCGCGCCAGTCTTCGATTCAAGCACCCCCTTCACGCCGACCGTTCAACGACCTATGAGCAATTCGTAGATTCGGATTCCCAACTTCGACTAGATTCGGCCCTCGTTCCGAACTAAGTCCATCCCCGTGGGCAAGGTTGTTGAAGGGAGGCCGCCGCGACAGGAGCGCTACGTGGGCCCGTAGGTTAGCTTGGCCAATACTTGTGCGTTCGGGACGCATAGACCCCTGTTCAAATCTGGGCGGGCCCACCACCATATCCATGGATACAGAGCTGGTTCGAGGCTGGAGATCGGGATCGACTCAAAGCCAGAACGCTCCACCCTCCCAGGGGATACCCAAGGCTAAGCCGATGGCCTCGAGTATGATGTAGTTCCACAACAGGAAGAGTATCAAGGTAGAGATCAATACAACAAGAGAGGTGTTGAGAATCCTGTTCTTCTCACGCTTGGCCGCATCCAAATCGCAGATTCCACCTCTCCTGAAGTGTCTCATCAAACCGAAGATGAGCATTACGAGAGTGAATGAGTACAGGGTCGGTTTGAACCATCCATACCCATCAACCCCCCAATAGAGGCGATTCGAAAGGATGACTGCTTCCGAGGTAGAGATTAACCCAATAGCCACCAAAACCACGGAAGGGAAGCAGCACATCGACGCCAACATCGAGGAGCCGAAAATCCACCTCCACATTCCCTTCGCCTCCGATACGGATGACTCAACGCCCTTCACTCCGCTCACTCCCCCAATGTCTTCTCAGTTTCAGACTCAGCACTCATCAATGTTTGTTCGATTCTCGATAGCCTAGTTCGAAGATGTCTTGCTTTAATTGGAGTCGATTTCCGATTCTCAACCGATTTGGAAACCACTCGACGATCAAGCAGATGAGCAATGGCAAAGGGTAACGGAGCCAGTATCGATGCCTCCAATGACAGAAGTGCGACCAATCCCAAACCCCAGAAGAATACTATGGGAAAACGTTCGATCCCAGCCTCCTCACCCAACACATACCAAGACCAACCGCGACGGTGAAGACCAGCAATCAACTCCGGCGCGACGGTCATCACGAATGGACGTATTCTCAAACTGGATGGAGCTCCGTTGTAGATTGCTCTGACCGGCACCTCCTCGACCCTAGATCGGCCCTCAGTTAGACGCATCAGCCAATGGTTAGGATAACCGTACCCCGGCCATCCCTTGGACCATTCCCATGCGGCTAGAACAGTTCCCGACGTCGCAGTGAATCCGCATTGTGGATCTCTGATGGTCCGTCCACATGCCAATGATGTCCAGAAGGAAAGCATCGTCGATCCAATCCTCCTCCGAATCGGCATCCTAGAGAGGCCTTGGACATGTGATGATCGATCACCCTTAACATGGTCCGCTCGGCGGGCAACCAAGGGCATCAGCAAAGTCGGAAGATCTGTCGGATCCATCTGCCCATCACCAGCCATGACGACGCTACACCAATCTTCCTCCCTCCCCTCCCATGCCCTAACCAATAGACGATGACCAGCGTCGATAGCAGCTCCGACACCGAGTCCTTCGAGAGTTATCACTTCACCTTCCAATCGGGATTCCTCAATCGCCTGGAGCGCAATCGCTCCGCTCCCGTCGGTGGACCCATCATCGATAACCACGACTCGATCAACCCACTCAGGCAAGGTCTCGATGACCCCGGCTATTCTCGGCGCCTCATCACGGGCAGGTACTACGACGCCGACGAGCAATCCTTCAAACACACCCGCTGGCCTTTGACGAACGACCAATGCATTTGCGGTCCGCTGTGTTGCCGAATCCTTCATCGTGATCGAACGGTACCGCACCCCCGATGGAGATCGTCTTCGTCACCCGGGCTCAGCCTCTGCGGATCGGTTCAGCGGTGTCTCGTGCCCTCGACCATGTAGAATCGGTTCATGTTCTGATGCTGGAGGATGACGAAAAGACCGCTTCCATAGCTTCTGACGCGGGAGCCAGAGTGTACCAACACACTGGTGGAAAGGACGCGCCAGCATTGGCCAAACGACTTCTGGAGGTAGGGGTTATTGGCAGGACCCTGATAATTGGACTCGACAACTCTTGGAAACTGAGGGATCTACCGAGTATGGTCTCATCATCAAGACGGGCTCTGGATGTGCAACTTTACCTGAAGAGCCTCTCTAGTGAAACGAATGGAGAATCGGACAATAGGCAGGCGATATCCATAGATCATATTCCTTACTCAGATGCTATTTTCCAACACGCAACCGTGACCAGTATTGGGATGCGGGCAATCGCCGAGCAGAACTCTTCAGACAGTCCAAAAAATCTCCCAATGGGTGTCGGTGTCAGAATCGTCGAACTCCCTCCCCCGGCTGGAGCAGCACCTCCAGCCTCACTCACCACTGCAACTGGATTCATGCGCCTACTCTATTGGATGCTCGAAAGCAGACACCCACTCATCCTATTCGGCATCCCTGGTCTGGTGCTTTTCTGGGTCGGTTACCAGATGGTGGAGAAACTAATCAACGTAGGTGGGCCGTACGACACAGTAAGCCTCGGTGTGGCATTGGCTGCCTTCGCCGCAACCTTCGTCGGCGTATTCTCTTTGACTACCTCATTGATCCTGTATGTACTAGGAAAGCAGGTAGAGCGGATACAGGCGGAATTCTCTCGCACTCTGGAATCATGAGTGGATTCCAAATGGAAGCCCCTAGCAGCAACCGTTGATACCCGGGTGATGAATCAGGGCGTGACTCGCCGGGAATCTCTGGGGAAGGGTATGACCTCGCGAATGTGATCAGCTCCTGACAGCCAAGCACAGACTCGATCGACGCCGAGACCGAACCCGCCGTGTGGAACTCCTCCGTAAGTCCTAGTATCGATGTAGAACTGGTACGGTTCCCGTGGAGTCCCCCCCTCATCTATTCGTTCCAGTAATTCAGGTTCGCTCCAAGTCCGCTCGCCCCCTCCGATAATCTCGCCATACCCCTCGGGTGCCAGAAGATCGTGACATAGCACGTATCTCGGAGCCTCCGGATCCGGCCTGTGGTAGAATGGCTTAGCGATTCGCGGATAATGGGTCAAAAAGTGAGGCACATCGAATTCAGCGGTGAGCAACTTCTCCTTTGAGTAATCGAGATCCTGGCCCCATTCGATAGCCACTCCCATGGCTTGCAGCCTCTCCACTGCCTCGTCGTACCTAATCCTAGGGTAATCTGTCGTCGCATACCTCTCGATGAGTGATAGATCACGGCCCAGTGATTCCAGTTCCTCAGCACGTTCATTCAGAAGGGTACGTGCGATGTGCTGTACCAACTCCTCACCGTGATCCATGACATCTTCGTTGCCCGCCCATGCTATCTCCATCTCGGCATGCCAGAACTCAGTCAGATGCCTCCTAGTCCTGCTCTTCTCGGCTCGAAACGATGGAGCCATCGTATACAGACGCTCGAGGGCAGGCATGGCGGCCTCGGCGTAAAGTTGCCAAGACTGGGTGAGGTACGCCGTACGGCCGAAGTATGGAACCTCGAATAGAGTAGATCCGCCCTCGACCGCTCCTGCGACGAAGCAGGGAGCCTGATACTCTATGAAATCACGATCCCGGAAATACGAGTGGATGGCACCGAACACGCTGCTGCGAATCCTGAGCATCGTCGTCATCCTCTGTGTGCGGAGGTAGAGATGCCTATTGTCAAGAAGGAATTCAGTCTCGCCTCCTTCGGAGTTCTCCATCGCTGACTCGGTTATCGGGAATGGTCGATCTGGATCAACGGGGCCGATTATCTCGCCGCTCTCAACCACTAGTTCATGTCCTCCAGGTGCACGTTCGTCCGATCTGATTTCACCGGAAAGGATCACGCTGGATTCAATCAACGCTTCCTTTAGCAAATCGAATCTCTCGTCGCCCACGTCGTCTCTCTTAATCACGCATTGGATGATTCCTGTCGAGTCTCTAAGGACAATGAACCAAAGACGATTGGACCCTCTTGTTCGGTGGACCCAGCCACTCAATTTGACGCGTTCCCCAACCCGCTCGCCGGATTGGGCATCGGCTATCCACTCGGTCTTCGCCATGCGCTCGCCACTGGTGGGACCGTGGGCATCCCCTCTTCAAACGCGCCCTGCGTCAATCGTGAGGTTTGGCTTATGTCTGCGTGTCGGCATCCTGTACAAGAATCGAGAAGGTGGTTCACTCGAGAAATCCGAGCCATACCTTCATGCGGAAGGACGCAGAGTCATCTATGCGACCACGGAGGACTGATCAATGAATCTGGAACGCGGCGGCGTGGTCGTCTATGCGGTCGGAGGAAATGCACTGCAGGATCCCACTGGAGGAGAAGATGATTCTAAGACCTTAGAATCGGTGGTCGATGATGTCGCAACCCTGATCGGAAATGGCCATCCTGTCGTCGTCACCCATGGTAACGGACCGCAGGTAGGTCGCCTCCTAGAGTTGGAGGAGAGAAGGCTTCTGATTCATCGAGAGGCGAGCAACGGGTCAGGTCAAGCCGGCTTAGCCGAAATGCGTACTGGACTCGCTTCATGGGTCGCTGCGACCCAATCGATGATCGGTTCCACCATCGCCACTGCCATCGAAGCAGAATTGTCACATCGTTCTTTGGAGAGATCCTGCGCGGTACTTACCACTAGAGTCGAAGTGGACACACGTGACCCTGCTTTCTCGACTCCCACGAAACCGATAGGAATGGTGCTGGAGGATGGCTTCCAGCCACCCTCTTCCTGGACGATAAAGGAGACGGCAAAGGGAATGCGACGTGTGGTCCCGAGCCCGAGGCCGGTTCGAATCGTCGAGGAGGATTCGATACGTGCGATGTTGATGGCGGCCGGCGTGGTAATCTGCTCTGGTGGAGGGGGTATCCCTGTTGCGAGATCATCATCAGGCCATCTCATCGGGGTCGATGCCGTCATCGACAAGGACAGGACTAGCGGCCTGCTAGCCGGAAGTCTGAACGCTGCCGCTTTCATCATCACGACGGCTGTCGATTGCATACTCGCAGGCTTTGGCAGTGATGAAGAGGAGCCGATAGACGAGTTGCCACTACTCGATGCAATTAGGATGGTCGAGGATGGCACCTTCCCCGCAGGATCTATGGGTCCTAAAGTGGAGGCGATGGTCAGGGCGAAACGCCTGCATCCTAGGATGGCGGTGGTTCTCTGTTCCCCCGGTTCTGCCTCAGAAGCGCTGGCAGGCAGGGCCGGAACCCGTATCGTCACGGGATGGGGAGATCTCCTCAACCATTGATTGTCAATCTCTCAGATTATATCCGCATAAGAGATTCGAATGAGTCCTTCGTTGCTGGATGGGAAGATTACAATCGAATCTGAAATCAAGTTGGCTCACCTCTGAACCGTCATAATGCTCATCCAGTTTCACCTTCACATGCTCTTAGCCTAACGATTAGCGGGTCTGACGGGGTTCGAACCCGCGGCCGACGGGTTAAGAGCCCGTCGCTCTACCTGACTAAGCTACAGACCCGGCCACGCCAGCCGGGCGGCGTTCTTAGCCGTGACGGAACAGGTTGGCATCAGCCTAGTCGGCCGTTCGGGCGTCTTCGGATCTCGACTCCTTGTGACGAGCCTATGACGACGACATCACACATTCCACAGAACAAACCGACTTCGACAATACCTGGAATCGACAGAATGTTCGATTCTAGATTAATCGGATCCACTATCGTGGCTCCGAAAGACGCGTCGAATACCAGATTACCGTTATCGGTGACGAAGGGGCCTCCTTCCGCCGTTGCCGCGACGGTCTCACCATCCAAGGTGGCGGGGGCCTTTCCAAGCACCCGTCGCATGGTGACCTCACCCGGGCAGAGCGAACGGACCGCTGCTAGAGTCGCATTCCATCCAAAAGGAAGAACCTCGATAGGCAGAGCGAAAGAACCGAGGGTCTCGACGTCCTTCCTAGGATCGACGACGACCACCATGGCATCGCTCACGGAGGCCACGATTTTCTCTCTGGTCAATGCGCCGCCACCCCCCTTGATCAGTTGGAATCCCAGATCAACCTCATCTGCACCATCGATCACTAGATCCAATCGATTGACATCCCCCCATTGGACCAAGGGGACTCCGACCTCCCGCGCCAAGCGGGCTGTCTCCTCACTGGTGGGAATCCCCTCGATCACCAGACCTTCGGCAACCAGACGGCCCAATTCGATGACCGTATGTCGGACCGTCGAACCAGTACCGAGTCCGACCCTCATGCCATCGCGCACGAAGTCACACGCCGCAACCCCAGCAGCGCGCTTTCCCTCCTCGCTCATGCAAGGGACCCAGGGTTCCGAGTGATTATCCATTGCGGTCATGTTTGTCATCCTAACCAAGCGATTGCTTCTCAATCTCCTTCGCGGGACGGGCCAAAAGACCGAATGCCTTGTATCCGGATAGTTCAGCGAAATACAGCCCGCCAATGGAGATTGATCTTAGGGTGCAGCCGATGTTTACTACGTTGTTCCTGATTATCTGCTAAACTCGGTTCTCAATCGATTGAGGGCCCTATGAATTGTTGTTAGAATAAGGGTTCAATCCAAGCCCTACGCGCGCGAATGCCCGCGCGGGCAAGAGTTCACAAACGGCCCGGCACGAGCGAAGAGGGAGGCGTTGGTCTGAGGTCATTGGTTCCCCTCCTTCTGATTGGGCTGATGCTCGGTGCACCATGGCTATCCTTGGGAGAGCCAGTAATGGAACAGAGAGCATCTATTCTAGATGAGATGAAGCAACGTTCCGACACCTCGATCAACTCCACCCAGAACCTCATCATCGGCACCACTCCGAACGGAACCAGCGACTCACTGCAACTTGAAGTTCCTGAAGGAGACGCTGTTACAAGAGTAGGACTTCGCATAGAACCGGCGATGTTGGCTCGCTCAGAATCAATCTCATGGTCCGGGCCCTCTGACTGGAATCAGTCAGGTGTCACTTTGGAAGGAGTCGATGCCAATCAATCCTCAATGACACTCTTGCCGCAGGGCTACGAATATGACTTTGAGAACAACGCGATACCTGCGGAGTTCAGCAAGACAGGGAATTCGCATTGGTACACGCAATCGGGCACCCGGCTTTCAGGGCAGTACACACCGAGGTCAGGCAGTATCTCACACAACCAATGGTCAGCAATCTCGGTGACAATCTCCAACATGGTCGGCACTGGTTCATTCAAGTACAGGACCTCGACCGAAAGCGGTTGGGACTACCTCCTCTTCTGTGTGGATAACACGGGCTGCTCTCGCTACACTGGCTACACTTCCCGCTGGTCAGGAGGTTCGACCACAGGCACATACAACTTCAACATCCAGTCAGGCACCCATACCTACACCTGGAAGTACTACAAGGACGGCAGCGTCAGCTCTTACTCTGATTGCGTCTATGTCGATGACATCGAGTTCTTACCATCCAGTGGCTCAGCCAACGGCAATGCGAATTGGACAGGGCCAATATTCGGCCCCGGAGCGAGTGGTTCGTTAACCACCACTCCTGGGCCGTACGGACACCTGAGCATCGATGCCAAGACGCCTAGTGGCAGCCTAATCACCACTACCATACTCGACGGTTCTAGTGGCAACGAGATCCCGGGCTACGAGGGATTGAGCGGGTCGCATTTCGATTTAGGCGGAATCGATTCGGACCTCCACCCGACTTTGCGACTGAGGCTCGGGATGGTCACGACTGGAGCGTTGCCTCAGATTCACGGCATTCATCTCAACGGCCGAATAGCAACCAGTTTGGAGAGCAACCCCCTTGACTACGGCTGGTCTTGGGGGGGAATGAACTGGGACGGGGATTCAATCAACGGGAACGGGTTCTTGCAAAGCCCCCTGTTCACCTCGGCTAGACCGATTGCCAGAATCACCACCGCGATGTCAATATCCGGATCTACAGATATCACTGTGAGCGTTGATGGAGAGGCCGAACAGACAATACCGAGCCAAGGATCATTGATGTTGGATAGCGCTGGCAGGACCTTCAGGTTCACTTTGGGCAACTCAACATCATCGACCTTCGATCTGCAGTCGTTCCGAATCGATCTCGACGCCGGGGCTGGAGCGGTCGATGCAGCAATCGATCTAGGAAAGGATGGTGTCGATGAATGGAGTCTCGCGAATCCTCTCATGGGAGCCTACGGAATGCAAGATCGATTCTCGAACGGTGACAGATCGGTTGTCCTCCGCTGGCCGACACCGGCGAATCACAGCGTCCCAGTCCTAGTACCTTCAACGAGTGTGGATTCTATGGATTGGCTGATGGTCCCCGGTTCCAACTCCCCTGGACTAGTCAAATGGACGGTCGAGATTTCAGGCAATGAGATTGGTAATGGCACCGTCAACATCGCCGATGAACCAGTTCGAGTGGTACTGAACCAATCGAACATCGATGCGCTGACGACGATGGCACGAAACGCCACACCTACTCTAATCCAAGATGGACTGGCCCACATCAGCGCCACGATAATCATCGAAGGACAACAGGGTGAATTGTCACTGTCCGGCCTGTTGGTCAGGAGCGAACCGAAGATTGAACTCGACCTCGGTCCTGGTAGTCCTCTAGTATTAGCGGCGAATGATCTGATGCCGACCTCGAACCTGGTCGGCAGCACGAGATTCATCCCGATTAGTTTCCGTTTGGCAGAAGCTGGCGCTATTTCCGCAACGATAACAGCGTTGGAGACCTCGTCCGACATGACCACCGATTCCATCGTGATTAGGAACGCTACCACGACCCTCGCTCCATCTTACCAATGGATTGAGGTTGAGTCGCATCACAACATCAGCAACGGTCTTCCAGCCCGCGTCCAACTTGACCTCGCTGGATTGAGGGACAGCGCCACGGTCGAGATCGATTTGAATTTGAACACCCATTCTATCCAGCAGACGGGGGCGGCGAGTGGGTATCTGATTCATCTGCATCCAGACTCGCCATTCGAACACACGATTGAAAGTGGACATGTGAATTCGACCATTAGGTTCCGCATCGATGCTGGCTGGGATGACGAAGAGCAAGTATGGTTGAAATCGAGGCTGATTGCCGATGACGGGCGGCGGAGTGTGCCTGAACAGCAACTGTTCGGAATCGGTCAGAGACTCGGCGTCGAGAACGATGTCGAGATAAGGGAGTGGTCAATCAACAACGACCTCGGTGTCGAGATTCCGCCTTCGATGTCATATCTCAAGGCCTCTGCACCGGTCAGGTTGTCCGTCTTGCTCGGATTCCCGAATCTAGATGAGTCGCTAGCACCGAGAGGAGGAGATGTCTCTGTTCGTCTGTATGAGACAAGGCTCCCTGCCAAAGAGGCCCTCCTCGCCAATACCACCGCTATCGACGCTGGTTGGACCCATTTCGAGTTCAACACGCCCGGCGGTACTGGCGATGTGATCTACAGGATCGACATATGGTCCAACCACGGTGCTGAGAACGTATCTTCCATCGCACTCAACAGAACCTTTGTCGTCGACTCATTCGTTCCCGAATTGATTTCAAGGAACATCGAGGACCACGACCATCTAGAGCCAAGATCTGACCAGAGGCTGCGATTCGAGGTGTTCGATCGACCGATCCTTCCAACTGCTGTCGAACTGAATCTCTGGCGCGATTGGCTTGACGACGACGATGGGAATGGGAATGTATCGGCCGACGAGTACCGGCAGTACGCATTGACCCTTCCGAGCAACCTTTCGTTCCAACAAGGAAATTACACCGTCGAGTTGGATGATTCATCGGCTCCGGATGGAGCCCTAGTACACGGCTGGCTGAACATCTCTGACCCAGCCGGCAATCGACTCGCAGGTGGCGTTTGGGACGACCCCTTGTTCATCTACCAGTTGAAGAGAGATGGGGCCCCACTTCTGACGGGCGAAGGTGGCTTCGTCGACGGCGATCGAGATTGGCTACATCCGTCAATCCGATACTCCATGCAAATTCCCGTTTTCGATCCGAATGGAATTTCCGACATCGACCGTATCGTGCTCGAATTGGCATCCAATTCAGCCGTTGACAGGCTCCCTATCGTATGGAACGGAAGCACCGCGAAGTGTGATTCAACCTCAAGTCACATCGTGAATCTGGACTGCGATGTCGTATCTCGTTCCGGGAGTCTGGATCCATTCAGCACAGATCTGGATCTTGAGATCGAATTCGGCTTGGATTGGACTCTACCAGTCGAATCCGAACTCCGGCGTGAGCCAGCGCTGGAGGTCATCGACCGAGCAGGTCAGAGCGCATGGGTCAGCCTCCCGGACCTAAGATGGAGATTCTCACCCGATCTCGCCATAGACAGCGACACACTGCTGCTAGACCCCTTGGATGGGACCCTTTCGCACAACGGGGCTTGGGTCACACCAGGAAGTGACATCATTGTGAATGGGACGGTCGTGTTCCTTGAATCCGGTGAAAGCCCTACCATACCTCATACCGTTGCAGTTCTCTTCGCAGGCTACGAACAACGAGTCGAAAGCGATGCCGAAGGGCGATGGGAAGTGATGCTCAGAGCACCCTCCTCATCGGGAGAGTTGCCACTCGAGGTCGAATTGATAGAACTACCACCCCAAGCGAGGGACCTCACCGACCACAAGGAGACTAGGCGCTGGATCAGAGTCGACGGGACCGCTCCTAGGCCAGATCAGATTCTCGCGCCTAGAGCGGGCAGGGAGATTCCTGTCGCCAGTCTGGAGAACCTATCCGTAGAGATAGGTTTGCGGGAATTGGAGGAGATCGACGTATCTTCACTCATGCTCCACTGGAAATTAGCCCGACGTGACGGATCTGGCCTCCCGTATGCGAACGGAGAAGGCCAGATGGAGATACCTGGGGGGGCGGTCGCTGGTCAGTCCTTGGTCGCTCGGGCCGTTGTTCCGGTATCGCAAGGCTTGCCGCCGACGGTCTTCGGCGAAGAACTCAGGCTAGAGGTATGGGTAACTGGTCAGGATCGAGCCGGGAATGTCGTATCATCATCTGATGGCTTCAACAGCGAATCGAATCCATTCGCTAAATGGGATATCGAGAGATTGGCTCCGAATTTCTCGATTGACGAAGACGGAGTATCGTATTCTAGAACGGGGGCAATCAACACTGGCCAGGTCGTGATGATCTCGGTCGAGATTAGCAACGAAGGAGACGCACATGGTTGGGGTAACCTCTCACTAATCGAAGAGAGACCGGACGGAACTACCGTGACGATCACAAGTGTTCCGATGGAATTCGACATCGCACCAGGAGGTAGGAAGACGGTGAACATCGACTGGGAGCCGAAGAGCGAGGGGCATGTCTCGGTAGTCGCTGTCGTCGATGGAGAGACCTTGGCAACTGGCGACCGGATTGAGATTGTAACAGTCGACTCGGAATCCGCTTCCGCCATATTCGGATCGACCCAACCGGTCATGCTCGCGGTATTCGCTGTGCTGATCGCCATCCTCGTGGGTGTAATCCTGCTGGCAATCAGAACCACAGGTGAGAGCGAAGATTGGGATGATGATCTATGGGACGACATGGAGCAGTCAGACGAGGTCCTGAGGGACGACTTCGCATCAAGTCGCGCAGCGCCCCCGACGCAACACTCAACTCCGGTGACTCAACGTCCGGTGCACTCGGACCCCTATGTCCAGCAACTGATTAACCAAGGGTATTCAACATCGGTGGCCGAGCAACACGCCGCTGCCGTTCGCACCCGCACCATGGCATCCGTCGAAGTGAGCGCACCAGCCAACCCAGCCACCAATTCATCTCCACTCCCCGGTGTGGATGCCGCCACATATCAGCAATGGATAGCGATGGGATGGTCACATGAGCAGATTGTAGCTTGGTGGCAAACACAACAGAGGTAATCAAATGCAAACTATCGTCCGATAGGATATCGAGGCATACTCGACCGTCGGGTTGAAGTCGGATAGTGATCGGACCATCCCTGAGGGAGCAGGAGGGTCGCTGACAGTGCCAGACACTGAGGAAAGTCCCCTCTCCACGACGCAGATGGCCCGGTTCACTCCGGGGACCCGGGAGGGTCGGCAATGCATCAGAAACGGACCGGCGCGGGCATGTGCGATGAACCCGAGAGGGGGAGATCGCCCGTGGCCGGATGAGACGAGCATCCCCATCGGAGCAAGTCCGAACAGTTCCGTAGAGGCGCGTCGAAGAGGAACGGGTAGGACGCTTAGTCGAATGCGACCAGCCGTAAGGTGAACAGAAAGGGGCTTACTCCCTGCACCCTCAACCGACACTGGCCAGCGTAGCAGTTGCTCCTTCATTCAACGGAAGAGGGATGTCTGATCCATCAGACGTTCCGGATCCGCGGCGGCACGTCGCCTGTTTCTGCGGCCCCTACTTCGCTTGAGCAGGGCCATCAGCACGACGCCGTTTGCGGCCCCTAGGATCCCTACTAGAAGCACTAGATTGGATGTGGATTCTGATTCCTCGGATACAGATTCCAAAACCTCTGGAGAAGAGGCGGGGGCAGCATCATCTTCGGATGGTGGGGTATCGGTATCGGAATTCACCTCTTCTGGCCAGATGACATCAATCGACGCGGTTGCGAAGGTACCCTCGGCCTCGGCTCGGAACGCTACCTCAAAGGAGCCGTGTCCTCGTCCTTCTATCTGCATCAGATGATCCCCAGTGGCAAGAACCATACTACTGTCAGTCCACGGTTCGCTACTTACCAGAACAGAACAATTTGACTCGCAATCGATGTTCAACCGGATGATGGCTGTATCGAGAGGGGTTTCGGGTGGTTCCACCAATGTGGCTGACAGGGAAATCTTGGGGCAGCCTCGTAATGATCCATGGAGCGTTGGACAGTCATCATCAGAATCCATCCGGTTATCTCCGTCCGAATCTCGTTGTTGGTCGCTGCATCCTCGATCGTCCGTCGTCTCGAGATGCGTCGTGCCTCCGCAGATATCAAGCGCATCATCGATGCCATCACCATCACTGTCTCGCTGGCTCGGTCCGCAACCACTCTCATCGACGGGATCTCCTGCAGGGGTTGAAGGACATGCATCGTGCAAATCCGAGATTCCATCCCCATCTGCATCGGTCTGCGATGGTCCGCAACCGACGGCATTCACAACCTCCCCTCTCGGGGTGCCGGGACAAGCGTCTCGGTCCTCAAGAACACCGTCGCCATCCCGATCAACCTCCATGTCGGCACATCCGTCACCTAGCACTGTCGCACCTGCCGGGGTGTTGGGGCACGCGTCATAGGCATCGGCGACACCGTCGGCATCTCCATCTCTTTCCGTCGCACTGCAACCAGAAGAAGTGCCGGGGCATAGATCGTCCGCATCCGATATGCCATCGAGATCTCCGTCTCGCTGATCGGCTGAGCAACCAAGCTCATCTACCGTAGCGCCAGCGGCACTGTTCGGGCACGAATCGTCGATGTCAGGTACTCCATCGTCGTCTTGGTCCGGAGGTGGAGCATCGCAACCATCTGGGAGGACCTCATTGCCTAGCGACGTCTGAGGACATTGGTCATCTTCATCCGCGACGCCATCTGCATCCCCATCTGGCACACCCATGGCAATCGCTGCGAACATCGCCATAATCTCATGCGAACGAGTCGTTGGGTGAACCTTGTCGAAGAACAGATATTGGTGCTTGTTTGGAGCGATCGGATCCCCATCCGAACAGAGAAGACCGTCGTGGTCGCACGCTGGATCGCTCACATTCACGATATCGAATAGAGCCGGGCGGTGCACAACCACCTCCGAAAGGGTGTGTGCATCCATACGATAGATGGTGACGTTCTTCGTCGCTTCGGTCTCGTTCAACATCGAGTCGAGAAGCTGATTGTGTTCAATGACCCGCGCTCTCAGATCCGACCTCTCCGATTCGGACATGTCCTCAATGGCTCTTGGGGTCTTGTCCAATGGAACTAGATTGGGGATGAATATCTCGGCAGCCCCATCATCGATCAGTCGGCCGATCTCATCCTCGATGGAGTCTACGACCTTCTGAGTATCTGTCTCGCCGCTGTTTAGGTAGTCATTGCCACCTATCCACAATGAGACTATCTCGTCACCGGCGAAGTTGTTGTTAGCGGTGTAATCATCTATCTGCTTACCAGCGTTTGGAATGACAAAGGCGTAGTAACCATCACCGCTGTGTGCTCCTCCGAATGCGCGATTGTTCCCCCCAGCAGATTCCCTGCCAGCGTTCATGATCACCTGCAAATCCTGTCCGACGATCTCTGACCATACCGGGCCGTCGGAGAAGCGTCCGTTCCAGTATGGTGGGGAGTCGGGGGAACCCCATGCCTGGTAAGAATTACCTTGATCTGAGAGGCTGTCTCCGAAGACGACGAAATCGGACGGCTCAGGAAGAATGACATGCGGTTTGGAGATGAAGGCGTGCGTTCCGAGATCGATCATGCGACCACTTCCGAATTCGTACAATTGAACATGCAATTCTTGCAGATGTGGAGTCGCCGGACGTGAGGCCCAGTCGACACGGATGGTCTCTTGGGAGTTGACCGATGTGAAGTTATGCCAGCGAGATGCAAGAGGCGTGAATGTCTGATTTGAGGCGGGATCTATGCTCGCTGGGCGAATCTTGAGGTTGATCCCGTAAGCGGAACTCGGATTCAAGTTGTTCAGAATCACCGTGGCGTTCAATGGCATGGCAGAGTCGATCATCGTCGAATCGAGGGTTACTGAGCCGGTCTCCATTTGGCCACCAGATGCGCTGACTGGGAGCGGCACCATGACCGCTACCAAAAGAATCGCAAGGAAGCCTCGGCCGGTGTTCAGCCCATGCATAAATCGCCCTCCGTGAAAACTAGGCGCGTCATCGTCCCGCATCAAACTTCTCCGTCATCGCCCATAGGGCGATGTGTTTCCGATGTGTTCGTCAGACGATGGAATCACCGCGTCCATCGAATTCCCGCTGTCAAAGACCATGTCCTCGTCGATGTTCGCCCAGGAACCTGTTCCTCCTCTAATCCTGTGAGCTATCTCTCTCTGGGCAACAATCAGTGAGGGGAGGAGGAATGAACTGGTCAGGAGGGCGAGGAAGATTAGCAGCATCATCAGAACGAAGAAGTTCCTCAAGGCTGGTATCGTCACCAGCAGACCTGCAGCTAGTCCAGCCGATGTGGTAGCGGTGGTCTCAAAGATGGTCTGCCCTGTCTTCTCAACGGACCGAGCGATGCCAGATGGGGTCTCTCCTTCGTCCTTGATTCGATCGACAATGTGGATTGAATCATCCACCCCGATGCCGAATACTATAGTACCAATCATCGCGGTGAACAGATTGACGTTGACGCTTCCACCACGCATCAAAAGCGGCTGCCATAGAACTACAACACCCACTGCGGTCATGGTAAAGAACGCTAGTCTGGGCGATCGGAAGAGGACAGCCATGACCAGCAACAGAACCAGCATAGTGGCTATCGTGGTCTTGGTCTGCGCATCATGGATTCCATCGTTTATGTCTAGCGATACTGGCAGACCACCAGTAAGTAGGGAATTCTGTACTCCTTCCTCCCCCATCGCGTCACAATGGAGTGCATCAATGCATCCATCTCCCGTGAGATGGTCGTCGATGATGTCCCGCAGCACACCTGCTCTGGCGAGATTGATGTAAGGCTGATTGACATATACGAGAGTCTTCATTTCACCTTCCGTTACCAGCATCGACCTCACCTCCTCACTCAGAGTGTCGAAAGCAACGTTCACCATCGCTTCCCGGCTCGTCGCTTGGAACAACGGACATTCCAGACCTGCTGTGGGGTTATCCCAGCAGGGAGAATGCAGAATTCCCCACAAACTGTCGTCATAGACCTCGAAACCTGAGGCATTGAGCGATACGTGGATTGATTTCAGGATGGTGACTAGGCTTATCGTGGTCGTATTTTCGACGAGATCTATTCTTTCAGTCTGCATCCTATCTATGGCATCCAAGACAGGGAGGTCTCTGATCGGTAGGGTGTCGTTCCTCGGACCCCTATCAGTCGCGTTGACGATGAACATGTTCGTCTGTCCGCCCTCGAATACTCGACTGTATTCCGCAAGTGCCTCGTAGGATTGGAGGTTCGGAGGGACCTCATCCGATGATCCGGTAATCTCCTTTCCGAATTCCTCGCTGAGGATGTTCACCCCTGCGGCTGTAACAACCATTGAAACGATTAACACGACCCATACACCACGGATGGGAATCTGTCCCACCCTCTTCCAAAAGGTGTCACGTGCTTCGCTTCTGCCCTTCCTGTATCGGAGCAAATATCCCAGAGCAGGTACCATCACGAGAGAGAGGAAGAAAGTGCAGGTAATACCGAGGAGAAGAGTCGTTCCAACGGTCCGCATCGGTTTAATCGGTACCAATGCCGTCCAAGTAAGGACGCTGAAACCGATTATCGTGGTGACTGCTGAGAGGAGAATCGCGTGACCTGTAGTCATCACGGCGCTTCTCGTAGCAGATAGGTATACCTTGGCATCCCAAGGATCGGGCATCTCGATGGCTTCACCTCGGCGTTCAGCTTCCCATACCCTTTCTGCTGCCTTCTCCAATATTCGGTCGCGATTCTCTTCGATTCTATTGATTAGGTGGAGGGCGTAATCTACACCCAGTCCGACTAGTATAGGGCCAGCCGAGATAATCATCGGAGTCAGCATAATGTCTAGTATGACCGTAGTTCCGAATGTGATGGCCAAGCTCATCAGGATCGGTAGTCCACAGATGGCAAGCACCTTCGGATTTCGGTGCAGAACGATCATCGCTATGGCTACGAAGAGGAGTGAGTAAGGTAGCATCCGGTCGACCAGTTCCAGATAGACCGCGTCTGAGACGTCGTGGACGACGGGCGTTAATCCAGTAATCGTGATAGCGCTCCTAGGAATTAGAGCATCGATTCGCTCTTCATTCATGCTTGAAAGCGGTTGAGTGTAGACCCTGTGGCAAAGTTCGTGGGGACATCTGTCGATGACCTCTTGGACATGGCCGATGAAGGCCTTGTGATCCCGAATCTGACCACTGGGATTCTCCTCGGTTATTCCTTTCGGATCATCTCTAGGGGTGATGTCCGACTGAGACATGTCGAAGTCAATGCCAATTATAATCACGGTTGTATCCCAGATGCCATTGCCATTCGTGTCCCGAACGAAAGAATCCATCAGTGAGCCAGCGTTATCGACCAAATTGTCCACGCGGTCCTGCGCATTCGGACCCTCAGGAATGGAATAGCCCTCATACGGATTCTGTGAGGATATCGGGCAAGAGTCCTGCTGAAAGAGTGGGATAGCGTGCCTCTCCATCGCGCAATTGAATCGATAGGAGGAAGAGTTAGCTTCCTTGATAATCTGCGCTGCAGACAGTATCCAAACTACCCCATCGATCGAGCCTCGGTCTTCCTTGACGGGATCCAAACCAGCACTGTATCCTCCAGCATCGCGATTACCATCATCTCCTTCCAGCCACGACAATTGGGCCAGGAAATCGACATCCGTGACGTTCTCAGCCACTCTGAGAGACGGGTCCTCGTAAGCATCCTTCGAGTGTACATACAGGATCACGATATCGGTCGACCACTGTTCTCGAACATCGAGAAGCAGTTCAGTCGAATCAGCCCCATCGGGTAGATAAATCTCGACATCTCCATTGATTTGGTGCTGGAATTGCAATGCATCCCTACCTATCAAGGCCGTCACCAACAACATCAGGACCACAACGCTTCCCGGTGAGCGAATAACCACACCGTAGAACCTATCTGCAAGTCGTTCGGCCTGCATGTGTACCGCATTTGACGCATCTTCTGCTCTCTGCCTCATCGCTTCGACAGATTGTCCGAATGAGGTGTCCGACAGTCGCCCTCTAGACCGCCTTAATCTAGATACAAGGGCGGCAACACCATTCCAAATTCCAGACCCCGAGGGTACCAGCTCCGACTCGTTAGAGTCGAGTCCTGATGAAACCGCAGCGTCGTCGTCATCGACCATGGATGATGCGGCTGAATCGAGTCCGCATCAAGAATCAATCGCAGCCTGAAGCAGTTCAACCCTACATCAGAGCGAAGAGAGGCGCCGCGACACCACCGATCGCATGAGGCCTCTGGCCCCCTGCAAGACCAAGCCGGTGAAGCATAGAGAGATTCCAAGCATGCCAAGCCAAGCTCCTGTAAGGCCTGGTCCAACACTCAACGAAATAGTCCCGTCGGTCAAGGTCTCCACCGAATTGAGCATCCGCATCCCAATAGCCGTACCAGAAGCCAGAAGACCTAGGCCAGGAATTCCGAACACGAGCATAGGCTTCTTCTGAGATAGGGAGACCATCGCGTACGAGAGCACCGTGAAGCCATGACCAAATGCGGAGTAGGTCGATGACTTAGGGACATCGTATCTCACACTGATTGGGACCTCGCATACCCGCAAATCCTTCTCGTTGCACTGTTCTAGGACCTCCAAAGTAGACTCCATCCCACTGTGATCGAAAGCGAGTAAATCCAATGCCCTCTGGCTGAAAGCGCGGAACCCACTCTGAGTATCTCGAACATCGAGGTTGCTAGAGAGGTTCGACGCGGTGTTGATCAGTGAGATTCCAAGGCGGCGATAATGAGGCATCTCCGCACTCTCACTATTGCTCAAAAATCGAGAACCGATTACGACATCCGCCTCTCCATCAATTATCGGCTGTAGCAGAACTGGGATCTCATCCGGCTCGTGCTGTCCATCACTGTCAAGGATGACCAGTGCAGAGGCCTCGCCCTCCCTAGCAATCCTGAAGATGGAACCCAGGGCCGCTCCATAGCCACGATTGGCTCGGTGGTGCTCGACTTCGGCGCCACAACGCTGTGCGATACGCCAAGAAGCATCCGAAGATCCGTCGTCGACGCAGATCACCCTATCGACATGGGGCTTCGTTCGCAGGACCACTGAGCCGACCGTTTCCTCTTCGTTGAACATCGGCATGCCGGCGAAAACGGGACCTGTGAGGGCATCGCCCCCCTCGGCAGCCTCCATCAATGGTTTCCGCAGTCAGATTCGTATTTCAACCAATCCCCGGCAAGATGGAATTTGGAATGATTGCAGTCAATCATCAACTTCGCCTCTAAAGAGGCGAGTCTTACAACGATGGATTTGATACAGTTCACAGCAATTGGTTCCATGCCGATTAAAGATAAGCCGCGGCTCGGAGCAGGCATGCGCGTGCTGGTCACGGGTGGAGCCGGATTCATCGGTTCCCACTTGGTCGATGGTTTGGTTCAACGTGGTGACGAAGTCGTGGTGTTCGACAACATGTCCAGCGGCCGAGAGTCTTTTCTGGCTCATCATCGAACTTCGGATAACCCAATTCAGTTCGTGAATAGCGATTTGCTCGACCTAGAAGCGGTTCGCACGTCGATGGAGGGGGTGGATATGGTCTTCCATCTCGCTGCAAATCCCGACATCCGCCTAGGGACTAGGGTGACGGACACTGATTTGAAACAAGGGACGATCGCTACCTACAATGTTCTCGAAGCAATGAGATTGGAGGGCGTCACCGACATCGCATTCTCAAGCAGTAGTGTAGTTTATGGAGAGGCAGAGGTCATGCCAACTCCTGAGAATTACGGCCCCCTCCTACCAATCTCACTGTATGGAGCATCGAAGTTGGCAAGCGAGGCGCTAATCACCTCATGGGTTGGCACCTTCGGGTTGCGCGCTTGGCTGTTCAGATTCGCCAACATAGTCGGTGCGCGCGGCACGCACGGGGTCATCTACGATTTCATTCACAAGCTGAAAGCCAATCCCAGAACATTGGAGGTCCTTGGCGATGGGAAACAGGAGAAAGCGTACATGGAAGTAATCGATTGTGCGCGGGCGATGCTTCATCTGACTAAAGTGGCCTCGGATTCAGTCAACCTATTCAATCTGGGAACCGGGGATACTTGCAGCGTCTCTATGATCGCAGCGATAGTCATTGAGGAGAGTGGCTTGCAGGATGTAGAAATCCAATACACTGGAGGGGATCGGGGTTGGGCCGGTGATGTCCCTAGGACCTACCTCGCCGTCGATCGACTATTCTCGACTGGATTCTCACCGATGTTCGACTCGGAGTCTGCAATCAGACATACTGCGCAGTGCCTAATCGAGGAGATCGGCTTAGATCACGGAGAGTAGAGACCAACCTCATCATCGAACAGGGTTTGGTCGGTCTCCATCTCGACAGGCTCCATCCTGATGACCGTAACATCGATTCGCATCGCCTCCGGATTGATTTCTGTCAATTCCTTGTGCAGAGCATTCCGTACACCATCTAGATCCTCGCCGTGCAAGACGGTTACAGATCGTACCGGGAGATTACCTCGAATCTCTAGGATGAATTCAACAATCCATTCCGTCGGCTCGCTTCCAACCTGCTCTTCGTCCGGGTTCCATTCACTCGTAGCCATCTTGGTATTGCATTATCATCGAACCATATCAAACAATTGGTTCCATGACTCCAATCCAAATTCAGAGGAGAGTGGTTTTCAAACCGAATTCGATTCGCCGTGAGGCTAGGGGTGATTGAAACCAGTCCGTCTGTAAATCGTATATCAGAGTGCATTCACAAATCCCCCCAGTGCGGATTGTCCATGCGACACGGCATCAATCGCCCGGCCTGTGTCGAATCGTTGCTGCGAAAATCAGACCCAGAATCGCCAACATTGGCCAAGCGGCATAAGATTCACCGCGAAAATCCGAATCATCGCCGCTGAGGCGAACGGCGGCTATCGTCCTCGGGCCATCATCGATGGGATGAGTGTGCTCGTGCACCACAAGTATGACCCAATCATCCATAGAACCCCAGCCCGGAGTCAAATTCAATGAAGCGGAAATAGTCCCTTCAACCGTAAGGTTAGCGGCCGCTTCTTCGAAACCGACGAAGTTAGGTGAGCCGCCATCAAGGGGAACGGTGGCACTCTGGCGGAGCAAGTTCGGGTGTTCAGTGACTCCGTTGGTAGCAACGGCGGAATCCAGATGGGCCATTCCTTCCAGCAGCAATACTGTGATGGTCGTGCCGTTGAGAATGAGTGGTTTTTGGATTTCCACCCACAACTGAAGCGACCCTTCCTTCTCAGTTGCTATGACGTCGATGGCCTCAAAGGTGGTCCTATCGCCCTCTGCGGCCAGCAAAGATGACTGCAATTGAGATGCAGATTGGGAATTCAGCATCTCCTGATTTCCATCGAAGTAGTAGATTGGGACGATACCGGAATCGGATGTGGAGAGAGCCTCCATCCTTACTTCCGAAGCGGGATTGCCCAGCGGATCATCGACGATTGAATGCAGAGCCACCCTCTGGACGCGGGATGGATTCGCCGAGTCGAAGTCGTCCAACCATTGCTCATGGGTGGCACAGACATCACACCATGTAGCTGTCACCTGCTCTAGAATGACAAGTGACCCGCCGCTGACCTCCAAGCGCGTCTGTGACCCGGTACTCGCGTCGGCCAATGTCGATTTGGAGAGGACTGTGACGAGCAACAGTAGTAACGCTGCGATGGCGTTCGTTCGAAAAGCCGGAGTCGAGATGTTCAATCCCCCTCGTGCCACCCCCGGGGTACGACCGCCTTTTACCTGTCCGCGAACCGCCCGGTCCGAGGACCGTGAGTAAACGCTGGCATCAGGAGCATCGTCGCGATCCATGGCGGCGCCGGGCGAGAAGGGAAGGATACAGAACTCGATCCGCGTACAAGCTCCTGCAGATACAAGAGCGGTTTGAGACCATCAGGCCCAACGATGTGGTCCTTGATGTTGGATGCCACCCTGGTGGCTGGACCCAAGTTGCCATGGGGATAGTTGGAGAAGGTGGCTACGTGATAGGAGTCGATCTTCTCCCCACAGCCCCAGTCGGTGACGCTCACCTCATCACTGGCGACATACGAGATGCTTCCGTCCACGCAGAGATAGATACCGTTCTCGACGGAAGGAAAATCAATTCCGTGGTGAGCGACATATCCCCAAATCTGACCGGCCAGTACGACACCGATCAGGCTATCTCAGTCGATCTCGTCTGCATGGTATTCGATTTCGGCCTACGACACCTGCGCCCGGGAGGGTCTCTGATTACGAAGATATTCCAAGGCCCAGGACTCGATGCAATCGTGCGTGCGGCTAAGAAGCGTTTTTCCAAGGTCGATCGAAATTCCCCACTAGCAAGCAGGAATGCATCCTCGGAAATCTACCTGATATGCCGCAATCTGAAACCTGCTGGAAAACGACCTAGAGAGAGCGTTCGCATCGTGGTTGAGAATGAGTTGGAAGAGGATGGGATAATCCAACTCGGTGATGATGACTCACCAACCCCGAAAGTCGGTTTCCGGGTGCGAAGGAAATCCGACTGATAGAATCCATCAAATTCATGCCCAACTAGAGGTTGAACTCTGATTGAGGGGTCAGCGGCCAAATAGACCTGAGCCTGTAACAATCGAATCAGTTTCAGATTTGAAGACTCTCTCTCTTCCCTTCATTCAAGGGCTACCGTTGCGAGAATCATCGATTCGGTGGTTTAGATATGACGAGCGAAATCGAAGTCGTCGCCTGGTGATTACATGTTCGGGATTATTGCAACCGTACGACGGAGTGGACTCCGGCTCTCCACAAGGGTAAAAGAGAGGAGATGCGCGCCGGCCGGTCCAAAGGTGGACGGATGGCGAAGCGCGCGACCGCATGCACGGCATCAGGACTCCCTCTCGTGGAGCCTCGGAGCACCTCGTTTCCCTGCCCTGGATGCGGCGAACCGATCGGCCGCAGTGAACGCTGCCGTGATCAGGCCGTTCGGTACATCTGTCAGAATTGCAGATTCCAAGGACCTTGAGGTGTGGCTGATGGGCGAAGTCATTGTGAAGTACAAGGTGAATCTCGATGAGAAGGGTCAATCGAGGATAGATTCTCTCGTAGTCGACATCGAAGGCCTTCCGGAGGATGTAGGTTCGGTGCAGCGGGTCGAGAAGAAGCCGCTGGCCTTCGGAATGATGTTCGTTGAAGTGCAGGTCGTGATTGAAGATGGCGAAGGTCACCTCGACCGGTTTGAGGATGCAATCTCCGACCTAGGTGGAGTCACCAACCTAGAAACCCTCGAACTCGGCCGGCTATGAGGCCGATGCAGAGCCGATTTCCGCAATCCTACTGTCACTGCTGTTTACTGACCTCGAAAAGGGGCTGCGCGGACCAATATGACCATCGCCATGCCCGACGGCTGGTAGCATCAGATTTGGCTTGATGGCGCTTTCATGAACTCTCGGAGAAGCACCGTAGCGTATGTTCCCGGAGGAAGAGTGAATCGCATTCGAAGACATGCTCCTTCTCGATCCCATATCTCTCCTTCTCGCGGACCAGAAGACCACCTTTCTGACAACGATGAAGCATCCAATTCTGGGGTCTCTTCGACTCCGAACTCCCTGAACCTAGATGTCAGAGGTCGTCTAGTTCCGTTAGAGGACAGACGCGGAATAGAAGGGACCTGCCAGTCGAAACCTGAAAGGCCCAATTCTTCGATGACTCGCCTCTCCATCTCACCCGGCTCCCCTTCAGAAGTCAACATGTCGGCACCTGGTAGCGGCCCCGTGATGATTAATCGCCCAAGCGCGCAATTTCTCCTCACTCGGGATATGTTGCTCCCATCGACGAGAGCGCTCTTGGAGACGTCGGCCTTTCCGTCAGCCATCAGAGGTGCGACCAAGTCTCCTTCGACTGGAGAGGCGATAGGGAGGCCTGCTGCTATCCTAGCAGCCAGAAGGTGATTGAATGCGACCGATTGCAAGGCATGCACAGTCATCAACTGAAGATTCCTAGGAAGAGTGGTGAACGACCTTACCCAATCGTCCGGGTTCCTCTTCAGCGATTCCAGCATCCGACGCTCAAATCCTAGAGAATCAGGCACTATCGCAAGACACTCTTCGACATCCTCGCGTTCACGCCAAGCAGTGCGGAAGGTTTCGATCGGAGGGGCGTCATAGATCCCAGGCATTCCGAGATAACTCGAGACCGCGCCTTGGAATTCACCTTCGAGGACCTTGCGACCGACTATCGGAGTCACAGGGCGAATCGTACCGAACCTCTGAGGGCCCACCCAATTGGGGAATACGCCCTCGCCGAATGACCCCTCCATCGATGATCGGATCATGTGGACCCTAGACATCGCCTCCTTGCCGTCTATGGCACCATGTTCGGAGTCAGCACAACCTCTCACGGTTATTGTGAAGCGATTTCCAGAATGGTCGCCCATCCTAGCCTTCTGATGAGTTCGACCCAAAATCTCCACATCAACATCAGTCATCTCTACCGATTCTACTTTCTTTCGAGGTGCGTCCACAACCATCGTCTGCGTGGTGACCGCACGTTTGTCCTTAGTCCCAGAAAACCATATTCTGTTCCGAGATATGCCACAAGCCTTCGCGAATCGCTCGATGAATCGATTGGTCTCCCAATCAGTTAAGGTGACTCGAATCGCGGTGAAACGCCCTCGGTCCTGCAGGGCTGGAATGCGACCGACTTCCTCGACGCGAAAATCTCCCGGCCTCATTTTCAGGACGCCGTGGATGCCTAGGTGATCAGTCGCATAAGTCGCTAGACCAATCGCCTCGTCGATCGACGAGACATTCACAGATACCCACCTCGAACCATATCATAGCGAGGCGGAAGCGATATCTTCGGTGATGTCTCCGCAGACGGCCTTCAGAACCTTGGTCGCGTCTTTGCCCTTCTTGACGCGGATGTAGAACTCCGGCTCATCCAGATCAGGGTGTCCGGTGAAGTAGTTCGAGTACTCGACATCAGAATGTTCGTTCATTCTCACTCGGAATAGTTGCAGAGCGGTGTGATCCTCGCCACTAATGCGGATGCGCAGTTCCGTCCCTTCCGACTTCAGGACCTTGATCGCCATGGAAGTCGCCGACCAGCCCACCCTTTTTCAGGTCTTTGACGAGATCTTCGCTGTATGGCTACGTGGATGTTTAAGCCCGCTCGCTCGATTGGCCCCCCAGCGTCCCGTGCGCCGACTCAATTTATTGCGGGTCGTGAACCCCCGTGGCGCATGGTGGATGCGGTCGTCCTTGATCACCGTGACCCCATCGCCGAATGGTTGGAGAAAGGAGCGCTGGGGTTGGTCCTCCTAGCGCTCGTGCTAACGGGCTTCCTAGCTTCGCAGTTGGTTCCACCACCCAACTTCCACACCGACCTCTCTGCATTCGCACCGGAGAGCGATGCGGATGTCGCAGCGGATAGGATGGCTGGCACCATGCAGGGGCATGGAGAGAGGATGTTCGTTCAGGTCACAGCCGTCGACGGGGGCAACGTTCTCTCTTGGCATTCCATCCAGCAGCAGTCGGCGGACTTTGAGGAACTGATGTCATTCTCCGAGAACAGCAGTGGCTTCATCAGATCGGAGACGACTGCCCCTGGAATCCTTTCAGCGGCTCTAGAAGAGACAACTGATGGGGCATCCTCAATTGCGGATACCCCCGATTGGGAGACTTTCTTGGCGAATTCCATCGAGAACGGAACGGACTGCTCAACGGACGGTGCGGATGAGAGGCTCCTGACCGCCGCAGCGACAGCGAGATCGGCGATGCTTCATCGGAACTTCGAATTCAAAGCAGTCTGCGACTGGCTAGGAGGAGACCGCTCGAATCCTCCCGTTCCGACGGCCCAGTCGACGTTGTGGGTCATCGAGGTTCGAGATGACCTCGAAGAGAGCGACCGCATAGTCGGCGAAGTGCAACTCCGAGACCTCTTGGTTAGACTCGGGTCCACAGAAGGGAGCGTTGTCACCTATTCCGTCATCTCCGATGGCCTGATCAGTCATGAGATCAACTCTGGTTCCTTGGGCGAACTCGTCAGACTCCTAGTACTGGCCGTTCTGACCGTCGTAGGGATTCTGGCGTTCGCCTTCCGGTCGTTCAGATTCGTGGCGTTCCCTCTTGCGGCCCTATCAGCCGCATTGATCTGGACCTATGGTGCTGCCTCGGCTGCCGGAGCCAGTTTCTCGATTCTTGAGGTCGCAGTAGCCCCCGTTGTCCTCGGCCTCGGAATCGATTATTCCATCCATCTGCAGAGAACCTATGAGAGACTAAGGAGAGAGGGGGTCGCCCCTCCTGATGCGTGGGTACAAGCCTGCAGAACTCTCGGGGTTGCACTCGGCTTGGCAGTCCTTACCACGGTCTCTGCATTCATCTCGAATGTCGTCTCTCCACTACCACCTGTCCGGACATTCGGTCTCGTGCTCGCCACCGGAGTCATCTCCGCATTCCTCTCCTCCACCATCGTCGTGGGTGCTCTTCACGTTCTAGTCGAGAGTCGGGGGGCGAAACCCCCCCCTAACGACAGAGGTACAATCCTCGCGGTGCACGCGGACCGACTAACGATTTTCCATAAGAGGAACACGATTGCTGTGCTCGTTGTCGTCATCCTCCTAACCGTTGGATCAATCATGATGGCGGCAGTGCGGCTTGAGACCGAATTCTCACTGTCGGATTTCCTCTCAGACGACATGGAGGTGATGGAAGTGAGGGATGAATTGTACGACTCATATGAATCAGCGGCTTGGAAACCGATAGACATCCTGATTGAACCGACTCCTGGTTCCAGCGTAATAACCGATGACGAGACATTCCTAACCGGTCTGTGGCTGCTCGACAATAGAATCGCATCGACACACGGCGTCGTCGTTCCTACCTCAGTCATCGCTAGTGCCAGACCCTCCTATGATGGAGTCTACCCGATACTTCGGGATGCGGTCGAACAGGACACCGAATTTGGGGCTGCCCACAATCTGAGAATCGTCGATGGGGATCTCGCCGCCATGGATGGTTATCATAGCGGGGAAATCGCTGCCGCCCTGCAGTTGCTGCAGTCCAATCTGTCGGTCGCGGACCATCTGGACGGCACGACTTGGTCTGATAGAGTGGCCAAGAGCGTGATCCTGATTAACGGAACAGGTGGGGTAGCCATCTCCGACATGAGGATCACCATCGATGTGGAGGCTAGAACCAGTCAGGATAGTGCGGCCGTCGTCGACCGGATGGAGGATCTAGTCGCAAATCTCGACGCTGACAATCTAATCGAGGCGAGATTCCATCTCGATGGGGACATTGTGAAACTCGACATGGTCCTGACCGGATTATCATTTTCTCAGATCGAGTCTACGGCAATCAGTCTGACCATTTCCTTCTTGGTGCTTCTCGCCCTCACACGTCGATTCGGACCCTCTATTCTAGTGATTACACCGGTAGCCATGGCGGCGACCTGGGTAGTCGGGGCGATGGCGTTGTTGGGAATGAATTGGAACGTTCTCACGGTCATGGTTACTGCACTAACCATCGGACTTGGACTAGACTACACCATTCACATGTGGAGAAGGTTCGAATCGCTCGTGGAATCCGGCAGCAGTGGGTGGGATGCGATGAGAGAGACTCTGTCCACCACTGGATCGTCTCTCGTCATTTCTGCCGTCACAACTATCTGTGGATTCCTGATTCTAACGCTTTCACCTCTGCCGGTGGTGCGGGACTTCGGCATAGTTACTGCTATCACCGTACTCTTCTCTCTGGTGCTAGCGGTTCTGGTTCTACCCGGGCTGCTCGTACATGAGGCGGCCGGCCATCACTCGAACGGTGATTGAAAACCCAATCTGGAAATCACATCTCAAGGAATGGTTCGATGTCGATGCGCTGCTCTCTAGCGACGAGCATCAGAGACATCCAGAGAGTTACGGGGCCTAGCGCACGGCGCTTCCTTTGCGCCCTCCTCATCACTTCCTTGGATTCGAGGCCGGAAGAATCGGAGATGAGATGGAGAAGGCTGGGTATTCGATCGATCCACGGATCGGTCGGCCTCTCCGCCAACTCCGTCGGACTGATTGAAAGAGGTGGATTGGCCCGCTCATCTGTAGGGAAATTCTGGCTAGCAATTGGATCACCATGTCCTTCTGAAACATCCATCGAATCTCCAGATGTGCTTTCCCCGACTTCTTCCGCAGCATCCGAATCGCCAGAGTCTTCGGATTCGATGACCTCTGGTATTACGACCATTGGTCCGATCTGAATCATACGCCGGGCTATCGGACGCCATCCAAGAGGTATGTCGATATCTATCGAAGTCAAGGCCGGCGACATCAAACCCTTACGCTCGTGGAGCCAACCCCCGCGGAGAAGAGCATCGCTGACCTCCTCCGATACCTCTGGTGAGAACCACTGCATATCCAACGCCCAGAATCTGACCAACTCCGAATGCGTCAGAGTGTCGGTCCCACTCTCCATGAAGCTGATTCGTAGCAGGCGGGCGACCTCTTCTTCATCCCTCATCTCAGTCACTCGGACGAGCGGGGGCGTACTTCGACCTTCGACCCTTCGCCCGGTGATTGCAAGCAATCATCCGAAGACAGCACTGAAGTCACGACAGAGTGATGAGGCGGGTTGAGATGGCCGCGATGTGGTGTTGCTGCAATCACGATGGAAGGCCGCTGTTGCGGTTCTGATCACCGGCATCCTCCTCTTCGCACTCAACATGTCGCTGCCACATCTGTTCGCACCCGAACCGGAGCCAATCATTGGTTATGCCGTGGAAACTATTTCTGACGACCTTGGGGCGCCAACATGCATCGATTGGATTGACGAAGAGTGGTTACTGGTCTGCGACAACGAAGAGGACTCCATAACAATGCACCGATTTAATGGTAGCACGGTGTCGAGATCCCATCATCTCGCTACGGGATTTGAGCAGCCTCAGGGAGCACTCATAGACATGGAGGAGGGCATTCTATTTGTCTCAGATCGAGGACGCCTGACCAGGTTCGACCTAAACGGAAGTGAACCAGCGACATGGGTAGCCGAAAACAGAACCACGCTAGTGTCCGGCATCCCATCCGGCAATCACCAGACCAACGCGGTCGAGTTCGCAGCGAACGGATCGCTTATCTGGCATTCAGGTTCCACTTGCAATGTCTGTGAGGAAGCGGACGGCCGCAATGCCGCACTCCTATGGGTTGACCCCGAGAGTGGTGAACACTCGGTGATTGCAACCGGCGTCAGGAATTCGTATGACGGGGTACTGGTGCCAGGGGTTGGATATGTGTTCACCGACAATGGACGCGATTGGGATGGTGACGACAGCCCGTTCGAAGAACTGAATTTGTTCTCATTGGGGCATGATTACGGGTGGCCGGATGATGTCCCGAGTGATCCAATCCCTGCAGGGACAATCGGTCCCATCGGAACCTTCACCCCGCACAGTTCGGCGAATGGAATTGCCCTCCGTCCAGCCGGGTCCTCGATACCTGGGACTGAGACAACGGTCTTCGTTACTACATACGGCTCGTGGAATGCAGCGATACCAACCGGTTCGGAATTGATTAGGGTAGATCTGATCCCCGATGAGAATTCCGATCAAGGTTGGAGATCGGAGGTCAAAGTCATCGTCGAGGATGTCCCGGGGGCACTCGGCATAGCATTCCATCCAGATGGAACCCTGACATTTGCCCAGCACGGTCATGGGAGGCTCCTGAGACTGACGCACTCGGGCTGATTTTACGAGCGAAAGGATGTGGGCTTCTTCCGCGTTGGTTCAAATGCCCCCGACTGCATCGCGCGGCCCGCCCATGTCAAGGAGACACGTCGCGAGGGACCCGAGGACGGGGTTACCGATCTCGTTGAATAGAGGCCCCCGCTTCGCCAAGGAGAAGGGTTTGCGGCCTCCTGAGGGGCCTTGGAGCGCACTGCTTCCCGACGATATCCTACCATTGGCAAACGGCAATCTCGCCACCGCGGAGGTGAGATGGCAAGATCGCCGACATCTACTGACTAGGGCAGATGGCGTCAGAGCATTGCCGAGAACGGGGCGCAGGGACGACGAGAGCGCTATCGCCACTCTTGAACTTGCCCTCCGAGCGAAGGACCCTCAAGTCCGTAAGGCTGGGTTGGATGTTCTCCTATACATCGCGTTGCGAGGAGGTGAGCATCTCTTCGATGTCCTCGACGAGAGAATCGACGACGCTGACGAATCAGTTCGGGAGAGCGCACGGCAATGCCTTCGAGAATGCTCCCCAATCTTCCCCTCGGCGACGGAAGAGATCCTACGAGAGCAACTACGAAGTGAAGAGAAGCAATCGAGATCCGATGCGTTCGAAGCCCTCACCGCAGCAGCGAAGCAATGGCCCGAGGTCGGCGTCATCCACGTTGATGAACTAATCAGAGAAGAAGATGCAGATCTCCGGCGCCGAGGAAGCAAGGCCCTACGGACCTTCGGACACCGAGCCGGTGCCGCTGGTTGGGATCTAATCGGATGGTGTCTTCAAGATGAGGATTCAGAGGTGCGTCGAGGAGGGGCCAGGACTTTGCCGACCCTCGCCAACACCGCACCTGAGATCGCGCAACTGCTAATCGAATCAAGCCTCTTCGACGAAGACGAGGAAGTCAGGAAACACTCGCTGCGAGCCCTCGGCCGCATCGAAAAGGACTCGGTACGAGTACGCGACCTGATAGTGGACGGAGCGAGACACATGGATCCGAAGGTGCGCGCTACTTGCATCGAGATGTTGCCGATTATCCTCGACGAGCACTCAAGGCGCGAGGTGGCTGAAGAACTGTTACGCCAAGAGACCTCACCGGAACTTCGTCGAGAATTGGCTGAGCTCGCTAGAGATCCAACATTGGATGGAACCGAGGAGGAGAAGAACCGGTACCTCGCACCTGCTCCAGAAGTTGAGATCGACCCGGCCCAAGCTATGTCGATGTCATCAATGCCGAAAGTTGAGAGGGAGAATTCGAAGTCCAATCCTGAATCCGCTGTGAGTGATTCGATGGATTCTTCCAATATTACCGGAATGGCACCGGAAGATCTGCGTGATGACTATCCAATCAACGATGAAGCAACCGACCATTCAACAGTTGATTCGGATTGGTCTGCGGACTCTCCCTTAGATGACGCCTTGATCGGGATGCGAGAGTGGCATCCACCCGAGGATTCGGAAGATGATGACGACCCACAAGACCTCGGGTTCGATGCAACTCACGAGGATTGAGCGGCTCGTTCATGGGCAAGTAAGGGCCGTCAGCGTCAAATACGGGGGGCAGGTCGCCGAGCCGTCCAACATGAGCGAGGGGCCCGACGACTTCAAGCTCGAGCGATTCGAGCGGCTGTGGAGAGGCTGGTCACCGAAGGGAGAAAATCGGACCAAGGCCCTCAAGTTCCGCCACTACATGAGGCAGCATGTCCTACAAGCGCTGCCCAAGCGCCGCAAAGTAGGCAACAAGGAGAGATTCCTAAACAAGGAGAACTGCCGGAAGTACTGGATGGGCGAGTTGCAGCAAGAGATCGCCGATGCCGAGAACTTCTGAGCGGTGAACGAGATGCCTCCGACTACATTCGGTGAATGGGACCTCCCCCAGGCGCTGTTAGAAGCGATTTCCGAAGGTGGTTGGAATACACCGACCGAGATACAGTCCGATGCAATACCGATTGCCCGTGCCGGCCGTGATCTAATCGCTCAAGCGAGGACCGGATCAGGGAAAACTGGAGCGTTCGCGATACCTATCATAGAGAGGGTCGAGCCCAAGGGTGAACCACAGGCGATAGTCCTCTGTCCAACCCGTGAACTGGCCACTCAGGTCGCAGAGGAATTCTCGTGGTTGGTTGGTGATTCAGGCATCTCCGTGCTGCCGGTCTATGGGGGCACCGACTTGGAGCGTCAGGCTCGAAAGTTGAACGAAGGACAGGATGTGATCGTCGGGACACCTGGCCGAGTCATCGACATGACGAAGAGAGGCCACTTGGATCTCGCTGCCATCTCGATCCTTTGTCTAGACGAGGCGGACAGGATGCTGGACATGGGATTCTGGCCAGACATATCCTGGATATTCGAGTCGATGACATCTCGGCAGCAGACCATGCTCTTCAGCGCCACTTTCCCTCAGGAGATTATCGACGCTGCCATGGAATTCATGGAGGAAGCCGATCATGTCATGGCCGATGATCTGGAAGTCGAGGTTCCAGAAATCGACCAATCTTGGGTCAGGGTCGGACGCGCCAACAAGCTCTGGGTTCTGGGACGGTTGATTGTCCATATGCAAGATGATGATCAGATGCTGATCTTCTGCAACACCAAGAGAATGGTCGACATGCTGGTGGAGAGACTCGGGAAGCATCGTTTCGATGCCACAGGTTTGCATGGCGACATGGGTCAAGGTGCTCGTGAGAAGGTGATGGGTAGATACCGGGACGGAGGCATCACCATCCTAGTTGCGACTGATGTTGCAGCGCGGGGTCTTGATGTCGACGGAGTCACGATCGTCGTCAACTACGACTTGCCTGATGATATCGAGTCCTATGTCCACCGGATTGGTAGAACCGGGCGCATGGGAAGATCGGGTTCATCGTGGTCATTTGTAGGCCGACAAGATCTCCAAAAGCTAGAGCAGATTATGGCAACCTGGAACTTGACGATTAAAGAGCGACTGGCTCCTGAACTTCCAGACGGGCACGATCGTGATCCTGTCAGGCACAACACAGACTGGGACGAGATCAGTGACCCTTTCGGCATGATCGAAATCACATTATCCGGTGGCCGGGATAGATTTGGGTCGAGCCGTAGACTCAGTGAATGGATCGTTGAGGAGGCAAAGGTGCCGGAGATCGCCATAGGGGAGATCTTTCTAGGTGAATCTCAGAGTACCGTCCAGATCCACAACCAGCGAGCAAGATCGATTCTCGAGGTCGTCCGAAGAAGGACGTTCGATGGTGAAGCGGTGAAGGTCGTCACCCGAGTGTGACTATCCTACTCCTCCTCTTCCGACCATCTCGCTTCGATCGAAAGCAACGGTGCAATGACCATCCCGATGGCGATGAGGCTGCCTCTCAAGACTCGGCCGGACTTGTCCTCCCATGTGTCTATCAAATTGGAACATCTGGTGGTTCTGTCCCCTTCACAGGCTTCAGCCGACGCCTCAGATGTGGCGTGTGCATCGGATGAGGTGATACTCACCATCCAAGCCGCCATAATCAATCCCATTACGATCATCGGAGAACGCCAATTCGGCCGATGTCCGCGAGGAGGAATGATCACTCCGAATGGCTGGAAGGCGAGTGATAGGCCGGAGAACGTCGGCAATCTTCGCCAAAATCCTGCGACTCTGCTTCGACCTCCAATCATCTGGAACCAAATCGTCCATCCAACCACTAGGGCAATCAGGAATCCATGTCGAAGGATAAACTCGTGGAAGATCCACAATGGTGCGTCACAACCCCATTGACCTGGCGATGAGGCACAACCCCTAACTGCCAGAGGGAACAACAGCAGGAGTCGAAGCATGTTTAGTGAGAGGATTATCGTCGAAGCGATCGCGATGTGCTTCCCTTTTCGTCGAAGGGAGACACCAGGGGTCAGGAGGATCATCGATGACAGGAACACAATCTCGTGCACTCCGGCGCACTCGTCCGAGACATACAGCCAAATCTCCCCTGAGTAGAAATTCGGATGATTCAGGTTCACCTGAGTCATGACACCTGATGAATGCATGACCAGTTCGGTCGAACCCGGCCAGATCAGATTGCTCAGAGATGACCAGATTGCCGCTTCTGCTAGTTGTATCGGTAACAGACTGTTGGCAGGTGCCACGAACCATCGATAGACGATCTCGACAGCGAGAAGAGAACTGACGAGTATCGTCACGGCTGCCACCATTCTCAGGAATTCGGGCAGGGGGATATCGTCGGTCGGCTTCGACTCCGATTCATCAAGTGAAGTCTCGGCCATGATCGCGACCATGGCCCGGCTTCCATGAATCTATCCTGAGTTGAGATCCTCGCCAGTCGGAGGACCATGGGCTGCTCGGTCTTCCGTCGTGTTGAAGGCACGGTTGCGAATCGGTGATCGATGTCGCGAGACGTGCTTCATCTTGACCTCCGCGGCATGAGATGTCCGATTCCTGTCCGGGAGACTAGAATCGCGCTGCGGGAATTGGACAACGGGGCGCAACTCGATGTCTCGGCCGATGATCCAGATGCTCTGCGTGACATCCCCGCTCTAATCGAAAGAATGGGTATGTCATTGCTTGAAATCTTGGAAGAGGCTGGTGAATTTCGGTTCAGCATCCATAAGTCCATCCCACCTAACTCTCCTAAGCACGAAGGTATTCCGTGACCCTCAATAGTGGCAGGCTGGAGGGAGGTACATGACAAACGACGATGCGAGGATCGTCGAATCGGTTCCAGCCGATGCGAGGTTGCCGACGATTCGCGGCGAATTCCGCATCAGGGTGTTCCATGAGGAGATTACCGGGGGGGATCATGTCGCGCTCACCCTAGGAGATATGGCAGGACCCGATCCTGTGTTGGTACGGCTCCACTCAGAGTGCCTGACCGGGGATGCCTTCGGATCAATGCGATGCGATTGCGGACCGCAGTTGGATGCAGCAATGGGTGCCATCGATGAACATGGATGGGGATGTCTCCTCTATCTTCGTCAGGAAGGAAGGGGGGTCGGTCTCCACGCCAAGATCCAAGCATACAACCTGCAAGACAAGGGGGCGGACACTCTCGATGCCAATCTCATGCTCGGCCTGCCAGGGGACGCTCGAGACTATCGAATTGCTGCCGAGATTCTACGCGCGATAGGAGTCGATAGAGTATGCCTTCTGACCAACAATCCAGACAAGGTCGGACAATTGCAGGCGCTGGGAATCGATGTGGTCGAGATGGTCCCTCTTATCGTCGGCGTCAGCGATGAGAACCGAGGCTACCTCGCAACCAAGGTGGAGAGGATGGGACACACTATTGGTGCGACGGATCTGGAATGATTGGATTCGGAAGAGTGCCGATGGGGCCGTGGCCGGGAGTTGAACCCGGGCTAGCAGGACCACAACCTACTGTGCTGACCACTACACTACCACAGCCATCGGTAGCGGCCGAGCGACCGAAGGGGTGCTTATGAAGCGTTCCTGAGAGTGGGGCTCGACTAACCAACGGATTCAAGTCGCTTCGAAGACGGGCATCGCCTGTGCGGAGTGGTAATCGTACTCTAGTTCTCACTGCGCTCATCCTCATGGTCACAGGGTCATTCACACCTATTGCCTCCGCCGACACCGTGATCCGATCGGAAACCGTCGACCTTCTGCCAGCCGGTCGGTTCGATGATTCCGCTGCGTGGATTACCGAGGCTGAACAGGGATACCAAGGAGAACCGGCAGACTCGACGACTGTCATCATCTCAGAAGGGAAGTTGCGAGTAGATCACGACCGAGCAGAGACGACCACAACCGACATCCTCTGGTCTACATCTTCACCGACTGGATCAACATTGAGCATCAACGCACCCGATGGCAATCACAACTGGTCTCGAGGACCCGTTATCGAAGTAACCGGATTCGATATGTCTTCGGTCTCCATGCACCAATTCCGGAACCTATCACTCGTGGTCGCCTATCGTATTCCAGACGCCTTGCAGGATGATTCGGTCAGGTTCATCTTGGAATGGCCTGGACGAACCGAACTCGTTCGAGAAATCTCTCACACTTGGCAGGCAGTAGACCATTCGGCTTCTAACCCGATGGTTATACCGCTCGACGATGATGAGAACTGGTCTTGGTCCCTGATCGGACAGATATCTGTCACCATCGACTACGTATCCGTTGGTGGTAACGACGACTCCGAAGTGCAGGTCGATGCAGTTGGTCTATCCGCCAAGCATCTCACGCCAGACTTCGGATTAGAGGTGGCAAAAGCGGCGCACACCACCCCCGCACTCTCTACTCCAGTGCTGGATTTCGATGGGGCTGACGGCGTTCTAGATGGGTTAGCGATTGCACAGTGTGGAATTGAACTAGCCATTGGTGCGGCTACTGGTACATGGGAGATATTAGGAATACAGAGGCCTCACGATCAATCTTGGGGGCGGATACATGTATCGGTTATCGGTAATGCATCTCTAGAGACCAGAGGCAGTGGACAGAGCTCTTGGACAACGGTTGGAGATGGATCGCTCCTGACCACTGCATCTCAGAATATCGATGTGAAGGTCCGACTTTTGGACGGATGCATCGAGGGATTGAGAATCGATGTCAACGACCCCACCATACATTTGGAGGGGACCGTTTCCGGTTCGACAGCCGGAATCATCGAAAACCTCAGTGGAATATCACTGGCAATCGAAGGCGAACTGGTCATTGATCGCCTTCCTCTGCAGGATGGTCAATTCTCCGCGAGTGCCCCTATAGGACATCTCCTTCCGAGCCAAGGCGATGCCATGGAGATTGGCGTCGCAGCGCGATTCCAATGGTCCTCGGATGGCGACGATTCCTCGTTGGAAGTCGTATTCGACTCCATCACCATCACCGGTGGATACCTAATCGAATGGGACAGAAATCCCGCCTGTTCACCAGTGGACGACCAAATAATGGTGGAAGATGGAGGTGGCCGCTTAATCTGGTTCCAAGACGGTTGTTCCGATGACATCACCGCGGTGGAGGATCTCGTCGTGAACGTCACCTCCAGTGACACATCAATCGTGCAAGCGGATATGCTCGGCGATTCCATCAGATTGCAGCCGCAAGCTGAGCAATTTGGAGATGTGGTTGTATCCGTTTCCGTATCTGATCAGAGAGACAATGTTTGGACTGACTCATTCGTGGTTTCGGTGACATCAGTCGATGACCCCCCCATCATCAGTGGCCTACCTATGACGGAGTACATCGAGATCGGTATCGCCGCCACGATAGCTCTCGACATTTCTGACCCAGACACGACTGGATCCGAATTGTCCATCATGACGGACCGTTCATGGGCGACCGTCGATGCATTCCACCGACTGACACTGGCACCGGTTCAACCAGGACAGCACACGGTCACAATTTCCGTCTCGGATAGCAGCTCGACAACCACGATGGAATTGGAGGTAATCGCAACTGCGAGATCCGATCTTGAGGTCGAGGCGATTGAGATTCGGCGAGGGGGCGAGGTTGTCACCGTGGCAACGGAGGAAGATATTCTGGCCATCGATGTATATGTCCGCAACAGCGGCAGCACAATGGCTACCGCTGTGACGGTCCGGTGCGAGTTGGATGGCACCATAATCGACAGTGTCGTCATCGATTCTCTCGCGCCGGGAGCACTAACGACGATCCGTTGCGATTGGCAGGCTTTAGCAGGCGCAGCGAACATAACCGCGAGCGTCGACCCAACCGATCAGATCGAAGAAGTTGACGAGCACGACAATCTCCGAACGATCGCCTTCCCTGTCTCAGAACGAGAGGATGAAACAACTGCTGGTGGATTCGCCTCAGGAGATTCCGCACCACTGTTGGAAGCGGCGATGTACATCGCAGCGGCTGCGATAATCCTAGCTGCTATCATCTTCCTACAAATCGGTCCCGGGAAAGTCAAGCGACCGTATCAGAGGCCTCCGAATAGGCGCTGATAACGCAATTCGGTCCCTAGTTGCCATATGGGTCCTATGCCGTTTCTAGAACAAGGAACTAGCATCAACTAGATCGAATCGAAGGGCCGATTAGTTCTCTATCTAATTTTGAGGGGAACTTTGAGCGGGAATCCGAGGGGAGGAAGGGCGGGGGGCTGATAATGCACCAAAAGCGGTGAATATTCATAGCAGAAGGTCAGATGGGCGCGGCGCCGAACCATCCTTTGGGAGAGCGAGGCGGGTGTGTGACGAGATGGAAAGACTGCTCGTGCGAGTCGAGACGGACCAATGGGTCTTTGAGAAATTTGAACTGGTATGAGAGCCTGTGTGGCTAAGGCTTCACTCAAGTCTCATTCCATGTCCTCGGGTAGACATCGCTTCCCAGCAACACCGTCTGAGGCCGAGCAACTATGCCACCGCTCATCTCTTGGATCGCTACGCTTGAGACCTGAGATTCTGCTACGGCCACCAGTTCATCCTTCAAACTCCTGATGATGATCTCATCGCCCGCTTCGAAGCGGCCATCGATTGCGGCGACACCCGCTCGTGCCAATCCTGCGCCATGCGCTACCGCAGCAGCAGCACCATCCTTGACAACGACCCCCGATCTTCCCGTGAAAAGTCCTTCAATCGGTCTTACAATCCTGCGCATCGGATTGTCATCCCCCAGTTCCTTGGAGCACCAAGCAGCGTCCACCAATTGTGACATTGTCACCGATCTATCAACCGAATGACGACCCGAACGAGTCCGCCGAAGCTCAAGCAATTCGACCCTACCGTCGATGAGTAGACCGAGATCTCTTGCTAGGGTCCTAACATAGGTTCCAGCCGAGCATTCGATCCTAGCTACAACAAGTCGATCGGAGGAGTCGAGACGGTCGAATGAGTGTACGATTCGGCTCCTTACCTGTACTCTGACCGCAGACTCCTTCGGAGGGACATTCCAGATCTCTCCCGTCAATCTGGAGAATACCTCATCGACACGAATATCATCGATCGGTTCTGGAAATCGAAGAACCGCGATGTACTCCTTCTGGTGTCCTAGAACGGTCTGGGTGACACGCATCGACTTTCCACACAGTAGCGTCAAGACTCCCGTAGCGAATGGATCGAGCGTCCCACCGTGCCCCAGTCTATCCAGACCTAGGATCTCCCGCGCCCATGCGGACACCTGATGGCTGGTCGGTCCGGCAGGTTTGTCGATGAGAATCCAACCTGCAGTGAGCAGTGCTGCAAGATTACGATCTCCCGGAGGAGAACCGTGCTTGGCGTCGGTTGACAATTGGTTATCTAGAACGGTTCTCATGGTTTATCGACCTCCTCGATTCTTTCCAATACCAAATCCCGGACCTGCTCGGCAGAGAGGCGGGTTCCATCTATCACAGCATCGTAGGGAGTCATGTCATCGATGTCAATACCGTAAAGGTCTCGATATCTCTGCCGATCCTGCTCGGCTCTGGCACGGTTCTCCCGGGTCCTCTCCTGCATTGTTCCCCCCTCCCTCTCGACGATTCTCCGCATCCGCTCCTCCTCTTCTACGGCAATCCAGATCTTGGCCGCCTTGCTCCTAGACTCGAAAGCCCACCAGCCGGCCAACCTGCTCTCGATGATTCCGGGTCCTTCCGAATCCGCCATCCTCTCACGAAGAAGAGCGTCTAGCTCGATATCGACCTCCGGTTCCCGCTCACAAATAGCGCTGAACTCTTGGACCGAAACACCTCTTCTCGCTGCCTCGGCTCGGAATACGTCGCCTCCATTGAGGCTGGTTAATCCGAGGCAGGATGCGAGCAGGGCAACCAGAGTGCTGGTGCCTGAGCCAGGCAGGCCGCTCACGGTCACCCTCAGCATGGATTGCCTCCGCTTGCGCTCGACTCCTTGAGGCGTGCGGTCACAGTAGGATCACCGCCGCCATTCCTCACGGCAGACATCACAGCGGAGGCGGCCGGATGGGGCCCTGCTAATCGACGACCCATCGCACGAAGGGCAGACCTCATTCTCCTTAGGAGGAGATTCCAGTTGGTTTCCAGAGGATTTCGCGTTCGATCCCCCCCGTCTCTTCGAATCGGAGCGACGTCCTCTGCGGCTACGACCGCCTCTCTTCTCCTCTGATACGGCCTCCCTCAGAAGACCGAGGAGTGGTTCCGGAATCGGCTCGTCGGCGATTATCACAGGGTGGTTGGAATACCTCACTAGCCTGATGTGTCGGTCGAGGACGCGTCCCAACGGGGCTGATACCGAGATGTAGGCGAATATCCAAGCAGGGAAGAATAGAACCCGATCGTTAAACATCCAACGAGGGCGCCATGGCAGGCTCATATGGTCGACGCGAAATTCCTCGACCATCGTGTACATCCAACTGAAGATACCGATGATGAATATCATCGTGAACATCAGTGGCCTCATCATCGACATCTGCATCTCCATCTGTTCGGGTAACATCCGGTTCTGAATCCTCTGCACCTTCTCCACTCTAGCGAAATCCCTGCTGCGCTGCGAATCCATGACGAGTTTTCGAAGCTGTTTGTTGCGATGCGCGAAGTGGGCTTGCCGAAGCGGATCCATGAACACTGATCGGATTAGGGTGTTCACGATGATGATCGCTCCTCCAATCAGGGCGACAGTTGGGACGAAGAGGCTTGAGTGGAATGGCACCACAGGTTCTATGACTGTCCCAGCGATGTTGGCAAGGTAGGCTCTGATAGTCTCGTTGATCATGAGCAGAGACATGCCAATCATGATCAGCATCGGGGTGAACATCTGGCCCATGTTAGGCATCGGCTCCTCCTGCTCCCCGTTCATATCCGCACCCTCCAACCGTCCGTTCATCAACGCTCCGCAACATGCCCTAAGATCAAGGCCAGCGAACAAACCAGTTCGCCGCATCGGAGATACGAGAATGCCCAATTCCTCTGTCGGACTCGGGATGATTCGGAGAAAAACCTCTTGTTGGAGTGAGAATTTCAGGAGCAGGAGGATTCATCGGCTCAAACGCTCACGATTGCAACATGGCATCTCCCGAAGCGACTCTGCGGGAGGCAATCGCCCTAGAGTCAGGTGGCGACCCCGTCGCTGCCGAACTCGTCCTCAGAAGAGCATGTAGGACCTGGCGTGGTGAAGCGGAATTCGCCATACGACACGCGGCTCTGCTGATGCGTTTGGGGCAAGCCAAGAGGGCACTGAAACGGTACCGAAAGGTGATGAAAAGCCACCCTCAGAGACTGGAAGCGTCAATCGGTGCCGCTGAAGCCGCACAACTACTGGGTAAGCACAAGATGGCCGAATCGATCTACGCCAGAGCAATGGCGCTCGGGATGCACGGGGACGAAGCAGCACTGGGAATAGCGGCCAGCCTTTTGGCCCGTGGAAAGCGAAAGCGCGCTTGGGATACTGCCTTCGCAAGATTCGAAACGAGCGGACACCAGCACAGGGGGTTGCACGACTTGCTTATGGAAATCGCACCTCATCTAGGCAAGAGCGTGCCACCCATGGAGGTGTACGACACGCCCGACACAAGTTCCATCGAAGCAAGGAAGCCAGTAGCTGTGGTTCACGAAGCAACGTCTATGGAGGCACTCGCAGGAATCCAAGCCACTGATCTGGTAGCAACCTCGGCAGACGACCCAATGGCTACCCTGTTGGGCGACGATGAGAATGTTAGAGGGTCCTCGACAGTACCGATGGATCTGCCAGCGGACGAACTGCTCCGGGCATCCCCTGCAGAGGTTCCCGAGGACGTCCTAGAATTCGATCTCTGATCAAGGGAAAGTGAAGGAGCAGGTCCCACAAACCGTCGCTCCCGGCGGATTATCGGCATTGCAAATCGGGCAAGGCCTAGGGTCTCCCGAGGGTGCCGCCGGAGGCGGTGCAGGAGGCATTCCTGGAGGCGGTGGCGGCGCGGCATCCATCGGAGGTGGCGGTGGCGGCGCGGCATCCATCGGAGGTGGCGGTGGCGGCGCGGCATCCATCGGAGGTGGCGGTGGCGGCGCGGCATCCATCGGAGGTGGCGGTGGCGGCGCGGCATCCATCGGAGGTGGCGGTGGCGGCGCGGCATCCATCG
>CAZPCY010000001.1:244952-252864 GCA_964585295.1 uncultured Candidatus Poseidoniales archaeon | reverse complement strand
GGAATCATGGCAACCGGTTGGGCACCAGAGGGGCTTGATGAAGCCCAGATTGCCGATGGTGAAGCCTACCACAGGGCACTGTACCAAGACGGCGACATCTCCAGCCCCGCCGGCTGGCATCGTGACTCGGTCAAACACTTGCTCGATCTCGCAGTCCCTTACATTCGCGAAGGTTCGTTGGTCGTCGATTACGGCGCTGGGACCGGCGGCTCCGCAATCGAGTTGCTGAAGATTCTCGATGAGCGCGGCATCGGCGTCGATTTGGTCCTCATCGACCCTCTAGAATCGTGGTTCGGCAAGGCGAGGGAGATCCTTGAAGACCGCGATGACGTTCACTTTGAACTCTCGATTGGAAGGGACGAATCCGGCAATACCGTGTTCCGCGAATTGGATGAGATGCTCGGTGGTCGCAAGGCGAATGTCATCATCTCCTCATCTACGCTCCACCTTGTTCCAATCAAGGCATTGGATGATCTCGCTCGACAGTTCTCGGAATCGCTCAATCCCGGAGGCATCTTCGTCTGGGACAGTGGCGATGTGGAAAGCGCCCTTCGACCGGAGAACTCCGCCTGTCTCCACGACCCATATCGCGCGGTCAGGGAAGTTCTCCGGGATGATGAAGTCAGGCAAATTCATCTCGCGAAGATGGAGGCCGAGGATGCCGCAAGAGCGGAGAGAAGGCTCGACCGGATATTCCCGATTCCGTTCTCCATCGAGATCCTCATGCGAGCAATCAGTTCCGCCGGATTGATGAGTCACATCAGCGATCACATTGTCTATTTCGACAACGACGATGCTGAACGCTTCATCATGGTCCCCCGACTCGCTGAGATCGCGGCGCCGCTGATGGAAGGCGATGAACGGGATTTCGCAATCAGAAGAGCTCTCTCATCGGTGCTCGCGGACATGAGGGAGGCGGGAACAGCCAGCGAATCCGCCTATCGAAGCTACTGGGTCTACGGATATCACATCAAACCATGAGCGCTGCAGGATGGACGCGAATCATCATATCGAGTCGCGGACAGCGGGGTGCATGGAACTCTCAGATGGCGCATACGCCGATGCCGTCGATGCAATCGGTCACACGCCACTGATTCGCCTGAACCGAATCACTTCGCACTTGCGAGGTTCCGAGGTTTGGGTCAAGTTGGAGCGCTGCAATCCAGGGGGTTCGATTAAGGATCGGATTGGTCTTCAGATGGTGTTGGATGGTGAAGCGAAGGGGCTGCTCAAACCCGGCGGCACCATCATCGAGGCGACCAGCGGCAACACGGGGATCGGCCTTGCGATGGTGGCTGCACAGAGGGGATATCGATGCATCTTCACGATGCCTGACAAGATGGCCCAAGAGAAGATCGATCTTCTTCGTGCTATTGGTGCTGAGGTGCATGTCTGCCCGACGGCAGTAGCCAAGGAGGACCCCCAGTCCTACTACGAGGTAGCCGCGAGACTGGCTCGCGAGATCCCGGACGCATGGTATCCGGATCAGTATTCACACCAAGCCAATCCATTGGCCCACGTCCTCTCGACAGGCCCGGAGATTTGGCGGCAATCCTCAGGCCGAATCACCCATTTCGTCGCCACGATGGGGACTGGTGGAACCATTTCGGGATGTGCCACTGCCCTACACCAAGCCGCAGATGCGGAAGGTCGTGAAGCACCGCAGATAGTTGGAGTCGATCCGATTGGCTCGATTCTGAAGGAGTATTTTGAGCACGGTACGATGGGGGAACCGCACACTTACCTAGTCGAAGGATTCGGTGAGGATTTCATTCCGCCAGCGACCGATTTCACCCACATCGATGAGATTCGTCAAGTCGATGACGAGATATGTTTCAGAGTCACCAGAGAATTGGCGAGGACCGAGGGGTTATTCTGCGGCGGCTCGGCAGGAGGCGCATTGCATGTCGCGATTAGATTGGCGGAGGAGTCCGACGCGAGAGGCGAGCAGGCGATGATCGTGGTGATACTACCGGATGCTGGGAATCCATACCTCTCAAAGCTCTACAACGATGACTGGTTGCGGGACAACGGCTTCGAGCCGGATGAGTGGGGTTGATACTTTGACGGAAGAGGAGAGGGGCGAATCAACTCGATCGGTGCACACGGCGGCCGAGCCCGACGAGCGAACCGGGTCCGTCCAAGTCCCTATATTCCAGACTTCGACCTTCGTCCAGCGGGATTTCGCTGACCACACCGGATACGAGTATTCCCGCAGTCAGAACCCGACGCGTGACGTCCTCGAGGCTGCGATTGCGGACCTCGAATCTCCGGGTGTGGCCGCGCATGGTTCCGCCTTCGCTTCGGGGATGGCAGCCATCACCACATTGACCCAGTTACTTGAATCAGGAAGCCACATTGTGGCCGCCTCTGACCTATACGGTGGAACGGCTCGCCTGTTCGATCAGGTGTTGTCCAAGTTCGGCGTCGAGACCACCTACAGCGAATTGGGTCCCGGTGAGTTGGAGGCGTGCGCCAGAGACGACACCCGGATGCTCTGGTTGGAGACGCCGACCAACCCGCTGCTCAATATCCACGATCTGCGGGAACTCTCAGCCGAGGCGCATGATAGAGGGTGGATTGTAGTGGTTGACAACACATTCGCGAGTCCTGTACTCCAGCGCCCACTGGAGTTGGGTGCGGACATCGTGGTGCATTCGACGACGAAGTACATCGCCGGCCACTCGGACCTAGTCGGTGGGGCAGTGGTCACTAGGGATGTGGATCTCAATGACCAAATCCGATTCCTCCAGAATACGTTGGGTGCCATCCCATCTCCTCTCGACTGCTTCCTCACACTTAGAGGAATCAGGACGCTCGCCCTCCGCATGGAGAGACATTGCGACAACGCGGAATACCTAGTCGCGAGATTGGTCGAGCATCCCAAGGTCACGAGACTCCTCTACCCCGGTCTAGAATCGCATTCAGGTCACGATGTCGCCAGGATTCAGATGCGTCGTTTCGGTGGCATGATCTCCCTCGAGGTCGAAGGTGGTGAAGCGGGGGCCCGGAGATTCGCGGCAGCGAGTAGGCTATTCGCCACGGCTGAGAGTCTGGGTGGAGTTGAGAGCCTCATCAACCATCCATGGAGCATGACTCATGCAGCGACTCCTGAAGAGCGGCGTCTGGAAGTCGGAGTGACCGCTGGTCTCGTCCGGCTATCGGTTGGGATCGAAGACGCCGAAGACCTATGGCGTGACATCGAGAACGCGTTGGATGCCGTCTAATCGAATCGCTGACATCCTCTCCCAATAAGGTGGGGATTCGTTCAGCGATCTTCCAATCGAATGAGCAGGGGCGCACAGAGGCGAGCTTCGTGCGACGCCTCAATCCGATCTATTTCGCCCAATCGGTCGGCGAGCCCCGCCCTGAGCCTGCGGACCAGTCCGCGCTTCATCGTCACCCAGCGCGGATCGGGAGGTCTTCCCTCATGGCGTGCTCTCGCCTCGGCGACATGCAGCTGCTCGATTTCTCGGTCGATACGGGACGTCCATGCCGCTTCGGCGCTGTGACGCAGTTCCTCAAGGATTGGCGCCAAGGCCCAGCGCTCGCGCTCATGCAGCACTTCGCACATCGACTCCATTGCTCTCCTCAGATCCTCCTCCTCCCTATGCGTCAGATTGTGTATTGCTAGTTCGTCTTCCAGCCATGCCTGCGGAGCGCGAGATTGCTCGTCAATCGGTCGGAACCTATCGTCCAGCAGCATCCAACGGCGAATCCTGATTTCGTTGAGCGCTTCGCTGCGCCATTCTAGAGCGGCCAGCCAAGCAGCGCCCGACGCTGCGTGCGGCGGGCGCCGCATCCTGAGCACGACCACCTCGCCGACTTCGGTCTCGGCGAACGGCGTCGGCTCGCCGTGTTCCACCAGCCAACGGACCAATGGATGCCAAGGTGCTAGATGCACCGCGTCAGGCCGCTCGCGCGCACCGTCCCGATCCAATACCACCTCGAACCAATGTGGTGGGGGAGCGCTAATCATCCGCTCACATCGCTCGGCCCAACCGCGCTGGTCGCGATCGAACATGGTCGGATCACGCACCCTCTCAACCAGCGCCTCGACCGCGCTCGCAGGCAGCGAGACCATCCATCGCGCATCACCCGTCGGATGCATCTGGCCACCGACCTCGCCGATCCGATGCTGCAGCCATGTCTCCATATGCCCACTCGGCAAATCGAGCCGCTCTCGGATTGTCCGCTCACGAAGAGATCTCACCCCAGGGTCGGGACCGAGCCACTCGCGCTCTTCAAGCGCCCTCTCCCTAACCCAATTGGCGCGGCTTCGCAGTATCCCATCCAGCCCACCGTCGCGCTGTTCGTCACCATCCCTCTCTACGGGCGGCGCTTCCCCATCTTCCGCCAGTTGCTGTTCCGTGGGCTCTTCCTCCGCCCGCCATTCGATCCGTCTGTGCCCCGCCTCACCTTCCGGTCGCTCCGCCTCCCTTCGCATCTCATCGCGTGCTAGGGTGCGCACCGCTCGTCCCAGCAGAGGATCAATCATCCCCAGAGACTCCTCGAAGATTCTGATTCTGCGCAGCAACCTGCCGAGTATCGCCGCATCGATCGTTCCGCGCACGCAGAGGTTCACCACATCGATTCTCTCCGCCTGCTGACCGAATCTATCCAGCCGGCCTATTCGCTGTTCCAGTCGCATTGGGTTCCAAGGCAGATCGAAGTTCACCAACCGATGACAGTGCTGCTGATCCAGCCCTTCGCTTCCCACCTCGCTGGAGAGCAATACTTCGAAGTCGCCGGTTCTGAATCTCTCTCGGATGGCGTCCCTATCCCTCAAAGGAGTCCTTCCAGTGAGCGTCTCACATGCAAATCCGAATCTAGTGAGAACCCTATGCAGATGGTTCAGAGTCGCATGGAATTGGCTGAACAGTAGCACCCCACCGTCGAGTTCCCCCTCTCCGTCCTCCTTCTCAGATTCCAGCCACTCCACCAGCGCAGCCGTCTTTGTGTCGTCGTCACCGAGCGCGTCTGCAGCCTCGATCAGCCCATCATAGTCACCTAGTCTGCGAAGTAGGCGCTGCTCCGCATTACCTAGGTCATCCTCGGCGACATCGATGTCATCGGTCTCGATCAAGCATCTCGCCGCCTCTCGCATCCGACCGAGCACGTGCCTCGCATACGCCGGAAGACACGACGACGCCATCCGTTCGGGCATGATCGACGCCCAGTCGAACGGCCGATCACCTTCGGTCCGCATTCGCATCAGAGTCGCCGACCAGCGTCGTGCTGCTCCGTAGAGTCGCCACTCAGCTTCAGTGAGTTGCACATCGAGCACGACGGGCCGCCGTTCAGCCAATCGAAGATCGAGGTCTCTCCTCCGAGTTCTCACCAACAGGTCGTTGAGCGGTCTGGCCGACCGCAGAATGTCGGCGATCCTCCGCCTCGTCTCGTCGTCGACCACATCGTCCTCGACCTCGTCTACCACGGAGCGCAGTCGCTGTATCCGCGGGTCCTCGGCCATGCCGACGGTGTGCGAGAGGCGGATGGCTTCCTGCCGTACCTCGACCATGTCTGCTGGTTCTCGAGATATCGCCTCCAGCGCTCGGTTGAGCCCCCCCGTCGGCTTCATCGTCCGCAGGAACGCTTGGAAGTCGGGCCATCGGTCCGGCGCGAGTAATGACAATTGCACCCAGAGATCATCACTGCCGAGGTTGACCGGTGTGGCCGTGAGCAGCAGGGCTCTACAAGATCTGAGTGCCAGCAACTGCACCGCGTCGTGCAGCCTCGACCTTGGGTTTCGACAGTGGTGCGCTTCGTCGACTATCGTCATCATCAGACCAGGACAGCGGTCTGCCAGCCACCTGAGTGTCTCCGCCCGCCGCAGCACTCCGTGGCTGGCGATAACGACGCGCGGCTCTCCAGCATCGATTCTCTCCAACACGTCGGCCAGCGCCGCTCCGCTCCGCGGTGTTTCGGCGACGAGATCAGCGCGATGCGCAAGTTCCGCCTCCCACTTGCCGACCAGAGCACCGGGAACCGCGATGAGCACCCCACCTGCTTCCCCCTTTGAATGCAGGTTCCTGAGCGCGATGATGGCGGAGATCGTCTTGCCGAGACCCACCTCGTCGGCGACCATTAGCCCGCGCCACGGACTTGCCTCCAGTCGTGAAGTGGCGACCTGCTGATGCGGCTGGTCCTCCCAGCGGCCGCAGTGGTTCAATGGGGCCTGGTCGGTAGCTGGCCTCGACAGTGCGAGGTCAGCGAGTAGCAGCCGAGAATCGATTGTGATGGCTCCGTGCGAGATGGTCATGCTCGCCACCCCGCAGCGACCCCTCTTCAAGCCGGAGCCGATCACTCTCCACCGAGTGGTTCCGGCAACCCGACATTCGATTCCTTCACGGTGTTCAGCACCAAGTGGGTCACCGACCGTTCGATGCCATCCAAGGAGAGCACGGTCTTGGTGAAGTCGTTCAGGTCATGCCGGTCGCGAGCGCGGGCGATTACCATCGAGTCGTAGTCCCCGGTGACGTCGTAGACAGCGTGGACTCGAGGGTCTTCCGCTATCTTGTTCTGGACCTCCATCAGGCGTCCTTTTACGATGCGGATGCCGATTACCACGGTCATCGTCCAGCCTACGAGTGCCGCATCTAGATCGACCCCGTAACCCCGGACGATACCCATCGCCTCCAGTCTCTTCACTCGATTGCTGACCGTTCCCTGCGCAACGCCCACCTCCTCGGCGATTGTGCGCAGCGATGTGCGCGCGTCGCGCTCTAGGACGGCTATGATCGCCCTGTCGGTCTCATCGAGCAAGCAGTGACCTCCGCTCCGTGTGGGACTTCCCCTCTCACCGTCCATGAAGTTAGCCCGTCGGATTCCGCCGTCGGATTCTCACCCACGGATCGGGTTCGTCCTTCGCTCACTCCTCTTCGTCGGGAGGCCGGAATCTCAGGTCGATGACCCAAGACCCGAAACCTTCGACCTCGATCGACCAGTGGGTCAGCGGCGCATCGTCTCCGTCACCGGAGCGATGCAGCCTAATCTCGTGCTCGACCTTCTCCTCCGGCCTTAACTCAAATCGAGGCGGCTTCCCTCCGACCCTCCAAGGTAGTTCGGCCTTCACATCACGAATCTCGACCGCACGGCTGCCCGCCTGCGCGACGACGGCGTGCCTTAGCGCCCCCCCGTCGCGCCTGATCGTCCTAGCGGAGAAGCGCGGCATGGCCATCTCACGGCTGCGCTCGCCGACCACCATCCAGACCGCGCCACCGACCGCAAGCAGCAGCAACAGAACGACGATGCCCCGCTCCGAAGCGTCCAATCGAGGTGTGCGATCGGGGATTGGGGCGAGATCGGCTGCGAACACCTCCCCGCTCGTGATATCTCGGACCAGCACCGCGATTGAGAGCGGCCCGGCATCGGCCGGATCGAAACCTGCCTCAATCAGATCCTGAGCGGTCAGCGAGAGCGAGGCGTCGGTCTCGCCACCCGCGGTTCGATTCAGCGTCGTCTCAAATCGGTAGAGTACCGCGACCGACTCGCCCCTCGTAGCAAGCGGGTGATCGGAGGTCGCTGCGAGATCCTCGAGGACGATCCATTGGATGACCGCGGCTAGGGATTGGTTCTCGTGCGTAGAGATGTGGGCGGTCACCTCGATTCCTTGATTGAGTTCGCCGCTCCGCGCTGCCACGGATTCGATTGAGAAGGACGCATTCAAAGCCGTCGTGGGCAGCGCGCTCGCCGCCAGCGGCAGCACAACCCTCACCCCGTCAACGAACGCATCCGGCGCACTTGCGTTCAGGTCCTCCGCTCGCTCCAATCCAGCGGGAAGCGCCAGTGGGTCGCCATCCTCAGTGTGCCATACGATCTTCAGCGCTCTTTCTCCATCAATCAATACCTGCGCCTCTTCGGTGACCAAATCGTCGATGGTACCACCGGAGGAGGGAAACAGTTCGACCAC
>CAZPCY010000001.1:223630-244852 GCA_964585295.1 uncultured Candidatus Poseidoniales archaeon | reverse complement strand
GACACGAGCATAAGCACACCCCTCGCTCTCATCACCACCACGGAGAGGCGAGCAGGCGCCCGGCTCATGAGTCGTCCGACGGCGCCCCGTCATCGAGCGCAGTAGGGTTTTCGACTCCGAGCGCCGCCCTGAGCACCGTTCCTTCGGCCTCGCGCCACATCGGTGTGACCCATTCTCCGACCCAGATAGGCAATCGCCGTTCGTACCCATCGACGTCTGCGATGAGCACGAACCCACCACCCGTTGCATCGGCTAGCCGATTATCGACCTCGTCCACCGGCAGCCGCTCCTTCTCTAGCACTCGGTGGATTACCTCCTCTTCGACCCGCAGCACCCTCTTCGTCTCAGCAAGCGGCAGAGCCGGAAGCGCATCGGAGATGACCCGCGATGGCCCCTCTCCTCGCGCCTCAAACGCCGGCATTCCGGCCAGCACCACCTGCAGCGGTCGCCACTGGCCGCCGGCGTGCCATCTGCCTCGCTTCGCCGGCCATCGCGCGTCGTGCACCCGTGTCTCCAAGTCGCCATGTGACCAAAGCGTCCTCTTGCCCCGCGACCAGAGCGCTCCGTCCTCGCTCGGAATGCCATGAACCTCCTCTAGAATCTCCGCGACACCGCTCGCCGCAGCTCGGATGTCATGCTCCCTGAATCGACCCGAGGGGGGTATCTCGTCATCGTTGTCGGCGTATCCACGAAGTGCGCGTGCGACGTCGTGCTCAACTTCGTCCGGGCTCCTCGCGCGAAGCACGGCTAGGAAGAAGCCGCCCATCGTTCCTTCAGGATCGTCGTCCGGCCATACGCGGCCGCACGCCGCCGCAACCTCGCTCAGCAATGCGGAATCGACCGCATGTTCCGATTCACCATCCGTTCCGTCAGCATCATTGGAATCTAGGGGTTCACCCATCTCAGGCCACCAGTGGAGACCAGGGGAGATGAATGGAAGACTTCGTATCGATTCCGTAAGTGGCTCAATCTTCATCCAAGAAGAGCACTTGAGCACCTCACAGACCACGGCTTCGTTCTCGTGTGGGTCGAAAGCGCAAGTCGAGTAGACCACCCTCCCTCCGGGACGGACTAGGTCCACCGCCCTCTTCAATAGGTCAACCTGCAGTGCATGTATCCCTCTGCCGCTCGCCATCGACCATCGCCCCCATACCTCCGGATTCTTCCGAGTTGTGCCACTGCCACTGCACGGTGCATCGACGAGGATCGAATCGAATCCCGGCAGTGGTGGTTTGGGAATCTGCCGTCCATCGTGTCGGGCCACTACGATGTTCGGTGCCGCGATTCGACGCACGTTGGTGACCAGTGTATTGGTGCGCCCAGGATCCTTCTCGTTGGCGATTACGGCGCCGGAACCACCCATCGCTTCGGCAATCTGAGTTGCCTTCGATCCCGGCGCTGCGCAAAGGTCCAGCACGAGGTCGCCAGGGTCAGCATCGAGCAGCAACGGGGGCAACATCGATGCCGCCTCCTGTCGAGTCACCCTGCCTGATGCGTGCAGCGCGCCGAACAGAGCGGAGTGCTCCGGCGGTGCCTCCCCCCTCTTCCACGGCAGTCGCCAAGCATCCACGCCTCTCAAGCGGAGCCGTTCGCCTCCCATCCCAATCAAGTGGTCCGCCGTCCATCTCGCATCGCTGCGGAGCGGATTGAGACGCACCGTCTCGGGCAACCGTGGCAGAGCTGCCTCAAGGAACGCTTCCCGATTGCGCCCCCAACTCTCAGCGGCATCGAGGAGCGCGCTCTCCTCGGCCTGCTCGCGCCAAGGACGCAACTCGCCGGTCACGCGCTCGCGTCCCGCCCTCTCGCGAAGGCGTTTCCGCTTCTCATGCCACCCTTGCCGCCCTCATCGTCGACCCTATCTCCATGGCGCGAAGGTCATGACCCTCGCACCTCCTCTCGCATCGCATGGCTGGCGGCCTCATCGTCCTCTGCCTGACGCTGCTCGTCCTTTGGACGCCGATCGCAGCGAGTCGTCCTCTCTGGCAGGCAGCCGCGTTCAGCCGCCTTCCGGAGGGGTCCATTCGCCAACGCGTGAGGGCTGTCCTTGACCATCTACCGCTGCTGTTGGTGGCTATCGCAATCCTCGACCTCATCCGTGCCCACTCCGCCGGCATCCTCTCCATCCCGCATGTCGCTGATTGGTCCTCAACCGGGCCATCCACCGCTCCATGGATAGTGTGGGCCTCCGGTCCCGATGGGACACTACTGGCACTGATGCTTGGCGTCTTACTGCACGCGCTCGCGCATCGCTTGGTCATCGGACCCGGCAGCGACGAAGCCGCCGCCGCCCTTTCTTTGCGCATCGCCGCCCTCGTCGCCCTCGTCGTCGGTCTCGGAATCGAGGACGCCGCCTTCACCGCGCTTCCTGAAGGAACCAGTGCCGCGGCCACCCTACACCATGCGACATGGCCCGCCACCATTCCTATGCTCGCACTCGCCAGTGGAGCCTGGCTCGGCCACCTCCTGCACACGGCGGCGGAGACGAGCATCGCGCCACCTATCGATCCGGGTGCCTCGACCGAACGACCGCGTTCGGTCGCCACGCGCCTAGTGCCCGGTTTCATGCTGCTGCTCGCCCTGGCGATCCCACTCTCTCCCGAGGCGTGGGCGATCGATGAGTGGTCCGATACGTGGCGGGTGACGACGACCACACCCGCCCTTTCGCGACTCGTCGTGGTTGTCGGCCTCCTGCACCTCGCCATCGCCGCCCCAGCCGCTCGGTGGGTCGCAGATCGTGAGGCGGCAAAAGGTGGTGTGGCGACCGGCCGATGGAAGGGGCTGACCGCCGCCTTCGGCCTGCATGCGCTGCTTCCCATCGCAGTCACCATCCCAACCGCCCTGTTCCTAGACGCACATGTCCAAGCGTGGCTCGTTGATGCCCTGCGCTGGATGCCGTGGCTGCTGATCGGCGCGATTGCCGGGGCCAACCTGCCGGCAATCGGCCTCGACCGGCATATCAGGCCCGAGGTTCGTGGCGCCGGCATCGGTGTCGCGTTCGCCGCCATAGGGCTCTGCATCCAGCAGCCCGAAGCGCTTCTGTTCGTTCGCGTCACGATCGCCTCGGTAATCCTAGCACCGTGGCTCGCAGCAGTCGTAGAACGTCGGACTTCCAGCTGATGCGATTTCACCAATCCCGTGGAACGGCCGAAGTCCACCGGTTCTCTAACGCCCATCTGAGGCGATGCGACGGCCCGAATCTTGAAAGCGGGAACGAAGCGCTCGCGGCTTCGCGTTCGGCGACGGACGCGGGATGGGATGCGAATGACAAGCGAGCGGAAGCACATCGGAAGGAGATACGCACAGATCAGCGAGGAAAGCGTCACCGACGCCTCCCAGACGATGGAGAAACTCCGCCATTTGACCGAGCGTGCCGCCACTGCTGAGGCGACGACGAATCCGCTGGTTCCGGTAGAGGCGCTGATTACAGTCGAGGCGGATGGCTGGGTCTGGCAGACCGTGTCGAAGGAGACGCTCGCGGAACTCACCCACCGGCTGGTTCTCCACACCGAGGACGGTCGACGCCGCGAGCTCTTCATGACTCGTGACATCGACTCTGCGATGGACGCCGCGTCGCGTATCGTCGAGTTCCAGAATGGGGTGGTACTCATCGAGACCCTCGATCCATGAGCGTGCCTCTTCCTTCGCTGAAGAGCCTCCGGTAAGTAGGACGCGGCATTGAAATAGAGCCGGCAGGTCGCCGGTGACCACATGGCCGTAAAGAAGGGTAAGAAGGAGAAGGGCAGCGGCATCCAGCAGGCCGCAGGTCTGATTCGCTACTTCGATGAGGAGTCGGAGGACGCCCTCCAGATTTCGAAGGGCATGGTCTACACCGCTTGCATCGGCCTCTCGATTTTCATCTACCTAGCCAACCACGGCATTTGGCAGTGGATTTGGGCCCAACTCGGCCTCTGAGCGTAGCGACCGCGCAGATTACGTCTCGCCCTTCATGAGAGGTCGACGAAGGGAATGTCATCACCATGTGCTTCGTCAATTCCATCATCACTCGGCTCGCTAACCGGATTCTCGTCGCGCTGTTCGTCGGCCACGGCAGCCTCTTCTCGCCGCATCCGCGACTCGAGGCTCTCACTGGTCGGGTCCGCATCCACGGTATCCTCCGGTCGGGTCACTGGGTCGGCGTGGAGCAGCGCGCGCTCGGCCCGGCCCAGCGCTCGTGACACGGCTGGAGCGTTGCGCTCCAGCAGCGCTGCCTCAGCCCTTCCTATCTCTTCAAGCGCCGCATCGAGATGCACCACTCCGGCCTCATCACCCGCTGCTCCGATGGAGTCGGCTCGGTCCCGGACCCTGTCGATGTCCTCCCGGAGCGATTGACGCCCGTTCTCGATTAGCTCTTGCCACGCCGCCGTATGTTCAGCCAGATTGGTTCCGCTCGCCCGCGAGAAGGCCCACCTCCAAGCGGGTAGCCATGGCTCGCGGCCAAGAGCGATTGAGAGATCGAATGCGAACCTCGCCCGCGCGGATAGCGGTCCGGTGAGGGACATCTCGTTGAGGAAGCAGCGGGAGAACAGACCGAACCCCCAGTAAGGCGCGCTTCGAATCGTCAGGGAGAGGTCACCTGCGCTGCTCACCAAGGTCCATCGTTGCTCGTCGTACCCCGGACGCTGTTTGAACTCCGGAACCTCATGCGCCCCCATCGCCGCCAGCGCCGCTTGTGCCACATCACCAAGGAACACTCGCTTCCCGCCCGCCGGCCAAGCAGCTGGTCTCAGCAGGCCGTGCTCATCCATCTTCATCTCAGGATCGCCTCGATGCACCTGCGCCCAGAGCCGACTGCGGCTCGGATCGACTCCGATGGTCGCTTCCATGCGCCTGCACCTCGCTCCCGGGACGCCTCCTCCGTGTGCAACCCCGGACATCAAGCAGCCGGCTGGGACCACGGCTGCAACTGCTTGCCGGAGAGACATTGATACGGCCGCTGCCTACCGCCCGGTCAGGCGATTGATATGGCGCGGATGTCGAAGGCGAGGAAGGCGGCTGCGATGGAAGCGATGACGGCGCTCGATGGTGTCGGTCCAGCGACCGCCGAGAAGATGGTCTCGGCAGGCATGGAGACACACGCGGACGTGGTCGCGAAAGGTGTCGAGGGACTCTCCAAGGCGGGCGTCGGAGCCGCCGCTGCCAACAAGGCCCTCGCAGCCGCGACCGCATCGGTTGAAGTGGCTGTAGCATCGCTCGCTGCTCTCACCTCCCTAGACGGCATTGGCAAAGCCACCGCTGAGAGGATGATGGCAGCGGGCATCGACGGCCTAGACGCCGTCGTCGCAGCCGGCCTAGAGGGCCTCGCGGAAGCCGGCGTTGGTCCAACCGCTGCCAAGAAGGCGCTTGCCGGCGCCGAGAAGGCGGTGGCCAAGGCGGCGATGATCGCCAAGGGGCCACCTGAGGCGAAACGCCCCGCCACCGCGGTCGAGCACAAGCCTAAGTCGGTCATCTCAACGGTGGAGGCAGGCGTCCGAGGCGATCAGGTAGGCACGAAGATCGAAGCTCCCAAAGGCGTCGCCGACATGCTCCGTCGGATTCGCGGCGAGTGATTAAGCCAGCGAACTTTCATCGCACTCCTACGCCAGCGTTACGCATGCCGCGACGGAAGTACGGCCGCCTTACCAAGACGGTCGATCAGCCGCCGAAGGACAACTGTAGTCGATGCCGCTCGGGCAAGCACTGTCCGTTGCCCGGTCATCAGGGGAACGAGGTCACCGCTGACCGAGAGTGGAGCGGCCCCGATTCGGTCGGCAAGCGAGAGAGGAAGAAGCGGCCGGGCGCGAAGCGCTGATTACGCGCCTCAATCCTCGTCGTCAGCGCGCGCGGCCTGCGCTCGGTGGTAGATTTCGCGCAGGGTTTGGTCGTTGATTTCCAGATAGACCCGCGTCGTCTGGATGTTCGAATGACCCAGCAACTTCTGAATGGAGACGAGATCGACTCCTCGCTCCAACAGCCCGGTGGCAAAGTTGTGTCGAAGGGTGTGTGGGGAGAGTCTGGTCCTCGGGATGTCGGCAGCATCGGCGATGCCGTCCATCATCTTCTGGATCCCTCTGGGAGTGACCCTCCTGCCCACTCGCGAGAGGAACAGAGCTTCTTGATCAGCAGCCGGTACATCATTCCCTTCGATCATCATCTCCCTGACCGGCAGCCAGGCGTGCACTGCATCCACCGTACGGTCGGTGAACAGGACCGTTCTGTCCTTGTCTCCCTTGCCGGCGATTACCATGGCCGACCGGTCGCGCAGATCGATGCTTCCTAGGTCGAGAGCGCAGAGCTCGGAGACGCGCATCCCTGTGTCGAGCAGTGTGGCGATGATTGGAACGGCGAGGGGGTTCTCAGAGTCCGCTGCCGCTCGTCGGACCTTCACCACCTCATCTCGGGTCAGAACCTTTGGCAGCGGCCGGCTTCTGGAAGGCCTAGCGACCCATTCCGGGACCATGTACCCAAGCCATCGAAGCAGATGAGTTGCGGCCGCGATTCGCGCGTTAATCGTCGACGGCCGCAGATGTGATAGAGATTGCAGCCAGAGGTCTAGGCGGCCGTTGTTGGGGTCGAGCCTCGTATGCAGCGCCTCGACCGTCATTCCCTCGAGTTCCTCCGTTGCGGGGGGGCGATTCTCCGACTCATGGTTTTCATCGCTCCCCTCAACCTCAGGTATCCTCTCGATGAGAGGGCACTCTCCGGGTAGAGTGGTTCGAACGAATTGTCTTACCGCAGTCCCGTACGAACGCAGAGTGTGCGTCGACTTCTTCTCGGCTCGCAATTGCGCCTCCCACGCTCCTGACCAAGGTAGAGCGGCTAGACGGACTAGACGGGATGGGAGTCTTTGCTCGACGCCGATCAAGCGCGTATCGAACGGCGTCACCAGCATGCCCTCGGCAGTCGGTTCGGCCCAGTTCACAGGTCTCGCTTCATCGCTCATGCTAACCCCTTGCCGTCTCCGGCGCGTGCATCCCTGTCCCCGTGGGGACGCCGCTCCGCTCTACCTGTGAGATGATGAAACCTTCTCCGTTCAAACCGATTCAGCCCCTTGTAGGGCCGTTGACCCAACGCGGCCAGAGGCCGCTTCCAGCATCAGAGCCGCCACCGCAAATCGCAATTCCCATCGAGCGCTGCCGCCCGAATTCAGGGATAGACGCCGTCACGGTGCCAATGTCCGTCGTCGAATCGGGTCTCTTCAGCTGGTCCCGAGCGAGCCAGCTCAAACCCACTCAGATGGCTGCGGATGCGCTCGATATCGCCGTGGAAGACAATCTCATCGCTCGGTTGCAGGACCAAGCCATCGGCCGGTCGGTAGATGTGGTCGTCTCCGCGTAATACGGTCAGCACATCGTCTCGTATCTCACCGAGGTCCGAGATCCGTCGTCCTATCCACGCAGGCTCCCTGTCTAGCGAGATTGACAGCGTGCCACTGCCGTCCCGCCTCGCCAGCACTTCGTCGAGTCGTGGCGAGCCGAAGCCGTGACTGCGAGTGACGTGATCGATAATGTGTGCAGCGACGTTGACTCCCGTGGCACCCTCGATCCCCTCCAGTCCGGGGCTTGAATTGGCTTCTAGGATTAGAGGGCCGTCTCGGCCCTCCAGCAGATCGACCCCGGCGATGTCGAGGCCGAGTACTCTAGCGGCGCGTCGAGCCACACGCTCGTAGCGCTGCGGTAAATCGACCGACTGTACCGTGCCACCGAGGTGGAAGTTGGATCGGAATTCTCGGCCGGTGGCTGAGCGGCGCATCGATGCGACAACCTCTCCTCCGATGACCAACACCCTAACATCGCGACCGTGACTCTCCTCGATGTACTCCTGCACTAGCACGGTCTTACGCTGGTCCAGCAGACTCCAGACGAGTTCCCTCGCCTCTCTAATGGTGCGGGCGAGGAACACCCCGGACCCTTGGGTGCCTTCACTCACCTTGACGATGCACGGAACACCGCCAATTCGGTGGATTGCGCGCTCCACATCGCGCCAATGGTTGACCTGCGCCGTCCTAGGTACCGGCAAATCGTGAGCGGTGAGAATCTGTGAAGCGGTCAACTTGTCACGGCTACGCAGTATGGCATCGCCCTTGTTGGAGACATGCACCCCCATGCGCTCGAACTGACGAACCACGCGCACTCCACGCTGGGTGATTGAATAACCGATTCTCGGAATCACGGCGTCAGCGTGAAGCGGCCATCCGTCGCGAAGCACCTGTGCCTCGTCCTCTCCGACGACGATTGAAAGTGAGAGAGGATCGACAATTTCAGTCTGCCAGCCAGCCGCCTCTGCCTCGTCCTGCAGCCTACGGGTGCTGTACAGGCGTGGCCCACGCGAGAGGATGATCAGGTTCCTTCGCACGGCCCGGCGGCCTCGCCCCTCCTTCTTCAATCGTGCGCGAGGCACTCGACACACTCGGGCGCTGGCACACCCGCGCTCGGGCGCGCGCGAGGCTGCTCCGAATGAATACCGCATACACCCTTGCGTAGCGCAGCGCCGGGCTGGAGAATCGCCCACGATACTCCACGATTGGCTCTTCGGCCGCAGCGGCGGCTTGAAATCCCGGCCTACGGTCGCTCCACCTATGACGGCTGGACCGCCGATGGGACCTCCGGGCGCTGCTCCCGTAACCCCACCTGCCGGGCCACCTGCTGGCCTTCCAGTCGGTCCGCCGGCGGGCCCACCCGCCATCGAGGCTGAATCGGCCCCCACTTTCGACCCTGTGGCGGAGATCGAGGAGGAGCAGGATCGCAAGCAGCGTCGAAAGGACAGATTGGAGGAACTCAGGGTCAGGCGGAACAGGAGTCGAACCAATGTCTATCTGGTGCTAGCTCTTTTGACGGTCTTCTTCGTCTTCTCTTTCTTCCCAGTCCCTCAAGGCGATACCAGTTCCAATCCACATATCGGCATGAGCCAAGCTGAGGTAACCGATTGGATGGACGATTCTGACGGCCGTGGTTGGTCGAGCGCCACCATTCAAGATTGGCAGGAATCGAAGATGTGGGATGGCAACGATCCGAACTCCGGCGCCGTGGAATCGACGGTCACCCTGCCGGGAAGCCCCGTCCATCTCGGCACAGTGACCGAGATAACCGTCGATGTCACTCTGGTGGGACTTCGGGAGGATGGTGGTTCCACATCGTTCCGAGTGGGCTTATTCGAAGGGGTCTGTTCCGAACTATGGACCACTGACTTCAACCAATCAGTAGCATACTACGACGGTCGGGATGATCTCCTGTTGCCGGGTCTTGATCGGACCATCACCCTGAAGGTACAACCTGGAACCTACTGCTTCTACTTCCAGTACATGCATGTCAAGCCGAGTCAGAACGGCTTCAAGGCGACCATCGACATCGAACTGAAGATGTATTGGCCAAGAGGTATCCTTCTGCCACTTTCGGGCCTGTTGGCCATCATCGCGTTGCCGATGTGGATTGGCACGCAGCGCCTCGGCAAGGAGTACAAGGCGCTGAAGTACCCGGAGAGGCCGGATCGGAAGAGCCGTGAGCAGCAGGTGCTGGATGCAGCCGATGCGGAACGCGTAATCGGCATGGACCTAACCGGTGGCGAGAATGTCGATGACGAATATGTCCAGCAATTCCTCGATCAGGGATACTCCCACGATGTTGCTGCGGAGCACGCTGCGAAGTACCGAGAGCACGCCGGAATCGAAGCGCCCGCAGCCAGCCCCCCAATGATGCCTCCCGATCAAGTCGTGCCCGAGGTTGTCCAGACGCCACCGGTCGAGGAGTTGAATGTGCAGCCCGTCGTGGAGACGCCATCGATTGTCGAATCGCAGCCGGCGGCTGCCGAAGAGCCGGCGTGGACTGACGAGCAACTTCTTGCAGCGGGCTGGACACAAGAGCAGATTGATGCTCATCGCGCCCAAGGATGATCAACACGAGGGTCCATTCCATCCCTCGCCGATTCAGTGGCCGGATTTTCCTTGCGCGTGAACGCGAGGCACAGCCTCGCGGGGGGGAAAGGGATTGAAAGCGGCTGCGATGCACATCCAACTTGGGGATCGGCTTGCCTAAGGACGATGACGCTATCTCCATCGACGACCTGACGGTCGCCGAACTGAAGATTCGACTCGCCGATTTCGGCCTGAAACGAAGCGGCAAGAAGAGCGAGTTGGTGGAGCGGTTGCAAACCGCGTTGGATGATGCGGACAACAATCCAACCGATGATGTACCCGATCAAGACGATGGTTTGATTCTCGCCGATGACGAGCCAGAAGGTGGTTCCGAGGATTCCGAATCAACTGCCGGCGAGCCTTTGGAAGCGGAGGTGATGGAGGCGGACGTCATCGAGGCAGAGGTTCTCGAAGCTGAGGTGATGGAGGCGGACATCGTCGACGAGCGACCCAGACCGAAGAAGCGCCGGGCTGAGAATCGTCGAACCTTTACCGACCATGAATCGCCACGACCCCCCTCCGAAGATTCGGAGGCAGCGGCGCCTCCAGAGGATGATGATGAGATTTCTAGCTCACCTGATATAGAGGATGGCGACCAAGCCATTGTTTCGACCAGAAGCAGGATTTCCAGCCTCGTTCGCAATCCCGCCACAATCGCCATCGCGCTCACCTTCGCGCTGCTGCTCGTCGGCGCCGGCTGGTTCCAATGGATGCAAGGCGCCCAATCGTTCAGCGCCGAACCGCTGCGATACGGCGATACCATGTCGTTCACGATGACCGATGGCACGATCGAAGCAATCGGTGAGGACATGGTGGCCCTGATTCGCGATCAGGCCGGCAACACGCTGGAGGACGCGTGTGGCGATCTCAGTCTGTCGCTCTCCGGCACCGGCCAGATTTCGGTGAGGAAGGGAAATGCTGGCGACATCGCGTTCCCGACCGATCGCCAGTATGTTGGTGCCGTCGAAGCACACGATGCCTACGGTCGAATCCTGCTCGCCGCCGAACAGACCCTCTCGTACGATCTGCTAGTGGATCTCGACGGAAGGACCTGGTCGACCGTCGATCCGAGCAAGTGCGGCTCGATGTCTTGGTCGCTCGACCGCAACCAGTTGGTTGCTTCGATTACATCGTCGACTGAACTCACCGAGCGGATGGTACTCCGGACCGAATCGGATGTATCGTTTACCACCGCGGAAGGCGTCAGCAGCGAGCTGCAAGCTGTTACGTATGCCGGTACCGGGATTTCCGCCTTCGATGACCTGATGCCGTTGCTGCTCCGTCCCGCCTCACCTCTACCGCTGTACGATTTCTTCGGGTTGACCGTGTTTGAAGAGGGGATGACTGGGGAGACCGATGATTGGGTTTGGAGCGTCGGTGCCGACATCAAGAGGAACGGCGATAGGGTCGTGCCGGTCAATCTTGACCACAAGGAGGTCGGTGAGTGTCTTGGCCATGCGAGGATGAGTCTGATGCTGCGAGAGGGAACCCCGTGGCCGGTAGAGCAGACGGTCGACATACTGCTGTCGAAGGATCGGAAGAGCACCGAATGTGGATATCTCATGTCCACCGCGATGGACCTTTCGTTCCCGGATGGACAGTTGCGGATTGCCTACCGGATGACCGAGACGAGCAGCGCCTCAGGAGAGAGGTTGATTGACTGGAACCAAATCTACAGCAGCCGCCCCGGTGTCGGCTCTGACATCCCTGACGACTCCGACCGAGAGCGCTGGGTCCATCACGCCCCTGATAACTCGACCCTACGACCGTACACCCTAGAAGAAGCGGTCGATTGTGCGCAGCACAACGCGACTCCGAACGGTGTTCGGAGTAATATCGACGAAGGCGGCTATCTTTACCACGCTGCGAGCGAAAGTGGCTCGGAGTCAATCTGGAACATGACTTGGATCGATCAGGGGGGCGACGCCGGCTGGGTCCGACTTCGGGATGATGGAGGTGGAAACTGCACCGTATTGGACGATGTCAGACTGCCTTCGGACGAATCTCCGAGTCCGAATCGTGCAGCGATACCCGACACCTTGCCAATCTCCGATCTAGAACAGCGGATTGTCTCGGTATCGCGTTATCCTAGCCTCGCACCGTTGGTCGCCAATGGCGGTGATTGGCGTGATGATGTAACCATCTCCGTCCACCTAACCGTAGCCAATGACAGTGGCTTGCTGGATCTGCTCCCAGACGATATCCGCGCCGGTAAGGTGACGTTGTCAGGCAGCCGAGAGTGGAGCGAAGGAGGCAAGGACATCGAAACGACGTTCCTGATGGATGCGGAGACCGCTCGCATGGTCGGCTGGATGCAGGTACGCCACGATTAGTCCTGAATCTAAGCCTCCCACGAGGAACCATTCCACTGAACGCCTCGTCACGTTTGCATCGATTCCGCAGGCGCTCCCTACCTCTCCTTCCAGCCGTCGGCGTCTTCGCGGGAGCGTCACCTTGAACAGCGCCCGCAGGTCGATGCCCAATTCGATGCGACAGCGCGACTACGATCCCGCTCCACTGGTCGATGTCGAATTCTTCGAGATTGACGACGAATCTCCACTCCCCGAGCCGATTGAAGCATCAGTGCTGCGATTGTCTAAGAGCGTCGAGGATGTCGAGCCTAACTCGAATGACTCCGAGGGGTTCGTTCCGATATCGGAAAGTCAGAGCGAGACGGTCGAGCGGATATCGACAGCTCGACGACGTGCCCGTTTCAATCTCCCATCCGCACCACCAATCCAAAGCGGGCGCGCGCGCGTCGTCACGGTGACCAATCAGAAGGGAGGCGTCGCCAAGACGACGACGACCATCAATGTCGCAGCTCAGTTGGCCTCAGAAGGCCACCGGGTCTTGGTCGTCGATCTCGATGCGCAAGGAAATTGCGCAACCGGCCTTGGAGTCGATAAGAGCCGTGTCGAGGTGGGCGCGCGCGAGATGCTGCTCGCGCCCGATTGCTCGATCGATGCTCGGCACGCGACCGCCGTCGAAGGCCTACACCTGATTGTCGGTGATCGTCGTCTTGTCGGCATCGAGGAGGAACTCGCTAGCCATCTCGGTCGCGAGCGCCGTCTCGCCGAGGCACTCGCACCGATTCGCCCTCACTACGATCTGATCTTGATTGACACCCCACCGTCGCTCGGCGTTTTAACTGTCAATGCATTGGTCGCGAGCGACGCCGTTCTGATTCCCGTCCAAACCGAATACCTAGCCTTGGAGGGCCTCGCCCTTTTGGCAGGGACCTTGCGAGAGGTGCGACGACTTCTCAACAATCGACTGGGTGTCGATGGCATCTTGCTGACGATGCACGCGCCGACGCTACTCAACCAACAGGTCGCGGCTGAGGTCCGAGAGACGTTCGAGGATCTGGTGGTTGACCCTCCTATCCGCCGGAACATCCGTCTCGCCGAGGCACCAAGCCGTGGTGTGCCGATACATGTCCACGCGCCACGGAGCATAGGCGGCGAGGATTACGAGGCACTCGCAGCATCACTCGCCTCTCGTTGGGGTCTGGACCGACAGAGAATCGACTCAGAAGGGGGCTCCTTGGATGGGTGAGGAGCGAAAGCGGCTGCCCCGCGGCCTCGATGAGCTGATGGAGCAGAATGAGGATGACCTGCCGTTTCTCTCCACCTACGGACCCGCTGAAGAGGAAGGAGAGTGGGCGGCTAGCATCGTTGGTGAAGGAGGGATGAAGGAGCGGGATGGCGGTACCATCTTCGACGCCCTCCATCGCCACCTCCGAGCGCTACTGACCGAGGATGGAGATCCGGAGTTGATCGCGAGCGAGGATTCGATCAAGTGCGATGGTGTGCTGGACTTGGTCGAGGACGAGAGCGGTTCGGTCATAATCACCATATTTTCCGATCACCCTCTGCCTCTAGTTCCCAGCGATTTGTCTGCACCCGGAATGGCCGGCGGCGACTTATCGGAGGGCCGCCGCCGCGCATCCGTCACCTTTGAGCAGTGGGGGATGCCGTCGCGTCGCCTGATAGCTCGAATTATCGAGCATCATCGACTCGGAGAAGCCTGAGACATGTAATCACTTATCGCGTCGCGTGACGGCTGCGAGCCCCACCGCCGCCGCCGTCAGGAGCGTCCCAGCGGCTGGAACCATCCGATCTTCTGCGTTCGTACCGCTCCCCACAGGCTGGTCATCACTGCAACCAAGTCCCCCCCACCCCTCTTCGATGGTGTACCAGCAGTCCGACCAGACCTTACCTCCGAATCCTTCCTCCGGAAGTGTCTGTTCGCTGCCATCGGCATGCACGAGCATAATTCGGTAGTTGACATACGAGTGGTCTTCGGGAGGCATCATCTCGCCACTCCAGTTCCTTCCTTCGTCTATCGAGACCAACTCATGGTCGAGGGGCAAGGTGCAGACGAGATCGTTGGTACAGGTCTGCGTGGTCCATGAGACCGAAGTTCCATTCGCCGCTGCGGTATCATTCAGTTCGACATTGATCCGCAACGGCTGACCGTCGTAGGAGGTGGCGTCTATCGAGACCGAGATTACAGGCGTGTTCTCCAGCGAGAGGACCTTGTTCGTACCACCTTGGTCGGCAGCGGCGACACCGCTCAGGGCGAACAGGCAGACCGCTGCCGCGATACAAAGAATCCTACCCATCATCGTCATTCTCCAACAATCCCTACTTAGACATCTCCCGGACGTCATCAAAGAGCGATCTCCCACAACTCGTCTCCGACCCAGTGGATTGTCCGAATCGCCTTCCCCTTCGTCATGGCTACCATCTCGTTGCCGGGGAGCAGCGCCCACCCTAGAGCGAGCGGCTTTCCATGCTCCTGGTCTCGAATCCAGACGAGATTGCCACGCTCGATGCCGGGATCGGCGATGTGGACCCCCGCTCCCATGCAGTCGGCCCCGTTCATCAGGAACGGAATCGCGCCGGCATCTACCGCGCACCAGCGCGTTCCGATATTCCATTCGAGGATTCCTCGAAGCGTCGGGAACGGCACCACCTCGCCTCCTTGCCGTTCATCGTCGCTCAAGTCATCGGGTCTGGGGACCTCGATGGCTAACGGCTTCCGATCGACTATCAGCAGCGTCCAAGGACCGAACGAGGCGGTCTCGAGGAAAGCGTCGGCGAGGTCGATATCAATCCCTATCAGAATGCCGAGTCTTTGGATAAGGCCCCTCAGATGCTTGTGGCGCACCGGTTTTCGTCCTTTGACGGACCAATCTCGCGCCACGATACGAGGTGCACGACTACCCTTCATCAACCAAGCGCTGAATGATTGTTCCACCCTACTCATGCCGCGCCTTCGACCCGCAGCGCCGAATCCGTTGAAGGTGGGGAATGCCAGCGCGGCGCATGAACGGAGCGTGGGCGTGCTTCCGCAACTACCGTGCCCATGCCGATGAGATCGGCGGTGAGGTGACCGAGAATCCTCTCTTTTTCCTGAAGCCTCACGGCGCCATCGTCAGCGCCGCCGCCGACGGCAGCGTCCCAATCGCGCTCGGCGATTCGACCGATTTGATCCACCACGAGGTTGAATGGGTTATCCGCCTAGGAGACGACCTGCGACCCGCCGATATGTGCATCGGCATCGACACGACGAACAGGACCCGCCAGACCGAAGCGAAGGTGAACGGTTGGCCGTGGTTGGAGGGCAAGGGATTCAGGGGAAGTGCGGTGTGTGGTACTTGGGTTCCCTACCAGCCAGGCCCATTCGAGATTTCACTCGATGTGAATGGCGAGATTCGCCAAAGCGGTTCGACCTCAGCGATGGTCCACGACATAGAGTCGTTGTTGTCCGCGTTGGGAAGGTGGTACGGACTTTTCCCCGGTGATCTGCTCTTCACCGGCACGCCGGAAGGGGTAGGCCAGCTTGAGCCCGGCGATTTCGTGCAGGCGCGGCTAGGACCTCTCGCATCCCCCATCAGCATCCTTTCGGGCACCTGCACCTGATTGGACCGATTGATTGGCTCTTCGCAGCCGACTTCCATTGCTATCGATCACGGCGGCGCGTGCTCGTGCAGGTTCAGCGCCTGCCTCGCGGCAGAGACATCGTCGGCGCTGAACACGAGTTCGGTATCTCCTTCGCGCTTTGAAAGCACGTAGATCGAACGTATATTCACTCCAGCCGCCCCCAACGTCTCGGCGAATCGGGCGAGGGCTCCAGGGACATCGGGCATCACCATCGACACCAAATCCTCTACTTCGTGCTGGATGCCGAGTTCATCGAGGACCGCGATGGCGCCTTTGACCTGATGAGTGACGATGGCGACATTCGGGGCGACCCTCCCTATCGCGCATACCGTCTCGATGTTGATCTCAGCCTCGGCCATCGCTCTCGCGACGGCGGCTAGTTGTCCCGGCTCATCCGGCAGTGCCATGTTGATCTCCTTCATCCGTTCACCTGACCGGGAGCGGAGTGGTCCCATTCTTCAACCTTCGAGGTCGTCTTCGGCCCTAATCGCCTGTTTCAAATAAGGGCGGCTGGTCGCCGGCTCCCCGGGGCATCGAAATGGCAGAGTGGCACGGCATCTCTCGACGCAAGCCGAGTGGCGGCCGGCTGAAGCGACCGAATCGATACCGCGGCAAGCGCCGAACCGAGATTTCCAGCGAGAAGCAGTTCGCGTTCATCTCCGACGAGACCAAGCGGAAGATCTACCGCAAGCGCAGCGGCTCTAGCACCGTCCGTATCCTCTCCGCCGACCTGATTAACGTCAACGATCCGAAGAGCGGCACGACGAAGCAGGCGACGATGAGTCGCGTCGTCGAGAATGGCGCTGACCCGAACTATGTCCGACGCAATATCCTCACCAAGGGGGCCGTAGTCGAGACGGATGCAGGGCGAGTCCGTATCACGAGCCGGCCGGGAATGGACGGCGTAATCTGCGGCGTCCTCGTCGATGAGTGAGCGAAGGCCCGAATAGGGGCCGACGGGATCCGAGGTCGAGGACGATGTCGGAGAAGGCGAAGCGGCTGACCGTCTGGACCGGGTACTTCGATGCCCGGCTCAGCCGTTCAAAGGGTCGCAGGGTCAGCCGCGAGGCGGCGATTCCGAAGCCGACGCTCGAAGCCATCGCCTTCGCGGCTCGTGGATGCGGAATCAGCAAGATGCGCCGTGAGTCTGGCGCCTCCCATCCTTCGCGTCCAAACGCCAATGAGGGGCGTCTCGTGCTGTCGACCGCCGATGCGATGCGAGCGTGCAACGCGTCCTCAAAGGAGGGCGTTATGAGAATCATCGGAGAGCAGTTGGCGAAGGCGCATGCGGAACAGCGCGCTGCCGATGAAGAGGAGAGGAGGCGAGGGCCTCGTAAGGGCGACCGGCGCGGACGGGCGCAGCGCGGCGGCCGTCCGGCAGGCCGCGGTGGCAAGGGAAAGCGAGGGTCGAAGCACCAGCGTGGCCGTGGCGGTCAACGACGCTGAATCCAACTCTCAATCCAAGTGACCTCCATCCGGTCTAGTGATGTAGAGGCCGGAAAGCGCACCGTTCGTCATGAGGACCGTTTATTCGGTGCCGAAGATTCGGTCCCCGGCATCGCCCAAACCAGGAATGATGTATCCTACGTCGTTCAGGCTCTCGTCCAACGCACCGAGATGGATGCTTACATCCGGGTGGGCGGCGGAGAGCGCCGCCACTCCATCCGGTGCACCGACAATACCGACGAATCGGATGTCTTCGATTCCGGCTGTCTTCACTAGATCCATCGCGGCGATTGCCGAGCCGCCGGTCGCCAGCATCGGATCGAGAATGAATGCGATTCTATGCTCTGCCGCATCGGGGAGCCGGTCGTAGTAAGTCTCGGGTTCAAGGGTCTCCTCGTTACGAGCTAGTCCGACATGCAGCACCGAGGCGTCCGGCAACAGCGCCAGCGCGGCATCGACCATGCCGAGTCCTGCTCTCAGAATCGGAATGATCGCAATCGGCCCATCGAGGGCCGATCCGACCGCCTCGGCGACCGGCGTCCTGACCTCCCGATTCGAGACGTTCAGTCCGTGGGTCGCCTCGGCGAAGAGCACCGTCGCGAGCCTCGCCAACTCGCGCCGGAAGGTTGCGGTATCGCTACCCTCGTCGCGCATTCGAGTCAGAGCCTCGGCGACGATTGGATGATTGCTGACCGTGCAGGTGCCCATCCAATCAACCCAACACCGTAACAACCCATCCGAAGGGGTCGTCGACCGCTTTCGTTTGGATTCCCGTCAACAGGTCGTATAGCCGCCTGGTCGTCTCCCCCACCTCGCCGTTCAGATAGGTAGCCTCTCGCTCTCCGTGCCGGATGTGCCCTATCGGTGATATCACTGCGGCGGTGCCTGCGCAGAAGCACTCGTCCGCCTCCAGAACCGCATCGATGGACACTTTCTCCTCGAACACTTCGATGCCCTCGGAGCGGGCTAGTTCGATGATGCTCGCCCGGGTGATGCCCGGCAGGATGGTCCCTGTGAGTGCAGGGGTGTGCAGGATTCCATCCTTCAAGCAGAAGAAATTGGCAGCGCCCACCTCCTCGATGTATCGATGCTCGGCCGCATCGAGATAGATGATCTCTGCGTATCCATCCTTCTTCGCCATCTTTGATGGCATCATCCCAGGGGCGTAGTTGCCGATTGCCTTCACCCCACCGCTGCCTCCCGGTGCAGCGCGATGGAACTCGTCGCTGACCTTCAGCGAAATCGGCGTCATGCCTCCTTTGAAGTACGGACCGACCGGGCAGACATAGACCATGAACGTGTACTCGGGAGCCGGAGCGACGCCTAAGATGGCGCCGGTCCCCCAGAGAACGGGTCGAACATAGAGTGCGCCCTTTCCGGTCGGAGGAACCCAGCGTGAGTTTGCCTTGACCGTCGCCTCGATTGCTTTGAGGAACATCCATTCCGGCACTGGAACCATACCGAGGCGGCGCGCCCCATCCTGAAATCGGCGGGCGTTGTTGGCCGGCCGGAAGAGGACAATCGACCCATCCACTGCGCGTTGCGCCTTCATCCCCTCGAAGATCCCCTGACCATAGTTCAGCACCCCCGATGCCGGAGATATCCGAACATCTCCGAAAGGCTCCAGTGCCCCCTCGCTCCATTCCTCCCCGAGTTTGCACTTCGCGACGTACATCTCGTCGGTGGTCGTGAACGCGAAGGTGAGCGAATCCCAGTCGAAGTCGGCCGTCTGCATTGGCTGCTCCCCCGGCCGCCGAGGCGGCGCGCTAAGCAGGGTCTGACCCCGCCCTTCAACGATTCCCCCATCTTCCAGCCATCCAGCACTCGGCTGGTTTGAGCGACACCTCGTCTCACATTCATGAAGGGCGAGCGCCCCGCTTCTGAAGGGAGGCGTCGGATGCGTTGGAGCGAGCGAGCGTGCATCGTCCATGCGTCCTATCAATCGATTGATACGATTCCTCCCCGAACCGTCGTCGAATTGTTCTGCCGAGCCGAAGCGGGCCATTCGATCACACTTCTGGTGACGAATCTCCGCCCGTTCCTTGAGATTGCCCTACCGGGATCTCCAGATTCGCTTCCCGACATCGAGTCACTGCTCGACGCGGTTCGAAGCGAAGAGGAGGTGGTCTCGATCGCACCACCCATCGACAAATGGACAGAACACGGTACGAAACCGCACTGGCGAGTCGAAGTGACCCAACCGTATGTCGTCCCTAGACTACGTAGGAGGCTCGCTGAGCGATGGGAGGTGAGCAGCGCCGACATCGTGTTCCCACAGCGGCTCCTGCTCGACGCGGACCTTGGCCCTCACATCGGCTACGATGCGACCGTTCTGGCGGCGGGACTGAGAGCCCCCGAAGAGATACGAGCTGTCCTCACCGATGCTGACGGAGGACCATCCGGGATCGAGGCGGCGGAGCGGATTCGAGATGTTGGAGGCAGTGGTCTATACCCCACCGACTTGGTAGCTGTCTGCTCGATTGACGAACTCCGTTCGGTCGAGCCGTTCGCAGCCCCCTTCGTCACCCTATCGTTCGATCTTGAGACTCGGGTCAAGGGTGACGAGATCCTCTGTGCTGCCGTGGTTGTCGATCGCGCTGGAGAACGGCAGGAGCACGCTCTCCAAGGGGAGGAGTCCGAATTGCTGGCATCGCTCACCAGGATTGTGCGGGAGAGCGATCCGGACATCGTCACTGGCTACAACATCGACAACTTCGATCTGCCTCGAATAGAGATGCGACAGCGCGCTTTAGCGTCTAGCAACGACCCATGGCGCGCCGCCGAACTGTTCGGGTGGGGTCGTACCCCAATGGTCGAAGGAGGGGAGAAGAGAACCCTTCCCAATCGCCAACAGAATAGGCGCTGGAGGATGCCAGGACGCTGCGTGATGGATGCTTGGTGGGAGGCTCGGATGAGCCTACGTCCTCGTCGTGAATCACTTCGCTTCGTTTCCGAGATGCTATTCCCGGAGCGTGAGGAACTCCGCAAACTGGACATCGATGCGAGCCGTATGGATGAGGAGTGGGCCAACCGTCCAGAAGAGGTGCTGCGTTATTGCGTGCGCGACACGGTGTTACCACTGGAGATCCTCGATGCGATCCAAGCGACCGCTCGGAAGGAGGCGCTGGCTTCGGTCTCTCGGGTGCCTCTGGAGACAGCAATAGGAGGGACCACTAGCCAATGGCTCGACTCGCTCGTTATCCGGCTCGCCGACCGAGAATCGGTGGCCGTGCCGATGACGAAGGGGGGGCCGCGAAGCCGCGACCAGATTGCCGGCGGCTATGTGCACGAGGTCGAGCCGGGGATTCACCCGTGGGTCGCCGTGCTCGATTTCAAGTCGATGTATCCGTCGATAATGATCGCCAACAACATCTGCTCTACCACCCGTATCGACCAATCGGCCATCACCGAGTACGAGGTTCACGAATCTCCCATGGGAACCCGTTTCATCGCTCGTGAGGGGAGAGCAGGGCTCGTCCCTCGTCTGCTGGAAGATCTGATGGCCCAGCGGGACAGGCAGAAGGCGGCTCTTGCCGAATGCCGGGCCTCCGGCGACGAGGCAGGGGTGCTCTTCCATGATAGCCTACAATTCGCCATCAAGATTCTGATGAACTCCTTCTACGGCGTCTTCGCTTCGTCATTCTATCGGTTCACCCATCCTGACCTTGGTGCTTCAATCACCGCATGGGCCCGGTCCAACATACGCGAACTCATCGAGACCTTGGAATCAGAGGGACACCCGATAGTGTACTCCGACACGGACAGCATCTTCGTGCGCGCTCCGGTCGCCGATGATGCTCCAATCCGAATCGACGAGGATAGCGACCGATCCGGATACGATTCGGCTTTCGCCGTGATGACGAAGTTCGGCAGCGACATCGCACAGCGATTCTCGATCGAGGGCGCTGAACTGGAATTTGAGACCGGCCTATCCGCTTTCTT
>CAZPCY010000001.1:0-223612 GCA_964585295.1 uncultured Candidatus Poseidoniales archaeon | reverse complement strand
CACGGTGCCAAGAAGCGGTACGTCGGCCGCGTCGTATGGCCTGAGGAGCGCATGCTGATTCGCGGTTACGAGGTCCGTCGGACCGATTCATTCGATTTGCTGACCGAGGCGATGACCACCCTCTTCGATTTAATCCTGAACGGTGAATCCGACGCCTCGGTACGAAGCGTCCTCGATTTAATCGCCCGAGTCCGCGCCCGAGACGTCGAACCGCGGGACCTCGTCATCTCCCGCTCCTGCAAGGGACACGTCGACAAGCAAGGCAAGGTCGACTTCACCCGCGCCTACGACCACCCTGAGCGTCTGCCCTATGTGCGTGCCGCTCGGAAGAGGATCGCGGCCGGCCTCGCATTCACCCCGGGGATGAAGATCGGCTACCTCGTAACCGATCGATCGACCAGTCCCATGACCGTCGAGCCCTGGCTGGTCGAGGAGACCGGCGTCAATCAGGACAAGTTCGACCCAGAGTTCTACGCCGAACGGATCGCGACGGCCCTCGGCCGCCTCACCGAGGCCTTTGGCTGGAGAGCCGACGACCTGCTCAAGGGGAAACGGCAGACGACTCTCTTCTCCTTCTAATCTATCCCACGATGTGCAGACACACTCCCAGCAACCTTCCATTGCTCCGGGGGGACGAATGGTTCAAGCCGCCCGGTCGTCGGAAACCCACCATGGCGCGATCCTCCGCGGCGTTGCTGCTCTGCACCGTTATGCTCGCTTCAAGCCTCGCCGGCTGCATCCAGTCCTTCAGCGGTGAGTCACCGCCAACGCCGCAGATGTCGATTACTCCGGCAGGCTCGGTCAAGGCGGAGTCGATGGTCACCTTCGATGCCAGCGCAAGCAGCGATCCCGACGGTGATTCCCTCACCTACAACTGGTCGTTCGGCGATGGTGACACGTCGTCGGAGGCGACGACGACGCACATCTACACGACCGTCGGTGACTATACGGTGAAACTCACCGTCAGTGACGGCCAGCACGAGGCTGAGGTAATCCGCACTCTGAAGGTCATCGAAGCGGACGCGCGAGAGCCACACGCCGAGGTCGCGATCTCCAAGGACGACGACTGCGAGGGTGGACCACCATCCTCAGGCAGTTACGTCTTGGTATGGGTCTGCGAGGAGAAGGAAGAGAGCGCCCGGAGCGTCACCGTCTCTGAGTCTCTGTTCCTCGACGGTAACTCATCCTGGGCCGGTTGCGATCCCGACGAGTCCGACTGCTACGCTGAGGAGTACCTCACATCCTGGGCGTGGGACCTCGACCTCTACGTAGACTCCGATGGCGATGGCGATTCTGAGAACGACGCCAATGGAGAGGGTGGCTCGTACGAGTGGAAGGAGCGCTCAGCAGGGGAGTGGAAGATCGGGCTCACGGTGACCGATTCAAACGGCTTGACCGACACCGACACTTCGATGGTGTACGTCAACTATCGAGGCGAGTGGAAGGACTTTGAGATCGACCGCAACACATCGAACCCCCCTGAGATCGACTTCGACTACCCCCTAGAATACGATGAGGAAGCGAAGAACACCATTCGCTATGTGAAGGTCAAGTTGACCTACCCGAAACTGGACGACGCCGCAGACTATGCCCCGTTAACACCTGACTCCGTCAGAGCTAATCGTCTCGACCTGTATGTGCGGAACGCGACTGGAGAGGATGTCGCAAACACCTCCGCCTACTCCGATGACGACCGCCGTGCAGGTGATTGCAGCGACGACAACCATTGCGTCTGGCTGACGGTCGGCTCGTCGAAGTTCAGGGAGTTCCTCGATGGAACTTGGCAGGTGTCAATCCGCAACGAGAAGTCGCACAACACCGACATCGTGGAATTCGCCATCGAACTCATCTACAAGTGACGACGATTCCTCGCTCGCAGCCATCCGGGCTTCGATGGACGCCTCGCCATAGGGCGGCTCGCTCGGTGGCTGATTCTTCGGGGATGAGTTCAAATAGGGACCAGCGGTCGCCGCGCTGCTCGTAGGTGAGAGAACCATGGGAAGCCAGTGGGAAGACAAGAGCAAGGACCATCTGAACATCGTATTCGTCGGACACGTCGATCACGGTAAGTCGACCACAGTCGGTAGGCTGCTGCTGGACAGTGGCCACATCGAGGCGCACGTCATCGAGAAGTTCGAGAAGGAGGCGTCGGAGCGAGGCAAGGCCGGCTTCGGATTCGCCTATGTCATGGATGGCCTGAAAGAGGAGCGAGAGCGTGGTATCACAATCGATGTCGCACACAAGGAGTTCTTCACCCCGAATTACTACTTCACCGTCATCGACGCGCCGGGTCATCGCGACTTCGTCAAGAACATGATTACCGGCACTAGTCAGGCTGACGCCGCGGTCCTGAACGTCGCCGCCAACGACGGCGTCAACGCACAGACGAAGGAGCACGCCTTCCTCGCGCGCGTCCTCGGAGTAAAGCAGCTGATCGACAACGACAACAAGATGGACATCAGCGGCGTCGACAGGTCCGCATCTCGGTTCAACGAGGACAAGACGGAGGTCACCAACCTGCTGAAGATGGCCGGCTATGGCCAGATGATCGACGACATACCGTTCGTTCCTTGCAGCGCATTCGACGGTGACAACGTGTTCAACAAGAGCGACAAGTCACCTTGGTACAGCGGCCCGACACTCTTCGAGGCTATCGACGGCATCCAGATGCCACCGAAGCCGATTGACAGACCTCTGCGCCTGCCAATCCAAGATGTCTACAAGATCAGCGGTATCGGAACCGTCCCGGTCGGCAAGGTAGAGACCGGCACCCTGAATGCGGGCAAGACCGTCGTTTTCAACCCGAGCCAGAAGTCGGCCGAAGTGAAAAGCATCGAGATGCACCACACTCAGGTCGCGAAGGCGGAGCCCGGTGACAATGTCGGCTTCAACGTACGTGGACTTGCGGCGACCGACATCCGCCGTGGCGATGTTGCCGGATACGGCGACAACGAACCGAACTTCATCCGCCACGACGAGACCTTCATCGGTCAAATCCAACTGATGGACATCCCGAAGGCGGTCGGTGTGGGCTACACCCCGGTGTTCCACGCCCACACTTCGCAGGTCGCGGTCCGCTTCGTCGAACTGCTGGAAAGGATCAAGGGCGGCGAGAAGACGCCAAACCCCCCATTCTTGCAGACCGGCGATGCGGCTCTGGTTCGCTTCCAGCCGACCAAGCCGATGGCGCTCGAGGCGAACGAGGAATTCCCAGAGCTCTCGCGCTTCGCTATCCGCGACATGGGCAAGACCGTCGCGGCGGGTGTCTGCTTCAAGATTGAGAAGAAGGCGTGATCGTCGTCGGGAAGAAGGGGCATCGTCCGCCGAGGTGAGATGTTGCCGGTCATTACCACAATCAAACTGACCGGTGAGGATCACACCGCCGTCGACGACGTCTGCACCCAAATTCGTGACATCGCGGACAGCACGGGAGTAAAGTTGCGCGGCCCCATCCCCCTACCCACTCGACGCCTCGTCGTACCTTGTCGGAAGAGTCCGGATGGCGAAGGAAGCGAAACCTGGGATCACTGGGAGATGCGGATCCACAAGAGGCTTCTCGAATTGGTGACTAACACAGCGAAGGACGAGGGCGCACTCCGCCGCGTCCTGCGAATTCCGATTCCGGACACGGTCACCATAGAACTCAGCCTGCGGAACGTCAACTGAACGTCCGGCTATGAGAGATTGAGTCGCCCTCACGACGCTCCTTAAGTCGATTCGCGATTGAGGGGTCATATCCCGTCGGTCACAGGGGGGCATCCTCGGCGACACCGGCGGCGATTAGTGTCTCCGCCAGCAGTTCCGCACACTGATGTACATCACCGGCCAGCAACTCGATCTCATCACCAGATGCATCGATGAGCGGCTCATCGAGATCGCGAATCATCCGGATCCGTCGTAATTCTCCTCGATCGCCGCCCGCATCTGTCGCCTCGTCGTCTTCCGCCGCATCCACTACATTGCCTTCTTCTTTGTCTACCAAACCGGAATCACTCGTCTCCTGTTCATTATCGAGGCCGGATTGAGCCATCTCCTCGAACTCCTGAAACGGCTCCGGCTCTAAGTCGAAGTCATCGTCATCGAACTCCGTATCGACCGGTCCTGCCGGTTCAGGCGTATCGGTCATCGGCGTATCGGTCACCGTCGGAGATCGGGGAGAACCGCCCGCCCCTCCAGCATCGACGGTGAACGAATCAAGCGGTGCAACCCCAGGTTCAGCGACGACGGGTGAAGCCTGCGCTGCGATTACGCCGCTCTGTAACAACGTCCAGTCAACATCTGCCTTGTATCGATCCACCAACCTCGCGACCGAATCGTGGAATGCTCTCTCGTGTGGTGAGTGTCGAGCCCAATCGAGACCTGATGTCCCGGAGGAAGCATCGTCATCGCCGACGAGGCGGCTCATCGTCGCCTGTTTGGCGAATGCGTTCAGCCGATTCCTCGTCAGGTCCGAGATAGCTCGTCTGACATTACCTTGCCTGCGTTGCAATAGTTGGCTCTTCGCACCCCATCCATCGCGCCGAACGATTTCTTCCAACTCGACCTCTATGTGTTGGACGAGTTGAGTCACGAAATCCCAGAAGAACGGTGAAGGGAGATCCACTGGGGTCTGCCTGCGCGCTTGTGTCCGATTGAGTGAGAAGAGTTGGTTCTCGAGGTCTTTGAGGCGGCTGGTAGAGAGCCGTTCGACCTCCATCGTTCCAATCGCCATCGCACTCCCTACCCCTGCCGTGTGGACGACTTATGAACCATTCACGGGGGCTCGTCAATCCCGGTCCTTCGCATCGGTCGGGTGAATCGGCCTGACCACGTTGAAATGCGCCAATCACGGTCTCGTAGTGCCCATGCGCGCGGCCGTGCGGTTCAAACCGAACTCGCTGAATCCGCGGCCGATGTCCAGTGGAGCGTCCGGCCGCCATGCCATCGCACTCTCGGCGCTGATGGTCGCCGTTGTGCTCTCACCTATCGTCGCCGCCGCCGATGTCGAATGGTCCGGCCCAGAATCGCTTATCGCAAACCCGAACGGGATTCCGGGGCCGATTACGGTCGCAGGATTCGACCTTGAGCGGAATGGCACCGTACTAGATGCATGGATCGAGGTCACGGCCGGTGGACGGCCTAACTCCAGCGCGCCGATCCGCTTCGCAGCCGATGATCCGGCAGGGAACTTCTCGCATGGGAGCCAAGATGGCACCTCCCACGATCTCTTCGAGGGGGAACTCAGCCTTGCGACCAGCGATTCCGTCGGCCGGGTCCATGATCTCGAGGTTCTATCGCACCGGTTTACTGATTGGACTCCGGGTGGTAGCCTCGGAATTTGGTCAATCACCGATCCGACGACGCTGAACGGCTCGCTGCAACCGATAACGGTGCCCGGCTACAATGGCCCCCAGAACATAACGGCGAGGACGAATGGAGGTGGCCATGCCCCGAGGTTTGCCGCCGATGGATCCCTCATCGCCATGACGACTCCCAACTCGGCGCTGCCGGCTGGGACACACGCTTGGCTTGAGAGCCCGTATTGGCCAGTACCGCCGGTCGTTCACGACCTCAATCTGACCTTCGAACACTGGTTACATGTCGACACCGATGATGATGTTAACGGCAGCGGCGGCGGTGCTTGGGTGGAGGTGACCATCGATGGCGGTACGACTTGGACCCAAGTGACTCCTGAGTCGGGCTATCCTAACCAAGTCTCCGCCTCCGCTCCACGACCGCACGGTGCACCGGTCTCGAGCGGTGGTGGCTTCCCTGCGTGGGCGAGCGTCAACGCCACCGGTTGGCAGCAGTCTTCCTTCCATCTCGATGACGTACCGGGAATCGCCAACGCGACCGCATTCGCAATTCGTCTCGTAATCTGGGTGCCACAGATTTCCAATGATCGGCCCGGATGGTTCGTCGATACCTTGTCGGTCGACAATGGCGGATCTCCGCCGGGAGCTTGGTTCCACGGGGATCTGACCGGCGAGTACCACTCAAACGCCAACGCATCCCTCCTTCTCCCTGTTGATTTGGCCAACGCATCGGCTCCACTGATGCTGGAATACGCCATCGATTTCGACATCGAGGGTGACATCTACGACAATCTGCACATTGAGGCGAGCCGTGATGGCACGAACTGGACATCCATAACCCCTATGGGCGGCATTCCTCACCACGGAATCTACGTCAATGGAACGACGTTCGGGGATGACAGCGGCGGTTGGATCTCCCTGCAGCACTCTCTCCCTGCTACCCTAGCCGGTGCTGCCAACGCCTCGCTTCGCTTCCGCATCCTGACCGACGCAACCCCCGGAACCGGCTACGGTGGTACCTCCATCGATCCACCCGAAGGAGTGATGATTGACGATGTCAGAATCGTCGAGGGTTTAGGCACCGCCCGCTCGACCGTGCGGGAGTGGCGTTTCACCAGCGGTGGCGAGACTCACATCGCCCACGGCGCTGCCTTTGACGAGTGGCAACACCTGACAAACATCGGGCATAACGGACCATGGGGGGTGTTCCAGTCGTTTGAGGATGCTCCGCTGCTTCCCGATGGTTGGTCCATCGAGACCGTTCGGGGAGCGGGTTGGACCTTCGGACCACTCGGGGGGGTTGGAACGGGCCCATCGTCATGGACGAGCGGCCAGCACGGAGTCGGAATCGTCCTCGACGGCCCCTACGAGCCTAACACATGGACCCATCTGGTCTCACCCAGCCTTCCCATCCCAGAAGGCAGCAGAGCGACCCTGAGGTTCAATCACTGGATCTGTGCCGAGTCAGGGTGGGACGCAGGATCCCTCTTCCTCTCATCTGACGGCGGTCACACATGGTCCCATTTCGGAAGTCATCTAAATCATTGGTATGAAACCGGGCAGTGGAACAACTCGCAATCCCCGCTCTACGGCATGCTCGCTTGGGACGGCAGCCAACAGAAGGGAACGTGCCACAACAACCGCTCCATGCGATCGATGAGTGCCGATTTGAGCCATCTCGCCGGCTCCGATGCGAAGCTCCGATTCTCCTTCTTTAGCGACGACCTGTTTGAACACGACGGCTGGTATCTGGATGATGTCGGCGTTCAAGTCGATGTCTTCGAACAGATTGGTAATTGGACCTCTCCGGTGATTGCCGACGATGATCCAATGGGTTGGGATTCCCTGTCGATTGACGCTTGGATTCCCGATGGAACTTGGGTGAATGCTAGTATCCGTGATTCGCTCGGAAGACCACTCTCCTCCTCCGGACTAGCCTCCGCCGGTGCTTGGGAGAACCTAACGTTCCCAATCGCCCTCGCTGGTTTGGCTGAGGAGATGCGCGCCTTGCGTGGGCAGGGCGCGACCGGCATGGACGGAATCCGAGTGGAATTGCATCTCAACACCGACGAGGTGCATCGGACACCCCGCCTGCGCAGTCTTTCAATCGGTGCTAACCGAATCTTCGATGCACAGGCCATGAACGCCACTGGATGGGTGGAGTCGCCTGCGGGTGCCGGATTGCTGCTGGATGGTGAAGTTGGCAACTTGACGAATCCGACTTTGATGACTTACGGCATGGAGGGTGAGGCATTGGTTGCAGCGAGGCCGATTGAATCCCTCCGCATCGAGGTGGAAGGCGCCGGCGTTCTGCTCGACCTCTTTGATGAGATGGGAGTCGTAGCCCACAGCGGCATGGCCTTGAACGGCGTGGTGACGCTCTCTGAGCCGGTGATGTCTCTCAGACCCAGGATCGATCTGCAACCGGGTGGTTGGCTGAGTCGGCTCTCAATCGCCGCGATTACGGCCGACCCAGCGATAGATGCCAGCCTAGACGCGCTGGACGACGGAAGCGATGAGTGGTCCTGGCCGCAGTTGCCACAACACGGTCCACACGGTTGGCAGACGCAATTCGCCCTTGGTGCAGGTGGCGAACCGCTGCTGGATCTGGATGGATTGCCCACCAACCGAACCGTCGGGGAGAACTCCTCGCATCGTACCGTCGAATGGGATGGAGTAGGCACCCTGACTCTGCCGATACTTCTGCCCAGTGATGCGCGTGGCACAGGGTCCGGTGCGTTACTGATCCGCGATTTTACCTCACCCCCCCGTTCGATTACCGTCGTCTCGGCTGGAAACGGCTCCCACGCCGGCACCACGGTATCGACGTCCGGAACCGCAATCCTACCGTTCTACTCGAGTTCCCTAGCTCTCATCGAGCCAGTGAATTCGAGTGACGGCGTGCGAACATGGGACCTCCACCACCTCGCATTGCAGACTTCAGTTCCGGGAGCACTATCCATCACACTACTCGGATTCGAGTATCCGCTGGTCGAGAATATCACAGGTCTATCCACTTCTTTGGAGATTTGGCGCAATGCCTCGCTCTCCTCGGGGTCGATAGACGAGAATCTCCCGGTGCCAATCACCTTCGATGCGGTGGTGGGTGGCGTCGAGATTGACGGGGGAATCATCCAGCAACCAGCGATTCACGATAACATAGATTCCCTGCCCAGCATCCTCCTGCCGGGTCGAGAGGCCCGGATAACCACCAGTCACCAGCACCTGTTCAGCACTGCATCGATTCGTGCAGCCTCGCTATCGCTGCACGCACCGGATGGCCGGGTCTGGGGATTTTCGGTAGACGATGTGAACGGAGCCCCCCAATTCATCCAAATCGATGACCCCGCCGGAACCGGAACAGGAGACGGCATCAAACTGGACGCGAACTCCAGCAGTGTGACGGTGGTCGGCGATGCCATCGAGATCGAGTGGGTGATTAGACCCGAATGGACCGTCGACGATGCCTCCGAGATTGTGGTGCTCGCGGAGGCGATTGATATCGACGGTAGTATTTGGGGTCCGGCACGAGATGCCATCGGTGCCGGTGGAACCCAAGCGATGGAGAACGACTTGGAGATAGTCGCTTGGACAGTGGTAGATGAGACTGGCCGCGACCTTCTTGCGACTTGGGATTCCCGTCATCCGTTCTATGTTCAGCCAGGCGCGGAGATCGAGATGAGCGGCCGCGTCCGTTTTGAGGGGGTTGGAGGTCTCGGCGCCAACCCCTCTGATTGGTCCGCCGCCATCGAAATCGCTGACGAATTTTCTATCTGGAAATCTAATGTTGAGGTCACGGATGCCGACGGTTCATGGTCGACCACGGTCACTGTTCCCACTAACATCTCCGCCAATACCACCGAGTTGACGATGCGCCCTGGCCTCATTAGGGTGGGCCCGGCGGACCGCTCGCGCATCGGTGCGGAGGATGTAACATCCAACAGCACGGTTACGACTCTGCGCATCGATCGTGTGGCGCCGACCGTCGGCCCCCTGCTTGCCCAGATAGGTGGTGGCCTAAGACCAATCGACGGCAACACCTGGTCACCGACTCGCCCGCTCGTCCTAGCGATTCATCTGACTGAACCCGAGCGATTCGGTTCGACCATCCGACTCTTTGAATGGCATGAATCGATCGACGACCTCGACGGCGACGGCGTCGCAGACTCCCACGAGTACTCCGAACGCGTGCGGATGCTCGGCTCCTCCACCGACGAGATAATCGAGATTGATCTCGGTGCGATTGATCTTGCTTCTTCCTGTTGCGGTGACCTCATCTCCTTCTATGTTGAGGGTGCCGACCACGCTAATCGATCGCTGATTGGTGGTGGCTCCGCCGGCTTGTCGACCGATTTAGCGACCCTCACCATCGAGGCAGACGAGCCGACCGTCTCGGATCGAGACGGCATCACGCTCGATCGTGCCGACGACGCCCACCTGCTGCTCGGCATCGAACACACACTCTCCTTCACCCTCTCTGACCCGAACGGCATCTCCTCGATTGACGAGGTAGCCATTCATCTGGCTGGGGAAGCGGAGGGATCCGATGCCAACGCAGAAGCGGGTGTATTGCACTGGGATCCATTGCTCGGTACATTGACGAGCGACGATGAGAGCGGCGTCCAACCACGCGGCGCCGAGGTAGAGCATCTGAACGACGAGACAGCGAGGATCCATGTCCGCTTCGCCCTCACCGACCTCGCACCATCGATCTGGCGAGTCGACGAGCAGACGCCCTCTATCGTCGTCACCGAGGAGGGAGCGCGTCTCGATATCTCCCTCGATATGCTGCCCGACCTCGCATGGCGCCTCGACTCACGGACTCTATGGTTGATTGATGCGGCAGAGGATCTGACCGCACCATTTGGACAATACCAAGGTGGCCGCCTCCATCTGCACGACGGTGATTCGGTGCGGATTCGTGCCCATCTGGTTCACGAGCGCACCGGCGCTCGACTCGACGCTCCTCCAGTAGGCCGCTCCGTCGACGTCGATGCGGGAGATGGAGCCACCACAGTGAGAGTGATTGGGGAGGATGGTAACCTAGACTTGGAGATTGGCATTCCTTCAAGCGGTGGCATCGATGGCGATTCCATGATTGTGGCAAGACCGAGAAGCATCTCCGAAGTCGGATGGCCCGCTCTACAATTGCCGCTGGTGCTCGACCGCACACCCCCGACAATCATCTTCCACACCACGAGCCTCGTGACCGTACACTCGGACTCTCTCTCAGAGCAGTTGGTCGCCTTCACCATCAGGGATGACGGAGGGATGGGCGATGGAACGATGCAATTCAACTGGAGATTCCAACGCTCCGGCTTGGAGATGCTTGGAATGTCCGGCATCAGCATGGTCGGCCCCGCGAGCGACAGGGGCAATCTATGGGATGTGTCAGAACGCGTCGACATGCGGGTCCCTAATCTCTCCCTTCTGCGAGATGGCGACCAAGTCGTAATCTGGATCGAGGGGAGCGACCTCGCGGGCAACCCCATCGTAGGTGAGGGGTCGTTCGACTCTCCACGTGCGCCACATCTCAGGATAGTTTGGTTCGAGCCATCGATTGACACCGTGCTGATTGCGCCGCAACCAGCAATCTTCGGCAAGGAGGCTACCATCGATGTGCGTCTTCGTGATCTGGGCAATCGCGGTGGCCAGATTGACCTCTCGCTGTGGGCGTGGGAGGATGATGGCTCGGGAGTCCGCTGGATTGAGATGGGGCGATCCAACGTCACGATTCCACCAGCAGGTGTCGCTGAGGCACGCTTCAAGGTCGAGACATGGCGTGAGGGCGATCTGGCGATGCTTCTCGCTATCGACGAAAAAATCGAGGATGGGCGAGCGCTGCCATCGCTGCACGTCGATTCGGCAGCGCGCTCCGAGGGTGTGTTCGGATCAGCAGCAGCTGGCGATGTGACCAGCATCGGTTTGCTCATTCTCGTCTTCACCGGCCTTGGCTTCCTACTCGGAATGCTGGTTCTGCGACCTCAGTCCGACGAGGTCGATTGGGACGATCTCGACGATATCGATCATGCAGAGGATGGCCGGATATCCACCAACCGAAGCGCTGATGCATCAAACGAAGAGATGGAAGGAAGTGCGCAGGCACCCCCGAGACCGAAGGATATCTGGCCTTCTCCTCCAGACATTTTTCCCGACGAATCAGCGGAATCGGAAGATTCCGAGGAAGTGGATGGTGCGACAAAATCGCCATCCAGCACCGGCTCCTCGCTAGAGGAAGAATGAACATCCTCAGACCTGACCGGGAATCACACGCAGGGGTTCCCGAGTGGTCAAAGGGGGCGGGCTCAAGATCCGCTGCTGAGTGCTTCGCAGGTTCGAATCCTGTCCCCTGCACCACGACGATGTGAAACGCTTTGCTCACATCTTTAGGCTCACTCATAGGTATGGAGTCGCCTCATTTACACTGCCTTGGATTGGTTACGGCACCATGATTACCTGATCGAAGCGTGGAGTCGTTCAGGAGATTCTTGCTAGAATCTCATTGGCTAGTTCCACTACAGCCGCACCACTAGGATCCTTAGCGATGACGCTCGCCGCCTCCTTCGTTGCATCGAAAGCGTTGCCTACGGCGACGGAGTGGCCAACGAGTTCGAACATTGGGATGTCGTTGGGCGCATCTCCGATTGCGATTACGCGAGCAGGATCGACACCACGTGCCGAGAGCGCGGCTGTCAGACCACGACCCTTGTGTAGGTCGGGATCCGAGAGGTGAATCGCGAAGCCGGTGCGCACAATCGCTAGATCTTCCCATTCGCTACCATCGAGCAGCCTTCGCATCGCATCGTCGTTTTCTCGTCGATGCAGACACCACTCCGATTCTCGCCAGGCATTGGATTCGATTCCGATTGGGTCGAATCCTTCGATTCGATCAGCGAGCCATTCGGCTGCCTCTCTCGCTCTGCTACCATCAGCTAGCATCAACGGACTCCCGCCTCTTCGCCAGTCCCACACAACTCCGCCATTCTCGCAGATGAGTGGCCCACTGATGCCTAACTGTCTAGCGAATCCCCAAGCCACCGGTCGGACATTCCCTGTCGCCAGCGCCACTGGGAGACCCGCCTCTTCCAGCGCGCGCAGCGCACTAGGGACCTTCGGATGTAGGGCATGATCCGGGCCAGTCAGAGTACCGTCAATGTCGCAGACCAGCATGGCAGGCTCCCAATCGGGTAGCAACCCCATGCATCGGCACCGAGGGTCCAGACGGATGAACGATGCGCGATACGCCATCGTCCAGAGCCATGCTGCCGCCGCATAGAGGACAGATTCAAACCACTGGCTCACCGGACCGTGGGTGATGACGGAAGATGAGGAGCCATTCCTCCTCCTCAACGACGATGACCATCCATCAGAGGATGGTGGAAAATCCGAGGTAGGGTCACCTCGGCATGTGCCTGATCCAGAGCCGTCCTCTGAGGGGCCCCTCGCGAAACTGGGAAGAGTCGTCTCGGGCCGAAGCCTAGGTCAACGAATCACCCGCGGCACTCAACCTCCACCATCTAGGTCAACCCACCGTCGTGAGGATGACAGCGCTTCAGTAGGTGTGGATTCCATGCTATCCCTACCTCATAGGGACGAGGTCATCGAAGGGGACATGATTAGGTCAGACGGCGAAGGAGTCCTCTCTCTCGACGGCATCCACACCTTCGATTGGCCTCTTCGGGGCATGGATTGCCCCGATTGTGCGATGAAGGCCACCAGAGCGAGCAAGCGATTGCCAGGGGTGAAGGAGGTCCGGATATCGGCCATAACCGGACGCGCCAGCATCGACCTCGATCTCGGGGTCGGTCGCGTCTCCCGCGTCTCCTCGGTACTCTCCAGTCTTGGTCACGACCCCGATCTCGTCTGGGACTGCGTCGATGGGAGAACTCCGAAGTCGGTGATGGAATCTCGGGGTCTAGACAGGAAGGGCCTCAGGAGATCTCTCCTCCAGACTCCCGGAGTGCTCGATGTCGAACTCTCCGAAGGAAGGATACTCATTCTCCGAGTTCCGATGTTCGAAATCGCCCTTTCCGATGAGTCGGATCGGATGCTCGCCTCAATCCTCGGGGGTCGTGCTCGTCTAGTGCCGCATATCAGTCGCAACCTCCGCCCAGACCAATGGCGCCTGCTAGGGGCGTTCGCCACCATTCCCGCACTCGGTCTGGTGACTTGGATGGAGAGCGGCTCGACTCCGACAGCCGCTATCTTGCTGGTGACCGCGGTCAGCATCCTGTTCGCCGGCTGGCGGATGTTCGGTGAGGCGTTGGCCGGCATCCGAAACCTCGTTCTCGGTTTTCAGATGCTCGTGGCACTCGCGATCGCCGGCGCCCTCTGGCTCGGCGAGTACCAAGAGGCTCTGATGGTCACAGGCCTCGTCGCGTTCTCTAGCCATTTGGAAGAGCGCGCGCTCGTACGCGCGCGTGCCGCCATGCAGGGCGGCCTCGATCGGATGCCCCCTACCGCCAGACTCCTATCTCAGGCCGTAACACCGCATTCCCAATCCTCAACCGACTCGCCGATCTCAATCCACGCCGGATCGGAGTCGTCCTCATCCTGCTCGGCTGCGGAGTGCTCAGAAGACACCTGCACTCCCGATTCAATTCCGGTCGAGGCTGCATCCGATTGCTCCGATGCTGATTGTACTGATGCGGCGTGCGACACCACACCTGTGAATACCTCGATTGAACCATCTTCCGAAGTTGTCCCGATAGAACTTGTCTCGGTCGGAGACAGGGTGGAAATTCGCAGCGGCGAGATAGTCCCGGTCGATGGCCGAATCGTTGAGGGGTCGGGGTCGATCGATCGAGCTCCGCTGACGGGCGAGTCGATTCCGACCGATGTCTCATCCGGAGATCTACTGGAAGCGGGCCTCACCCTCGTCCGCGGGCCCGTCGTCCTCGATGTCGAAGCGACCGGTGACGACACCCGTCTATCTGGACTGGTGGACCTCGTCCGCAACTACCGCGATCGACCACCTCGGCTCCAAGGCGCTGTCGAGATGTTCACATTCGTATGGGTCCCAATCGTTCTGGTCGGCGCGGCGTTGATTGGGTTGCTGACCGGCGACCTGACCACCACACTGCTTCTTTGGGTAGTATCTTGTCCGTGCGCGCTGCTGCTCGCAGCTCCCATCCCGCACGCCACCTCTCTTTCCGTTGCTTCCTCACGCGGAGTTGTCGCTCGTGGTGGCGATGTGCTGGAGAAGGTCGCACTGGTCGACTTGGCGTTGCTCGACAAGACCGGAACGCTGACCAGCGGCAGGCCGCGCTTCGACGCACTGATCCTGACGGAAGGAGCCGATGAATCGCGTGCGCTCCGCCTCGCCGCAGGTCTTGAACAGCGGTCGAACCACCCGTACGCCGAGTCGATTATCGGACGGCTGGGCGATCGAGGTCTGGATCCGATGCAGATAACAGGTATCTCTGATGGCGAGGCCGGTGTTTCGGGTTCGCATAGAGGCGAGGTCGTTCGGATAGGACGTGCCGATTGGCTGCAGTCGGAGGGCGTTGTGATACCTAGCGATCTCTCCGAAGCGCTGGCCGATGCGCGAGCGATGGGAGCGGGTGCTTCTTTGCTCGCTGAGGGCGACGATGCGATTGCGCTGTTCCAATTCGTCCACGACGATGCCCGACCCGGCGCGGCCGAACTAGTCACCGCTCTCCGCGAGCGCGGCGTCGAGGTCGAACTGCTGAGCGGTGACGAGCAGAAAGCGGTCGAGCGCTTCGGATCAGACCTCGGAATCGATGCTTCGCAATGCCGTGGCGGCGTCACCCCGGAGGAGAAGGCGACTTGGATTGAGGGGCGAACGGCTACTAGGCGCACGATGATGGCCGGAGACGGATTCAATGACGCCGCGGCGCTAGCGCTAGCCGATGTAGGGATTGCAGTAGGCAGCGGCGATCAGGTGAATCTCGACGCCGCCGATGTCCTCGTGCCGGGTGACGACCCGCGCGCCATTGATTCACTGATTGACATCGCTAGGCGCGCCCGCTGGCTCGTCATCGCCAATCTAGCTCTCTCGGTACTACTCACGATGACGCTCGTCACACTCGTCGTCAGCGGAGTCGAGATCAGCATCACCGCAGGCGTACTTTTGCACGAGGCGAGCGCCTTGCTCGTGATTCTCAACGGCATGTGGGTGGGTGGCACTCTATCGGAGCGTTTGGGTACCTTGGGCGGAATCTTCGCCGATGTCGGTAGAGACCTCGTCGAGGCAATCCGGCAGCTGATGGGACGCCTACCAGAACCAGCGACCGATTGAAATACGCCGCGACGAAAGAGCATCATGAGCATCTGGGGCGGATTTGGAGATGGACGATGGACCACCAACAATCATTGAGTCCCGGATTTCACCACCTCCGGTCGACTGTCCCAACTGCGACCATCTGATGCCGACGGCTCTCGGAGAGATCGGCTGCGTCGTGTGCGGGGCTGTGGTCCGCATCGAGCACGAACCGACTCGAAAGGCTTGGATCGACGAGAAGGCTCCCTGCCCTGCATGCGCAGCAATCCTCGTCGTCGGCTTGGATGATCGGCCTGCTGAGCTTCGATGCGCAGCTTGCAAACACGAATTCTCGCTCGTTCACAAGGCCATCAAGGCGGAAATCGAGTGCCCCTCTTGCGAGCGCCATCTCCGCATCAAGCAGCGCCCAGGTTCCCGTGAACTGACTTGCCCTGCTTGCTCAGAGAGATTCAAGGTCACCTTCTGAGATTCGGCGTTTTCCCGCTTGGCGTCTCTCCTCCGATTCATCCCTGATCCGTGAAGGTCAGCAAGTTAGATTGGAGGAACAAGAAAATCGCTGGAATTTCCCATACCGTACCCTTGAAGGGGGGCCGATAATCGCCTTCACAGAGTCGTTGATGTCTGCCGCACTTATGTATCATGAGAGTGCGAACAGACACGGGGATGGGAGCCCATGAGTGAGAGCAAGTCCACTCGAGGAGAGCGGGGCGATAGTCCAGACCGTACTTTGGCGGAGCTCCGAAGCCGGCATGTTGGCGGCGCATCGAACACCATCGAGAGGACGTTCGATGCGACCGCGTCCCTAGACGCGCAGGAGCGGGTCGCTTCCCGGGTCAAGCGCGAGCGGCGGTTCCGCCTTCAGGAGCAGAGCGAGCGTGTATCTGGAATGAAGAGCGCCATGCGGAAGGCCAACGAAATCATCACCGGTGAGGAACTGCATCGGATAGAGGAGACGCTGCGACTCGATATGGAGGCGGACATAGAACGTCTAGAGAGAGAGGCGCTTGAGCGAGAGGAGGCGGTGCTCCGCAAGGAGATGGCTCTTCGTTTGGAACGTGAGGAGGCTCGAATCACCGAACAACTCGGTCTTGAACGCGAACGCCGCGTCGAAGGAAGCCGGCAACAGATTCGTGAGCGCTTAAGTGGAGAATTGGACGAGGAGTTCCAGCGTCGGCACGCCTTCTTGGAAGAGCGATTGCGAATCGAGGCGGATCAGGCGTTTCAAGCGCAGGTGCGCGACTTGGAGCACGAGCTCAGGGGGGAGATGGAAGAACATCTAGCCGAAGAGGAAGTGGCGCAGACCAACCGCATCGAGGACAATCTGAGCGAGCGTCTCTCCGAGCGTGAGTTGCAGATTAGGTCGGCTCTCCGCCGCCGGCTGGAGAGTCAGCTGCGGCAGCGGTTGAAGGATCGGGAGACTCGCTTGCGCGCGGAGTACGAGAGACGCGCGATTCGCCTTGAGGAGGAGATAGCCGAGGAGATCCAGAGTACGTTGGAGAGCCGACTCGGTGAGGAGACGAAGCGCCTTGAGGAACGAATGCAGGAGGATCTGGAACTCGCCGTCGCTCGCAAGCGCGAGGGTCTGAAAGCTAGCGTACTGAAAGCGCTGGAGGCGGAATACTCCGAGCGCCTCGCCGACCGGAAGGAGCGGCTCCGGGATCGTTATGACATCTCGTATCAGCAGAGCATAGATGAGATTGAGGCGGGAATCACAAGCCGCATCGAACTTGATCTGGACGATCGCATCAGGAAAGAATTCGAGGTCTATCGAGGACGACGAGAGGCGGAGATCCAGAGTCGACTCGCATCATTCCGTCACGAGCGCGAACTCGAGCTGCGACGTGAGATCGAAGCAGAGTACGCTCAGCGCCGAACCGATTGGATCGAGCAGTTGGAGATTGAGTTCCGAAGCCGCGAGGAGGCCGCCGAGCGGCAGATAATGGCCGAGATTGATGCCCGTATCCGGAACGAGCGGATTAGCCAAGAGACCTCCCTCGATCTCATCCGACAGGAGAGCGCGCTCGACCTTGAGGTGGAGATGGAGACCCGACTCGCCAACTTCCGCGCCGAGAAGGAGCGCGAGGTCGTCCATCAACTCGATGTCCAGATTGCGAAGCGCGAGGAGATTATGCGCAACAAGGCCCTGATTGAGGTACGTCGCCGCGAGGCGGAGATCCGGGCAGAGATTGAGGCGTCCCTCGCCGCCAAGCGACAGGAGATACGGGAGCGCCTCGCGACGCTTGAGGCACGCGCGGAGGAGTTCAGGGAGGTCGCCGAGGAGAAACTCCGAGATTCCATCGAGAAGGACCTCATTACCGAGGAGGATCTTGAGGAAGAGGCTCGTTTGGCCCATATGGAGGAGAAGCAGGAACTCGCTGAGGCGGATGCGAAGCTGCAGAAGCGTGAGGCTTGGATGGGCGCTCTCCAGACCGCCAAGGGACAGACGCCGGCCAGTGCTGCCACCCCCGGACCACCCGGCGCTCTCGGCCGCCTAATCCGACCGACTCAAGGTCTCGGCGCACCCGCTGCTGCTCCCGCAGGAGCGACTGCGGCAGAGCCAGACGCGCCACCTCCGGGTGGATTGCCCAGTCCCACTCTCGGCGGTTTGCCTCGCCCCTCTCCGGGAGGTTTGGCTGGACTTGCGCCAACCAACCGACCGGTCACCGCTCTCGGCGCAGCTGCGAAGGCGGCCGAGGACGATGGAGGAGTCACACCAGCGAGAGCGGGGCTGGGTGCACCCAAGTCGCTGGGTAGCATGCCACCGCTGGTACCGTCGAGATTACCGATCCAAGAGGATGAGACCGCCGCCGAGGAGGCGGCCCCTGCCACTCCGATTGCGAAGTTGCCACCAAGGGCGAGCCCGATCGTACCGAAGCCGTTCACACCACCCTCTCCCGTCTCGCCCGCAATCACGCCTCCGTCAGCCGAGCGCGAGACAGAGGTGGAAGCCTCCAGGGATGCGGACGATAGTCCAGCATCACCACTAACGAGACCCTCCTTCCCCCCTATCAGCCTTGAATCCGATGAAGAAGTCTCACCGAGTAGGGCACCCTCCTTCGGCCCTCCCTTGGTTGAGAGCGATGAAGACGACGAGGAAGAAGCGTCCGCACCGACTTTCGGAGTCGATCGGGATCGCCCCTCATTCACTCCACCAGTAAGAGGGCCACCCGGTGGCGGTCGGATGGTCCGTGATGAGGGACCCGAAGTGGCAGGACCGCCGACGAAGGGACCGCCCGGTGGTGGTCGGATGGTCCGTGAAGCCGGCCCCGATGTCGCAGGTCCACCGACGAAGGGACCACCTGGTGCCAGCCGCATGGTCCGTGAGCCGGGACCAGAGGTGGCAGGTCCACCGACTAGGGGGCCGCCCGGCGGCGGCCGCATGGTCCGTGAAACAGGTCCTCCGGAGGTCGCAGGCCCAGCTGTCAAGGGCCCACCGAGTCGCGGACCTCCATCATCTAGGCCGACGCCCGACATTGGAGATGTGTTCCCTACCGAGGATCCGGTAACCACCGATTCACCCTCAAAGGACTCGTTCGGACATCCTTCGACCTCTTCGATCCTTCCAGCGAGCCGCGACCGCCGTCTGCTTCAGCCCCTCACACCCAGAGAGGAGAGCGAAGAGATCGAAATTAGGACGGCTACCCTAACTCCGAGAATGACGCTCGAAGCCGAACCCGTCGAAGAGGAAGGTGACGTGGAGCCAATGACGGCGAGTCTGAAGCGGGTGTCCGTGCTCAGACCCACTATAGCCGCTGCCGAGGATAGCGAAGAGGAGTGAAATCGCCGCCTTTGGCGGCCTGCGCGAGTGAGCGCCGGATTGAAAGAGGCGTCTTCATTCGGTCCATCATGCGGCGTGCATTCGCTTTGACGCTGCTGTTGCTGCTTCTGGCATCGCTCATCGCACCGGCTGCGAGCGCCACCCCCGGCGGCTACGGAGAAGCAGGTACGGTCATCTCGATCGATGGTCGCGCCCTCGGCATGTGGACGCTGACTGACGGCAGCAGCCTGATTATCGACTCTGAAGGTGAGATGAGTCGATGGACGGTAGAGGGTGACGAGGCGGGCACGGAGACTTGGAGCCACGACCTCAATCGCGAGATCCTCGATGCATCTCTTCGCACCGATGACAACCGCGACCTGCTCGCGATCTCGAACTCTTCCGGAGTGGTCATCTTCTCAATCGAGCATCAGACGACCACCTACGTCATCCCACTCAGTGAATCCGTCTCTGCGGTCACTTGGGATGCTGCTGGTGACATCTGGCTGACCCTCGCCGCATCTAGGATTGCCGCGCAATACCACGACGGCACGGCTACTGGTCTACAGACCAGTGCCCATTCGATTGGCATCTCCTCGGTCGAAGCCCTATCCAATGGAGAGGTAGTCACCGGAGGTAGAGACCGTCAATTGCGGGTGCACGACTCGCTCGGGCAGTTCCAATTCACTCTCGATGACCCGGAGGCTGAGGTCATGGAATTGTGGGAGGATGGCCACGCTCGACTTCACGCCCTCACCAAGGGGGGACAGCACATCGTGTACGAAACTGCCAATTGGACGAAGATTCACGACAGTAACTACCAGTCATCAAGCCGCCTCAGTTCAATCATTGATATTGGTGATGGTCGCCTCATCCTCGGATCGGCTAATGGCCGTGCGCGGATGCTCAATTCAACCAGCCTCTCGGTGATGGAGACCTTCGTCGCATCGGGGGATATCGTTGGCGCCCGTGGTATCGGCAGCACCGGTGTAATGACCCTCTCGGCGTTCATCTCGTCATCATCCGCAATCCTGTGGGACACCGATGACGACGGCGATGGAGTCGTGAACAGTCACGACGCCTTCCCGGATGACGACACGCAATCGGCTGACACGGACGGAGATGGTCATGGCGACTCGCTCACCGGCACCGACGGCGATGCGTTCCCGAATGATCCAACACAATGGCTCGACCGTGATGGCGATGGGTACGGTGACAATCCAGCCGGAGACAACCCTGACGATTTCCCGGACAACGAGGAACAGCATTCTGATCGGGATTTCGACGGCTATGGCGATGCGATGTTCGGGAAGGATGGAGACAGATTCCCCGACGATCCGAATCAATGGGGCGATGGTGATGGTGACGGCTACGGCGATGAGCCCGGTCACGACTCTTCAGATGACTGCCCCACAAGAGGCGGCTATTCGCAACACGACAGACAGGGATGTCCTGACTACGATGGTGATGGATGGTCCGATCCCGATGACGACTGGCCAGTAGGTCCTATCGATGGAGCTGATGCATTTTGGAAGGAGCCAACACAATGGCGGGACGGCGACGGAGACGGCTATGGTGACAATCGCAGCGGGTTCCAGCCTGACACCTGCCTACAGACGAAGCCCGGCGTGAGGGTCTCGACCCGTGGCATAATGTACAACACGTCCACGGAGCGCGCCGATACAATCCCGTGGTACGGGTGTGATGATCTAGATGGCGACAGCTACTCGGATGAAAGCGAAGCTTGGTGGGAGCCGAGCAACTGTCCAGGCATCCTCGTAGGTAACGGCTCGGAGTGGCTCGACTACGACCGCGATTGCATCGGATCCAACAGCGACTATGATGACACGGATTCCTCCGTCAAGACTCTTGAGGACTGGTGTGAGGAGAACATCAACGACACAGCCTGCAGATCCTTCCGCTCCTCGGTCGTGAACGACCCTGCACCTCCTGTCGAAGAAGCGAGTAGGGGCGACAGGGTGATGTCGAGTCTCAAGGAATTCGCGTTCATTGGTGGCGCCGTTGGTGTCGGAATGATCGCCGTCCTGTTCCTCATCCAAGGACTAGCAGGTCTAGTCCGCGCATCGCGTGCCAAGGAGGATGACGCTAATTATTCCTCACGAGATGCTACCAAGGAGATTGAATCCGGCAAGTCTCGCTCTATCGGCGGAATCATCGATGAAGGCGGCTGGGATGATGAGGTCGCGCCGTTGCAGCACATCGCTGGCTTGGATGAGTTGGCCGCTGCTCTCGACGATGAGGAATCCGAAGCCAGCAATGCAGAAGCACCTGACGAGGACGCCACGCCCGCGAGCGAATCGTCGACCAATGTCTCGGAGGTCGATGGAGAGGGTGAGTGGGAGTCCGGACAACAGGGCTGGGAGCACTACCAACAAGAATCTCCACCAATTGACGAGAGCGAGAGCACAACTTCCTCCGAAGAGGCGGAAAGCACACCAGCGGCCGCTGATAAATCGGAGACGCCCGAGGCGACTGCTAGTTCACCTCCTGCCGAAGCACCACCGATTCCAGCCGAAGGATTGCCGTCGGGCTGGACCGAGGACCAGTGGCGTTGGTATGGACATGAGTGGCTGCAGAAGCAAGGTCGTGCTTGAGAATCAATCTGCACCGCGCCGGAATCCACTGGTCATCTCTGGCCCGACGACAACCCTTCCGTTAGTGACGAGGATTAGATGCCACCAGTACGGTGTTATCAGTCGAAGGAGACCGGAAGGGCGCTCTTCAGTCGCATGAGGTCTCCACCATCGATGGTTTCCCCTCCTCCATCCCTGAGGGTGGTTTGGATGGCCCACATCACGAGATTCCAATCCTTGGCCGAGGCATGCGCCTCGATTCGATTGCAGGCGGCTAGATCGAGCATTGCACGTGCATCGGACCCCTCATCCAGCAATCCGCGCAGGATTAGAGCCGCATCGACACGGTAGACATTCGGCCTGCCCTTCATCAGATCACCAGGGTGCTAGTTGTAGCCTTTCGATGACATCATCCACGGAACCACCATCCACGGCCGAAATCCTCGATCTCAGAGCATCGCTCTCCGCCTTCAATCGGTTCATTCGATGTTCCTTGAGGACCGCCTTCAGGAGTTCGTCGACGCTCTTCTCGTTCTCGATTGATTTCAATGAGTTCAGAAGTCTTCGAACCTCAAATGAGACCGAGACGCTCGTCATGTCAGGTGAGCCCATGTTGACCGGACCACTGTTCCTTCGTTCCGGTCAAGAGGGTGACGGTTGGTCGAGTGCTGTATTTCGGGTATTGCCCAGTCATCCCTAAGGGCCATGACTCCGCTCACAGAGCGATGTCAGGTTCCTCTCCGAGCAATCTCTCCCTGTGCAGGACGCTCTGCTCCCTCACACCGTGCTTCTCTCGAAGTTGAATCACTCGTGCATGCACCTCACGTGCAAGCGCCCAGTAAGCCTGACTACCCTTGTTTGATCGATTGGGGCGGCGCAACAGAACCACCGGAGATCCATCGAGTGGTGCCTCTGCAATCTGGATGATTCGTGGTATGACCGTCTGGAAGACCTGGTCGCCGAAGTGGCTACGCACCTGCTCCGCGACCAACTCACATAGGTTCGAGCGACGCTGATACATCGTCAGAGCGATTCCAAATAATTTGAGATGCGGATTGATCCGGCGTTGGATTAGCCGTATCGAGTTCATCAGTTGGCTCATCCCCTCCAATGCATAATACTCAGACTGAACCGGTATCAGAATCCAGTTAGCGGTTGCGAGGGCGTTGATCGTCAACAGTCCGAGCGAGGGAGGTGTATCGAGGATTATGTGGTCGAAGTCGTCGGCCACTCCGTGCAGCGCTTCTCTCAGCCTCGTCTCCCGACCGATCTTCGTGGCCAACTCGATCTCAGCGCCCGAGAGTCGGATGTTGGAGGGCAGCAACCAAAGATTCTCGACCCCGAGCCCCTTCGGGATTCTCTTGTCTGGGTTTTGGTTCTTCCAAGCTTCCTGCATAGCGTCGGAGAGGATTTCGGGTGCCACCAGATGATCCTCGATTAATGGCTGGCTCTCCGAGCCGTCGTGCATGAGCAGATCGTAGACTGTCCTATGGATTCGTCGTTTGTCGAGTCCGAAGCTGGTCGAGGCGTTGCCTTGTGGATCTAAATCGACCAGCAGCACCTTGGAGGCCGGTAGGCCTCGTTCCGGATCGCCCCGCGCAAGCGCAGCGGCGAGGTTGACAGCCGTTGTCGTCTTGGCGCAACCACCCTTCTGGTTGGCGCAAGCGATGATCATCTTGTAGGGATTCACTGACTCCCTCCACTTCCGGCTCTCACCGCATCCCGCTGTGCGCGCCGCCCTTCAAGAGCCATGCGCATCACCGAGATTGGTAACACTCTTCACATGCCTTGGATGACGGGGACCGGGACCTCGTTCAGAATCTTCCGCATTATGTGCGTCCCGGTGATCCCCCTAATCTTCGCTTCCGGCTTCAGCACGATTCTGTGCGGCACGACCTGAAGTGCGACCGACTTGACATCGTCGGGAATGACATAGTCTCGCCCATCAATTGCCGCCGCAGCGCGCCCGGTCTTGAACAGAGCCTGACTCGCTCGGGGAGATGCGCCGGTAATCACCCTGTGGTCTTCGCGGGAGCGGGTGACGACCTCGACGATGTAGGATAGAATCGCAGGGTCGATGTGAACCTCTTCCAACGCCTTCTGCATAGCCACTACTTTCTTCGGTGAGGTAATCTGCTCGACATCGTGTTCGTCCTTTCCTCGCAGTTTCCTTCGTGCTAGGATAGCCTTCTCCTCCTGCCGATTAGGATAGCCCATTGACATCTTCATCAGGAACCGATCCATCTGAGCCTCAGGCAGGGGATACGTTCCTTCCTGTTCGATTGGGTTCTGGGTCGCCAGCGTCACGAACGGGGCTGGCAACTTGTGCGTAATCCCCTCAATCGTGACCTGCTTCTCCTCCATGGCCTCCAGCAACGCCGCCTGAGTCTTCGGAGGCGCACGATTGATCTCGTCAGCGAGCAGGACGTTCGTGAAGAGAGGACCGGGACGGAGTTTGAACTCGCCCGCCTGTTGGTCGTACATGTACGTCCCCATGATGTCGCTGGGGAGAAGGTCCGGAGTGAACTGGACACGCTTGAACTTGCACCCGAGCGCGCGTGCGAAGGTGTTCGCGAGCAGGGTCTTGGCAAGACCGGGGAAGTCCTCCAAGAGCATGTTCCCATTGGATAGGATGCCGACGGTGACGCGCCGCAGGTTCTCCTGCTTGCCGATAATTACCTTCGAGACTTCGTTCATCAGCCCGTTGGAGATGTCGCTGACCAGACGAACAAGCTCGCGGCCCCTTCCACTGCCGCCCGTGCTGGCGTAATCCGCAACCATTTCCTAACCTCTTGGAGACAGCGCGCAACCCCTTCCTTCACTACTTCAAGGTATTCCGGTCCCAATCGCCCCCTGCATCACGCCGACATTCAGCAGGACCGTGATACGGCTCTCCATCCTGATTACTTGCGGCGTCGATGTAGCCCACTTAACCCAACCTTGGTTGGAGGGCTACCCTGCGAGCCCATCCTATCCCTCGACGACCCCTCTCACATCAATGGTCAGATGATTCTGTGGAGCATATCCGTCCATAGGTGATTGGAGACTATTAGGATTCACAGGGATGAGATAGATTTTCACCTACCCCAGAAATGCGATTCCTTGCGGTGGAGTGCCGTCAGTTCCTCTAGAATATCCTCTTCGGATGCTGTTAGTGCCATCTTGCGCAACCGCTTCGCGTGAGACTCCGGAACATCCACCAACAGCACATCCTCTTCGTCGAGACCTCTGCCCATCACAGCGCCCTCGATCGCGATGGCGACCTCATCGCCCTGCTTTGCTTCCGTCATCGTCTGCTCACCGCTCCTGATTGACCTGACTCGCCCGACCTTGCGCCCATCGAGATGCAGGAGTCGTTGTCCGATGTGGATTCTTCCTCCTAACACGCGGACACCGACCACAGCGGGTTGTGAACGCCTGAATGTGTGATCCGGTAAGAGGAGGATCCTACCTGGGTGCACGATTGCTTCGCGGGATGCTTCCTCCAGAGCGCGTTCCGTCTCTTGCACCCATGTCTCGTGCGCCTCGATCATGTGATAGATTACCTCGGCGTGGATGTGCTCGACGGGAAGGTCACTCTCGGATAGTTCCCGTTCCGCCTCAGGCAAGACCGCGGTAGAGAAGGCTAGAATGACCCGATGTAAGGGGTCGCTGGAAGCCGCTGCAGAGCGCACATCACGCTTTGTCACTGGGCCAATACTCGCAGCCCTAATCGGCACTTCTCTCTCGCCCAATTCGTGAGCCAGCGCCTCCAAGCCGCCGAGGGTGTCGGCCTTGATCGCCACACCTTCCTCCTCCAGATCGATTGATATCGTCGATTCCTTCTCCGCTTGCTGCATCGACTCCTCAAACTCAGCACCGTCTCTTGAGACACTGAGGGTGGTGCCCGCAAGGACGCCTTCGAGGTTCTGCGCACTGATTTTCACGCCGGCTGCTGCATGGACTTCATCCACCGAATCCCAGCGATCACCAGCGTCCCGCATCTCAGACATACCGCGCGGTGAGAACATTCCCTTGACGATGGTAGAACGCGCCCCGGTCTCGGTGGCGATGACGATCTCGTCTCCCTTCCTAATCGAACCGCGATGGAGTATCAGGTCGAGAGTCTTGCCGAGTCCCCTCTCTTCCTTCATCTCCAGAACAGTGGCCTTCCCGGTTCCCTCGACGTCGGTGAGTTGATCCTCCAGATAGCGCTCGGCGAGGCCGATTACCACAGCGAGTAGATCTTGGATTCCTTCTCCCTCCTTGGCGGAGCAAGGCACCAGTGCGATTTCCTTGGTGAAGTCGGAGATTCTATCATATCGCTCAAGGTTAAATCCCTCTTCCCCCAATTCACCCACGAGTGACCAGAACCTCTCTTCAAAGAATTGCTTCGCGTCGCTGGATTGTTCCTGCATGGAAGCGGCCATCGATCGATCCCGCTCCGCCGACCATCCGTGAATCCGGTCGATCTTGTTGCCGGCGATGACGAACGGAGTCTTGGCATTCTTCAGGATCCTGAGAGACTCCCTCGTCTGTGGCCGGCATCCCTCCATAACATCGACGACGAGGATGGCGATGTCCGCGAGGGCGCCGCCACGACTGCGAAGCGTCGTGAAGGAGTGGTGCCCCGGTGTGTCGATGAACAGCAGGCCCGGGGAGGCAAATGACTTCCCCCCCATCAGAGCGGCGCAGAATTCATTCAAGAGATTGGCAGGGACCTCGGTGGCACCGATGTGCTGGGTGATTCCTCCAGCCTCCCGCGCCATCACTGAAGCCTGGCGCTGCTGACCCAGGGACCTGATGTGATCGAGCAGACTAGTCTTGCCGTGGTCGACGTGGCCTAGGACCGCGACGATCGGCTGCCGTCGACCCATCCTTGTCCCTCCACGCGGGAACCGCGCTCACTCGTAAATCCACGATTCGGATGCTGCTACCCAGTCAATTGTACCATCCGGGAACCACAGAGCCAACTCCGTGGCGGCAGTTTCGGGCGCGTCGCTGCCATGGATTAGGTTGAATCCTATGTCCATCGCGTAGTCACCTCGGATGGTCCCTGGTGAAGCCTCCCGACCATTCGTCGGACCGATGATGTTGCGTGCTACCGAGATTGCCTCAGCGCCGTGCCAAGCCATGGCGACAACCGGACCCGAAGTGATGAATTCGATCAGACCAGGGTAGAATGGCTTGCCAGCATGGACTGCGTAGTGCGCCTCTGCCAGTTCCCGGTCCGGAGTCAACTGCCGCATCCCGACGAGCCGTAGCCCCTTGCGTTCGAATCGACCCACGATTTCTCCGACCAATCCTCGCTGGACGCCATCCGGTTTCACCATCACATATGTTGTCTGCATCGCTACCATGGCCCGGCCGACCCGCCCCCCCTATTTCAGCGCCGCGGGAGGTGCGACAAGAGGAAGATACCAATCAACCCTAATCGGAATCGTACTGTATAGAGGAGAAGGCGGGCGTCATCAAAGGGGACGATTAAGGCTTCCGAACTCAGCGGATTCCGCCCTTGACATAGCGTCGAGTCCACTTGACTCGCCGCGCGTTACGCTTCGTTTTCAGCATGTTCTTTCGAGACTTGCTGTCCTTGAACCAAAGCACGGTCCCGTCCCTTTGAACATACATCATGCCGGTACCAGGCTCGATGTCCTCACCGGAGAAACTGCAGGTCCTTCGCTCGGGCATCACCACTCCTCCTTCAACGGGCGTTCAACTTTCGAGCCTCACGCCCCGTGTCTCTAATCATCAGGACATCTCCTACGCGAACCGGGCCGCGAACATTCCGGGTGATGATCCTCCCAATGTCCCGAGGGTTTGCAGCGTCGTTGACTCTGACCTTAACCTGCGTCGCTTCGCCGGTCATGCCGGTCCGGCCAACGATCTCGACCACTTCGGCGGGCCACGCTTCGGTCGCCATTCATTGATCCCCCTGATGTCCCGCTCACTCTGCGAGTTGCTCAGCCTGCTGCTTGACGGAGTCGAACCTCTCCTTCGCCTCACGACCGATGTCTAGGATTGCGATTGCCGCCGTCTTAGTGCCGCTCGGCATCCCCGAGTACTCAGCCAGATACTCCTGACTGTTCACATACACGAAGGGGATGCTCTTCTCCTTGCAAATCATCGGCACATGGGCCAACAACTCACCCGGATTGACGTCCTCGGCCATGATGACCATGACAGCGTTGCCCCGCTCGGCTGCCTTGGTGACCTCGTTGGTCCCCTTCTTCAGTCGGCCCGACCCCTCGACGACCAACTTGACGAGGTCGTAGGCTGAGTCTTGAATGTCTTGCGGGGTCTCAAAAGCGATGTGCACACTCATCGGAATCTCCTCATGGGCAGCGCGCGGATGGCGTGGTCGCTATAAACGCAGCGGGTCGCGTTCGACGACCTGCAAACCCTCGGCATGACCACTGTAGGGGCTCGCACGAGCAGTCCATGGCCATTCGACGGACGACGCCCGAAACTCACTACCATTCCTCGATTCTCTCTTCGATGATGTTTGAGATTCAGATAATCATCTGCAGCCCGGAGCGAAGACCGAGGTCTTCGATTACAGTGTAGACGCCGCGCGCCAGCGCAGGGGCGGCGGACACGGCAGCACGCGGATTCGGAAGGGAATCCGTCGCGTGAACACCATCAACATGTTCTGCGAGCCTCGGAATGGCTCCCCCGGTGAACAGCCCATGCGTACAGGCGGCGTGGATTCCGACGGCACCTTGTCTCCTTAGTGCATCGCTCGCCTTGCAGATTGTCCCGCCTGTGCTAATCATGTCGTCGACTATCGCGACGACCTTACCTTCCACATCGAGATCTTTCGGGGTATGCTCGATGGTGTGGGCATCGATTCGGCGCTTCTCAAGATGTGAGAATGGGACTCCAATAAGTCCGGCGACTTCAGCCGCCCGCGCAATCGCACCCTTGTCAGGGCTCAGGATGTAATCCGGTTGAACCTGTTCGGATAGATGGGCTGCGATTTCCGGCACCGAGCTGCTCAGTGCGACTGGGACTTCGATTCCCTCGACAGCCTCCTCAGCATGCAGGTCGAGGAGCACGAGTGCATCGCAACCTCTAGAGAGGGATCTAGCAAGGAACTTCGCAGTCACTGGCTCGCCTCGTTGGAACCTCTTGTCCTGCCTAGAATAACCGAAGTACGGAACAGCGAGAATCACGCCAGGGCCGACGGTATCCAGAACTTCGTTGCCCGTTCCCAGGCTGCTCAGATTTCCATTCCGAACATCCATTATCGCTTCCATCAGGAAGAGGGTCTCGAGTACACCTTGGTCTGGATAGGTGTTAGCTACTAGGACCACCGGTTCCGATCTTATCGCATCGATGCAATCTTCCGGAACGCGCACGTATCCCTCTGAGTCAGGGAATCTCCGTGCCTCGAGTGGAAGATGCTGCCAATCGAGAAGCGCAGCGAGGTCCTCGGCCACGATTCGCCCGCTGCTCCCTGAGACGACCGGCATGTGATTCGGACCAAGGACGTGGGCCCCCCGTTCATGGCGTTTCGCCTCTAGAGAGCGGATGAGCGAATCTGATTTCTATCTCTCATTGAGAATATCCACATGGTCAATGCGACCGTCAAATGGTGGGCGAGGCAGGATTTGAACCTGCGACCTCCCGGTTATCAGCCGGGTGCTCCAACCAAGCTAAGCTACCCGCCCAAGGGCAAGCGGCCCACCTACCTCACTCAATTAATCGTGACGGTTTATCCCACGATGCCATTACATTGGCCCTTTCTCGACCTATACTTCTCGGCTCCGGATCTCCCTTCAATCACGGCCCGACGGCAGTCGAGGATTCGGTCATGCTATGTCGTAGTATTCACCACTATTCAGACGCTGGCAGGTGGGCAGTGACATAACGCGATTGATTGACCTTGAGAGAATAATTTCGTCTAATCTAGCGGTCGTTCTACCGAGTTGGTTGACCGGGATGACCATCTTCTCCGGTAGTGACATCCTTCGCCTAATCGCTGGCAAGACCCGTATGACCACTCCTCGATAGGTCCGCTTCACTCTGACTAGGTCGATGACTGTGCCGATTTCGTACCCATCATTGTCCATCACCGCGCGATCGATGAGCTCGTCAGGTGCGAACAACCGTTCGTTGATTCTGACCGTGTTCCTCCAGCGCCTCTGTAGTTCACGCATTGACTTCGATAATTTGACCGATCCATCATCGCCGATGCTGTGTACTAGGTCCTTGCCGAGCGGTGCGATGCCCGCAGGCTTTCGCATGTATTCCTCCGCGACATCCGGAGCGACTTCGATGCGCATGCTGCGCACGAACTCCGATTTCGGGTGGAATCGTTCGCCGACGATTGTCCCCACCAGTCGTTCTTTCACATAGACCTCGCGATCAACGAGATCGTCAATTCGATATTCATCTCCCATCTTTCATCCCCCAATTGTTCTCCAGTGCATCCCTTGGCGTCTCATCGCCAACCCTCGCTCGGTTGATTCGGCCAATAAAGGTGAGGGTCGTCATGAGGCGGATAATCATATTGAGATATCGCAGTTCTTGGACGGATATCAATTGAAGATGAACAGTGACTGCGCAGATTATCAGAACTGCTGTGAATCCTTGGCCATTCGCATTTCTGTGATCTTTGCCCCATTCGATTCTGGTTGTTCTCCAATTGATGAATAAGATTGGATTGTGGACATTTTTCATTCATCCCTGAATTTCACCTCGATTAGCAAAGATACCTCGCTGATTCAGGATCTGTTTGAGTGGGTGGTTAATGCCTCGTTTTTCGTGAAATCCAATTGGGAAAATGCATTTTCACCGCCCTGCATCTAGAATACTTCAATTGGAACATGATACCGATTTTGATTTTTATCAAGGAAGAAATTGCCCCCTCCATTCCTGTTTGATCTGAGGAATGCCGAAGGAACACATCCTATGTCCATTGCTTTGATCGGCACGATCAATCAGTCTCTTTTACTAAGGTAAGACAATAAGCAGCAGCAACGGGTTGTTCGTCCGATGTCAGTGGCGCCCGATCGTGTGCACCAGGCCCTTGGCGAGCATCTACTCGTGGATGGATTCGATTTCGTCATCGATCTCGACCGCTCTGCGGGCAACCGGTTCTATGATCGGCGCACCGACCGGTACATCCTCGACTTCTTCTCTTGCTTCGCATCCATGCCCGTCGGATGGAACCACCCGGACGTCGTCGCTAGGAAAGATGAGTTCGGGCGCATCGCCCTCAACAACGTGGCGAACAGCGACCTCTACACGAGTGAGATGGCGGAGGCAGTGGAGACTATAGCTCGGATCTCCAAGCCCGATTATCTGCCCAACATGTTCTTCGTCGCTGGTGGTTCCCTCGGAGTCGAGAACTGCTTGAAGGCGGCTATGGATTGGAAGAGTCACGATCGGGAATCAAAGGGATTGGATGAATCCGGATCTTTCGATTGGCAATCCGATATGGCCGCCTCTTCAAAATTGTCGATTGGTCATTTCAGAGAGGCGTTCCACGGCCGTTCTGGGTACACAATCTCGATTACCAACACCGATCCGACAAAGACTTCCCGGTTCGCGAAGTTTGAATGGCCCCGATTTGATAATCCGAAGATCAGATTTCCCATGGATGACGTGGAGAGGGCGCGGCTGGACGAAGTTGAAGCGGCGTCCCTCGCCTCAATCAGAACGCACGCAGCCAACCATCCAGACACGATGGCAGGGATTATCATCGAACCCATCCAAGGCGAAGGCGGGGACAACCACTTCCGCCCTTCCTTCATGCAGGGCCTGAGAGAGGTATGCGACGAGGTAGAAGCAATGCTCATCGTTGACGAAGTTCAGACGGGTTTGGGTCTAACCGGGAAGATGTGGGCACATGAGCACGCAGTAATCAAACCTGATCTCCTAGCTTTCGGGAAGAAGATGCAGGTCTGTGGCATGATGGCTTCAGATCGATTGAAGGAGCATCAGGACAACGTGTTTGAGACCAGTAGTCGAATCAATTCTACCTTCGGGGGCAATCTCATCGACATGGTTCGAGGGGCACTATACCTTGAAATCATGGAGCGTGAAGATCTGGTCCGGAACGCCGAGACAATTGGCACCGAGCTCGCTTCTGGATTGGAAGAGATAGCGAATCGCAGAGGCAGCGTCTCCAATGTCCGTGCCCAAGGGCTCTGGCAGGCTTTCACAATGGAGAGCACGGAGGCTCGGGATGCGTTCAGAACCCAGGCTCTCGACGCTGGTGTCCTCACCCTCACCAGCGGGGCGGACAGCGTGAGGCTCCGCCCTCCGTTGACTCTGACCAGCGAGGAGGCAGCCGAAGCCATTGCCATCTTCGATCAGGTGATTGTCAAGCAGGAGAGCACCGCGATTGCCTGATTTGGAAGGGAGCCTATGCCGGTGAAGGTCGTCGGAGACGACGATGTCCTGATTCGTCTTGTCCAACAGAGGCTAGATCGCCTCCCTCAGATTCTACGCGACATTACGATATCCGCATCGATGGAGTCTCCTTCAGAAGCCGTGGATCTATGGTTGGTACCCGCATCGTCAATGCCCCGAGTTGAGTTCGCCTCATCTAAAGACGAGATGACAAGCCAAACCACTGGTGGATCGGGAGTGGCGTATCCGCCAAGGTCTCCGGTCGCCCCAACACTCGTGATTCATGACCTCTATGCCACTCGGGGAGCGGCTAGCTCATGGGGGGATGGGATCGAGCGGATGGTAGAGAGCGTAATCGCCGGCTACCCAGTGACTGAGGATTCCGGAGAATCGAAGCTCTCCCATTGGCTCCATGTCCGTGATCTATGCGATGCTGTCGCAGATTTGTGCACTCTATCCGAGATTCCAGTGACCATGTCGATTCGAGGACGGAGGGGTTGGAATATCTCGGAGCTATCCCTCGAGATCGAGCTACTTTGGTCGAGGTACAGAGCGATCAAATCCGGAGATTCTAATGCAATCATCGATGCGATGGGTGAAGAGAGGCGACGATTGAGCGCTCCATCGCCACGCATAGAGAAGTCGGAGAACCCCGTTCCGGCCGATCTTGGTCCCTTGCACAGGGCTCTTCAATCGGCTAACGGCCACGGCTTCCACCCTTCAGTACCAATGAGAGTTGGCCTGATGGAGGTCATCGCCTCCATTGTCGAAAACGGATGAGAGACACCGCGGAAGATTCTCTAACCAGAAGGCCTCTCCAATCAGTCGGCGAACAGGTCAGCCCCAAGCAGGGGCAGCAGGACGGATGCATCCCCCTCGACGACGACCCGAGGCGCCGAAGGCCGAATCTTCCCCCATGAAACGGCTTCCTTCAGTCTCGCTCCCGAGAGGGATCCATCGTGCTCGGTCGCGGTCGTAATCGCGACGGCCGAATCGAGTCCATCGCGGAATTGGTTCCACCAAATCACATGATGCTTGGATATCCCACCGCCAATCATGAGGGCGTGGGATTCATCGGCGGTCCAAACCAAGTCCGAGCACACCTGCTCGTCGGCGAGGGTGTCTATCATGAACGAAGGCGATTTTTGTCTGTGCATGAAGAGTTGAGCTCCGATACTGCCATCGGTGAGGCCCGGGACTATTACCGGTATCCGATGTTTGGCCACTTGATGCAGGAATGACGTCTCATCATCGATTCTGTCACCAATTTCCCAACATAGTTCTACGCTACCGAATCCCAGCCATGGCGACTGCGGATTGGAGGATTGCCGTCCTTCCTCTATCTCCATCAGCCATGGCTGTAGTACTGGTTCTAAGATTTCGCCGTAGCACTCGTTTGGAACGATGACGTTGCCGAGGCGATTGAGACCATGAGCTCCAAGTTCGGCATCATCGAGATCGAATGAACCGTGGTAGTAGTTACGGAATGTACGTGCTATGTCATGGTCTAGGGTTCCACAGGTGGTGACTACGACATTGAATGCCTTCCGCTTTATCGCCTCGACGAAGAATCCCCTGCACCCGGTCGCCATCAAGCAGGCCGGAAATGAGAGCCAATTCAGCACGCTCACATCGGATTCTTGAGAATCGCTCTCATCCACCCTCTTAGTCGAATTTATCGCCTTCCTCAACAGATTTCGAGCGGTGGCCAACTTGGTCGCAGTGAATCCCCCGGCTTTCGCCATCTTGTCGATCAGAGACCTAGCGTCGATGGCACCTTCGAATGAGTAGTCGACCACCGCTTCGTCGAATGCGTCCGGGTCGATGGCCATGAGCGTGGGCGAGCGGCGGCCGCATATCTTCACTGCGGTCCCAGCAAGATGATGTGTGGTCCCATACAGGTCAGTCGCTTCTAGGTCATTTCCGATTCCAATTAAGCCAATTAATTTTCATCATTTCTCAATTGGAAAATTCTATCTCTTATCGACGCGGCTCTCTCAAACTCCAGCCTCTCTGCAGCGAGGTGCATCTCCGCCTCTAGTCGGCGGATGGTGCTGACCAGCGCCACCCCATCCCGAGAGTCGTCAGGGGAAGCAGGCCATTCCTCTCCGTCCATGGGATCCTCTCCTTCGAAGACAGAAGCTGCAGTAGCAGCCCACGTAGGCACATCTCCAAGGGATCGGGTCAGTCCGTCTGCATCCATCTCCGACCCACTTCTGACATCGCTCCAGATTCCTGCTCCGAGACCGAATCTGCTGACGGGGTCCTTCTCTCTACCTATCCCTGATGTGCGGGGTGCGACGAGCCTCTTGCCACCACGGGTTCCAGCACCGACTGCTCCAGCCACAGTCAGTCCGACTTCTTCGTCCATCACTGGCTTCGGCTTCATGATTGTGCGAGGAATGATTTCGTTCAGTTCGTTGTGCTCAATCTGCCTTCCCCGCCTCTCGAGAGTCTGAGATATTGCGCTCTCCATCGCTGGTGATATTGAATCGGCGTAGAGGAGAACCTGGCCACGCGCATTGCGTGCCGCCCTTCCAATTGTTTGCAGCAGACTGCGTTCGTTGCGAAGGAATCCTTCTCGATCGGCATCGAATATCGCTACCAAGGAGACTTCTGGCAGATCCAGGCCCTCTCGCAGGAGATTGATGCCAACGATAACATCGATGTGGCCGATGCGGAGCGCCTTGATCACCTCGGACCTCTCGATCGTACCCAACTCGCTGTGTAGATGGTGTGCCTTCACACCCATCCTCTGGAGGTAGTCCGAGACCTCTTCAGCGAACTTGATGGTTAATACGGTCACCAACACTCTCTCTTCGTGTTCCACGCGATTGTTGATTTCGTCTAGTAGATTCTGAACCTGCCCCTCCGTCGGCCTCACTTCGATGATTGGATCGAGCAGCCCTGTCGGCCTCATCTCCATGCGAACAACGTGATCGATGCTCTGCAGTGATTCACTGAGCATCGCTCCACGCCCTCTCGCTGGTTTGCCAATCTCGGGTTCTCTAGCCCCTCCTCCACCAGGTACGTGCAGCAGACCTTCAGGTACGCTCTGACCGGTCACTTCGGCAAGATGCCTCATCTCTCTCTCTCCAGGGGTGGCCGAGACGTAGACCATCCGTGGCACTAAGGCCTGGAACTCATCGATGCGCAACGGCCTGTTGTCGTAGGCGGACGGTAGTCGGAAGCCGTGTTCGATGAGATTCCTCTTCCTCGACCGGTCACCGGCGTGCATGCCGCCGAGTTGGGGTAGGGTGACATGACTCTCATCCATCAGGACGAGGAAACCATTGGAGTCGCCTGAGGCCTCCTTGGCGCATGACGCTATGAAATCGAGAAGACAATATGGCCTCTCTCCTTCTTCTCTTCCATCGAAGTGACGGCTGTAGTTCTCAATCCCCTTGCACGAACCAATCTCGGTCAGGAGTTCAAGGTCATACTTGGTCCGTTGTTCCAATCTGATTGCCTCCAAATCGTGACCGGAAGCTCTGAATCCCCGGACTGCGCTCTCCATTTCCTCTTCGATTGCAGCGAGAGAGGATGCGAAACGATCCGGCGAGGTGATGTAGAACTCCCTCGGGTGTATCCAAGCTTCTTCGATCTCGTCGAGTGTCTCCCATGAGATGGATTCACAGACTTGCATCCTCTCAATCCCATCAAGTCCGAACCGTATCCTCAGGGGGTCATCCCGGCTCGGCATCCAGACATCGAGAACATCACCTCTCAATCGGACATCCCCTCGCGTGAAGTCCGAACCTGAGACGCGGACGTAATGGAGTCCGACAAGTTCTCGAACGACGTCCTGAGGATCCGTCTCCATCCCGACATGAACCCTGATGTGGTGTTGGAGGAAGGTCTCTGGAGGATTCAATCCGTAAATCGCTGAAACGGTCCCAACAGCGATTACGTCAGGGCGGCTGACAAGGCTCGCAACGGTTGAGAACCGCTCCTGCTCGACGCGTTCGTTCATCTGGAGTTCCTTATCGATGTAGAGGTCGCGACCCGGGATGTAGGCTTCTGGTTGGTAGTAGTCGTAGTGACTGACAAAGTACTCCACCGCATTGGTTGGGAAAAGTGCCGACATTTCCTGCCACAACTGTCTGGCCAAGGTCTTGTTGTGGCTGAGAATTAGGGTCGGCATTTTCAGCCTCTCAATGACGTGGGCCATGGCGAAAGTCTTCCCTGAACCCGTGACGCCTAGAAGGACGCATCTCTCTTGACCATTTTCCAATTGGAAAACAATTTCTTCAATTGCATTATCTTGATCACCGGCAATCTCGTGCTGTGCATCCAACGCGAATATGCTCCTGCCGGAGTCTTCGGAGAAAGAGCCAGCTTCTGGAACCACGGATCGGATGTCGTGGTGCTCAACCCCACTCATCATTACCACGCCCCTCAGGGTCGGTAGAGCCCGCCGTTGACATGGAGGACGCTGCCGATTAGGTAGGATGAATCCGGACCCGCAAGGAAGGAGATGGCCGCCGCGATCTCCTCGGCTCGACCTAGACGACCCAATGGAATCTCCATCTCTCTTTTGGCCCGCTGTTCCTCCGTATCTCCAGCAACGAGATCTGTATCTATCGTGCCTGGCGCTATGATGTTCACTCGCTGGCCGGTCCGCGCGACGTCGAGTGCCAACGATCTAGCCCACGCATGGAGGGCGCCCTTGCTCGCTGAGTAATCAGCACCCGTCGGAGTACCCTTGACGCCCATCTGGCTGCCCACGACGATGATTCGCCCATCGGTTGCAAGATGGCCACTGAGCGCTTTCCACACCAGAAAGGCACCGGTGAAGTTGACCTCCATCGTCCGCTCAAGAGCTTTGATTTCGAGTTCCGATGCTCGACTGCGTTCATAGATAGCGTGGTTGATGACGAGCACATCGACGCCGGCCGAGCACCACGGATGATCAGCGAGCACGAATACCTCCTCTACACTGCTGCAGTCGACCTTGACCGCGACGCAGTCGACTCCATCGGATCGTAGGTCGGAGATTACCGATTCCGCGGCATTCGCATCCGAGCGATACGTGAGCAGGATGCGGTATCCATCCGCCGCCAGACGTCGTGAAGTCGCTGCTCCGATACCTCGGCCACCCCCCGTGATCACTGCTAGCCCAGTTATTCCAGTCATCCGATCACCCACTGAATACCATCTTGCAGGCTATTCCCAATAAGAGGACCCATCCACTCGCTGCATACGACTTGAACAATGGCTCTTGTATTTCTCGAGCCATGTCGAGTTTCTCGAAACCACTCTCGATTCTCTCCCTCAACGTCTGGGACTTCGGTCCCATGAAGGTAAACAACACCGGGAAGGCCATCATCGCCGTGAAGCCGAACCATCCCAGCACGCCTGCATTGGCGAACCAACCGTCACCAGTGTCGGGAAGATTCGAGACACTTAGGTAGAGAAGAGCGATCGAGAGTAAGACGGCGATCCAGTGCCCCCTCACTGCCGTGAAGACTCCGAACCGCGACGAGATGGAGTGGATGCCCTCCCGTTCGTCACTCTCGATGTCCATCATCGAGTATACGAAATCGAATGAAGCAATCCAGAACAGGACACCTAGGCTCATGTAGAGGACCCCAGGATGCCAATGGAGTTCGGTGATTGCAGCGTACCCCATCTCATCGCCGACCACTCCAAGCCAAGCTCCCGCCGGGGCCAGTCCGAGACAAAATCCCAGCCAGAGATGGCAAGCCCATGTCCACCGTTTCATGTAGGGATAGATTACGAAGGCTGCGACGGGAAGCCAGACCATCGAGAGAGCGATGGTGTTCAGTAGGTAGGTTGCTCCGACGAGCAACACGAGGAACATTGTTGCAAGGGCATAGGCGGTCTGCATAGACATCGATCCAGAAGGCAAGTGTCTGTCAGCAGTGCGAGGATTCGCTGCGTCGATATCCCTATCGATGATTCTGTTCAGGGTCATGGCAAGGCCACGTGCACCGACGGCGGCGATGAGAATCAGAACGACGTCCAAGACTCTAGGCAGGTATCCTGACCCCAATCCATTCCTTACCAGTTCAACTTGGCCGTAGATGGCGCCGATGAGGATGAATGGTAGGGAGAACAGGGTGTGCTCTACCTTGACGAAACTAAGGACGGTTCTCAATCCCAAGACAACCACCCATCCACTTTCTCCTCGACTTCGGGGTCGTGCTCGCAGGTCGGAGGCCAAGTCCGGATTGGCGGATTCGCCTCCGCATCCGCCACAGGGGTGGCACCGTCCCAGCATAATCTGGATCGCGATTTATCGAGATGTAGGTCACGACTCACCTCAAAACGACAGAACAACTGCCAAAGGAGGATTCGGCCCATCCCATCGGACTCCAGATTCACTTCATCGTCGGTGATAAAGAGCCATCTGAGATTGTCTGAATTCTCCAATTCCCAAATTGAATCTCTCAATTGAATAGTTTCGGAGCCAGAGGCGAGGTTCGTGGTGACAATGAAGACCGATGGCCTGAGGGCTGCGACCTGCGTGACCCCATCTATTTTGGAGATCCTCTCAAGTATCGACTCCCCAGGACCCATCTCCGGTCTACGATGGTCTGGGTCAGCGGGAGCCGGCTCCGTGGCATCGATTAGGACCTTCCCGTGCACATCCTCCCATGGTGCAGCGTGCGCTAGAGTATCGGCGACCATCCCCTTGAGCACGACGATGTCTCGGTCGATGATGACTTTCTGATCCAACGCATCGAGGAGTGCGTCTAGATCCTTCACCGAATGTTCTTCGTCCACGGCTACGATTGTCTTCAGGAACATCATCTGCCCCGCCCCCCAGAGCCCCAGCGCGGTCTTTCTCGCCTGTCTCGGATAGCGTTGTTTGGATGCGACAATCGCTAGGTTGTGGAACCCCGTCTCCAGCGGTAGGAATAGGTCTCTGACATCCCGGTGCTGGAATCGCAGGACCGGGAGGAATGCCTCTCCTATCGCCTCCCCGAGGTAGCCGTCCTCCATCGGTGGTTTACCGACTATCGTCATCGGCACGATCGCATTCCTGCGGTGCGTTATCGAAGTGACATGGAGGACTGGATAATCGCCTTCGAGTGAGTAGTGGCCGAAATGGTCACCGAACGGACCTTCCACTCGGGTCTGCCCGGGTATGGTGTACCCCTCGATGACGAAATCGCAGTCCGCGGGCACCCAGAGGTCTTGGGTGGTCGCTTTCACGAGTCGAAGCCTGCGGCCTCTCAACAGACCGGCGAACTCGTACTCCGTCAGATTGTCGGGAAGCGGCGAGATGGCGCTGAACATCAACTCCGGAGGACCACCAAGGCATATCGCCACGGGCATCTTCGAACCATCTCCACCTCGGTCTGCATGATCGGCACCGTGCTTGTGGGTCTGCCAATGGAGCCCCATCTCCTTCGGACCGTACACTTGGCTTCGGTACATGCCGAGATTGTGGGTTCCATCGATGGGATCCTTGGTGACGACGAGTGGGAGCGTCACGAACGGCCCACCGTCCAGTGGCCATGTCGTCGGTATCGGCAGCTTCGTCACATCGGCTTCGGCCATGATGACCTGCTGGCAAGCGCCCTTCCTGACGCGCTTCGGCGCCATCGACATCGCTTCACGAAGCAGTGGGAGAGCACTCCATGGCCGACGCCTCATCGCGGCGATGTCCGGCTTCATGAGACCGACCATCTTCTCTCCCACTTCGACGGGCCTCTCGACCCCAAGCGCCTTCACTACTCGATCTCTGGTGCCAAAGAGATTCATAGCGAGCGGGAATTCGCTGATTGAGCCATCATCCAAACGAGGCTTCTCGAATAGAATCGCAGGCCCGTTTCCTTTGACTAGCCTATCGGCGGCGCAGGGAGCCTCCAAGCGAACGTCGACCGGATGCTGGACTCGGAGTAACTCACCGTCTGCCTCGAGGGCGGACAAGTATGAGCCTAGGTCTTGCCAAGCCACGCGGCGGCGACGCCGCCTCCCTTCAAAGGAGGTCGCTCTCTGCAACCCGGACGAACCAACACTTCCACCACCAAAGTGCAGTCGTTGCGACCGCGCCCTTCAAGTCCCTGCTTCGCGAGGTCGTCGCAGTGGACGATACCATGGCCGAATCGGATTCGGAGCCCTCCCCTCGCCGTTGCGATGTGCTCGTCGTCGGGGCGGGTCCGGGCGGCGGTTCGGCCGCGCTCCACGCCGCTAGACGCGGCCTCGACGTCGTCCTCATCGAGGACCACCCCGAGATCGGCACCCCCGTACATTGTGGCGAATGTCTCTCTGAGATAGCGGTTCAGAACCTCGAACTAGCCCTTCCTGATTCGGTCATCAGCCTGCCCGTGGAGGGTATCCGGGTCATCTTTCCGGATGGCACCTCAAAGCGCCTGACGGAACCGGGTTACGTATTGGAGAAGCACCTCTTCGAGCGTTGGCTGGCCGAACAAGCGGTGGAATTCGGCGCGGAGTTGGCTCTTTCCCACAAGTTGAGGGGGATGGAGCGAATTGAGGTAGAGGGTCGATTCATTGGTTGGAGGTGCACCGGAGTTGGTGATGGGTTCCCAATCGAGGCGAAGGTCGTCATAGATGCTTCTGGGGTCGCCGGTGCCTGTTCTAGAATCCTCGATCTCAATCCGCGACCCAAGGTAATCGCCGGGATGCAGTACGAGATGCTCGATGTGCCTACCGACGGCTATCTAGACTTCTACATCTGGCCGGAATACGCCGAGAAGGGATACCTGTGGATGATACCGAAATGCGATGGCAGGGCCAATGTCGGCTTGGTGACCGAGGACAAGCCTCGGGCCAAGAAGGCGTTGGACGAATTCATTTCGGTCACTCACTTCGATGATTTGGATAGGGTGAACCCTCCATGGCGAGATGGGACAGTTCGAGGATTCGGCGGAACCATCCCCATCTCGGGACCGCACGAGAGGACTCACGCCGACGGCCTGATGCTGATCGGCGATGCGGCCGGCTTCACCTCGCCACTGTTTGAGGGTGGATCCCATCTAGCGTTGAAATCGGCGGCCTTTGCAGCCGAAACGGCCGCTGAGGCGATCGCCGCTGAATCCGTGACCGCCGCTGACCTCGCTTCCTACCCGCGCCGCTGGAAGGCAGAGTTCCCACCCTACGATCGCATTCTGAAGGGCAAGTCCGCCCTCTATGCCCTATCCGACGAGGATCTCTCGTTGATGGCGCGCTGCTTCCCGGAGGAGATGTCGGACATGGGCTTCAGCGGCAAGGCGTTGATCGGCCTGCGTCTGCTGTTCAGAAGGCCGACACTCTTCCTTCGCCGAATCGTGCCCGCGATGCTCGCTTTCGGCTACAGCAGGGCCAAGCACTACGGTTGGTGAGTCGGAAACGGGTAGCACCACACTCCGAATCACTCCGAGGAAGAAGATGGTGGCCGAGCGGTGTCGCGTCAGGACCGACGACCGCCACGCTGATGGGAGGGATGGGGGGAGAGCAGAGCGGGACCCGACATGCTGGATGCGGCTTTGCCCCTCCTCGGAGCCGGTGCAGCAGTGTTCGCAGCTGGTCATGCGTGGCGCGAGCGTCAAGGGGCAAGCACGGAACCGCTGGTCCTCGCCCTAGAGGTGCTTCCATTCGCGGCATTGTTGGTGGCCTTCCTTGTCGATTGGGACGCTCTCTCTCTGGTTCGCACCTATGGCTCCTCCAACCTACCCCTGCATTACCGGATATCCGCCGCATGGGCAGGGAGGGCTGGTCCTCTTCTGCTCTGGGTAGCACTGCTCGCCCTCGTCCGACTGTGGCTCCGCAAGAGGGATGCCTCAACGGGTTGTGATGGGTCGATGATGCACGCTTCAATGGCGGTTCTGCTTCTGTTGGCAGCGATGCTGCGCCCCTTCCGCCTCGCTGGGTCGGGGGATGGCCGCGGCGAGATGAACGCTCTTCTGCAGACTGATCTCATGGTTATTCATCCGCCACTCGTCTTCCTCTACTACGCACTCTGCGTAGCCGTCGCAGCGACGGTCATCGAGTCAATCCGCTGCGGTCGGACATGGGACGATGTCCACGCAGCGCAACTCCGTCCGGCGCGTGCGGCCCTTCTCATCGGCGCAATCGGAATTGGGCTCGGTGGGCTTTGGGCCTACACCGTTCTCGACTGGGGGGGATATTGGGCTTGGGATCCGGTAGAGACCGCCTCGCTCCTCCCATGGCTCGCTTGCCTCCTGATAGTCCACCTACGAGTCACTCCGAAGGTCGACAGTAAGGGCGACACGCCTTCGCCCACTTCTGCATCGCGGTGGGGTCCACCGCTCGGCCTACTCGCTGGAGCCCTTGCTTTCCATTCCACGATGGTGACAAGGGCGAATGGCGTCTGGGCGTCGGTTCACGCCTTCGTGTCGTCAGATTCAGAGGCCCTCTCGGAGGATGCTTGGAAGCGTGTGATCGACCTGCTAGGAACCGGGGTCGAGGGAGTGGAGGTCGCGCTGGAGTTCGCTCTCTTCGCGGGTCTTCTCCTGCTCGCAACCTGGCTCATCCAGCAGCGACGGGTGAGCGAATTGCGCGCTTCGGAAAGGCTGACCCTCGCCGAGTCGCAACCCCTGCTCTCGGCGACCCTCCTGATTGGGGTCGCCTCTGTCGGGGCCTTCAGCGGCGATTCCGCAATCTTCCTATTCGGGATTATCGCTGCTGTGCTTTTGGTCAGGGGGGATGGCGAGAACCCGGAGCGTGGATGGATTGCCGTGGGAGTCTCCGTGATGCTGTTGGGCGCTTGGTCTTGGCATCTCGACCCGACAGTATCGTTCGTCGGAATGGCTCTGTTCCTCGCGCCTTGGGTGCTTCTCGGACCAGAGCCTGATGGTGGCAGTCCACCGAGGCCGTTCTCACCTCCTAATCCGTTCAAACTCCTATATTGGGTCCCTCTAGCTGGCGGAGGATCCTTCCTGCTGTTGACTTGGCTGCTTCTGCTCTCCGAGATTGATGGGGCCTCCCTCCCCGCTCATGAGACCTACGGAGCTCCCCTTATCGCCCTCCTCGCAGCAGGACTGACAGTCTACTCACTCCGCAAGGCGCTCTCTCCGGCCCGCGCCAACGCTCTAGCGGGCGCTTTGCTGACTGTCTCCATCGCGGTCTCTGCCTTCGGTTTGGGAGCGCTGCCCGGGGATGCAACCTCATCCTTTTCCGATCGCCTCGATCGAGGCGATGTTGCCCGGTTCCTTCTCGTCTGGCTCCTGTTCGCCCTAGGACCGATGACAATCGAGGCCCTCACGGCCGTGCGCGCTCTGGTCGCAACACGAAGGTCCGAGACCGCCAGCGATGATCGCCGCCGCCGAGCCCTCCGCACCGCCGCCGCCCAACTGGCCCACCTAGGGATACTGCTGCTGCTCGTTGGCCATGTGATGACCACTACTCTAGTCGCCAGAGGTGACCCGATCCACCAGACGACACTTCTCCTAGACGAGCCGGTGCAGCACGGCGATCTCGTACTGACCATGCGCGGTATCGAACTGAGTCAGCGCGGCGATGCGGCATTCGACGATCGATTCAGCGTAGGAGATGCATTCGTAGGCATCAATTTGGAGGTATCGGATGGCAGCAGTGCTCCGGTCGATGTGACTCCTGGGATGTTGCGATTCGATTCCGACAGTGGGCGCATCACCGCTAGGAGCGAGGTCGCCAGAGTTGCGTCGTGGAGCGGAGACAGCATCCTGATTCTTGACGCCTCGCAAGCGAACGAGTTGATGTCTCGGTCCATCCTCGGCGGCGTGGATGAGGTGCAGAGGGTTCGCCTCACCGTCTATGACCTGACAGGCAGCCATTTGGTTTGGTTGGGCTGGGTGATGGTTGTGATTGGCAGCGCCGTAGTACTCGCATCCGAGCGGCGTGCTGGGGCCGAGGGATTGCGAAAGGCCAGGCATGTCAAGGCAGTGAAGAGCGTGGGCATCGGCACAGGAATGAGCGTCGGAACCGATGAGGAATCATGAGGAACGGATTCCGATTCGACATCCGCTTGACTTATCAGGAGGGGGTCGGTCGCCGCGCTGCCCCAAAGGGGCGAGTAGGTGCTCGGGATGGAGTCAGGAGCGATCGTTCACATTGACTACGACCTCTACAACGCTGACAACGATGAACTCATCGAAACGACTCGTGAGGAAGTCGCCAAGAGCGCCGACAAACACGACGCGAACAGGACCTACGAACCCCTAGTTACGGTCATCGGTGACGGCCGCCTCATCGAAGGCTTCGAGGAGCACCTATCCGAGGCGGAGTCCGATAAGGACTACAAATTCGACATCCCAGCCGAGAAGGCGTATGGAGAGCGGGACGCCTCCGCGGTCGAGGTCATCAGCCAGACCCAACTGATTCGAAATGTGCGCGATCCAAACAGCCTAGCGATCGACTCACCGGTCGAGATGGGAGGTAGAACAGGGATTCTGAAGAGTCTCCGGGCAGGCCGCGCACGCATCGACTTCAACCACCCACTAGCTGGCATAACTCTACGCTACGAATACCGGATTGTCAAGGTCGTAGAGGACCGGGCGGAGAAGGTTCAGACGCTGCTAGAGACCAACACCGGTCGAGATGGATTCGAGGTTGAGTTCGAAGGCGACGATGTGACGATCACCCTGCCGGAGTTCGTCTCCTATGACCAGAATTGGGCCTACACGAAGTTCGGTTTGATCAGGACGCTGCGGGATCACGTCGGAGTCGCTACGATAGTGCTCAAGGAGGTTCACGAGCCGAGATCGACCGACGACCACGAAAGCCATGATCACGAAGACCATGACCACGGCGAAGAGGAGTGACCCTTCAGCCCCGTGGAGCTTCTCCCATCGTGACACCCCACTTGTGTGGCGATATTGGCCATCGCGATGCGGGTGAAACCCTCTTCTCCGCAGTCCGGGCCGCACACAGCATGGCGACCGATGATGATGGGAGCACGGCTGAAATTCTTCGAGCACTCTCATCGATGAGTGATTCCGAGAACCGCGACACATACCTCACGATGTACATCGACCTTCGGGATCCTCACCGGGAGAAGGTTCTGCGGCGCCGGCAGAGGGCGATTAGATCCGCCATGGCAGATCGCTCCACTGCTAGTGCGGTCGACTCGATGTTCGAGCGGGCTTGGGAGCTCGCATCATCTCTTCCAGGCAAGCCACGCTCCGCCGCCATCTTCGTGCATGCCGGGGGGGAGGTAGAGGAAGCGCGGGGGCTCGGGGCAAGGATCGACAACGCGCTTATCCTCGACGCGAGTCCGTACGTGCTTCCGCTAGCACGGTTCGCTGACGAGTACGAGGGATTCCTCCTGATGTTACTAGACGGCCAAAGAGCGTCGATCCACTACGTCGAGGACGCCAAGGCCGAGACGATGAGCGAGAAGGAACACGGAGCGATTGGAAGGCATCGGAAGGGTGGATGGAGTCAGATGAGGTACCAGAGGAACCGCGAAGGGATCGTCAAATCGTTCTACGACGAGGTGTCGAGCCAGCTGGATGGACTTCTCGACGAACTCGGCGACCTCCGTATCATCATCGCTGGCCCCGGCTCGGCGAAGACGCAATTTCAGGAGCGTATGTCCAAGCGAGCCCTGTCGTTGGTGGCAGCGGTCGAGGACGCCGACCTATCTGAAGGTCAGAGCGCTCTCTTTGATCGATTCATAGAGCGAGCGAAGGAGGTGGAGAACCAAGAGGAAGCGGAGTACATCGACAGGCTCCGTAGAGGTTTGATGACAGGTGTGATGGCGACGATTGGGACCGAGTCCGTCCTAGAGGCTGCCGAAGGTGGTCGCGTGGATTCCTTGCTTGTTCTGGAAGGTCATTCCGTAGCGGGTCTGAAGTGTGAGCCGTGTGATGCCTACATGTTCACCCCTGGATCACCCTGCCCGTCGTGTGGTGGTTCCGGAAACGAGGTAGATCTAGCCAATGAGGCGGTAGAGGCGGCAATCCGCGGCTCCAGTCATGTCGAGTTCATCGATGACCCATTCCTCTCTGAAGTCGGAGGACTCGCAGCCCTTCTGCGATGGTGAATGAGTCAGATCGCCCCACAGAGGTGCGTTCCGGCATCCACGCAGACACAGTAGTGCGAACGGTCATGAGGGAGTGGGTGGGGGGTCCGACCGATGGCCTCGCCGTTGCCGGATGAGCAGTGGAGCGGATTTGAGCGGGCCGCTGCTGGCATCATCGCTATGGTAGGCGTACTTGCCACCGCCGCTCTCCTTCTCAGCTCATCGATGCCCGACAACATTCTCACCACCATCTTGAACGAGTACTTCCTCGGACCGGTGCTCGCGGAGTCGAGTGCCGATGCCGGTTACAACACCGTCAACACCGTGACCTATTCCGTCCTCCTGATTCTCTTCGTAATCGCCTTGAGTGCTTGGCTTCGCAGCCAAGGGATGCCTCACAGCGATCGAGCATTCATCGCTCTGTTTCCTTGGATTGCTTGGGCCGCTTTGGGAGAGGTAGTGGAGGACGCTGGGCTATTCGGCCCGGGTTACGAGCCGTGGTTCGTCTCGCCGGGTATTCACTTCCACACAGCTGGTTGGGTAGTGGTCGCGGCTGCGTTCGCGCACGGTGCGTCCAGAACCAACGACGGCAGTGAGAACGAGCAAGGTGCCATGTGCGGTGCCATGACGCTGGTTGCTCTGCAGGCCATCCTGATGATAGGGTCATTCGATGTGGCGAGGGACGGGACGGCGATTCAGGGCCATTTCTCCCTCATGCCGGTGGTGCTCTGCGCTGCCCTAGGACTGCTGTTGATCTTGGCCATCCAACCACTCACGGAGGGTTGGACCTCGGTCGAGCGAGGAGTTTTCCAAGTCGGGATTGGCGGCTCGTTGATCCTCTTCGGTGCGCTTGTTGGATTCGGTCAGATGGTCACGACGGCTGATTCCTTGGTCCTCCTCAATCTTCGTCACGATGGAATCGTCCACCTTTGGATTGCTCTTCCAATTCTCATCGTACCACTCGCACTTACGCTGTTCGCGATGTGGTGGGGGAAGCCGGCCGCCACTATTCTTGCTGGATCGGGACTCACCGCGGGAGTCCTGCCACAGGGCATCTCTCTGGACGATTGGGAGGAGTTGCGAACCCAGGCGCACGACCTGATGGAGCGCCTCGCTCCTAGAGCCATCCTCGCCTCTCCGTTGGTAGCGCTAGCTATGATGGGAGAGGTCGTGGACGGCCTCGCCACCTACATCGGCCTCGATCACTTCGGCTACACCGAGAAGCACGTCGCATCCGCGTACCTGATCGAGCTATTCGATACTGCATTGACCTTCGTGTTGGTGAAGGTGTTAATCGCCGGCGTAGTCTGGTGGTTCTTCGCCGTCGCGCGCTTCGAACATCGGCAGCGACATTTGCGATTGCTGATTGGTCTTGCAATCTTAGTCGTCGGCCTCGCCCCGGGGCTTCGCGATCTTGGTCGGATGATGCTCGGCGTCTGATCTTTCAAACCGTCAGCCCCCATTCCCGATGGTGGGTGGAGCAATCTCATCCTCTTTGGCAACCTGCTGATGTGAGAGAGCCTCACCCCCGCTTCATTGAAGGGCGGCCGAGGACTCCCTCGGTCGAGCGTCATGGATGTCCTGCCCACCCATGTCGACCGCTCCTCCGAATCGTTCGCCTTGCGCCGCGAGCGGAACGAGTCGCTCATCAGTGAACTCCGGCAGCGACTCGATGCGGTCAGTGAAGGCGGCGGAGGCAAGTACGTCGAGAGGCATCGCAGCCGTGGCAAGGCGCTGCCGAGGGACCGCATCGAGGCGATATGCGACCCTGGTACGCCCTTCCTAGAGCTCTCACCGCTCGCAGCGAACGGGCTATACGACGGCAAGGCGAGTTCGGCCGGGATCGTGACCGGAATCGGCGTCGTACATGGGCGGGAATGCCTGTTCGTTGCGAATGATGCGACTGTGAAGGGCGGATCCTACTACCCGATGACGGTCAAGAAGCACATCAGGGCTCAGACGATCGCCCATGACAACCGTCTCCCTTGCATCTACCTCGTGGATTCAGGGGGGGCCTTCCTTCCCTTGCAGGATCAGGTGTTCCCGGACAAAGGTCACTTCGGGAGGATATTCCGGAACCAAGCCGTTCTCTCGGGACTCGGGGTCCCACAAATCGCCGCCGTGCTCGGATCGTGCACCGCGGGCGGCGCATATGTGCCAGCGATGAGCGATGAGTCGATCATCGTCGAGGGTAACGGTACGATCTTCCTCGCTGGCCCGCCGCTGGTCAAAGCGGCGACCGGAGAGGAGGTCAGCGCTGAAGACCTCGGTGGAGCGGATGTGCACACCCGCCTCTCAGGAGTTGCAGACCACTTCGCGAAGGACGAGCCGGAGGCACTGCGGATGGTCCGGAATGTGGTCGAGAATCTGAATTCGTCAGCGAAGACGATACTCGAGGTTGCCGAGCCGGAGCCGCCTCGACACGATATCGAGGATTTGCTAGGAATCGTTCCACGGGACAATCGGAACGCATACGATGTCCGCGAAGTGATAGCGAGGGTGGTCGACGGCAGCAGGTTCCACGAGTTCAAATCCCGTTATGGGACCACGCTGGTCTGCGGCTTTGCTCGAATCCATGGCTATCCCGTCGGTATAGTGGCCAATAACGGCATACTGTTCAGTGAGTCGAGTCTGAAGGGAGCGCACTTCGTCGAACTCTGCGGCCAACGTGGTATCCCACTGGTATTCCTACAGAATATCACCGGATTCATGGTTGGAAGGGAGTACGAAGCGGGAGGGATAGCGAAGGATGGGGCGAAGTTGGTGACCGCCGTATCCTGCGTTCCGGTTCCGAAGTTCACGGTCATCATCGGAGGCAGCCACGGCGCCGGTAACTATGGGATGTGCGGCCGAGCCTACGATCCGAGATTACTATTCATGTGGCCGAATGCTAGGATCAGTGTGATGGGTGGACCACAGGCTGCCGATGTGCTGACGACCGTCAAACAAGGCCAGCGGCAGCGAGAGGGATCACCACCGATGTCGGATGAGGAAGTCGAAGCGTTCCGAGCCCCTATTCTGGAGAAGTACGACAGTGAGGGGTCGCCCTACCATTCCACGGCTCGTTTGTGGGACGATGGCATCATCGATCCCCGCGACACACGTGACGTGCTGGGGCTCAGCATCAGCGCTAGTCTGAATGCGCCGATGCCTGACACCGAATACGGTGTTTTCAGAATGTGAAGGAGCAATTGTAATGACCGTTTTCTCAATTGGAGATCAAATTCCTGAGACCTCCTTGTGCAGGCTGCAGGTGGATGGGCCGATCGGACACCTTGAACTGGCCCGTCCGGATGTCTACAACGCAATGAATATCCAATTGATTTCTGAGATAATCCAATTGCTGGAATGGTCTGCGGATAGATCCGTTGGAACGCGTGGTTCCCTGAACGACGAGGAAGGACACCCGTTCCTCCGGGTGCTAGTCCTCTCCGGTGAAGGGAAGCACTTCTGCGCCGGCGCTGACATCAACATGATGCGAGATGCTGGCGCTAAGAGCGCTGAGGAGAATAGGGCCGATTCGGAACGTCTCGACAATCTGTTCAATTCGCTATGGTCTCACCCATGTTTCACCATAGGATGTGTTCAAGGCGTGGCTCTTGGAGGAGGTGCGGGGCTCATCGCTTGCATCGACCATGTGATCGTCGAACCCCGGACTAGGATAGCCCTCTCCGAAGCGAAACTCGGAATCCTGCCTGCAGTCATAGGCCCCTATGTCTACCGCCGGATCGGCTCAACTCAATTCCGCCGACTCGCGATGCTCGCCAAGCGGATCGACGCTCAGGAAGCGCTGCGAATCGGCATGGTGGACGGATTGGTCGATGCTCCCAATCTGATGGCGGTTGAGGCGGACTCGGTCGCAGCCGAGGTACTGACCACAGCCCCGATGGCCGTGACCGCTGCGAAGCGTCTCAGCCTGACTTTCGATCGTTGGACTGGCACTGACGAGGAACTGCGGCTCTGGACGCTCGATACGACTAGTGAGATGCGCGGCTCGGCAGAGGGGCAGGAGGGTCTAGCCTCGTTCCTCGAGAAGCGCCCCCCATCATGGCAGGATGAGTGAGACGCGAGGAGCATTCGGGGGTGTTGTCTCGTGGCGAAATGGATGGATGGAGCCCCGCGTCCAATCGGGTCTCTATTGGTGGCAAATCGCGGCGAGATCGCCTGCCGGATATTACGTGCCTGCCGGGAGTTGGGAATCCGATCGATTGCCATCCATTCACCGTCCGACGACGGCGCCCTGCACGTGCAGATGGCGGATGAATCAATCAGGCTCGAGGGAGAAGATCTGGATTCCACGTATCTCGACGGCTCGCGGATCATCGAACTAGCGAAGGAAGCGGGGGCCGACGCCATCCATCCTGGCTACGGATTCCTCTCAGAACGAGCGGGATTTGCGGCGGATGTAATTCATGCGGGATTGTTCTGGATTGGGCCTCCGCCGACCGCGATCGAGACTATGGGAGACAAGATTGCGGCGCGCCGATCGATGCAGGCCGCCGGAGTCCCGGTAATCCCTGGAGAGGAGGTCCCGTTCTCGGACGATCCAGAAGCGATGGTCGACTCCTTGGTCGAGGCGGCCGGAATCGTTGGCTGCCCGCTTCTACTGAAGGCGAGTGCCGGTGGCGGAGGTAAGGGAATGCGGGTCGTCCGCGAGCCGAAGCAGCTTCAGAGGGAGTTCGCAGCCGCTCGCCGAGAGGCAACGGCAGCTTTCGGTGATGGCACCGTATACATCGAGCGTCTTCTAGAGCGTTCACGCCACGTCGAAGTGCAGGTCCTCTGTGATTCATATGGCAGCGCTCTGCATCTGTTTGAGAGAGAATGCAGCATCCAGAGGAGACATCAGAAGGTGATTGAGGAGGCGCCCTCGCCAGTGCTCGACGATTCGACTAGGCGCGCGATGGGAGAAGCGGCGGTACAAGCGGCCCGCGCCGTCGGTTACGAGGGAGCGGGAACAGTCGAATTCCTTCTTTCTCCGGATGGATCATTCCACTTCCTCGAGATGAACACGAGGCTGCAGGTCGAGCATCCGATTACTGAGATGGTGACCGGCGTCGACCTCGTTGAGCAGCAGGTGAGGGTCGCAGCCGGTCTTCCGCTGCCTTTCCAGCAGAATGATCTGACGCTTCGCGGCCACTCCATCGAGGCGAGGATATATGCTGAGGATCCGACGAACGGATTCCTTCCCGCCACCGGTCCGCTTGTGGTTTTCCGGCCTCCTGAGGGTCCTGGGATAAGACTTGACACAGGGGTGCGGGAGGGAGACCAAGCGAGCCTCGACTTTGACCCGATGCTCGCGAAACTCATCGTACACGCCGCGGATCGGGAGGCTGCCATCCGGAGAATGCACAGGGCCCTCTCCGAATTCGTCATACTAGGCGCGACCACCAATGTCGGCTTCCTTCGCGATCTAATAGGACACCCTGCCTTTACCGCTGGAGAGACGACCACCGACTTCATCGATGTCCACATGCCGGACGGTTGGACGCCAAGAGGCGAGGCGACTGCCGCCGCCCTCTGTGCAGCGGGTGCCGAGGCCCTCGGCATGCATCGACGGAAGGCAGCAGCCGCAACTGTCGTGGAGAGCAGCCGCGGCGGAGCCAACAATCCATTCCAGAGTCTTTCGAGGCGGTATCCATGAGGTGGTTATGATGGAGTATCGAGATTCGAGTGGTGGAGTCTGGGCCATTCGGCTTAGCGGTAACCCTGCCCGGGTCGTTTCAGCCAGCAAGGATGGCGAGGATTACGCAGGTTTGATTGGTGCGTCAGTGGAAGCAGATCAACGCCCTGATCGGATTTGGATTGAGAGGGATGGTGAATGTCGGCTAGCTCACATCGCCCTCGTAGGCGATTCATGGTGGGTGCACATCGACGGTACGATCGTAGTGGTCGATCGATTGGAACCGGGGGTATCCTCAGCAGCCGAATCGTCCGGGGCGCTCGTCGCACCGATGCCTGGGAAGGTGCTGGAGGTGCATATCGCCCCTGGTCAGTCTGTCCGGCAGGGCGACACCCTCCTGGTGCTGGAGGCGATGAAGATGGAGCACCGGATCGAGGCATCGGCTGATGGCAGCATAATCGCGGTCCACTTCCAAGAGGGAGCGCAGGTCGATGCTGGAACAGTGCTGGTGGAGATCGATCGATCCTCTGACGAAGAGGAATGAGAGGATGGGGCGGGTCCCAATTGACCCTGACCGGATTGCTCCATCAACGTATATTCGTCAATTGGAATAAACGATTCACCAATTGCAAGATTCCAGTATCTTCTGGCCGTTCATGTATCGTTGTAGAACCTCAGGGACTAGAACTCCTCCATCTTTGGTTTGATACTGTTCCATGATTGCCACCAGAGTTCTCGATGTCGCTACGGCGGTGGAGTTCAGGGTATGGACCGAGGGGTGTTCCTCATGCCCCCTGTATCTCATCCGGAGTCGATTGGCTTGATAGTCGGTGCAGTTGGAGCATGAGACCACCTCCTTGTACTCCCCTGCCCCTGGGAGCCACGCTTCAAGGTCGTACTTCCGCGCCGCGACGGTCCCCATGTCACCGGTGCAGATGTTGATGACGTGGTAGTGGAGGCCGAGCGCGTCCCATGTGTCGATACAGTTTTGCAGCAGTTCCTCGTGTAATTCCCAAGACTCCTCGGGCTTGCAGATAATGATCTGCTCGACCTTCGTGAACTGATGGACTCTCCAGATTCCCTTGTCGGACATGCCGTGTGCACCCACCTCGCGCCGGAAGCAGGGTGAGACGCCGACCATCCTCAATGGCAGAATGGCAGGGTCGATCACCTCGTCCATATGCATCGCTGTCAATGGATGTTCGCTGGTGGCGATAGCGTAGTAGGAATCCGGTTGGATATCATACATCACCGTCTCAAAGTCGGCGAGATCGGTGACGCCTTCGTATGCGGCACGATTCATCATGACAGGGGGTTGGACAAATGTGTAGTCTCGTTCGCGGATGAAGTCGACTGCGAATTGCTGGAGCGCCAGCTCCAGCCTTGCGAGATCCCCCTTTAGGAAGTAGAATCGAGAACCGGTGATTTTGGCGGCGCGGGCCAGATCGACCCATTGATTCATTTCAATCAGATCGTTGTGGGTCCTTGGGTCGAAGTCGAACGTCGGCTTCTCACCGTGTTCGCTGTGCAGCGTGTTTCCTCCTTCGTCGTCGCCGACTGGGACATCCGGATGGAGGATGTTCGGAATCGACATTCGGATGTAATCACGTTCGGATGCCAGCGTCTCGGCCTTGGCGACATGGCCTTCGATGCGATCGGAGAGATCCGCCACCTCAGCTTTGATTCTCCTGAAGGACTCCTCATCGCCAGCCTTCTTCGCATCCGCGATGGCGCTTGCGGCCACATTTCGGTCGCGCCGGAGCAGCATCGCCTCGTGGTTGGCGTTGCGCCACTCGGCATCGAGTTGGATGACCTCATTGATGGCGTCGTGCGGCAAGCCTCGTCGATTGTGGTCGGCGCGAATTGCGTCCGCATTGTCTCGGAAGGTCCTGAGATGCAGCATGGCGCTCGACCTCCCGATTCATATCCGCCGCTTCAATGTCGCTGCCGACGCGACGCCACGCCATCAGAAGAAGGAGATGTCGAAAGCTAGCGCCGCCGGTCCAATCAGTAAGATTGTGCAGAGCAGATAGCCGAGGATCGAACCGCCGTTCAGCAATGGCAGTCCGGCCTGCGGCTTGCCGCGAGCGACCTGCGTCATCAACACCAAATAACCGAGCAGGCCACCAATCATCGTACCGATGGCGACCAGAATTGGCCCTGAGCCGAAGCCAAGTCTGGAAACCCCTTCAGGCAGCCATGTGAGTGCGCTGATGACGAGAATACCAGGGAAAATCACATCTCCAAGTCCCATGAACATCGCTTCGGTGCCCTCTTCATCCTCGGGTTCGTAGCTCTCGGTCTGGGTCATGCCCTCGAAACGGTCCGTGGGAGGAAGCGAGGTGGTTACGTCGCCCATCGTGCTCTCCTCGGACATCGCTTCGTCGGATACCTTCGAGTCGCGGTCCGAGATCACCGCCGATCCCTCTTCTAGGAAGGAGTAGTTCTTGCCTTTCGGCGCGACCAATAGGATAGGTAATCGCAGATCGATCATCGTGTCAGCGAGGTCTAGCATGTGCTTGCTGCGATGGACTGCCCAGTGATCGTAGATTGCCATTCCCACCATGAATAGGATGACCAGCCATGGAACGAACGAGACTCCGAGCATGACCGAGACACCCGCCCCGACGAGGATTCCAAAGGTGTTGACCAGCCACCACTCCGGATGGTAGATCAGTCCGATGATCATGGCGATGCTGAGGACTAGGCCGATGATGTCGGCCGAGAACATTGACACCCCACCGATCGAGACATCAGGGGCCGGTGGCATCGCCCAGGTCCCGACGGTCCACGAGGCGTTGGCCGACGATCGATTGGTCTCAATCACGACCAATCCATCGCTGAGGCCGTTCGCCTCCCAATCGGGGTTCGGGACGCTGGTCAAGGCGAGCCTGACTGGATCTTCGCCACCGACAATCATGCCTCTGCTCCGATCGACGAGGCTCCGACCCATGAACACCTCCAATTGGTCACCATCTACTACCCAGAGGTCCTGAGCACCACCGTCGCAGCAGTCGGCGAGCATCAGTCCGCGAATCGGTCCGGTGAATGCGTCACGCTCGTCGAAGCGGGAGGCATTCTCTTCGACTGACACAGAGCCGTCCGAACCGTTCAGGAGGAAGCCCCGCACGCTCGTTCCGGAAGTGCCGATGTAGAGCGCTCGCTCGTCGTTCGATTCGTTCACGGCGTGACCTACCTGATGACCGAACGCCGCTGCGGTGAAGATCTCCCCAGATGGTGGGGTGATGGACCAGGTCGTCTCGGCGAACGGCAGCGGATCCTTCGGGTCGAGCGAGTGGCGATCATCTGGGACGACGACGACCGCAGCCGAATTCGCGGTTACGTATAGCAGATAATCGTCACCGAGTCGCTGTGCGAGGATCAATCCCGAGGAATCAAATTCTTGCGGAAGCCGCCAGCGCCAGTCCTCCCCAGGGTTGTCTGGATGGAACGGGTCGACCTTGCTTAGCACACCGCCGTAGATGACCCCCCAGGATTCCTCACCACCATCTCGGAGGACTGTGAGGCCGAGTTGACAACTCATAGTGTGGTTCTCAAGCACCGTTCCGTTCGCTGCATCGATGTGCCTCCATTGGACTCCATCGCAGAGGACGATGCTGGAATCTTGGGTGAGCATATTGAGAGGTCCACCACCCAAACCTGGTGGTGGAGTGACGTTCAGGGACCAGACCACATCCGCTCCACCATGTGCTCCGTTGCCCGCTCCGGCGTCGCGCAGGGCGAGTAGATTCCCCTCCGAGTAGGCGAAGATGAACTCACCACCTTCCATGGTGGTTAGCATGTGCGAGCCACCTTCGACCTGCGACGGAGTCATCGGTTCGAGGTCGGGGGACAGGACCATATGCGCGAGCGGAACCAATGTGTATAGCAGAGCTATCCAGAGGACGATGAACATTCCAATCTGGATCAGCCGTTGCATGTTCTTGCGAGCCAGCCAAATAATCAGGAAGGTGAAGACGAGAATCATGATGCCTTCCAACAGGACGAATCCAGCCTTAGACGCGCCTTCGGCTCCAAAGGCCCGAAGTTCGTCGTGGTCGTATGATGGTTGTATGATGATGGCAAGCAGAATCGTGGTGACGAACATCGCCGCCATACCGACCATCGACCGCCACTGGTCGATCATCGCCTCGATTAGGTCGCTCCGACCTGCCGGCCTAGTCGCCTCGTCCATGCTGCGAGCGAGCCTCTGTTTCGCGACCCCCTCGCTCGGCATGAATGGAGCGCACCATCGGAGTCCATTTCATCCTGATGCGTGAGTCATCGCCGACCGCATCGGCTTTGAACCGGTTCGGCAGCAGGGTCGGGGAGGGGACTATGCGGCGAGATCTCGACTGGTTGATTGGCCTCCAGTCGATGGGCATGCGCCCCGGCTTGGAGACGACGTCAGCCATGCTCTCGCGACTTGGAATGCCGCAGATGCGTTTCCCATCCATCCATGTCGCAGGGTCGAACGGCAAAGGCTCGGTGTGTGCAGTTCTGGCCAATGCGCACACGATCTCCGGAATCAGGACTGGACTGTTCACCTCCCCTCATCTCAGCTTCGTCGAGGAACGCATCAGGGTCGATGGGGTGCCCGTCGATTCCTTCGATTTCGACACCGTGTTGCGGCGGATCAGAGAGGCCTGCGTCGATGGCCCGACCATCGAGGTGACCTTCTTCGAGGCGACCTTCCTTGCAGCGATGCTCATCTTCGCCGACGAAGGAGTAGAGAGAGCGATTATCGAGACCGGCCTCGGAGGCCGCCTCGATGCAACTCGATGCTGCGTCGCTGATGCGTGTGTGCTGACCGACATCGCACTGGAGCACACCGACATCCTCGGCGACGATTTGGCGAAGATCGCCGCTGAGAAGGCTGCAATCGCAAGGCCTGGAGTCCCCCTGATTGCGCGTTGGTCGTACGATGCCGACGTGAGGGCCGCAATCGAAGCGGCGGTCGTCGATAAGTCGAAGGGATACTGGTGGCGATCCGACCGCCTCGCCCTCGTCCGATTCGATCGAGCCGACAAACCATTCCGGCCTCTGCCCGGTCTCAAGGGATTCGATGGCACACCGCCGATGCGGGACGATGCGTACCTACTCGCACGAGCGACTCTGAAGGCGATGGATGCGAAGAAGCCTCTGCGCACGGTCGAGATAGCGAGGAGGTTCACCCGCTGGCCGGGCCGTCTCCAAATCGTCGAGGGGCCGCACAACACCTCGTTGCTGCTGGACTGCGCTCACAATCCAAGCGGCATGCAGAGGATGGCCGAGGAACTCCTCCACCGAGCCGACGAGGCGGAGGAGCGGGGTTCGGAATACGTGCCCGAGGTTCTCTTGATCGGCGCCACGGTGCAGAGTGATCTGATGTCCTTTATTCACCCTATTCTGGAGATCGTCGTCCACACTGGTGTCGCCCACGTCGTCGTGACTGAACCGTCTAGCGGTCGCAATCCACCGATTCGAGCCGAGCGATTGAAGGCGTCGCTCCATCAGCAGATGCCGACATTGCATGTGGATGTCGTTCGCGGGCCAGTGGAGGCGCTGCAGCACGCGTGTAATCTGGCAGCGTCGATTGCCGACGTGATAACCAAGGAGCCACCCCTAATTCGCGTAGTCCCAGCCAACGAGGAGCCGGATGGCAATAGGCCGAAGGGTTTCGTCTGGGCGTTCGGCAGCCTCTATTTGGTTGGCGATTTGATCTCATCATTGGAGGGGTCGACGAGAGAGGCGATGGAAATCCTCCAACCCATGGAGTGGGAGTTGGGCGAGGGGGGGTCTGGTGAGAGTGAATGAGATTGCACATCCACACACACCTTCGGCCAGGGGTTTCGACCGTCGACCTATCCATGGATGGCCAACCGAGTATCCGTCCGTAGCAAGGCGAAGAGGCAATAGATGACCTCGAGCGACGGTGAAGGCGGAGGCGACCGGATGACCGACAAGTGGGATTGCCGCTTCCTCGATCTTGCAGCCCACATTTCCGGCTGGAGCAAAGATCCTTCGACCAAGGTAGGGTGCGTCGTGGTCGGCTCCGACCGTGAAATCCGGAGCACTGGATTCAACGGTTTCCCACGTGGCATCGATGACAGCGAGGAACGCCTGACCGATAGGGAGAGGAAGTATCCGTTGATCTGCCATGCGGAGGAGAACGCGATCATGCACGCTGCGAGGATAGGCATCTCGCTGAAGGGCTGCATCGCCTATGTGACTTGGCCACCGTGCACCCGCTGTGCGAGGTCCCTCATTCAAGCGGGTGTCATCGAGGTTGTCTATCCTGCCGAGCAGGAGATACCGGATCGGTGGCAGGATGACTTCGCGCTCTCCACATCTCTGCTGATCGAGGCGGGTGTCGCCGTTCGTAGCGCTTGATTATTCGTTTCCATAAACATCCTCTGCGAGGTCCGGAAGCACCTCTTCCAGAAGTTCTAATGCGCTGACTAGAGCGGCGGCGTCGCCGTCGTTCTCGATTACCACATCGGCGAGTGCAGCTGTCGCTCGGAGTGCCTGACCTGCCGAGTCGACGGCTTCCTCCTCAGCGCGCTCCTGAGCTAGGAATGCAGCTTCGTCAACGGGGTCTCCGCTCCGTCCTCTCCCCTGCATCCGCCGCCATCGATCGGCGGCAGGTGCTCGCACCTCGACTAAGAGGAACCCCTCCCTCTGACGGAAGGCCCTCACTTCGTCGGGGGTCCTGATGGAGTCGATGATCGTCCTTTCATCTGGTTCGATCCTCTCGAGGAGCATCTCGGCTAGGATCCCCCCCCCTCCCTCGCGCCGAAGAGTCCTCCCCCCCTCGGTCAGGCTCTCTCGGGTGATCTCTCGCCCCTGCTCCCGGAGCCAGTGTCTGATTGCGTCCGAGCAGGAACCGCACTTCCAACCGCGTTCGACGAACCAGTCGATTACGGTCGTCTTGCCGGAAGCATTCCGACCAGTCAGCCCGATTAGCATGCTTGACCGCCTCTGAGAGTCGCCCATCATCGTTGCCCGTGCAATTTGGCGAGTTCACCAGAATCGGCGCGTTCTGGCGTAGCGCATCTCCGCTTCGTGGATGCCGCGTAGAAGTGCAGCCCGATCCCCCGGTGGGACGACGCGAAGGATGCGCGTCGCAGTCTCCTCCCCGACGCCCCTCGCTGCGAGGCAGAGGATGGCCTCCAAACCGCGCGTGCGGACGAGTTCCGCATTTCTCATCATGCGTGCGCGCTCCTTTGGATCATCGCTCTCCACCCTGCTCCTCAGATGCGCCTCTAGAGCCTCGACACCGACCGCCAGCATGGCGCCGCCACATGTGCAACGCTGCTCGCCATCAGGATGCCTCTCCACTCGTCTCCGCGATCGGTTACCGCAGCGTAGGCAGATGAGGACGATGCGCTCGTCGAGGAGCCGCCGTTCGAGTCTCGCCATCACTTCAGCGTCGCTGAAGTCCGGTAGTAGCAGATCGCGCTGCATACGTGGTGTGACCCCCAATGGACCGGGTGCGGTTGCCACCAACTCGATTCCACCCGATTGGATCCGGCGCAGAACCTCGGCGGTTCCTGGTAGATCCATCCGCTCGTGGAAGAGCATATCCAATGCGTCATCGACCACCGGGGTGCCGCGGTAGCGCTCGATCACGTGCCGCAGGCTCACCTTTCGAGGATCCGATCCCGGCCTCAGCACCCCCATCACACGACCGACGTGAGCGAGGCGCCAACGCAGGGCCCTTGAGTTCGGGATGGTGACTCGCATGATGCCCTCGATGGCCGAGGGAGGCGTCTCCGTCAGGAAGCCGATGGTCCTCTCTATGTCGAGGCCCGGAACAGTCAGGACGAATCTGTAGGGATCGACGATCGATCGCCCCATCCTCCCTTCTATCGTCGATCCCATCGCTTGCAAGAAGTGGGCTAGGGTCTCGTTGATGCGCGATCCTTGGCAACTGTTCACCACGATGGTCTCGTTGCGACGCTCGATGGTCATCCTGGTGGCATGCGGCACGCAGCCAGATGACCCTTGGTGATCGATCACGCACCGTATTAGATCGCTGGCCGCGGTGTCGTCGAGAGCGTAGTCCGCAAGCGCCAATCGTTCTCCCATATCCAATTCTATCCTCGTGCTCGTGGAATCATCGTCCATCGACTCCTCCGTCGGATAATCATCGAAATCGGAGGCTGGTTCGACTCCTCTCGATGAGGCGTCTGCGAGAGCACCTGCTGACTCCTCCAGCAGGAGGCGACGGAGCATTCCCACCTCGCGCGCGATTGAGGAGGACACTGGAGGGAGCTCACCCTCCCACACTGGGGCGTCGGCGTGCATCGCAGCCGGCGCGACGAGTAGGTCACTTTCCTCCTCATCCACCTCGACCACAGACCAAACACGGCCCGCCATTACGAACAGTCCGGCAGCGTCGTCCTCCTCGCCACCGGAGAGCGAGAGGACGAATCGCTCGTCTAGAGATCCGATAGCGCGCCGGCTGACGACGTCACGGGCGGTGAAGCGCTGCGAGTCGGGTATCATGGAGATCCCTGACCGGCGAAGTTCGTGACCTCTCCTAGAGGCGCTGTACCATCCGCCCGCGAGCCGATCAGGGACGTTCCGCCGTGCGGTTGCCCTCCATCGATCCAAATCGTCGGCTGTGATGGAACCAACATCGACTACACTTGGCCTCTCGGCCGGCATCGACGCTTCCAGCCCCGCCTTGGACGACGCGATGACCGACCAGAGGTCCTTCGGCCAGAGCAGTGGGTCGCTATCGTTGACATCGAGGACGAGCCGGATCATCCAACGGTCGGCGAGCAGATGCAGCAGCGCCATGGTGTCTGTCTCGTTCCAACCGGCGAACAGCGGTGAACGACGGAGAATCCCCGTCGCGTCCTCGACTCGGACCAAGCCCTCTTGGATGGCGTGCAGAATCAATTGGTTCGCAGCGACGGTCCTAGGATGTGGCCGCCAGCGAATCGGCTCGATCTCACCCGCGATGGCTCGCCTCGCAATCACAGCCGCTTCGGCGAGGTCGTCGTTCTCCCAAGCCAGCGCATCGCCAATCCCCGTGCCACCGAGGACATGGTTTGCCCTTCCGAATCGCTGCAGGACCCGGTCGACCGCCCGCGGCGATTGCAACTGATGGACCCGGCGTATCGATCCGACATCGATTCCGAGTTCCATGCTGCTGGTGCAGACGAGGGCGTGCACGCCACCGTTCCGAAGTTCAGCCTCACCCCTCTCCCGCTCCTCTCGCGAGAGGCTGCCGTGATGGACTCCGATTCTCAGGTCAGGAGCCAGCGAGGAGAGTCTCTGGGATACGGTCTCCGCCCTGCTACGGCTGTTGACGAATATCAAAGCAGGGTAATCTGACCGGATGGTGTCAGCCAGATGGCGAAACGCAGCTATCTCTCGCGGTGAGGAGCGCCACTCGACTGCCAAGAGGTCGTCTTCTGGATTGGATGCGGGGGCACGGACGACAATCTCGGTAGTCCTCGGAGCGTCAGCGACGATGGTCTCCGCTTCGGACGATAGGAATGCGGCGATCGCCTCTGGATCACCCACGGTGGCCGAGAGCCCTATTCGCTGGATTCGGCGGCCGGCTAGAGCGTCGACCCTGCCGAGACCGACCGAGAGCTGCGCACCCCGCTCCGATGCGGCGAGGTCATGCACTTCGTCGACGACGATGGCCCTCAGCTTCGCTAGATGGGTGCGGAGGCGGCGACCGAGAAGCATGATTTGTAGGGTCTCGGGGGTCGTAATCAGCAGATGAGGCGGCGACCTCGATTGTCGCTGCCGCTCGCTCTGGGACGTGTCCCCATGGCGGCAGCCGACGGATATCCCCATCGGTTCAAGTAATTCCGGAAGCCTCCTCTCGATATCACGGTTGAGCGCCCGTAGAGGAGTGACGTAGAGAATCGCCAATGGAAGCCACGAATCGGCGAGGGCGCGCGATGCGAGTGGCAGAACCGCCGCCTCGGTCTTGCCGCTACCGGTCGCAGCGACCACCATCGCGTCCCTACCTTCGACGATAGTGCCCATCGCCGCCTCTTGGACCGGTGTTGGCTCCCAATCACGGGAGCGCATCGCATCGGCGATTCGATCGTCAAGAAGCGACCATCCATACATCTGGCGACCGCCTCCGAGTTACTCCGCCGTGGTCGCCGTTCTCCAACCCTCCGACACAAGTGGGTCATTGTGAAGGTGGATGGGAAAGAGGGTCTCCGTCGGTTGCAGGAAGGCGGATGGTAAGCTGCCTCGGACGAGGGTAGGGGTGTCGATCACTCCCAGCCGTCGTCCTCTTCATCTTCCTCGTAGTAATCATCCTCTTCCTCTTCGAAGAGCATGTCGTCGTAGAGATCTTCTTCGTCCTGACCACTGGTCCTCAGCGCGACGACGGCGACAATCGGCAGCACCGTGAGAGCACCCAGCAGGAGCAGAACTGTCAGCGGGTTCTGCCTACCAGCTTCGACCCATCCGAAGCCGAACGGATAGGCGACATCCACGCCCACGCTCATCGCGTTGTCCTGCTCATCCACCTCGGTGACTTGGTCGTCGGCGTCAGCAATCACTCGAATCCTGTCCACGCCTTCGACCGCCTTCCATTCTGCTGTGACCGGGACACCGCCGGATTCCTCCAGACGGTCAATCTGCACGGTGTGGAAGGGCACCTCGGAATCGCCTTCGTAGAACGCGACCGAGAATGAACCGTTGAGAGGTCCACCGACATTCCGAACATAGGCGACGACCTCGACGGTGGATCCGGACGAGACTCGCTCGGCGTTGGTATCGAGCCGTTCGATGCGGAGATCGGCCGACTCGGAAGCACCGAGAGTGACCCACGCGAGATCGAGGTCGCGATCGAGATCGAGCGGCTCACGGACCGGGTCGCTCTCGGTGTTGCCGGACTGCGGGAAGTCGTTGCCAGCCGCATCGTGTCCGGTCATCCAGAATCCGATGATGAATCCGCTCCTCGGGACCACGACACCATCGTTGGTCAGATCAACTGTACCGGTCCAGTGGATAGTCCGCTCGATGACCTGGAGCGATACTTGCGACTTGCCGGCTGCAATCGTCTTGGTGCCGTCACGCATGACCCAGTTCACGAACTGAGGGCTCTGTGCAAAGTCGGCACAGCGCTCCTCTCCCTCCTCGTTGACGCACTCCTCGGTTCCGATGAATTCAACCGGCACGGCATCGAGGATTGAAGCCTCTCCCATGTCGATGACGTTGACTGGAGACAGCCTGCTCAGGACCCTCGGAGGAGAGTGGTCGACCGAGAGTTGCAGGGTGGTGGCGACCGTGTTGCGCGTCATGTCCTCACCACGTCCGGGGATGTTGCGAATCCCGGTCAGGAAGGTCCTAGTCTCGCTGGATGCTAGAGCGCTGGCAGCGCTTAGCGGCACTTCTAGCGCGAATTCTCCATGCTCTGAGAGGCTGCCATCCGACCAACCCTGAACACCGTCGAAGACCTCGACTTCGATACCGATGTTGTTCGGAGGCGCCACATTGCTGCCTTCGTAGACCACGCGACCACTCCAGGCGAGACGATCATCAGGGCGCACCGTGGTGGCGTCATCGACCGGTCCGGTCCTAGGCTCGCTCACATCGGTGACCGCGTAGGTGCCCGGATCGAGCACGAGGTCGTTCTCCACTCGGAAGGTCTGGTCGATGAACTCGATTCGCCGTGGTTCAGATCCCAATTGGTCATAGACCAGCGCGAGATCGCTGATGTCCTCATCCGGCCAATTCCATGAGAACGAGAATCGGAAATCGACCATAATCCAAGGAAGTCCGGTGTTGTTCGTCATCACCTTCGCATCGGCCGAGGTCGACAGCAGTTGGAGATCGGCTCCATCGGTCCAGAACGAGTCGTTGACTCCGCTGTATGAGATCCGCTGCTGATCTCGACTCGGGTCGGGCCCCTCAAAGTCGAAGATCATGGAGATTTCCTCAAAGTCGATCAAGCCGTTCGCATCGACCAAGCCAACGGTGATGACCTGCTCCAATCCCGCGTGTACGGTCTCTCCGTCCTCATGGCCGAGCCAATCGACGCCGGTGAAAACCGATTCCATGTCTTTGCGTGTTCGGTAGGTGGCTAGGTCGTAGCCGAACCCAGGTCCCGTGGTGGTGACGAGGGGGTTGCCGGCTGGGTCCGTCCCAGTCACATAATACGAGACTGAAGCCATGTTCGGGTTGCGACTGTCGTCGATGTAGCCAACGAATTGCTTCTCCTCACCATCCGTTCGATTGGTCATCGTCAGGTTTCGGTACTCCTCTTGATCAGGCTCCCCGTTCCGATTCACGTCGTCGTCGGCCTCGACCCAGTAGTGCAGTGTCATCTCTTCGGGATGACCGACCGCATCGACGATGTCGACCTCGATACCCTGCATCGTCGAGGAAGCTTCGTAATCCCCCTCGGTTGGCCAACTGGATCGTATGTCGGGGTCCGAAGCATCGATTCTGTAGGTCCGTCGCCATTGTTCGTCGATCGGCAGAACCCTAGTGGGATCACGTTCGTTGTAGGTCTGGACCTCGTAGGTTATTCCATCGGGAACATCGGTGTCCGGGGTCTGAACTTGAATGAAGAACGAGCCGTCGGGATTGTTCTGGTCCTTCCATCCCGCCTGCACGAAATCCCCTTGGTCTCCCTTTTGGGCGATTTGCACGTCGAAGGCTGAGTTGAGAGGCGAATCCTGAGTGTCGTGGAACCACATGGCTCCTTGGAAGTGCAGCACCTCTCCCGCCGCTATCCATGAGTTGGTCGGCGCATCGTCCCAAGTCACCGCACCCTCGGTGTCGTGCACATCCAGCCAACCCAGTCCAAAGGACTGGTTGACGATGATGCCCCCGTTCGGGATCGATAGCGTCGGCGGTGTCTGGCCGAGATCGTCGGTGCAACTGACACGGAATCCGATGTTCTCCTGCTCTGGGAATTCGTTGGTCACTCTGAACACCCAATGAATTTCGAAGATTCCGTTCGAGTCGTTGGTCCAAGTGGCGCCGGCGTCCGGCACTATCCAATCCTCCGGATCATCATCGACGAGTGATCCGTCGTGATTCCATACGAGACTCGGAGAGTCGGACGACGGCGCTGCGTAGAAGTCGAGAGTCGCGGTTTGGATGGTCTGCGCGTTCTCTCCTATCACATGCCTCGTGATGACCTCGTAGGCGTCGGTCCGCTCGTGCAGGACCATGCCATTCTCCCAGTTCATGTCAAGATTGACGGTCTGCATCACGTACTCTATCGAGAATGAGGTAATTGATACCAGTCCAATCGCGTCCGACGCGATGTCGATTGGCACTAACACAGTGCCGCTGCCGGTGTCAGGAATCTCTAGATTGAGGGCGTTGACGACGGAGGCCCCTCCGACGTTTTGCGTTCCCAGCAGAGTGCCGCTGTGAGTCCATTCGTTGCTGCCGTCGCCGCCGATGTCGAGCTTGACGCCTTGAGGGGCGTTGGTGTACATTTTGATGCTCAAGTCCTCAAGGGTTGGAGTAGCAGCGTTCCCCGATCCGGAGTAGAAGTAGAAGTAGAGGTAGTAGTAACGCTGGGATGATGGTGAGTTGAACGTCGTCTGCTGACCGGGGTTATTGATCGAATACTGGTTCCCCATCCCGTCCTGCCAGTAGATATTGAGGTACGAATTGCCGGGTTCGGTGGCGTTCCACCAAACCTGTGCGGCGACCGGCGCGTTCCCAGCGTTGTAGTTCTTGTAGCCGCGGATGTAGCCGTTTGGATTGTAGGATGCGACGTAGGATAGTTGCACTTCATCGAGAACAGGAACGGTACTGGTGTTGGTGGAGTTCAACCAAGCGCGCCAGGCGAGTTGGCTGCCAGCACTCGTGAAGACCGTCGTGCTGCCGACGGTAGCCGAGCGCCACGTCGTCCCACCGTCGTTGGTGATTTCGTACTCGACATTCGTCCCGCTTGGTGTGTAGTCGAAGGCGCCTGCCAAATCGACTTCGGAGACGGGGGCGCTGATCGAGATTGTCGATGAGATGGCGCGGGTCGAGGTCGATGAAGCGGTGCGGGCATCGAATGTTGCGCTACTGCCACTGTACAGCACCTTGCGGATGTGGGAGGAGCAGTAGGAGGAGTAGAAGCAGGTGTAGGTCAAATGCCCGTCCTCACCGCGGGTGAGCCCATAGTGACCGCGATTGTTCAGGGTGAATTCACCCTGCAGTTCCATCCAGTTGTTCCCTTGATGGAAGACATAGTGAATCGATTGGCTGGTGCTGTAGCGGTTCACGGTCATGCGAGGCAACTGCACATCCAATCCCGACATTGTGCCAGGCATTGTGGTGGAAGAACCTAGGTAGGTCGTCGATGTGGCGGTGGTGGGGGACGACCTGCTGACCTCCCAGACATTGTAGGTAGTCGTGCCGGAACTGTCCCTGATTAGGATGTGCAGGTCGTTGGTGTTTGGGTCGACCGATATGCCCATCGGGTAGTAGAAGGACGAACTGAACGACCATGACTGCTGGCACGACCAGGTGCTGCCGCTAATCGACCACTTGGCGATATATCGGTACGAATAGGAGATCGTCCAGACGTCGCTTCCGTCGACCGCGGCGTCGTACAGCGTGTAGAGCGCGTTTGAGAAGCAGGTGTTCCTCTGCACCGACACGGTTCCGACATATACGCCGGTCGAGGCGTTGTACTCGTGGATCGTCGGTGTGGTGTAGATGCTGCTGCCGGTGTACATCGCCACATATCTGGAATGGCCGCTCTGGACGGCGACTCCGGGGTAGAACCAGTTGCCGTTCGTAAGTTGCTTGTCGGTACCGCTCTGTCGAGCACCTAGGAAGCCCAGGTCTCCGTTTGAGGCGAACGCCCCGGTCGTGTTCTGAGTAGCTGTCGATGAGGAGGATAGGTGCGAAGATGAATCGAGATCGCGGCTGTTTGTCGTCGCGGTGGTCGACAATTCCGCCTCGTCGTTGCCGACGGTGAGGCCATTCCTGTACCAATTCAGGTAGTTGCCGTTCCAGGATCGCGAGGTGCTGCCAGCGGTGCCGAAGTCGGAGTCGGTTGTCAGGTTCTCCCAAGTGAGTCCGGATGATGATCCCTCGATAGCGAAGGTGGCGCTGCTGACTCGGGCACCGTATGGCATGTTAATGCCGGGGGTGGCGCTACTACCCTGCTGAGTGAATGAGTGGCTGTATGTGGTGGTGCCATCCGAGAACCGGGTCTCGGTAGTCACGGCAGCGGCGATTGGCAGCGCCGACATGGCAATCATCAGTGCGACCAGAGTCAACGCAGTTCGTCTCATACCTAGTCCTCCGACCCCTAGGGTCGGACCCGACGTGTCGTGACGCGGCTATCAAGGCAACCCCCCGTGGTCTGTGCTTTGTGGGCGCATCCACCATCCGAGTCGAAATTGGCGATTAGGCCTCTTCTCAAAGCCGATCACTGGCCGGAGTGGTTGCGTTGTTGATCCATCATCCAGCCGATGTTTTCCTCGGTGTAGAGGTCCCAGTTGCAGTGCCCGTACCCCTCCATCGTCGTCATCTTGACATCCGCATCCAGCGCTATCATAAGATTGGACATGTTCAGCGCCCAGTCGTAGCGCGACACATCGTCAACGTCGCCGTGGCTGATCCATGTCGGCAGGTGGGCGAGATTTGGCGCGAGTTCCCGGTAGTCGGTCGGCCAATGGTGGGGGCAGACCGGGGTGATTGAAGCGAATTCCTCCGGCAGCCCCGCTGCAACAATCAGCGTTCCGCGTCCGCCCATTGACAATCCAGTCAGGTGAACCCGACTATCGTTGAGGCGAAGGTTCTCTCGTGCATCAGCTAAGATGTCCTCGATTTTGGTAGGGTGCCAATCCCACTCCTTCTTCTCGGGCATGATTACGACGAATGATTGATTCTGGAGTTGAGGAATCCCTGGATTTTGGTCCTTCGCGGGCGTCCCATCAGCATGGCTCAGCCCTCCATGCAGGAAGATGAGCAGTGGGATCGATACTTCTTCGGCGTAGTCGCTTGGAATCCAAACATGATAGCGATAACCGCACTTCCATTGCTCGTGATTCGATCTACGTCCGGAATCCTCGCTTCTACCGAAGTCCAATGTCTCAGGATCGACGGAGTCGTTGTACCCGACGCTCATTAGATCGGTGACCGTCGTCCAATGGTCGAAGCGATCAGTCTCCCATTCAGAGGTCGGTGCAAGATTACCACGGATGGTCTCGCACGCTACGCCTTCCGATTGTGCTGCGTCGGGGTCGTGCAGACAACCGCAGAACGGAAGCAACAGGAATTGGAGAGCCAGCAACATTGGAATCCGCATCTGACCGCCCCCCGCTAGGCTGCCCTTCGTTCGTGAAGTATTGGATGGGACGAGCTTGCCCAAACGCAAGGGAGTGGGTTCCCGCGTGATGGAGAGCGCGGAATTCGACTAGGCCTTTGGTGACCCCTGAGAGGCGCCTCCGGTTGCACAGCGAAGGAGTCTGATGGCCGAAAAGGGGATGATGGGCGACCGTGTCGCGCGACCGGGTCGAAACGGATGGCGTCGCTGTGGAAGAGGATCGTGGAGCCGATTGGACGATGGTGGGAATCGAAGCGAGACCAACACTTTGCCATACTGCAGGTGACGACGCTGCTGTCGCTCGCGATGATCATTTGGTCGGTGATTTTCTTCGCTTTCATGGGTGGCGCGACCGCAGAGGGCGGCGAATCGCTCCGGGACTGGACCTGGATAGGCCTCGTCATCGCCATGGTCATTGGGATATGGGCTGGTCCGGAGTACCTGCACTACGGCCAGAACCTAACGATTCTGAACGAGGTTCTGGAACTCGATTCGCGCTCCGAGGTCATGCGAAGGAGGAAGGAGGCGGAGGAGGCTGCGAAGCTCCTTGGCAAGCCGCATCAGGCGCGGCTGCTGGAGCGATACAGTGAGCTGAAGATACGGACCGGACGCCTGTTCGATTTGAGTCCATCCGAGCGAGCGGCTGCGAGCGAGGGGGATGAGTTTCTCAGTCAGTGGTGGAACGCCGAGTCATCACGACTCGCAGCGTCGCTGCCGAGCATCGAGGCGCTCCGGCAGCCAGCGGTCCACAAAGCGCTTCTCTTAGGATCCCTGTTTGGTCTCCTGACGATGTTGTGGAACGCGGTCTCCGGAATCGCTCGGGAGAGCGTCGGAGGCGCTAGGACTCACTCAATCGACCTTACGGCCATCGTAATCGGAGCGGATCAGACATCGTACGCAGCGCCGCACCTCGACGTGATTAGCGGCATCTTGATGCTCGGTCTCGCCGTGATTCTCGCGATGACCAGACCTGCCGACGAAGCGGCTCTGGCAGCGATCGCGGAGGCGACGGACTCATCCGCGACCGATTCCGAGGAGTGAGTTGGGCGATAGCATGGATAGGGCTTGGAGTTGGGTCCGCGAGGCCCTGCTCGCCATCGGCCTGATTGTGATTCTGCTCGGCGCCATGGTGGTTATGACCGGGACGACACCCCCCATGGTGGTGGTGGAATCCGGATCGATGATGCACGAACCAGAAGGAGCGGTCGGCCATATTGATCCCGGTGACATCATCCTCGTGATGTCCCTCGATCGCACGTCGATTGTGACTTGGGCGGAGGCGACCGAGAAGGGCGGTTCCGCGGATGGCTACAGGAGCCACGGCATGCCCGGAGATGTGATCATCTACCGAAAGAACGGTGGCAACGACACTCCGATAATCCATCGGGCGTTACTTAGAGCGACGGCTAATTTAACGGAGGAGGCGGAGACCCCAGGAGTCTGCCAGTCTGGGGTGTGGGATTCGAGTCTCAGCGGTCCGAATCGAGAAGGTCTCTGCGTCATCACCTTCGATGTTCCGGGAACCGAAGTCGTGAACGCTACTTCAATCACCTTAGAACTAGATTATCCATGTCACCCACATGGCACACTCATCATCTCTGATTGGGAACCGGAGCACACGGGTTTCTTGACTACGGGGGACAATCCTACTACCAATGGATGTCAGATTGACCAGATGCGGGCGATTCGGAGCGGTGGCGATCCACACGCACCGGGTTCGTGGGGGCTTCTAGATGAGAACGGCAGGCCAGTCAAGACGGTGCGGATCGATTGGGTCGAAGGCGTCGCCGGACCCGAGTTGCCTTGGTTCGGAGCCGTGAAGTTGGCTGCCTCGGCGAACGCGGGCGCGGTCACCCAACAGACCTGGATCGCAATCCTGCTTACGGTGGCGGCGTTCGTAAGCATTCCAATGCTGCTGGACGTCGGCATCAATCGACTGCTGAAGGGAGTGCCAGAGATGGTAGCGGAGCTGCCGTCGGAGGCTTCGCCCCCCGCCTCGAGCGGCATGGACGCTGCCGATTCCTCCGAAGGTGAGGAATAATCCGATTAAGGGCGGGATCAAGCCAGCATGCTGAGGACCACTGGCAGCGCGAAGATAAGCAGCATCACAAGGCTGCTCCAACCTGATACCACTCTAGCGAACCGCTCCACTCTTAGTGGGTGCCAACCTCCAAATCGGCGGTTGATTCGGTCGGCGGCGGAGTGAACCAGATCCGTCATCATGTGTCCACCGTCGAAGGGGATCATCGGAACTAGATTGGCGAATCCGAGCAGCATGTTGATCCAGACCATCCAGAAGAGCGCTTCCATCAGCGAGATTGATCTGGCGGTCCCGATTATTGACAGGGGAGAAGACGAATCAATCGTTACCAGCGCTTGCTCTTCGGCGTGCATGATATGGCCGTCGTGGTCGAGGGGTACCGTGAGCAGGGTGAGTGGATGGACGATTAGTCCGAACAGACGCTGGATGGGGGATATGTCGCCGCTTCGAAGCGGTCCAGCGAGGCGGTCGGCGCCAACCGTGCCATCGGCCATCCCGCTAACACCGAGGAATCCATCACCCGGCTCGATTCCGTACAAGGCGAGAATCTCCGGGTCGGTGCCGCGTTCTATCTCGTACTCGTATCGATCGGCCAGCGAAACGACGACCTCTCTCTCCCCTCCCCCCACCATCGGCCGGCCGACCACGGTGAGGGTGACGGAATCGTTAGCGCTGTGTGAGGATAGGAAAGCACTCATGTCCGCAGCGCTCCCGATCATCTCACCATCGGCGGCGATGATTGTCTCGTAAGGCTGCAGACCAGCCGCTTCAGCCGGCGCGTCACTGACTATTCCGCTGGCGTGAGCGCCCGGTGTCGTAGCCGTGAATTGTGAGCAGACAGCAGCGATGAGTAGGAAGAAGAGAAACGAGGTGACGATGTTCACCGCAGGGCCGGCGGCATACAGCCTCAGCCGCTCTCGCCTCGGCGCCGTGACCAGTTCTTGTCCTTCGGGTTCGGCAAAGGCGCCGACCGGCAGCGGCCCTGCCATCAGCAGGCCGAAGCTTCGGATTTGCATGCCATGGGCTCGCGCCTGCAGGCCGTGCCCGTATTCATGGATTACCAACGCCACGACGAGGGCGAGCAGTGGCCACCATAGCGGTACGAATCCGGTGACCCCTGGAATGAGGATTACATCGCTCGCGGCGAGCGGCTCCGACGGTGGCGACATAATCGAGGCGACCGCTGCCAGCAGCAGCAGCAAGACCACAACGGACATCGAACCGACGCAGAGCCAGATTGCCCCCTCTCCGAAGGCACGCCACAACCGGCGTGGCGTGGCGATGCAATCGAGCGCTCGTCTTCCATGCCTCGTCCTCACCATCAGGACGATGCCTAGAACGCGGGTAGCATTCCAGCGATCGAGGATGCCTGCGTGCTCAAGCCTCAGCAGTGCTAGGTACCAGAACGCGAGAGGCAGCAACCACGGAGAGATCGCCCAAAGGAGCGCGGAGAGGAGGGAGAAGCGGAGCCAAGGCAACGGTGGCGCCGGTGGTTCATCCTCCATGCTCCGCCGTCCCCACCGCAACCTTTCAATTCGAGCCTTCCGAATCATTCGGACCATCTTGATGACAAACATGAGGAGAAGCAGGAGATGATATTGTGCTCCTAGAACTAACATCGAAAATCGGTGAGCGTGCGCGCGCTTGATGTGTGGAGCCTTCTTCGCAGGTTCCATGACCGAGAAGGGACTCCCATCACGGTCATCGATTGGACGTCGACTGCACGCGCTGCGCCGCGACAGAGAATCGGTTAGGAGGATTCTGGAGCAAGCCGATCTGGAACGCATCCGTGAGGATGCGGGGAGGACGGAGGCCCGCCTCGACGCGATGGAAGCGGAGTTGGCGGGAGAGGCGGCGGCCGACGATGACGAGTGAGTCACAGCGAGAAGCGATCCGTCCAACTAGGGTCCTCGCGCGCCACCCGCTGCGGCGCGCCATCCATCATTGATGTCGTGGTCACATCATCCCCCTCGATCGAGTCCGTCTCCGGTGAGAGATGATCGTTGGATATGGAGTCCCGAGAGTGCGAATCGTCATCGGCTCGGGCTGCGAGCCTCGCCAGCATCCTGTCGATTCTCTCAGTCCTGCTCTCCTCGCCCTCCTCCCGCTCTTCATCTCGCCGGCAAACGAAGCCGAGGAAGCGATGCAGAGGCATACCAAGGTCCCAATCGAGGTGCGGCCTTCCAGTCGAGGTCAGAGGCAAGGCCGGCAATCGGCGAGCGATGATGGCCAATCGTCCTTCAAGCCTCTCGGTATCGACTCTGAACAGCCGCCAAGAGTCGCCTCGCACGCCCTTCAATCGATGTGCGTAGAGCGGCATCAGACCACATCGCTCACCAACCTCTCGCATCGCTTCGTGCTGCTCGAACGTGCGGCCGGAGAGGTAGACTCGCCGATCTTTCGTCGTCTTAACCTCAATCGGGAAGCATATGTCGCCCCGGAGAGCCAGAAGATCGCCAGTCCCCTCCATGCCGGAACCAGCTGCCCGGACGACCAGAAATGGCCTTTCAATCACCTGCATTGCGAGGGCGCGCTCGACCTCGCTGCAGGAGCGGGTGACAGCACGGACTCCGCTCGGCAGACCGGCGAGCGCCTTGCGGAGTTCGCGTTCGTATTGCGACGCCATCCAAAGTGGTCCGACGAGCGGCCGTATTCATCCATTGCGGCGCGGACAGCGTCTTGCCCTCGATTGCTGGCTCGATGTTCGATAGCCGCCTCAATGAACCGGCATGCGGAATGGATGGTTGTTGTGAATCAAGCCATCTGGGAAACCGAATTCGATGCGCACGCCGGGAGTTGAACCCGGGTGACGAGGTTGGGAACCTCGTATCATGACCACTAGATCACGTGCGCGCTCCAACGGCGAGTCACATCATCGGCATGAACGTGAGGGTTGGGGTGGATTGGACCGATTTCCGTTAATCGAATTTGCTCGGCGTGTGGCTTCGGATGGCTTCGACCATAGACAGCCGGCCGACGGCGACCGCTCTCGCAAGATCGCCGGGGATGGTGGTCCTGCCGCCACTGGCCCTGCGACTGCGGCGCTGGATCTCGCGCACCTCTCCTTCTGTCGGTGAAACCCGCTGTCGTCGCCGAACCTCTTCTCCCTCGATCCTTGCTATTCTGATCGCCGCCGAGGAGTGCTGATGCCTCGACACTCCGTGTGAGGTTCGTCTCTCATCGACCCTCTCCACTGGATATCCGCGGGCGAGACATAGGTTGATGATGCGGTTCGCGATAGTAGTTGATCCATCGCCTACGCGCACCGTCAATCCCTCATGCTCAATGGCGGTTCGCAGTCGTTCAATGTGGATTACCGTGTCATCGACTCCTTCTAGTTGGACCCGGCCGAGCACCAAACCGTCGCCGATCCATCCTATCCCTGGTCTGGGACCAGGGTCGACGCCGATGGTCAGGTGAGACACCGGGGAGCTCTCACCGATGTGCATCAGCGCCCTTTCGATTGCGATTTCGACCGAATCGATGGTCGCAGCTATCCCTCCCTCGTACGGCTGTTGCACGACTTCACCGGGACTCGCGAACCAGGCAGCCACCTCTGGAGGCATCGGATCCGTAGGGTGTAACTGCAAGCACCGCACCCCGCGCCTCTTGAGTTCGGCGAGCAGCCGATAGGCGAGTCGGAAGTCTTCCGTCCTGACAGCGAGCGATCCCACGGTAGCAGTTCGAATAAGTGGGCGTTTGAACGTACGCCTGCATGCATCGCTCCGTGACTATGTTTCAGCGTCCTCGATTCAGGCGCCGAATGGCCGAAGGAGTGCGCTCAATCAATCAGCCCGCGCCTGAACTCGCGGGTGCGATCGACACCTGGGAATTGATCCTCGGATTCCCGATAGATCGTCTTCATGTTGTTGATGAAGTTCATCTCGTCCGTAATCACCAGCATCTTCTCAATACCTAGGTCCTCCGCTCCATCCAGCCAAGCTAGGACGATCTCCATCGTCATCCTTGCCCCCTCACGGTGTGGGTACGCGAAGACATCCATGCTGAGAGGAGGTGTGGCGACTATTTTCGAGTCAGGGATTTCGGCCAGCTCCTCGAACATCGAGTCATATGCCTGTTGGAGAAGTTCGCGTCGCTGCAGATCCTGATTCGGCCGTCGGCAGTCCGGTCCGACCACATGCACTAGTGCCTTCGTAGGCAGGCCGAAAGGTTCCGTGGTCACCGCTTCACCGACCGGGCACGGTTGTTGGTTGACGGCTCGCTTCTCCTTTGCGATATCGACGCACGCCGCGCGAAGTTCCTCACCTGCGACCTGATGGACTCGGGCATCGACTCCCTCTCGGCCGGCAAGTCTGTTGTTCGCCCCAGTCACCATGACATCGCACTCGACCTTGGTGAGATCGCCGAACATCACCCTGATCTGGGTGTTCTTGCATTCTCGGACAATCAGCGTCTCCGCCATGCGTCGAGCAGAGGGGGGCGTTCGATTTGAGGGCATCGTAGGTGCGTTCAGATGGCTTAGGACGCTCGAATGGGCAACCTCGCCATGCTCGGTGCTCTTCTCCTTATGCATTGAGAGCCGCCCAGCAGCGAGACGCCGCGCCGCGGAGGCGATGACTCAAAGCGGACAGTGGTTGAGGAGCAGCCGTGCCCAGCGGACGCGTTGTCGCCCTCGCTCTCGCCGTTCTGCTGACGAGTGGCTGTATGCCGATGGCATTCGGTGCGAACGATGGCTCTGCCACGCAGTTCATTGCCGATGCCGACGGGATGGAGGTTGGTCAGGGCGCCCGGGATGGCGACGGACCACCACTTGACCCGTGGAACGAGACTCCGTTCAGGACGATCGCCGTACCAGAGGGGATTTCGCACATGACGACGGCTGACTACTCGGATGTCGCCGTTGTCATCAACAACATGAGTGACGCGAGTCGGACCATTGGATACGCTTTCGCCAGTGCGAGGGGGATCCCAACCGAACGGATACTGCTGCTTACCAACGAGAGCACTCCTACCTCCGAGACCATCGATGCCGACGATTACGACGATTTCTTCGCGGCCCCGATTTCGCAGATGCTGCACGATCGGAATCTGACCGGCGTCGTCAACGTCTTCGTCACCACAAAGGGGGTGCCACTGCGGGTGAATGGCGGCACTAACGCCCGCGCTTCGTTCGATTCCGAGTTGGCCCTCCTTGATTCCAGCCTTCCTGTCCAGGTGCACGACAACTGGTGGGGGTCGCATGACTACGGTCCGTGGAGTGTCACAGCTCCGAATGACTACGGTATATGGTCCGACCAACCGCTGCAGTCTTTTGAGCGGTCAGACGAGGGATTCTACATCGTGACCAGACTGACTGGGTACAATGTCGAGACCGCACTCGGCCTCATCGACAAGGCGAATTCATCGTATGGGAACCGAGGTCTCGGCGTCCTCGACCTAGCGACCAACCGCAATGGATCGGGATACAAGTTCTGGAACGACGCTCTGTATTTGGCGAACAAGTCTTGGAACGAGACCTTGGGGGAACCGGTCCACTTCAATCTCAACAGCACTTTCCTGACTGGTCTATCTGATGTGATGATGTACGCCTCATGGGGTTCCAATGACGGCTCATGGGACTCGAACCACCTGCCGAACGCGAACTTCGACACCTCGGACTCAGCGTGGTCGACCGGCTCCCTCCACTGGGAAGGATCACCTCCGCCACTCGCCGCCAACGAGACCTTTGAATGGTCGAGACAGACCGCGGTGAAGCGGAGTGGCTCCGCCGCCTTGGAGGGCACACTCTCCTCCGCACCTTGCACGACGAGCGAGGCTTCGATTACCGGCGGCCTGCTGGCGGAGTACTTCGACAACGCCGGCCTCTCGTTCAACCGCAGCCTGATGCCGGACCTCACCGGCCGTTCGCCCGACCATTGGCGGATCGAGACGCACATCGACGTGGCCGCGACCCGTTCACCATGGAGCGGGCTCGACAGCCGGTTCGCCGACTACTGGTCGGTGAGGCATACCGGCGCCATCACCATCCCGGAGAGCGGTGAGTGGACATTCTATCTGAACAGCGATGATGGGACGAAATTGTGGATCGATGACGTCGAGGTGGTTGACAACCAAGGTGAGCACTCGATGCGAGAGGTGAGCGGCTCGACCAACCTGACGGCCGGAGTGCACGACTTCCACACCGAATTCTTCGAGTGGGGGGGGTGGGCAGGATTCACACTCTCTTGGCAGGGGCCGAACCAGAGCAAGCAGGTAGTCCCTCCTTCGGCTTTCACTAGAGGGACGGGAGGCGAGGTGGCGGTCGTCGACCTAATCCACCACTGGTCGTTCGACGAGACCGGAGGGCTTGTCGCCAACGACAGCGCCGGCGACGCACATCTGAATATATCCGGGTCCAATGGCAGCGCTTGGGAGCCGTGCTTGTTCGGGAACTGTCTCCGATTCGATGGCATCGACGATTACGCTAGAGTGGATGTGGATGATTGGGGTGGGAACTTCTCCATCGAACTCTGGGTCAACACCGACAACCAGAGTCAGGATCGCTACTCGTCGGTGATTGCGGTGAACGACGTCGCTGGCGATGACGCCTCCTTTCAGATTATGGCCAGTGGCGGCGCCGATGGCGATTGGGAGTTCTACAACAACGCATCTAGACCGTTCGGCGCCATCGACGCGGGAGCTTGGACTCATCTCGTCGCCACCTTCGCCAATGGCACATTGCGGATGTACATGGATGGACAACTGGTCAGCACATCGACGGAGCCGAATGGCACCATCGACAGCATCGAACTGTACAAGTTCGGTGTCAACCGCGCTGGCTCGACCCACTACGAGGGGCTCATCGACGAGGTGAGGGTGTGGAATCGGACGCTGACCGGGGTCGAGATTGATTTGCTGGATGCTACCGGTGCTGATGAGTGCCTAGACTACACGGGTTCGGGAAATGCTACCACCCATGTCAATCAGACCTACGACTTGCCTATGGAATTGAAGGGTCATGCTTGGATTATCTACGGCTATGCGCAGCGCGAGGGATGGATCCATGGTGACTGGTGGATTGAGGTGGATGGCCTCGATGCCAATGGTTCCGTCGTCTCGTCGAACATCAGCGATGCGAACGATCTAGCCTATCAGTGGAACTCCAGAACGATGCGATTTCGTCCAGCGGAGAATGCCACCAGTCTGCGGGTTCGGATGGTCGCTGACATAGATTACGCCAGCCGGAATGGCTCGATTTTCTTCGATCAGATGAACCTGCGAGCGATCAGGCCACACATGGATTGGATGGATGGGAGCATAGCGGAGACGGCGGTTAGTACCGGTGGCAGGACTTTCACGTGGGGAGCGACTTATGGCCAGAGCCTCGTCGCAGACATTCTGGAGGATGGAGCGTCCGGGGTGAAGGGCTATGTCTACGAGCCGTATCTAAGCACCGTTTCCGACCCTTATCTGCTCGCCTCCTACTACGGCGCCGGCTACACCCTCGGTGAGGCGTACTGGGCTTCGAACCCAGCGATATCGTGGATGGGTGTGGTGGTCGGCGACCCGAAGATGGCAGCCTACTCAGATCGGCTGCACGATGTCCATGTCATCGATGCTAGAACCGACGGGCGTCTCTCGTCGGGGTCGAATGGGAGTATCGAGGTGATGGTCGAGAATCTAGGGGGCGCCGAGGCGAATGGTTGGCTGGAGATCCGAGAAAGGATTGGCCAAGTCGTGCTCACGAACGTCTCGCTGACCCTACCGCCCGGTGACGCGGATGGCTCAAGGACAATCGTCGAGCTGCCAGTGAAGACCCAGCGGCAGGGCTTCGTCGAGTTCGTGGTTGAGTACATCGCCGATCATGGCCAGCGCCACAACCGAACGGGATTCGTCCAACCGATTATCCTGAAGGAGCATCACACGGACAATAACAGGGTCTACCTCAATCCGAGGGTGAACGCACCTCCGAGCATAGACTCATTCTGGTGTTCGTCGTCTCTCGGGCCGCGTGGTTCGACGGTCTCTTGCCAGATCGTGGCGAGCGATGAGTTCGGAGTAGATTCGGTCCGATTCGGCTGGCGCCACGAGATTGACGCCCAAGACGCAGAGTCAATCTCATGGATGGCGACAACCGAGGCTTCGGCCGGGGTGTGGCGCGTATCACTCGACATCCCGGTCGACATGGCGCTGGGCAGCCTCGACGTCTTCGCAGAGGTTAGTGACGTGGACGGTTTGGTCGCGAGTCGAGTGTTACTGGAGGCGATACGGGTAGTCGATGCGAGCGCGACATGGTTCGGCATCCATGTCGACGGAGCCGATCCACCGGACTGGTCCGGCGCAGTGCCCCTTCCGGCGGCAACCTTCCAAGGAATCCATCGTGGTGAGGTGTTCGATTTGCGGGCTTGCGTCATCGATCCCGACCACGATGTGGGGAACGAGACTCCTCGTTTCCTCGCACAACGCGGCTTGGTTTCCCCCGTCGTCGTCGAGGATGTGAGCGGGAACGCGACCTCTATCTGCTACTCTGCGATGATAATGCTGGATCCAGGATCGTCGCTCGACCCTCTGACGCTCACCCTGAATGATCACGAAGGCTACACGCATAGCGTACGGACGATAGCTATCGAGAACTCTGCGCCGACCGGCCACCTCGAACTGATCAGGGGTGGTGAGGTCGTGACCGTGTCATCCGCGGTCGGGGAATCGATCAGGGTCGTGGCGACCGACGAGGACGATCCAGGAAGTTCGCTCCAAGGGGAGTTACGAGTCACTTGGCCCGGTGACATCGAGCGATCCGTCGAATTCACAATCGGAGCCAACGAGAGTTCGGTCGATGTCCTCCTCCCGTCCGGTGACCCTCCCATGCAAGCTGGTTCAGTTGAAGTGACGGTAATGGTGAGAGACCAACTCGGGGCAGAGTCGAGCGTGCAGCGACAGTGGCTCGTCCATCGTCTCGCTCCGAATGTTACTGCTACGGTCTGCGGCGAATGGAACGGCACAGGATGGGCATCGGCGGAAGAGGGCACCGTTCACCGAGGAGTCGATGCGCTGTTGCTCGTCTCGATTCTACCGAAACGCGACGTGCTATTTGTCCGCGCGTCGCTCTCGCAGAGCGGCTGGGCGACGACGCTCACTACCCTTCAAGATGTTATTCCAGAGCGATGTATTGCCGATTCAGGTGATGGATTCGCCAACGGCGAGCACCGGATGTTCGTCGTATCAGTCGATCCATCTCTCGTCGAGGGTGCCGCCGCCCTCGAGGTGACTGTGACCGATGTCGACATGCTGCGTTCGGACATCTCCTTCCCGGTTACCATCGCCTATCCAGGGCCATCCATTGAGGCATCTGAATGGATTGGCGAACTACGCATGGGGGTGGCTACAGCGCTCGACTTTGAAGTCAAAGATCCCGACGATCTAGCCGATGTGATTTGCACCCTGCGCACCGTAGATGCGGAAGGTACGATGATGCTAGACCTCGTCCTGCACCCCGCTCCCGATGGCCTTGTGCAGGCGTCATGGATTCCATCTCGATCGGTAGAGGGAGCGTCTATAGAGGCGCGATGCGCTGATGGCTCCGGTCGGGAGGCGGTCGCTTTACTGACGAATGTGACGGTGCTCGCCTCCGAATCGCCAGTGAAATCCGATGACCCGCCTGTGACCGGCGAGGAGAGCGAGTCTTCGGCAGCGGGCTGGGCCCCAATCGCTGGCATAGGGGGTGTGATCCTGCTGGCGCTGCTCGTCGTATCGACCCTCCTCTTGAGGGGCGGCAGAGCGGAGAGCGATTGGGAACGTCCAGCCGACGGCCCGGTCGTTGATTCTGCATGGGACGAAGAGGAGTCGAACGAGCCGGTAGCGAAGGCCGTGTCACCGGCTGGCGATGATGTTGCCATCACTAATTCAGGCATTTTCGATACGGATGGCTCAGAGGAATCCTCCGGCACCATCGCGAGAGGATTCGAGACACCGGGTGCAGTGGAGTCGCTGTCGCTTGAGGCCGAAGCCGGTCCGAGCTTGGCCTCGCCAACTGCCGAGACCGCAGGTGCTTCCATGATGGCTGATGGGATGGTTGGTGATGGAGCCGTGCCGGAGGAGAATGTGATGGAACCAGATGTCGATGCGGAATCTCTGCAGAGTCGATTGAAGGAGCCAATCGGGAAGCAGGGGGTGGTTCCGTTCGTCGGAGATAAGCAGCGTATCGACTCGAATGTGGACCAGGACATCTCCAATCCTCCAACTGCATCGCATGAGTCGGCGGCCAGCATTTCGTCCGCCGAATCTGACCCATGGTCGGACTTTGATTTCGATTCGGTATGATCGCAGGACTCGCGACCGACTGTCGCAAGACTTGAATCACCGGGCCTCCCTCGCTTGTACCGAGGCGTTTGGATGGCGACGGGTTACGTATTGGTGAATGTCGAGCCGGGGAAGGAGTACGAGGTGTACGAACTCGCTCGCGACCTCCCTAACGTCGTCGATGCCACCTTGCTCTTTGGCGATTACGATCTGATTATGAAGCTCGATGCCCCTTCGATGGGTGAAATTGCCGCAATCGTCGTCGAGAAGGTCCGCCAGATTCCCGGCGTCCAGAACACGAAGACGCTCGCAGGCGCCGAAATCTGAGCCACTCCATCGCTCAGCAATGCGGCCGAGCGAACTCAAGCGTACCCATGCGAATTGCGATGTCTGCGCAGTCCATCGATTCCCCGCTTCGGCCACTCTTGAGCCGTCAGAATAGTCGTTTTCCGGCCGAATATCGTCAATAAATACCGTTCTCGGCGGATTCGCAGACCCATCCGCTTCAGACCTGTCTATCGATTCTACCACGAAACGGCTTTATACCCGCCCGGGAACCGCGCGCTTCGGAGGTACATACTAATGAGTGACAAGAAGTACTTCGTGTTGATGAAGAACGGTGAGGACACCAGCATGGTGTTTCACAACAAGCAGCCGCGCCAGGCTGCCCTGAAGGCCGCGAACAAGGGGGAGACCAAAATCCACCTACGCGAGCGTGGGACCAACAAGGTCCACGTCTTCACGGGAGAGCGGGTGCAGGCGCCGAAGCCGGCCGGTGGCCCAGCGTGGTTGCCGGACATGATCTGGAAGGCGAAGGTCTCCAAGGTCGGCATCGAGCGTCTCGACTGAGCGCCTCGCTTGCACACAGTTCTCGCAGCACGGGAATATCCAACCCCTGACTGGGGTTCCGCCCAATACCCTAGGGTGCCTTGGGCACGCCTTCCTAGGCGCACCAAACCGATTACCATGCGCGCAATCGCCTCCAGCGATAGTCCGCCCGTGGTCGGGTTCCACCTACTATCTGCTCCGAGGATCAGAGGGGAGTCAGACCAAACCGGCAGCGGTCGATGGTCGATTGATTCGAAGAGATCGCTACGAGACCGTCGGGGCCATCGCGTTCGGCTTCAGCGAGAGCGGGCTAGACCCAATTTGCGGGCAATCCATGCGATTGGGTCGTAGGAACGGGTGACGACACGCTCTTTGAGAGGAATGATGGCGTTGTCCGTGATGTTGATGCCAGCCGGGCAGACCTCGGTGCAGCAACGGGTAATGTTGCAGTAACCGATTCCGAAGTCGTCCTTGATGGCTGGGATGCGATCCTCCAGATCGAGGGGATGCATGTCCAAGTTTGCCAGCCTTACGAAGAACCTAGGGCCAGCGAACCGCTCGAACATCTGGTGTTCACGGAGGACGTGGCAGGTGTCCATGCAGAGCATGCATTCGATGCAGGAGCGGAACTCCTGAATTCGATCTGCTTCGGCTTGGTGGAAGATCCAATCCATCTCCTCGGGTCCTCGTATCGGCATGATACTGCGGTTGGTCTCGTAGGTGACTGAGAGGTCGGAAACCAAATCTCGAACGAGCGGGAATGCCTGCATCGGCTTGATCGTGATCGCCTCTCCCGCTGGGGTTTCCTCTAGGATGTCGTCCATCCTCGTCATGCACATCAGGCGTGGCTTGCCGTTGACCTCGGCGCTGCATGAGCCGCACTTGCCAGCCTTGCAGTTCCATCGGCACGCAAGATCGGGGGCATCATTCGCCTGAATGCGGTGGATGACGTCCAGCACGACCATCCCTTCGTCTAAGGTGACCGAATGATCCACCATCTCGCCGACCGGAATGCCTTCCTCGTCCGGCTCGCCACGGAAGACTCGCATAGTGACGTCGGTCATGATTTGCCCCCCTCGTGCAGGTCGTCGGCATCGAGCAGCGACTTGAGTTCGTCGGGGATTGGCGGATAGGAACGGTGCTCGATTGACATGTCTCCTTCGCCGGTCTGAACAATCACGCTGTTCACCTTGCCCCAATGCACGTGATCAGACTCCGGGTGGTCCTCCCGGGTGTGACCACCCCGACTCTCCTCGCGGTGCATCGCCGCCAGCGTGCACATGCGGCTGACATCTATCATTGCAGACAGTTCCAGCGCCTGATGCCAGCCGGGGTTGTATGTGCGACCGCCACCCGGTGCGACCTTGCCGGCTCGCTGCTCCAAGGCATCGAGATCCTCTAGCGCCTCAGCGAGCCTCTTTCCGTGTCTGATGATGCCGACTTTATTCTGCATCATCTCGCGCAGGTCCTCGACCACGGCCGCTGGATTCTCACCCTCAGACCGGTCGAGTGGCGCGAGGGTTTCGGCGACGACGCTTTGGATGTCGCTGACCTTGATGTCGGCGAAGTCGTCCATCTCGGAGGCGGCCGCAGCAGCATGTTTTCCAGCCAACTTCCCAAAGACGATCAGGTCTGAAAGCGAGTTGCCGCCGAGCCTATTGGCACCATGCAGACCGGTCGCGACCTCGCCGGCAGCGTACAGTCCAGGAAGGGTAGTCTCCTGCGTCTCCGGATCGACTTTCACTCCTCCCATCACATAGTGGGCTGTGGGCCCAACCTCCATCGGCTCCTTCGTGATGTCGACTGCAGCAAGTTCGATGAATTGATGGTGCATGCTGGGCAACTTCCGTTTAACCTCCTCGGGATTCCGCCATGAGATATCCAGATAGGCGCCGCCGTGGATGCTAGCTCGGCCGGCGTCGCGCTCGGAGTTGATTGCCTTCGCGACGACGTCGCGGGTCAGCAGTTCGGGCGGCCTGCGAACCGAAGCAAGTTTGCCGGAGATGACTTCGTCAACCCACTGCAGAGCCTCTTCCTCGGTATCGGCGAATTCAGCCTCGTACATCTCCGGGACATAGTCGAACATGAACCGACGCCCCTCGCTGTTGGTGAGAACACCGCCCTCGCCGCGCACCCCCTCTGTCACGAGGATGCCCTTCACCGAGGGCGGCCAGATCATGCCAGTGGGATGGAACTGGACGAACTCCATGTCCCCCATCTCGCAGCCTGCCCAGTAGGCCAGTGCGTGCCCCTCACCGGTGTACTCCCAAGAACCGGAGCAGACCGACCAACAGCGGGTGATGCCTCCTGTGGCTAGGATAATCGCCTTCGACTTGAAGACGTGCAATGAACCGTCGTTGCGGTCGTAGGCGAAGCATCCCGACGCACGACCGTGATTGGCGAAAAGGCGTCGAACCGTGAATTCCATGAAGACCTCCATACCGGTGTGGATGCCCTTCTCCTGCAAGGTGCGAATCAGTTCCAATCCGGTTGCGTCGCCGATGTGGGCGAGTCGTGGATAGGTGTGGCCACCGAAGTTCCGCTGGTTGGTCAGGCCCTTCTCGGTCCTGTCAAAGACCGCACCCCATTGCTCCAACTCGCGGATTCTGTCGGCGGCCTGCTGAGCGTGTATCCTCGCCATCCGCCAGTCGTTCAGGTACTTGCCACCCTTCATCGTGTCACGGAAGTGGGTCTGCCACGAATCTCGGGGGTCCTTGTTGGCGAGTGCCGCAGCAGCGCCGCCCTCGGCCATCACAGTGTGCGCCTTGCCGAGCATCGATTTGCAGATCATCGCGGTCGAGCAGCCAGCGGCGCTCGCTTCGATGGCCGCTCGTAGTCCCGCTCCTCCCGCGCCGATTACGATGACATCGAACTCGTGGGTCTTTACGTCGGTCATCTTAGATTCCTCCGAACAGCACAATGTCGGTCCAAATTCCCTCGGCGCACATCCAGATGTAGAGATCGGCGAACATCACCCAGAACAGCGAGTAGAGCGCCCAGTCCTTGTGGTGCTCGTTCAACTTGGTCGAGAAGAGCCAGATACGGTGCTTGAGCCGGGCGATGGCACTGCTCGTCCAGTCATTTGCACCTCCTCCGAATATGTGCCGGAACGCGTGGCAACTGAAGGTGTAGCCAGCGAGTAGGAAGACATTCAATGCGATCACCAGTGTCCCCACAGTCATCCCCCAAGAATGGCTGCCCGTGTTCGGGTCGTGGAAGTTGAGGGATAGCCAGACATCATACGAGAGGATGGGCAGATAGGCCAAAGCTGCGTACATGAAGTAGCGATGCAGGTTCTGTACGACCAGCAGCCCCGTCTCCCCCTTGTAGTCGTTCCACGGTTTTGAGACGGCGCAGCCGGTCGGATTCTGGAAGAAGGCTCGATAGTATGCCTTACGGTAGTAGTAGCAGGTCGCTCGAAATCCGGCCGGGAAGATTAGTATGAACATCGCCGGTGACATCCACCAGAATTCCTTTGGGATCCAGGTCGAGCGGGGGAAGAGCAGCGGACTGTAGAGTGGCGAGAGGACATGGCTGCCGTGGTTCTCGATCGCCATCGTCTGGCAGGTGGAGACCTCGGCGAACGCCTGCGCCGCTTCCCAATTCGCGCATGAGGAGGCGCCAAACTGGCTGAATATCCATAGGTCCGACTCCATGAAGCCGCGCCAGGTCGAATAGGCGATCATGATGCCGAGATAGGCGGCCATCGCAGCGGGGCTCTTCCACCAGTCGTCGATGCGATCGGTCTTGCCGAATCCCTTGGCCATCGGCAGTCGGACCTTGTCCCCCACGCGCGCTCCTCCTGCACGCGGATGCCCACGCCCGTGCACGATATACCCTCCTGCGAACTATCCTTCACTTGAAGATAGGAGCGGCCGGGAGGAGTTCGTCTAGGATAGATTCGACTCCCATGTAGGAACCTCTCATCCCTCTTTGCACAGGAGGTCGGATTGATGTAGGGTCAGGGGCAACGTTGTCGTATGGCTTGGGATGAGGTCCTCTCGATCTGTACAGAATGCGGCTACATGCCTGGAGCCTTCATGCCCGGCATGAAGTGCCCCGAATGCGGCGCGGTCATCCTGTGATCGAATCGACATCGATCGGCATGGCCGCATCGCTCAATCCGGGATGAGCGGCACGAAGCGGACCCGACAAACATCCTCCGCATCGAGGTCACCGTCTCGCAGCCGCCAGACCCGAAGCCACTGCTCCAGTCGCGGCCCGACTGGAGCGACGATGCGACCGGACGGGGTCAATTGCTTGGGCCAAGCGGTCGGCAAAGAGGTCGGGGCGGCGGCGGCTAGGATTGCGTCGAAGGGCGCTTGCTCGGGCCTGCCAAGGTGCCCATCCCCGGTAATCACCGAGGCGGGGGAGAGATCGAGTTCGGCGAGCAGGGAGGATGCGGGACCGACCAACACCGATAGCCGCTCGATCGCGTGCACTTCGAATCCCATGTGAACGAGCACCGCTGTCTGGTAGCCAGAGCCGGAGCCGACCTCGAGGATTCGAGAGCCGGCGGGAAGATCACCCAGCAGAGCGGACATCATCGCAACGATGTGCGGTTGGCTGACCGTCTGCCCGTGGCCGATCTGGACCGGATGGTCGCCGTGGGCGCGATTTCGTTCGGTCTCCGGAACGAATCGGTGCCTCGGCACCGCTCGCATCGCCGCTAGGACTCGCGGATCGTCGATGCCACGGCGCGCCAACTGCGTATCGACCATCGTGCCACGGGCCGCATCGTCATCAGCCGTGACCCTGCCCCGCCATCTCATCCAGTCTGCCACCAACCGTCATGCGAGTAAGGTCCAATCGACCTCGGCCTCTTCGATCTCAATCTCATCGACGTCCATCTGTGCGAGCTGCAGTTTGCCGCTCAACTCGTCATTGACCGCGTGCCAGTATGAATAGGCCTCGATGACCCAGATGCCGCTCTCCCTCGTCCCGTTGCCGCTCCCCTTGACGCCGCCGAATGGAAGATGGGCCTCCGCCCCTGTGGTCGAGTTGTTGATCCCGGTCATTCCCGCCTTGATCCCGGTCTTGTATCGGTAAGCCTCCAGACGGTCGTTTGTGTATATCGCCGATGAGAGACCGTAGGGTGATGCGTTGGCGAGATGCAACGCATGGTCGAAGTCGTCCGCCTTGACGATGGTGACGACCGGACCGAATATCTCCTCGTGGAAGCACTCCATGTCCTCGGTGACATCTGCATAGACATGTGGCCACATGTAGACGCCTTCCGATGCATCGCCGAGGAAGCCCTCCGGTGCATTGTCCTGAGTTATCCTACCCTCTCCGAACACCTTCCGCGCACCGCTTGCCTCACACATTTCCAATTCCTTCAGGAAATCAGCGGCGTACTTCTCTGACAGCATCGGTCCGTACAGGACGTCGTCGTGGTGTAGCGAGTCTCCTATGCGGGTCGATTCGACCTTCGCCATGAAGCGCTCTAGGAATTCGTCATGGATGTCCTGGTGGAGGATCAGGTTGCCGAGACTGGTGCAGCGCTGGCCGGCCGTGCCGAAGGCGGCCCAGTAAGCGCCGGCAACCGCATTGTCGAGGTCGGCGCTGGGCATCACTACGAGGGGGTTCTTGCCGCCCAGTTCGAGACTGCATGAGACCAGATTCCGACCACATATCTCTCCAATCATCTTGCCGACGGAAGTCGAGCCGGTGAACGAGATCTTGTCTACCATCCCTAGATCAACCGCGTCGACGAGGTACTGGCCGGCGCCGCTCCCCTTCCCATGGACGAGGTTGATTACGCCATCGGGGAGGCCTGCTTGATGCATTATTCGTGCCAGCGCGAACGATAGGAGCGGCGCGTCCTGTGGCGACTTCCACACGCAGGTGTTTCCGCACATAATCGCCGGGATCATCTTCCAGAACGGCACTGCTGCAGGGAAGTTGCAGGCGTTGATTATACCGCAGACTCCAAGCGGCCGCCGGTAGGTGAACAGTTCCTTATCCGGCAGTTCGCTGTTGACGGTCTGACCGTAGAGCCGCCTCCCTTCTGATTGGAAGAAGAGACAGGTGTCAATCGCTTCCTGAACTGATCCCGCGGACTCCTTCAACGTCTTGCCGATTTCGCGTGTTTCGATGGCAACGATAGCATCTTTGTGCTCCATCAAGAGTCGACCCATGTTGCCGATGATCTGACCTCGGCTCGGCGCTGGCGTCGCGGCCCAGCCGGGGAAGGCGTCACGTGCGGCGGCGAGCGCCGCATGGACATCTGATTCGCCGGACAAAGGGAACTCGCCCAGCAGATCGCTGAGCAGAGCGGGGTTGCGACTCTCGAAGGTAGAACCATCGGCGGCGCCGGTCAGTCGGCCAGCGACGATATTCCAACCTCGCACAGCGGGCAAGCCGTTCGGGTTCTCATGGTCGATTAGGTCCAGTCCGGTCTCCAGAACATGGGGCATGGTCCGGGGGAGGTCGTGCCGGTCATCAATGCTCCTTTGCGTTCGGATGCTGCGCCGAATCGGGTCGTAGCAGGTGCGAGCGGGAACGATATGTTGTGGTCGGAGTACGGCGATTGTCGCTAGGGCGTCCAAGAGAGAGTGACATCTGAAGGGGTTAATAGGCGTCGAGTCGAGTCGAACCAGCGTCGCAGGTGAGTCAGCGTGGCATCGGATGGAGAAGAGGAACTCACGCTCCGCGTCGCGAAGGCGATTCCGAGCGATGTAGGCCACGGCCGAGCCCGGGTTCCCTTCAACAACGCCCTCGATCTGAAGCCGGGCGACATCATCGAGATTCGAGGCGAGCGCAGAACCGCTGCGATCGTCTGGCGTTGTCGCCCGGAGGACCAGAATCTCGGGGTCATTCGCATAGACGGCATCATCCGCAAGAACGCCGGCGTCAGTCTAGGTGACAGAGTCACCATCCAGAAGGTCGAAGCGAAGCCATGCACGAGGCTGGTGCTGTCGCCGGTGATGGCGAAGCAGCAGAAGGTGCGGTTCGGACCTGGCATCGAAGGCTTCGCACGCCGCGGTCTCAACAAGCGTCCGGTTACCGCCGGCGATCGCATATTCATACCGGGGATGACGCTCTTCGCAGAGGCGCTGCCGTTCGCAATCGTCTCGACCAACCCGAGCGGCATCGTCCAGGTGTTGCCGGACACTGAGATTGTAATCAAGGAGGAGGCACTCGACGACGAGGACGAGGCGGCTGGACACGACATTACCTACGAGGACATAGGAGGGCTGGGTGATCAACTCCAGAAGGTCCGAGAGATGATCGAATTGCCTCTGAAGCACCCAATCCTCTTCCGGCGACTCGGGATTGATCCACCGAAGGGGGTCCTACTGCATGGACCACCTGGCACCGGCAAGACGATGATCGCCAAGGCGGTTGCGACTGAAACTAACGCACATTTCACCAGCATCAACGGACCTGAGATCATCAGCAAGTACTACGGCGAGTCGGAGAAGCAGTTGCGTGAGATATTCGACGAGGCGACGCAGAGCGCGCCGGCGATCATCTTCATCGACGAACTCGACAGTATCGCGCCGAAGCGAGAGGACGTCAGCGGCGAAGTAGAGCGACGTGTTGTCGCCCAGTTGCTGACTCTGATGGACGGCATGCACGGTCGCGAAAATGTCATCGTAATCGGCGCGACTAACCGACGCGATGCAATCGACCCGGCACTCCGCCGACCAGGACGTTTCGATCGGGAGATTGAGATTGGTGTTCCCGACCGCAACGGTCGCAAGGAGATCGTCGACATCCACGTGCGAGGCATGCCTCGCGCAGATGACTTCGATATGGATTGGATTCTGGAGAACACATACGGATTCGTGGGCGCCGACATCAGCGCCCTAACCCGCGAGGCAGCGATGAAGGCCCTGCGCCGATATCTGCCAGAGATCGACCTTGATGAGGACGAGGTGCCGCCGGAGGTCCTTGAGAAGATGGAGGTTAGGATGGAGGACTTCCGACTCGCCATCCGAGATGTCGAGCCGAGCGCGCTGCGGGAGATATACGTCGAGGTTCCGGAGGTGTCGTGGACCGATGTCGGTGGGCTCGATGATGTGAAGGACCGCCTGAAGGAAAGCGTCGAATGGCCGCTTACCCAGCCGGAGACCTTCGATCACTTCGGTATACGTCCACCAGGTGGCATCGTGCTGTTCGGTGCACCGGGCACCGGGAAGACACTGATTGCGAAGGCAATCGCCAACGAGGCGAAGGCGAACTTCATCTCGATTAAGGGGCCAGAACTGATATCGAAGTGGGTTGGGGAGAGCGAGCGAGCCATCCGAGAGGTGTTCAAGAAGGCCAAGCAGGCGAACCCTTCCATCGTCTTCCTCGACGAGTTTGAGTCGGTCGCTGGGGTCAGGATGCAGCATTCCGGCGAAGGGAGTGACGTGATGAACCGCGTCGTCAACCAACTTCTCTCCAGCATGGACGGAGTTGAATCGATGGAGGGTGTGATCGTCATCGCGGCCACGAACCGACCCGAGATGATCGACCCAGCACTGCTCCGGAGCGGTCGCTTTGAGCGGGTCCTGCACATTCCGCCACCGGACGAGAAAAGCCGGATCGCAATCCTGGAGATCCACGCGAACAAGATGCCGCTCGGCAAGTTCCAACTCTCCGACCTAGCGAAGAAACTGGAGAACTACACGGGCGCCGACATCGAGGCAATCTGTCGGGAAGCGGCATTGATCGCCATGCGAGCGAGTCGCAAGACGGTCTCAAAGAAGCACTTTGAGGAGGCGATCGGACGGGTCAGGCCGAGCGTCACCCCGGAGATGCTCGACTACTACAGCAAGTTGGAGGAGCGGCTCTCCAGCGGCCTCGAATCGGTGCGAAGGAATCCCGATACCCTGCTTGGCATAGAATCGGTGTGAGGCGAACTCCTCAATCGAGCGCCCGGCGGTGGGTTGATGGGAGCAGAGGCACCACGGGCGCACGGGGTCGATCGATGCCAGCGACATTCATCCGCGAACTGCTCGCTCTGCCCGTTCGCGATTCTCGAGGCGACCTCCTAGGACATATCGGCGATCTCACCTTCGATGATGATTCGGGAGATGTCCGGACGCTACTCGTGACGCTGCAGCCGGACCTCGATCCCGGCCGGCTTCCGTGGCCGGCCGAGGATGGGTTGCTGTTGATCCCGATAGAAGAGATCGTCTCGGTAGGAGCCGATGTCCGGCTCGCCCGTTGAGCGAAACACGATTGGCGAAGGGCCTCAAAGCGGGGTCAGAATCGCGACCACTCGACCACTAGATGGGAGAGCCGGAAGGGGCGATGGTGAGGATGTGATGGCCGATGCACGACGCGTCCCCCACCGCATAACGGTCTTAAGGCCAACATCAGCGTCTGAACACTGCTCCAGTGCAGGAGCGACGGAGGTTGGAGCATGGTCGGGACTGATGATGCTGCTCTCCTCGCCCGGACCAAGGGTGAGATCGATGCCAACATCGAGGCTCAGCAGGCATCGAAGGAGCGCAAGGAATCCGCGCCCGGTGTGTCATCGGGAATAGGTTCCTCGATGATTGGAGCGGGACGCTCGCAAGCGGCCCGGGTTACGACTTACGCCCGCTCTAACGAAGGTCGGCGGGCGGTCGCACTGCTGCTCTTCTACGTCACTCTTGGCACCCTTCTTCTTACCCTAGCGAGCGGCTACATCGACCGTGGAGAGGTGCACCAATCAGCCTACGGTGACGAGTGGAACGATCTAGGGACCTTCAGGCAGTCGATTAAGGACAGCGGCATCAATACGACGAGCCTAATATCCAGCCCTCTTCTGTTGGAGGAGATCCGCGAGCCTGAGAGCACGATGTTCGTGATATCCGGAGTCGAGCGTGACACCATCTCATTGCCTCGCTTCACCGGCGATTCCAACCTCATATCACTGGGAGAAGGAGAGGGATACAGCACTTCGGAGATTCTCGCCATCACGGACTATGTCGATCGTGGCGGTACCCTGCTGGTGATGGATGACTTCGGCTACGCGACGACGCTCGCCAGCCGATTCGGACTCGAATACAGCGGCCACCAGCTCTACGACGCAGAGGCGTGGGCGCACGAGTTGGACTACAACTACGTCTGGATGAACGTCAGTGATGGCTACAACTACAGCTCCCAGTCTGGTTCTAGGACCGAGTCCAACCCCTGCCTCGCCGACGATGACGGCGATGGCACCATCGACATGCTCGATCCCGATCCATACGATGTCGATGTCCGACGGCGGACCGCGATCACCTCTGCCGAAGCGGGTCTCTGTGCGCATCGCCTCGACCCGGTCACAGGTGATTGGGACTTCGACCCCGGCTACGATCTGCTCCTCAACAGCCCGTCCGCCTTTGAGAAGGACAAGGCCGGCGATCCGGAGCGCAACCGCTACGCGATTGGAATGTCGAGCCAGGATTCCTACCTCGACACTAACGACGACGGGAATCTGACAGTCGGCTTCACCGCCGGAGGCGTCGAGTCCGACCAGCAGGGGCCGTTTGCACTTTGGATTAAGGTCTGCGAGCAGCGGAACTGCGCTGATTCCGCCGCCGGACGAGCAATATTCGTCACCGACGGCAGCATGCTGGTCAACTCGCTCTACGACCCGGAGGGATCCAACTCTGGAAACTACGGCGACCTGATGCGAACGGTGCCGCCCAACGACAACGCGAAGTGGGTTGCGGATCTAGTGGCCGAGGCGCTGATAACCGGCAACAGCAGTGCTGATGCGGTCTCGCCGAAGGCGCAGATCATCTTCGACGAGAGCCGCCATCAGCAGCCGAACGTCGCCTCAGATACTTACAATCTGATCTACTACGTCCTGATCTACTTCACCAACGACTGGATGGCTATGCTGTTCCTCTTCCTGGGGCTCTTCGTCGCCTTTGAGGCGGTCATCATCAAGAAGCAGGATCCGGAGGGTTGGAGGCACGTTTTCAGCATCATCTACTACGGCTTCGGCGATGCCAGACGATACGAGTACTACGGACGCGCTAACAAGGTCAAACAGGTGCTGCTGACCCGCGTCCGGAACGTCAACTCATTGACCCGCGAGGAGTTCGATGCTCTGCCCGCGCGTGAGTTGCAGGCGATGATTAACGACCCGATTCTAGTCAAGTTCATCTTCGAGGACAGACGCTATTCGCAGCAGGAACTCGTGGCCGTGGTCAAGCGCGTCAAGGCTTGGGGGAGGCGGTGACGATGATGTCCGACGGAGGTGATCGCTGATGTGGACCCGAAAGGCAGCGCTGCTGCTGGCGAGCGGCATCGCGCTGGTGCTAATCGGCATGATGATGTCGAACTTCCAACTGATGACGATTGGAATCGTGTTCGTGGCCTTCCTCGCAGTCAATGGATGGGTGCATGGGCATGGAGATTTGGAGGTGATGCGGACCCTGTCGGCTGACAACCTGTACAAGGGTGACGATCTCTATGTCGAATTGGCAATAACCAACAATTCTCGGCGCCGGACGCAGCAGTTGGAGGTCTACGATAACATCCCACATGAGATGAAACTGCGATCGGGCCTCAACTACATGGGCATCAATCTAGGTCCGGGCGAGACCACTCGAATCCGATACGTCCTGCGATGTCCTCTTCGAGGTCACCACTCCATCGGACCGGTATCCGTCCGGTTTCGGAACACGTTCAACCTGTTCAGCGAGGAGATGTTCATCGATCATCGATCCGACCTGATTATCTTCCCTCAGGTGAGGGAGATAGAGGAGGCGATGGTCAGGAGTCGCACACCGAAGATGTACACCGGCGCCACCACCCTTCGCACACCGGGGCCTGGCACCGAATTCTATTCGCTTCGTGACTACGTGCCGGGAGACCCGTTCAAGATCATCAATTGGAAGGCGTTCGCGCGCACTGGAGAATTGATGGTGAACGAGAAGTGTCGCGACGCCGTCACCGATGTCTTCATCCTGCTAGATTCGAGGGAGATTGCGCGCATCGGCACGGTTCTAAAGAATCCCCTAGAGATTGGCTCCATCGCCGCCGCGTCGCTCGCCTCCTACTTCATCCAGCGACGCGATTCGGTTGCGCTGGCCGTGTACGATGATCGGCTCTCCTTCCTGCCTCCTGACACCGGCGACAAGCAGTACTTCAAGATCCTGAGCAGCCTTGCAGGAGTCGCTCCTAAGGGGTCGATGCCGCTGCAGGCGGTGACCAACGCCCTCTCTCCGCGATTCAGCCGCGGCAGTCCGGTCTTCGTCATCACCGGATTGGAGGGCGACGGCACAACCATACCGGCCATTCGGGACCTCTGCGGGCGCGGTCACGAGGTGATTATCCTCTCTCCGAGCGGTATCGATTACGAGCGCATCATAACCAGAATTCCAAGGATGTCGTACGAGGTTCTGAAGTTGGAGCGGCAGAACCGGTTGACCGCGCTCGCTGGATTCGGTGCGAGGGTGATCGACTGGATGCCTGACGTCGAGTTGTCGCAGGCTCTCCTGCAGGTGAAGACCGGGTGATTCCATGGCGGGCGAGGTTGAACTGCAGCAGGAGGGACTGCGGTCCCTACATCTTCGCAACCTGCGCAAGCAGTGGCAGATTATTGCGCTCCAGGCCATCGCCACGATCTCACTTCTCTGGATGTTCATGCTCATCACGCGCACCTACGGGTCGTGTGACTCGGCGATGGCAGCACACGCGGCGGCGACCAATGCGCTGCACTGGTGCCCCTCATACGACCACACACTGTCCCTCGCTTGGATGGAGGCGATTATGTCAGACGCTCTGGCCGATCCGACCTACGAGCTTCCTATTCCTGATTGGATGACTGGGGTGGGGAACGAGGGCGACGGTCGCTACTACATGCCAATCGTCATTCTCTCCCTGATTACCGCCGGCTGGGTGGCAATTGGTATGCAGCCGGCTCGCATTCGACGTCGGGTCTCGATGGGGATACTCGGTGCATCCATTGTCTATCTAGCTGGTATTTTCACCATCACTTGGCTCTTCGGCATGCTCTCTTCATGGTCGCTCTACCTGCCGTTCGGGCAGACGACGGCGAGTGGTCGCAACCACGCCGAGCATCTAATCGCCCCGCTCACCCTCTACGTGCAGATGTTCATCGTGATGCTTGTCTTCCTGCCGGTGCTCAGCGGCCTGATGGGGATATGGGGGCTCTCCAAGCGCATGCTCTCTTGGGCTGCGGCATGGCCCTTGCTCTACCTCGGATTCCACGCCCTGCTCTCCTATGAGGGGGTCAGAGCCAACTTTGACATCGGTCTGCAGAGCCTTCCCAGCCAGATCGGTGAGGCGACCGAGTTCGGAGGCCTGATGGCGCCTGAGATTGTGCCACTTCTACAGATCGCGATTCTGTTCATCATCTTCCTTGAATCGGCCTTCGCAGTAATCCGACAGATTGAGTACGCCTTCCGCCTTCCTGAATCCTGCAAGAAGGATCCGGAATATGTCAAGCAGTTCGACAACGTGCTGAACCATCACCTCTCGCACACCGTCGGGGTGATGACTTTCGTCACCCTCGTCAGCGCTCTAGCGATCAAGTTCGACGACTTGATTGTCGATATCGTCAGCATCTTCGAAGGGACGCAGTGGAGCGGTCAAGTGCGCGAGTCTCTGGAATTGCAACTCACCTACGGCACGGTGATTAGCGCCATGGTGTTCGTAATCTTTGTCGCTGGATTGCGATATGTCATACCGTGGCAGAGAATACTGGGACTTCTGGAGATGGCCCTCAGAGAGCGAGCCAATGGAGGAGCGACGCTGCCGGACGAGTGAGCGATTTGTAGGTTGTACGACCTTCCAGTCCACAGATGTGATGGCAACTGCAACGAACATTCGCTCAGGTCTGTGATCGCGATCTTCTCAGCAGCCGGGAGATAGATTCCGCGAGGAGCATCGTCGCCAGCGGCAATAAGAGGCAGGTTGCAGCGAGACCTGCGCCGCCGATAGGGTCCAGGCCGATTGCGGGCATGCCGTACCAGATGGAGGAGCCGACCAAGAGGAGGGCGATTAGGAGCGAAAGCCGATCAAGGTAGCCGCCATCTAGCTGGCCAAATGTCTCCTCGCGACCAATCAATGTGGTCGCCCGTATTGATTCAGCATCGTCTTCGGCTTCGCCCATCCGGCCACCTCAGAGGTCGAGGTCAGAGAGTTCATCCTCGATTGCGGCCAAGGCATCGCGGGTCATGGGATTGGCAGGGTCTGGAATTCCGTGGAGAGTTCCTTCTCTGATAATCGCCGCACGGTCGAGCCGCCCCATCTCCTCATCGATTTTCGTAATGCTTGCAATCTCGCTACTACCGCCTATGGCGGATGATGGGACCAGACCGAATGTCGCCCGCGTCGAGGTGTCTCCGCCGCCGTCATCCGACACCGCTTCCAGCGGCTCCCAGGTGGGATCTCCCGTCGCCGCCCGCTCCTCGGGGGCTTCACCACCACCATCACCGATTTCTTCGGAACCCTCGGCTTGCGCGGGTGGGCTTGCGGTCGCGGCAGCGATTGTGGCTTCGGCGCTGAGTGGGTCCATCTCGCGGAGTGCTCGCTCCTCGACATCGGGGCGTTCCATACCGGAGAGCTTCACCGTCTCGAATGGCAGCGTACCGGCCGATTGGAATGTCCAGATAGCTCCTTCGAAGTGTCCATCACCGTCCTCCATGGCGTGCAGGCGTCGATCAAGTCTTTCGAGGACCTCCACGGTTCCTGCTAGGTCGACAGCTTGGCCGGCGTCGCGCAGATCGGCGTCGATGTAGACCTCGTCGAGGGCGTTGCGGATGAGACGGCGAATCTCCGACGAGAGATGCGGCAGCGCCTCCGGCTTGTCGATCATCCGTTCAAGTCTTTGGATGCGCTCGGTTGGGACTCCCAGTTCGGCGAGGCTTCGGAGCACCTCCTGCAGTTGTCCCAGTAGGGTGATTGATCGCTCATAGCCATCGATGATGTCCTCAAGGTCAATCACCACATTGTGAACGGTTTGCGCTAGAGTGTGCTGCAGACGCTGCTGAACCGACCATCGGGTGAGCCCCCTAACCGCTGACGCAGTCTCGGGCGCTTGCGATGCGAGTAGGTCCATCACCTCGGTTGAGAGGAGATGACGTGGGGTCCGGGCGACCTCGTCCACGGTGTGTTGAATCACCGCCAGACCTCTCTCTACGGCGCGGTCGAGCAGCACCATGCTGCAGTCGCGAGCCCTCGCCCGTTCCATCCGGTCGAGAACCGGTTCCAGCGCTCGTAGCCCATCATCGTCGTCGAGCAGGGCGCGAGCGAGTGGCTCCTCCTGAAGACGAGCGCGGATTCGGTCAGCTTCCGAGATGTCGATCATCGCTTGTTCGTGGGCGTCTTGAATGGACTCCGCCTCCTCGATCAGAGACCGGAGATCGGCCTCTCCCTGCGCGCGTCTTGCGTCGAGATCACCGAGTTCCCGCATTATGGTGCGGCGCTCCGCCATCAGTTCGCGCAGTTCCGATTGGAGGAGCGCCTGTCTTCTGTCGTAGTCGTTGACTCTTCCTCGTTCCTCCTCTAGAAGACGTCGAATCGCGTGCGATTCCCCTTCGAGAGCGGCCAGTTCCTGCCGCTCGGATTCTATTCTTCGCTTCACTTCTTCCGACTCGCTCTGCGCTAGTCGATGCCGCTCTCTGATGGCTGCCACTTGATCGGTCAGTACTCGGTGGACGCGTTCGTCCTCCTCCAGAGATGTACGGATGGAGTCGAGTCTTGAGGAAGCGTCGGATAGTTCGGTCTTGACTCTAATCTCCTCGGTCGAGAGCGCCTCCAAATCCGCCTTCAAGGCGGTCCGGCTCTCCATCTCGCCGAGAGCCGATGCGATCTCCTCCACTCTCTGCTCCACTTGATGCTCCAACTCCGCAACCCTGCGGGTGAGTCGCTCGGCGCGATCCCGGCTCTCCTCTGCCTCAGTTGTCGCCCGCCTCTCGGTCTCCTGAGCCCTGTCCAGATTCTCGGAGAGTTGGGTGACCCTGCTGCGAGACGTCTCGAGGGCCTCGCTCAGGTCGGAGAGCGCGGACCGCGCCTCGTCCCGTCCGCCCTGTGCCTCCACGAGTAGCCTCTCCAATCGGCCCTTCTCCCTCTCCAACTCGACTTTCCCTTCCTCCAATCGTACGATGCGTTCGCGCACTTCGCGATCCTCTGGCCGCAAAACCTTGCGACCACCTTCAGATGGGAGGATGCGCGAGATGCCGGGAGCGTCGATTTCGAGCATCGTCCAAGCATCTCGACCGGATGCGAGAGCCTCGATGCCTAGGTCGAATCCATACAATGCCTCAAGCCGTTGCTGGAGCAAAGTGCGGCGGTTCTCGCTCCGCGTGCGAACCGACGCGAGAGCGTCACAGAACGCCGCCAACGACCATTCGGGGACATTGCCACCGGATAGGAGAAGACGCGTCGATCTACCGAGACGATGGAGATGGAGGTGCGCGCTCGGTGTGGTCGCCTCCAGAATTGCCTCCTCCAACCCTGTCGGATCCACCATCCGTATGCCGATCGGAGCACCATCGACGAGTACGATTGAGATCACGGATCCCGACGCGGCCATGACCTGAAGATGGCCGACGAGCCGCGCTTCGTGGGCGGTTCGCAATTGCGACAGCATCCCGTCGACGCCACCCTTCCCCTCACGGACTACGAATCCATCCGGGAGCGGTGATCCGCCGTCGTCCTCGATCTCACCCTCCGCGTCATCAGCGGGGGATGCAGCGTTCGCGAGCAGGGCTCGCACATCGGCACCGGCATTCGCCCAAAGGGCTACTCCGGCCGCTCCTTCGCGGACGATGGTCAACAATCCGTCATCGACGCGCATTGAGATCCAAGGCGAAGCGTCGCCTTCGATCGACCCGGTGAGGGCATCGGTCGCAGCGAGATGAGTCTGAACCGCCTTCGCCAGATCGTCTGCGGTCGCTGGGAGTGCTCCCTCGTAGTGGACCACGATGCCGTCTTCGAAGGCGAGGGCGCCGCGTACGCTCGCCTGTTCAGCCAGCGCGGTCACGACTTGTGGCATGTCACGCGCCGCGAATGGAAGGCCACCTTCGCCAGCGCCGAGAGTCGTCAGAAGGGACGGGTCGGCAAGCGCTTCGGGAACCATCCGAGCGACGGTGACGAACGCCTCGAGATTCCATCGGGTCGCTCTGTGGCGAAGGTCGTGAGCGTCGGCGAGTTCTACGAGTCGGCCTCTACCGGCGGCGCCAGCGATGTACCTGCGACTCTCCTCTGCTTCGGCGAGCCAACCGACGAGCCTGCCACCGGCGATGAGACGGTGAGCGCACGGTGTCCGAGCACGAGGGCGGAAGGAGGAGATGCAGCCGAACTCAAAGGGGAACTCCTCGGCACTGACACTCAGGTCGGCCCCATCCTCAATCAGTTCACCTTGTGGTATCTCAAACATTGGCTCACCTCTGCAGTTCCTCGATCATCTCACGGCTGCGGCGTAGTTCGTGCGAGACCCGCCCGATCGCTTTGGATTCCTCGATATGGATGCGGAGGACGGACAACTCTCCAATCGGCGCCACCAGCAATGCCCCTCTTCCTTCGACCCAGGCCTCGTCTAGGGTGCCCAGACCGAGGTCGCGAGCGGCCTTGCCACCGGTGCTGACGAGGGCCGATTCCGCAGGATGCGAGTCATCGCCAGCGATGATTCCGTGATCACCGGCGCTCAAGGATGTCGAGGAGACGCCGGGTAGGTGGGCGAACGCGTTGATCATTCGTTGCAGCATGCGCCCCGAAAGGCGGGTGGGCATTCCGGGCCTTCAAGAAGTTGCCCCCCGGAGGGGGGCGGAAGGACGATTTGCCACTCCATTCCGATTCGCCAATTGGAGTATGACCGTGATTGCGGCGCATCGAATCACCTGATCGGGCGGTGTCAGAGCACCTGAACCGGACAGGAATTCCTGCACGGAAGCGGCTCCCTAGAACCCAGTCTTCGGAATTCAATGTGTATGGTAAATCCGGTCATCAATCAGCCAACCACCGCCGAATCGGCGTTACATAGGTTTCCAACAGGCTTCGCACAGCCCTCATGATGTCAATTGGATTTGTCGAGTTCCAATTGGAATTTGACTGGATGGATTGAAGTCCAGATCACCCGTCGATGGCGTCGATGACGTCGATGTTGGAGGTGTCCTCATGCGACCGTTGCCGACGTCCATCCCTCATCCATCAGCCGTACAGTGGCAGGCACCTTTGCGGTGAGCACCTGCATAAATCGGTGCGTAAGCGAATCTCGAAGGCACTGCGGGCCCAGATTAATCTCCCCAAGGGAGAGGCGGAGGCGCGTGGAAGACCGTTCACCATCTTGGTGGCTGTCTCGGGGGGAAAGGACTCTGCCCTGATGCTCGCAGGACTCGTAGACTTAATCGGTGCAAGACGCGATGTCGAGATCGTCGCTGGAATAGTCGATGAGGGCATCGAAGGATACAGGGCGCCATCGATCGATTGCGCCGAGGAATTGTGCGGCAATCTCAACATCCGTCTAGAGCGCATCTCCTACATCGATCTCGGTTTCGCCGAGATGGACGATGTGGTGGAAAGGATGGATGCAATAGGATCACGTCATGCAGAGGCAGAGGGTTTGCTGCCGTGCAGCTATTGTGGCGTGTTCCGCCGTCGCGGCATCGACGCTCTCGCCACTCGCCTTGAGGCGGATTGGGTAGCGATAGGACACAACCTAGACGACGTCGCCCAATCCGTTTTGATGAACCTGCAGAAGGGCGATGTCGAGCGAACAGTGCGACTTGCCCCACACACCGAACAGCCGATTCAGGGTCTCGCCCCCCGCATCGTTCCCCTCCGGTGGGTGCCCGAGCGTGAGGTGCACGCGGTCGCACTTCACCTTGGATTGCCTTTCCATCATGGTGACTGCCCGCACGCTCTCGGTGCGCTCAGGCAGCGCAGCCGCGCGTTCATCGCAGCGCTGGAAGCGGATGTTCCGGGCAGTCGGCACGGCCTCGTGCATGCGCTCGACCGGCTGAAGGAGATGCATGGAGCAATCCTTGAGAGTGGTAATCGGGGGACGCGCGAAGCCCCTGGCCGATGTTCTATTTGTAGTGAGGTGACGAGCAGGATCGTTTGTCAGGCTTGCACCATGAAGTCGTGGTTGGAGGAGGAATGATGGTGTTTGTCTCAGCATTCAGATTCTCTGCAGACTGGGATGCCGGGGTGTTGGGATGGAGGTGACTCTAGCCCTTGCCTATCTCGGCATGGCGCTCACGGTCACCGCCTTCGCCTTGGAGGTCCGAGGAGTGGTCTCCAGTAGGTCGGCCTTCTATCTCGGTGCGATGCTGCTGGGGCAGACGCTGCTCGGCTTGCGCGCATGGGTGACTGAGGAATGGCCGTTCGCGATTCTCGCTGCGATCTGGGGAGGCGTTGCATTGGTCGGCATCGTTCGTCCGGTCACCGAAGGAGATGATGCATCGGAATGAGGATTGCCAATCCCTTTGGATCGTGCACTGGCTCAGAGTAGGTTTTCGATTACCGAATCGAGGTTTTGGGTTCGGCCACAGTAGGCGCATCTCATCTCCAGTGGGTCGGAGGATAGTACCCTGATGCGGTGGGGCATCGGCTCCCTGGCGTCCTTCGTTATGCAGTTGCTGAAGGAGCAACGGGCGATGTCTGTGAGTTCCTCTGCGAGGGCGATCTGCCGCTTCTCGGCGACGCTGTAGTTGCGAATTATCGCTACTGAGGCGTGCGGGGCGATGATTGCTAGGCGGTCGAGTTCGACCTGGGAGAGTTCTCGATCCTCAATCTTCATCACGTCCTTGCGGCCCTGCTTGTTGCTCGGCACGTTCATCACCATCGAGATCGGACTTGCGCGCCCCGCATCAAGCGCCAGCATCCGCATTACCTGTGGCGCATGACCGGCGGGTATGTGATCGATAACGGTCCCATTGCAAATCGCGGTGACTCTTCGCATCTCGCTCATCCAATCACCTCCGGGACATTGACACCTAGCAAGCTACAGAGCAGCGCCATCCTAGAGACGACACCGTAGAACGCCTGCTCGAAGTACTTCGCATGGTCCGTTCCATCGATGTCCGCTGAGATTTCTTCAACTCTCGGCAGTGGATGCATGACAATCATCGAGGCGCGCGCGCCTGCGAGGTCGCTGCGCTGTAGTCGATAGATGCCGGCGACCTTGCGGTACTCCTCCTCGTCGGGAAATCGCTCCTTCTGTATCCTAGTCATGTAGATTACATCGGCGTCATCGATCCTCGCGTAGAGATCGGTGTCCTCAGTAACGTCCGCACCCGACTCCCGTAGGTCACGGACGATCTCTTCCGGCATCGACAGGCTCGCCGGTGAGATGAAAGTGAGCTTGGCACCGAAGCGGGAGAGTGCGTGTGAGAGGCTGTGCACGGTTCTTCCGTAGCGCAAATCGCCGACCAGAACTACGTCGAGTCCCTTCAGTCGTCCGTGGCATGATCGAATCGTGAACAAATCGAGAAGGGTCTGGGTCGGATGGTGACCAGCGCCGTCGCCGGCGTTGATTACAGGGATCGAGACGGCATCCTCGGAGTACTGCGCGGCACCCTGACGCGGATGGCGCAGCACGGCGACATCCGCGTAACCGTCAATCATCTGCATCGTGTCGTACAGCGTCTCTCCCTTGGCGACTGATGACCCGGCTAGAGCGCCAAGATTCAGGACCGAGCCGCCCAGCCTCTTCATCGCCGTCTCAAACGACATCCTCGTCCTCGTCGAAGGCTCGTAGAAGAGGTTGGCCAGAACCCTTCCCTGCAGCAGCGGCAGGTGTGCTTCACCTCGCGCCACTGGCATCAGCCGTTCGGCGCAGTCCAGCAGTTCCGTGACCTCTTCGTTGGTCATGTCCTCCATGGTGATGAGGCCGTGCATCGTCTCTCCCGGGCGTCCGCGGCGCTCTCCGACCATAGGCATTGCCTATGTCCAGACAGATGCCATCGGGGGGTCCGGGAGGAATGGTCATTCGGGAAGATTCGCATTGGCATCGAGGCGCTAGAGGGTGGCATGGGGGTCATGTCTTCTCCTCTAGGGATGGCGCACGACGGTGTGGGGCGGGATTCATGGGGGATGTGCGGGTCCGCCGGTTCGATGCTGATTAGCCGTACACCGGTCCGCGTCTCGTTCTGCGGCGGCGGCAGCGACCTGGCAGCGTTCTATGAGGGGGATGCCGAGGGCGGAGCCGTCACGTCGATGGCTCTTCAGCGCTATCTGTACGTGACGGTGAACCACCGGTTCGATGACGACGTCCGCGTATCCTATTCGCGAACGGAGGTCGTCGATGACTTTGAGGCGCTGGAACACGATTTGGTCCGAGAGGCGATGCGCATGACCGGCGTGACCCGAGGCGTGGAGATCACTACGATTGCCGATGTGCCATCGAGAGGCACCGGCCTAGGGTCATCGAGCGCGCTGACCGTAGGGCTGCTGAACGCACTTCACCGCTTCGCTGGCCAAGAGGTCAACAAGGCGACCTTGGCCGCACAGGCGTGCGAGATCGAGATCGATGTGCTCGGTCAGCCGATTGGCAAGCAAGACCAGTGGGCGGCAGCCCTGGGCGGCATGAACACAATCAGGTTCCGGCCGAATGGCGAGGTTGAAGTCGAACCGCTGGTACTCGATGCAGCTGCAGTGAGGCTCCTAGCCGATCGATTCACGTTGGTGCATACCGGCCTGACGCGACGTGCAGCGGATGTTCTGGCGAAGCAATCGTCCAACACCGAAGCGAGGCGTCAGGAACTGACCGTCATGCGCGATCAGGCGTTCAAGGTGCGCGAAACTCTGGAAGCCGGTGATCTCGATGCGGTCGGGGAGATGCTGGCTGCGGCATGGGCGCTGAAGCGCAGTCTGGTCGAGGGCATTACCGGAGAATCTCTGGACTCTCTCCACGACCGCTTGGTCGCTCTTGGAGCGACGGGGGCGAAACTGCTCGGTGCGGGCGGTGGAGGATTTTTCCTTGTACACGGCGACGAGGGATTGCGCTCGCGAATCGAGGCGGAGCTCGGATTCGAGCACAGGACCATACCCCTGCTGCTAGATGATGAAGGTACCAAAATCATCTTCGATGATGGCGGCCGATGAGGTGAGACGATGACCGCCATGGGGCGTCCCGAATGGAAAGGCCATCTTTCGTTGGTGCTCTCTACTCTAATCCTCGTCTCTTTGTTCATCAACGTGCCCCCGGGAATCGAGGAGATTGCCTTCGAACCTCGCCAATCCGATGGCCGCTCCTCGGATGATTCAGGAATCGGCTTGGTCGTGACCCTTCGCTCCGCCGAGGACGGCTCGCCAATCGAGGCGACGAACGCCATGGTGAGAATCGTTGATGGCTGGAGTGGTCTAGATCGGGACGATATCGGCGAGGTCAACGCCTCAAACGTCTCCTACACCGGCTTGGTGCCTGGCAGCGTCAGGCTAGAGGTGACGGCGCCCGGATTCGCCTCCGCCCATCCAGACGCTTTGTTGCTAGGTGGTTCGGACGGCAACGTCTCATCGCACTCGGTGGTCGTGGACATGGTCTCCCTGAACGCCTCATTCACGCTGAAGGCTGATTCCGGTGCTTCAGCCGGTCTCGCCTCCGTGACCCTATGGTTGGATGACCACGCGGTCCCGATGGCAGGTTCGATTGCAGAGGAATCGGATGGGAATGCCTCTGTTGTCGCGCCAGCGAACTCGACCGGCTGGTTACATGTCAACGGATCGACCGGCAGCCGCATCGTACGCTGGGATGGCAACGCCTCAAATGAAACCTTGACGGTCGACCTGTCCGGCTCTCTGCGCTTGTTCGCGCCGGACGCGAACGGCTCGGGTACGGTACTTGCTAGGCACTCGCCGTCCGGTTGGTCGATGGTAATCAACCGGCAGGGTGGCCTCGATTCCCCGCTGCCCCGCATCGATGCCGGCACCTGGTATCTGCACCATCTAGTCGATGGCGTACCGATCGGGCCTGACGAGACTCGCGTCGACGGCCCGTTCTGGGATCTGGAGAATTGGGTAGATGCTGGCCCGGATCCGAGTTCAGTGGAGGCGATCGAAGTTCCCGCAGCGACATTGGACCTCTCGGCAGGAGAGATTGGATCTGGTACGGTGCTCAATGGCACTTGGAGTGCCGAATGGACGCTGCCGGCACATCAGGGAACGCCACTTCTACCCACGGATAGTGCTGGGGTCAGAGCGCAGATAGACCGCTGGCTCGGGAATCGTGACGGAACATTGTCGTCGGCCGAGGCGAACGATTTCGCAGCCTTCCTATCCTCGCACGGCTGGCGAGACTCCGAATCGGCCGGTTGCTGTGTCTACGACCACTCTCCTCTCACTTCGGACACACCGGTCTACCCGACTGGAATATCGGTCGAGGGGTTAGGCTCCTCGACTAAGGAGAGCGGGCATTCCTGGGGTTGGAGCGAGAATGCCGACCTTATCGGGCAGGGGGATGGTCGCACCAGCCGCCTGCTATGGTTCCCTATCATCGGGCATGCGCGCGAGGCGGCACCGCTGAAGGTCGTGCTGCCCGAGCCTTGGGAGGTTCGGTATGGACCGCAATTGTCCCTGCTGACTGGCGATCCCGACGAATTCGTCGTAGATCGCGGCGCAACCGCTGTCGCCACAGACCTGCGCTTCACCCTCGGGCAGAACCAACCTCCGTCGATTTCGGTGGACATAGAGGACGGAACCGAACGCTTCCTGCCACTGTCGCATCGAGCGAACCTGACGATGACTTGCTCCGACTCCAGCATCGGTGACCTCGACCTAGAATGGCGGGTTGCCGCCGGAGGCGTCTCGCTCGCATTGGAGGAGGGGGCCTCGCTCCTGACCAGCGGAGAGGAACTAGGATTGGCGCACGGCGGCAAAGCGACCTTCTCTGCGACCTGCACGGACCACCAAGGTGAGATCGATGGTTGGAATTCGACCATCGAGGTGGATGGAGAGGCGCCCATATTGCAATGGACTGCATTGGAGGACGGCTTAGCGCTGGGTCCGATGATCGACGCCAAGCGGGGTGATGACCGACTGGAGATCTCATCGACCAGCCACCTCGCCTTCGATGCTTGGGGCAACGACTCTTCAGGCGAACCTGTTCTCATCACGCTCTCCTCCAATCGGACCGATGACTGGGGTCACACCTACGAGGACCACCTGCAGATTGCGGATCTCTGGCCGCAGGGATCGCACATCAACGGGCTGCACTTACCCATCGACGACCGGCATCGAGCGAAGCCCGAGACGACTTACTGGGTGCGGATTGAAGCGGTCGATTCGGTCGGCAACTCGGTTATCGAGAATCGCACCTTGACGCTGACTGACGGTGTTGGACCGGTGCCGAGGCCGGCGCTGACTGTTGAAGGAAAGTTGTACGGGCCGCAGACATTTCCGACTCCGGGTTCCAATGTTACGGTGAACCTCTCGCAGTCGTACGACGACCTGTCAGCAATCGAGGAAGTGGTTTGGTCGGCGTGGATCGATGAGATCGCCCTGTTCGAGAATTCCTCGTGGGAGGAAGCGAGAGGTTTCGATCTCCCGGCGATGGCAATCGGACGGCACCAACTGTCGGTAATCGGAATCGATCCGAGCGGCAATGGAGGCCTACACGAAGCGGAGGTTCAGGTCTGGCCGCAACAGGATCCATATCCGCGCATTGTCGAAGTCCGATTCGCGGAGCCGACGGAGGGCGGCGCGCCGGCGACCCTACTAGTGGCTATGGAGAATGGCGGCAGAGCCGATGCGACGGGGACCATCTGTGTGGCGGATGTATGCGGTGCGCCCTTCGCTCTGGAAGGAGGCACGGTCGATGGACCGGGCCTCGCGAACGCGTCTCTATCGATGGCTGCGGTCGATGTTGGACCGATCGAGGTTGAATTACGCTGGAACGCGAACGACGCATCGTCGAACGGCACGGTCTCGGGGTTCGGACCGACGGTCCAGCCGGCTTGGTTGGGCCCAATTCGCCTGCTGATTTGGGCAGGTCTGGCGATTGGTGTCGTCGCTTGGGCTTTCGAGCGCCGCTTCTCCCTCTGATGGTGCAGGGATTCCACGTCTCTGGCCCGCATAGTTGGAGCATGGCCTCCGAATCGGATTTGACGCGGCATGCATGCATCCACGATGATTCCCATACGGAGGAATTGGAAACACGCGGGCGGTTGGTTCATCACCGCAGTCCCGGGGTCGCCGCCGTGATGGAGGACGGGGACATAGCAGAGGCGGTGCAGCGAGCGCTGCAGACGCGGGAGGCGTGGGTCAATGGGCTATCCGCAGTCGCCTCCGTCATTCTGGTTCTCACCGGATTGGCCTTCGCGATGCCGGCTATTCAGGCCGGACTGACCGTACAGGCACTCGGCCCGGCCATCCTGCTTGCCGTGATGGCACTGCTGGTCAACGACCTAATCCTGTGGGGCCCGCGCGGGCGATCTCGTGTGGGGGCGGCATGTGCTGCCGCCGCCCCGATTCTGATTGCCTACGGCCTAACCACGCTAGTGCTTGCTCAGCGGGCGGGTCTCGGTCAGTCGGTGTCTGTGATGATGCTGCAGGTAGCTTGGCTACCGGCGGTTCTCGGCTGCCTGTACGCCGGAGGAAGAGTCCTCAGAGGAAGCGACGATGCGGTGCGATACCGTGGCATGGCACAACTGTTCGGGATTGGGGTTGGCGGCGCTGTGGTGCTCTCCTCTCCAGCTTCCCCCGCCTTACTTCTCGGCCCTGGAGCATTGCTCGCCCCCGCCGGTCACTCCATTCTCATCGGTGGTCCGGACCGAGCTCTGGTCAGGCGGTTCCGATCTGAGTTGGACACCGCCGAGGGCAAGGTTCTGGTGCTGCGCGCAGATGGCGTCGTCGTCGATCAGGCTTCTTCACTGGTCAAGGAGGCGAAGCAGGTAGGTCATCGCGATCCGCGAGACGGTCTGCGGCTAATCGCGCAGGCCATGGATGACGTGGAGAGGATTGTCGCGTTGGCCGATGATCTCGGGGCCATACGAGAGGAATCCGTGCGAGCGGTCGAGGTGGCCGCTGGGATTGCACCGATTGCGAAGCGGCCACAGCGCTGCATGACTATGGGGGACAGGGAAGCGGAACTGGGCAGCCTGCGTGAGGCGGAGATGCTGTTCCGAGAGGCGAAGCGTCGTTCGGTCGACATCGAGAAGCATTGGCAGGTGGCAGAGGATTCGATTGCTGAGGCGAAGTCTGCGATTTCTGTCGTCGAGGGAATCGACCGCGAACGGCTCGATTCTATGCTGCAGGCGGCCGAAGAGGCCCTAAGTCGCGAGGAGCCGGCGGACGCGTGGGCCATTGCAATGACGATACCGGCCCATGTTGAGAATCTCGGGGAGGCCATCGAGGGCGCGGTTGAGGCGGTCGAGGAAGCTACTGCTGCTCTAGAGAGAGCCGAGGGGCTCGACCGCTCCGAATGGGTGGATCGACTGGCACAGGCTCGAGTTGCGATGGAAGCTGGGGATGCGTCGATGGCACGAGGACTTGCCGATTCCATCCAGCGTGAGATAGTCAATGTCGGAGAGGCGAAGCAGAGCGTCCAGCGGGCGCTGCGGCAGAAGCGGAAGATGACCGAGCGATGGTCCGGTAGGAGCGATTCGCAGGCATGGGACGCGCGCCTCGCCGAGGCAAAGCAGGCGGCGGATGGTGAACGCTGGATTGAGGCGCAGGGCGTACTGGAAGAAATCGCCACAGACCTCGATGCCGCCGGTAGCGCGGTGGCGGAGGCCAGAGAGCTACTCGATTTCCTGCATGGAGAGTGGAGGACGCTGCGCCCGCGTCTTGAATCGGCCGGAGTCAAGGCGGCGAATGAGGACCGACGGACCTGCGAGTCGGCGGTGGCGGAGGCGACCGCCGCGGTTGAGAGAGGAGACATAGACGTCGCGCTCTTGAAACTCGGGGAGGCGGATGCGGCGATGGAACGACTGCGTCGCCTCGCTTGAGTGGGGAAGGCATTACGATCATAGATCCCGAGACGATCAGTAGTCCGAGGATCGAGTCGCACCCCAGATAGCAATTAGTCCGCCCACGGCGGCTATCCCAGCCGTCGCGCTGGTGAATAGGGTGACATGGTACGAGTAGGATATCGCGACTTCATCGCCGCTGGAATCGGCGGAAGCACCGCCGACGATTCTGTACTCGCCAGCCTCGGCGACCCATTCGAAGGTGCCGGAGCTGTTGGGCCCACCGGCGATGAAGGTGAGGTCATCGGGATCGCAGAGCAGGTAAGTGGTGCCGCTCTCTTGGCATTTCGATGCCTCGCTCGCGTCAACAAGTCCGAACCAGACGCCGTCCTTGTCCCATTTCACCGAGAGGCCGACGTCGAGCATTCCGACCACCTCCTCGGGAACCGGAATCGGTTCCTTCATCATGGCAGCCTCGTCGCAGACATCTCCGGCCTGCAAGCCAGCGACGCCCAGAGTGCAGTCGGGAATGGTGATCGTGTGGTCTCCTCCGTCGTTGTAGCCGATGACGCCGCCTCCGAGGGCGGCTAGGAGCAGCAGGACTCCAAGGGCGGTGGGAGCGAGTCGCATGCCCCCTCAGGAGGGGTTCGCATCCTTCTCTCTTGCTCCCGGTGTCGAGTCCATTTCATCGCTTACAACAAGGTTGGTCCTCTCGGGTCGTGGTGGTGATTTGCATAGCGCTCTCGGCGGTTCCGATCACACGTCGTCGGCAGTGGTGATGCTATGCTCGGGGCTGCGACTCTCGATCTCAGTCGAAATGGCGGCAATGAAGTCATCGAGAGGCAAGCCGTTCGCCTGACCACCGGTGCGATCGCGTATCGAGACGGTGCCGGCGGCGGTCTCCTCCTCTCCTATGATCGCCATGTACGCGGGCTGCATCTTGCGATGCGTTCGGATCTTCTTGCCGATGGTGCCGTCGCCGTCGTCGATCTCCACTCTGACGCCAGCGGCGCGCAGTGTGTCAGCTACCACCCTTGCGTACTCCACATGCTTCTCCGAGATGGTTAGGATGTGCACCTGAGTCGGAGAGAGCCAGGTCGGAAATCGACCGGCGAAGTGCTCAATCAACACGCCGACGAAGCGCTCCATGCTACCAAATGGCGCGCGATGGATAATCACTGGGCGATGCTTATCACCATCGGCGCCGGCGTACGAGAGGTCGAACCTCTCCGGGAGATTGCAGTCGACCTGTACCGTTCCCAGTTGCCATTCTCGGCCGAGCACATCCTTGACGACGAAGTCGATCTTCGGTCCGTAGAACGCCGCCTCGCCCGGCTCCTCGGCGAACTGGACGCCGAGGGTCCGAACGGCATCGCGGCACGCCGTCTCGGCGATATCCCATGCCGCCGCCTCGCCGACATACTTCGACGAGTCGGTATCCCTAAGTCCCACTCTGACCCTGTAGTCCTGCATACCTAGGGTGCCGAATATCACCTGCACCAACTCGATGCAACCTAGAACCTCCTCGGCAATCTGCTCCTCGGTAACGAACAGGTGCGCATCGTCTTGGGTGAAGCCGCGCACTCGAGTCATGCCGCTGATCTCGCCGCTCTGCTCCCACCGGTACACCGTCCCGAATTCGGCTAGGCGCAACGGCAGGTCGCGATACGAGCGCGGCTGGCTCGCATAGATTCTGATGTGGTGGGGGCAGTTCATCGGTTTCAACAGGTAGCCGTCAATCTCGCCTTCACCCATCCTGTTCGCAAGGTCGGCACAGGAGCAGCCCTCGTCAGCGAGTTTGCGCATCAGGTCCCGCTCGACCAGAGGAGGGTACTGGCTCTCTTGGTAGTAGGGGAAGTGGCCCGAGGTTCGGTAGAGGTCGAGGCGTCCGATGTGGGGGGTGAATACCTGTCGGTAGCCCTGCCTAGTCAGATGTTCTGAGATGAAGTCCTGCAACTCCTTCCTCACGACGCTTCCCCTCGGTGTCCAGAGCACCAGCCCCTGACCGACCATCTCGTCGATGTGGAAGAGTCGGAGGTCTTTGCCCAGCTTGCGGTGGTCGCGCTTCGCGGCTTCGCGAACCAGTATCTCTCTCGCCAGCAGGTCCTCCTTGCTGGCGTAGCACATCCCGTAGATGCGGACTAGGGTCTCTCGGGTAGCATCGGCTCGCCAGAAAGCGGTCGAGGTCGATGTGAGTCGGAACCAGCGAAGATGACTGGTTGATGGGACATGTGGGCCTCTACAGAGGTCCACGAAATCGCCTTGGCGATAGATGGAGGAGCCGGCGCCGTCTTCGAGCTTGTCGTCCATGATTTCGAGCTTGAACCGGTTCGCCTCGAACATGCCATGGAGAGTTGCGCTGTCGTGTTCCTCACGACACACCTCGTGGTTGGATTTCACATGCTCCTTCATCCGCTTCTCGATTGCGCGAAGGTCGTCATCGCCGATCGGGTCCATGTGGAAGTCGTAGTAGAAGCCGTGCTCGATAGGTGGCCCTATCGTTGGTCTCGCATCCGGGAAGAGTTCGGTGACGGCTTGTGCGAGGAGATGGGCGCAAGAGTGTCGGAGGATGAAGAGGCCGGCTTCTGATGTCGCTTGGATCGGTCGGACAGTGCAATCGGAATCCAACTGATGGGAGAAGTCGCGCTCGACCCCATCCACGAGGGCGGCGATTGCTCCTGAACGACGTCCGTGAACGTTCTCGATGACATCGCCGACCGTAATCCCGATGGCGTATTCGTGCGAGTCGGCGCCGTCCTCGACATCGACGGCAATCATCGACATGAAGGGCTCCTCCGACCCTTCGGGGGCCGGAGCGGCGTCATCAACCATTCGCGGTAGTCGGGGTGGTAAGAGCCACTCCTGGATTGAGATGCGACTGCGGAAGCGGACAAGGAAAGCGCCGGTCGACGGAGCGTGTTGATCGATATGCGAGGCCCAATCACCATTCCTCGGTGACATCCTGTAGATCGGGCTTCGCCTCGACCTCATTATCCGACTCACGCACCGGAGCTCCCTCACTCCAATCGTCGCCCCAATTCTGCTCCCACTCACTAATATCGATTGGTTCGTAGGCCGATTCCGGGTCGGGCTCCGGCTCCGGTGCTGGCGCGGGAGGAGGGGGTGGGGTGGGAGGTGCGCCCTCCGGTGCAGCAGGGGGGGCGGCGGGCGCCGCGTCGCTGAACACAGCCGCTGGATCGAGCATGTCCTCGTCATTTGCAGTGGGGGGTGCAGTGGGGGGAGCGGGTGGCGAGGGTGGCATCAAAGCCGAGATATCCGAGGTCGGCGCTGCTGGTGGCCCCATCGGTGGCCCTGATGGCATCATTGGTGGTCCGGGTGGCATGGCCGGCGGACCGGGCGGCGGCATCGCCGGCGGCCCTTCTGGTGGACCTGGAGGCATAGCTGGCGGCCTAGGAGGGATATCCGGTTGAGTCTCTGGTGGTGGAGGAGGTGTAACCGCTCCCTCAGATGGTGGCCCTGGTGGCATCGCTGGAGGCCCCGGCGGCATTGCCGGTTGGCTAGGTGGTATTTCCGGTGGTGCGGGAGGCGCTGCGGGGGGCCCATCGGCAGGAGGTGGTGGTGGGACGAGAGAGTCGGTCGCGACCGTCTTCGCCACTTGGTTCTCAACGGGATCGGATTCCACCGTCTCGACCCACAGTTCGTGCTTCGCCTCCTCGACAGCGGCCATCCCGGCGGCGAAGGCGTCCTCGATGGTCTCCACGGTTGTGGAAGCGTCGGCAACCATGTATGAACCCGGCACTATCGACCGTGCGGCCCGCCTTCAATCCACCCCCCGACGGCTTCCCGCAGCGCGATCGAGAAGCACCCTCCTCCACACCGTGAAAGACGGCATAGGAGTGCGGGAGAGCATTGATGCGAGCGGAGTGCTTGAGGCGATGCGTGCGCCGGATAGCCCTGATCGTGAACCCCGACGCGGGACTGGGAGGGCGTCTCGGCCTGAAGGGATCGGATGGTCAGGCGGCCATCGCTCGCGAGATGGGTGCCGAGGATCGTTCGGGACCTCGGATGGTAGAGGCGCTTGAGCATCTGCTCGTTCTCTCTGAGCATACGAGGACATCCATCCTCGATGTCGAATGGCTCACGTGCGATGGCAGAATGGGTCTCGATTGGGTACCAGAGGGCCTTCGCGAGTGGGGGGGTTGGGAGGTCATGCACACCCCCACAGGACCGGTGACCACCGCTTCGGACACGACCTCCGTGGTGCGTGCTGCCTTGGATGAGGGATGTGAGGCGATTCTCTACGCCGGCGGGGACGGGACCACACGGGACGTAGTCGCAGCACTCGCAGCCGCCGAGAGCGATGGGGTTGAGGGCGCGTCCGAGATGCCGCTCATCGGGGTGCCGGCCGGCGTCAAGATGCACAGCGGCTGCTTTGGAGCGACGCCAGCCGCGGCGGCTGAAGCGCTCGCCGCTTGGATCACAGGGGACCTCCTCATGGCGAGGACTGAGGTGATGGACCTCGATGAGGATAGATATCGCGAGGGTGAGTGGGTAGTCCGGATGTACGGCGAGGCGATGACCCCCGGAAGCCCGCGGTGGATGCAGGGAACGAAACAACCGATCGAAGCGGGTAGCGAGGAGGAGGTAATCGAGGCGCTGGTCGAGCATCTGGGCGAGTGGTCGGAGGAGGATCCGGCCCGCCTCTTCATCTGGGGTAGTGGAGGGACCCTGCGGACCCTCGCCGAGGCGTTGGGACTGGACGCGACCCTGCTTGGATTGGATGCGAGCCGGGGCGGCGCGACCATCGCTACTGATCTAGACGAAAGGGGCCTACTCGATTTAATCGCTAAGCACAGGCAGGAACGGGGAGAGACTGCTCCAGTGACCATACTACTCTCTCCCATGGGTGGTCAGGGATTCCTGATCGGCAGGGGCAACCTGCAGCTGTCGCCGGCGGTGCTTCGGACGGCTGGCCTAGATTCGGTGCTCGGCATCGTAACGCCAGCGAAGATGGCGTCGCTCGCTCATCTTCGGATCGACAGCGGCGATCGAGCGCTGGATGAGGAATTCAGAGAGCAGCGGTATGTCAGGGCACTGCAGGGATACCGGACGACGCGCCTAGTACGCGTCGCCGAGTCGTGAGAGGCCTATTTTCGGTACCGCTATTGGATCTCGACGATCGAAGTATCTCGAACCGTTCGGGCATCGTACTATCCTGCCGACTCAGTGGGACTGGGCGGCGAGTGTGGCCTCGATTAGTCCGACGAACGGCGGCGAAGGACGGTTCGGACGGCTACGGAACTCCGGATGGTACTGCGTCCCGAAGAAGTAGGGGTGACCGTCGAGTTCGATGATCTCCATGCGCTCGCCTTCGGTGTCGCGGCCAACGAATCGCAGGCCGGCCGCCTCAAGGTCGTCGACGAGTTCGGGATTAACCTCGTAGCGATGGCGATGGCGTTCGTGTATCTCCATCGCACCTCCATAGAGTCGGTGTGCTGCGCACTCCTTTGTCTGCAGGTTCGTCTGCCGACTCCCCAGACGCATCGTGCCTCCCATGTGAGTACGGCTCCCTTCGGGCATGAACACGACCGCGGCGTTCGGGGTGTCGGCGTCGAACTCGGTACTGTTCGCTCGGTCCAAGCCGAGGACGTTGCGAGCGAACTCGATGGTGGCGACTTGCAGTCCGAGGCAGATTCCGAGGTACGGCTTGCCTTTCTCGCGAGCGTGTTTCGCGGCGAGGATTTTGCCCTCGATACCACGAGTGCCAAAGCCACCGGGCACGAGGATTCCGTCGGCCGCCTCGACCATCGCCCAAGCCTCGGAGTGGCCCTCGCCACCTTCGTCCTCCAGCCGCTCGGCCTCGACCCAGTCGACCTCGATTCTCGCTCCCTGATGGAAGCCCGCATGCTGTAGAGCCTTGATGACACTGAGATAAGAGTCGGAGAGGCCAGTGTATTTGCCGACCATTGCAATTCGCACCTCCTTCGATAGTCCGTCGACGGTCGCGGCGAGCGTTCTCCAATCGTCGAGTAGAGGTCGCTGCTCTGGAAGATCCAGCGAGAGGCGGTCAGCCATCAGACTGGATGCTCCTTGTGCGTCGAGCATCAGGGCGACATGGTAGATATTGGAGACGTCGTGGGCGCTGAAGACGTGCGATTCGTCGACGTGGCAGAACGAGGAGAGCTTCTCCTTTACTTCGGGCAGCAGTGGCTCCGAAGAGCGACAGACCAGGAAGTCGGGAGCGATGCCCGCCGCACGCAGTTCTTTCACGGTGTGCTGTGTCGGCTTCGTCTTCTGCTCTCCGACCACCCCGATGACCGGAACTAGACTCACATGGAGGAAGCAGACATTCTCTCGCCCGACGCGGAACTGGAACTGACGCAACGCCTCGATGAACGGTGCCGACTCGATATCGCCAACCGTGCCTCCCAACTCGATGACGCAGACATCCGGATTCTCGCCGCTGCCGTCGCTCGGCACCGATGCGACACGCTCTATCCACTCCTGAATCTCGTCGGTGATGTGGGGCACGACTTGTACCGTCTTGCCGAGATAGTCCCCTCTACGTTCACGTTCGATGACCGCGCTGTACACCTTGCCTGTGGTCAGGTTGTTGTCGCGGCCTAGTTCGATGTCGAGGAAGCGCTCGTAGTTGCCGAGGTCTAGATCGACCTCGCCGCCGTCATCGAGTACGAAGACTTCGCCGTGCTCGAATGGGCTCATCGTCCCAGCGTCGCTGTTCAGATAAGGATCGATTTTAATCGCGGTGACTCTCCGACCCATCGATTTCAGCAGCACACCTAGGCTGCTCGCGGTAACGCCCTTGCCGATGCCGCTCAGGACCCCACCGGTCACGATGACATATCTCATCGAACTCAACGGGGTCTGAAGCCGATGTGCCTCGCCTATGAACGTTCGCCATTCGATTCTAGCAGGGATGACCTCAACGATTGCCCCCATCGTTGAAGTAGCGCATTCGGGATGGTCAGGACATGGGTGATCGGGGTGGAGACGGCAGTGGCACCGCAAACCCCGATGAGGGCGCAGCAACGACTCCGGACCTGAGTCGGGAGCGCATTTTGGTGACCGGCGCGTTAGGCCAGATTGGGACAGAATTGGTGCTCGCACTGAGAGCGCGCCACGGCCGTGACTTTGTGGTCACCAGTGATCTCAGAGCGGCGCCCAAGGATGTCGAGTCAGGCCCGCACAGAATCCTCGATGTGCTCGATCGCGACGCGCTCGATGCGATTGTTCGCGAGGAGCGCATTGGCACCATACACCATCTAGCAGCGATCCTATCTGCCACGGGGGAAAAGGATCCGGAACTGTGCGAGCGCATCAACCTTGGTGGATTGACCAATGTGCTCGAGGTCGCCCGCGAGCACTCGCTCCGCGTTTTCTCACCGTCATCTATCGCTGTCTTTGGACCGTCATGCCCGGCCATCGCGCCACAGGGTGCACCATTGGATCCGACCACGACGTACGGTGAGACGAAGGTCACCGGTGAGAGGTTGGCGAGGGAATACTGGGACATGCATGGTGTGGATGTGCGAGGGCTTCGCTACCCAGGTTTGGTCTCTTGGCGATGCGAACCCGGTGGTGGAACGACGGACTACGCCGTCGACATCTTTCGTGCCGCTCTCAAGGATGGGCGCTACACCTGCTTCGTGCGCTCTGACACCTGCCTTCCGATGATGTACATGGACGACGCGATACGTGCCACACTGGAATTGATGGATGCACCGGGAGAATCGCTGTCGAAGGCGCGTGGAGGATACAATGTGGCGGGGGCTTCCTTCAGCGCTGGCGAATTGGCGGAGGCAATCGCCAGACGCGTACCGGGTTTCCAGTGCTCATTCAAGCCGGACATCCGGCAGACATACGCCGATTCATGGCCGGATGGGGTAGACGACACGGTCGCGCGAGAGGAGTGGGGATGGACGCCCGGCTACGATCTCGATGCGATGGTGGACGAGATGATAAGGAACCTGCGGGCGGCCGATGCGCCGACCGACCAGATCGTGAACTGATATCCAATCGATCGGCCGGAAGCAGAGTCAGTCTTCGTCCTCGTTGGTCTGCCAATCGGGAGTTTGGGCGTCTTGCTTCGCCCACAGGATGTCGTCGATGCGGAGGACACTGATTGCCGCCTCAGTAGCGCCGGCGAGTGCTTGGCGGGCGATGCGGACCGGCTCGACTACTCCGGCGTCCGCCATGTCAGATGGGCTCCCTGCATTGAGGTCGAGGCCGAGCCAAGGGTCGTCGCCGACCGATTGGGCGGCAGAGGTAGCTAGCAGAATCTCCAACGGGTCGAGGCCGGCGTTCTCAGCGAGGATTCGAGGTATGGATTCCAGCGCTGCAGCGTACGCCTCTACGGCCAGCTGCTCCCGACCATTCGCCTCGGGAGCGCGTTTGCGAAGGTGGCGGGCCAAGGCTATCCAGGTGGCGCCTCCACCTGCGACTATCCACGGCTCCTCGACGAGGCCACAGGCGACGCCAATCGCGTCGTCGAAGCCGCGCTGCATCTCGGCAATCAGCGTCTCGGTCGAGCCGCGTACGAGCAGCGTTCTGCCTCGGTTCCGCGAGCCGATGATGGTGACATGCTCGATTTCGTCGATTCGCTCTTCGCTCCTTGACGCGTAGTCGCCAAGGTCATCGGTCGTGGCGCGGATCGGATTGCGAATCAGCTTCGCACCCGTCGCTCGCGAGAGCAATTCGAGGTCGGCGCGCTCAAAGCGGCGATAGCAGACGATGCCCGCCTTGCGCAGCGGCGCGATTGCATCGTCGTCGACTCCATCACGGACCACCAGCAGATCGCAGCCGAGCGCCGCAATCGCATCGACCTGCGCCTGAAGGTCGGCGCGCTCCCTGTCGTGGAAGCGTTGCAGCGCGCCTACATCGGTCACCTTAATCTTGGCATCAATCGAGGTCGTCCGCTTGTCGAGTCCGCCATCGATTAGAAGGATTCGGCCGGCACCTCCGCTGTCGGGAGTTCGTTGGTCGAGGCGCTTCTTGGCGAGCAGCAGCCCTTCAATCAGCCTACTGTCGCGCGCGCTTCCACCTCTGACTCCAACTCGCTTGACATCCGAGGGATTGCATGTGGTCTCATCTTCATCGACGGTCGTGGCGATGGCGTGTGCCGCATCGACCGCGAGAGTGGAGAGGACTTCTCGCGCGGTGTCGTTGACCTTGCCGGCGAGACTTGTTCGGACGACTTCGGTCTGCAGAATCCGGTCGCTCGCGTCGCGGGAAATCGAATTGAGTTCCTCCCGCGACCAAGCGGCGGCTTGTTGGAATCCGCTTTGGACCACGGCTGGGTGGACGCCGCGATCGATCCATTCGAGCGCATTCACCAGCAGTTCCGCGGTGAGCAGCACCGCACTGGTCGTCCCATCGTGTGCGACATCGTCTTGGGCACTGCTGGTCTGAATCAGCATTCTCGCGGTCGGGTGCTCGACTCGTGCCGCCTCTAGAACGGTGACGCCATCATTTGTCACATCGATCGAACCGTCTGCATCGACCAGCATCTTGTCGAGGCCACGCGGACCGAGCGTCGACCGGACCGCATCCGCCAGCGCGACCGCTGCGCTGACGTTGTTCCGAAGGGCGTCGCGGCCGCTTGACCGATCGGTGTCCTGCAGGATGTGCTCGTGTTCCGGTCTGACCATGCGAGCCGCCCGACCCGACCGCCCGACTTGAATCCCGCGCGTGTCCTCCGTTCCCCCATCCATTGAGTAGACCCCTATCCCAATCATGTTGGATGTGGTTTGAGAGCAGAGCCGTTCATGGAGATTAGAGCCAAGGTAATCTCTCTTCGGATGGTTGATAAGGGGTGGTCTCCTCGCATTAGACAACCGAGAGTTGTATAGTGGAATTCGGAGGCATCGAAGGTGAGCGGCGAGGATTGGGAGGAGGAAATGCTCCGACAGATGGTCCAGATGTTCCAGCGCATGGGCATCTCCGTCGACCGCGACCAAATCGACCAACTCATGCGTCAGGTCAGGCAGCAGTTTGAGGAGGTCGGCATCGACCTCGATTCGCTGCCCCACGATTCTATTCGCGTCGACGCCGAGGCGAACATGGAGGCGATCAACAAAGCGCTCGCTGACATAATCAAGGGAGGTGGAGACAGCGGTGACCTGTTCGACAATCTCGGCGTCAAATTCGAGGTCGACGCGAAACCGGTGACGGTCGAGACGCCGACCGAGGACGAAGACGAATCCGGGAGCATCCGGCCAGAGGAGTTGGACATCTTCGTCGATGAAGAATCGATTGAGGTCATCGTCGACCTGTCACGGCACGAGGGTTTCGAGAAGAGTGATCTCGACATCAGTCTAGTCGGGGGCGAGACGCTACATCTGATGCGATCCAGCCAGATCCGGCCTTTCGCCAGTATCCAACTGCCCGAAGAGGCGGAGGAGATTGAATCTTGGAGCCTGAACAATGGCATCCTCGCGATTGCGCTTTCACGCGCGTGACCAACAGAACAGAAGAGAAGGAAGTGAAGAGAATGAGCGGACCAGTAATCGGAATCGATCTCGGAACGACGAACAGCTGCGTCGCCACTCTAGAGGGAGGTCAGGCGGTCGTCATCCCGAACTCCGAAGGAGCGAGGACGACCCCAAGCGTCGTCGCGTTCACCAAGGATGGAGAGCGGCTGGTCGGCATCACCGCGAAGCGACAGGCGGTCACCAACTCGGAACGAACTGTCATGTCCGTCAAGCGTGAGATGGGGACCAAGTGGAGTCAGGAGATAGACGGCTCTTCGTACACGCCACAGGAGATTTCTGCCTTCGTGCTACAGAAGCTCAAGGCGGACGCCGAGGCTTACCTCGGCAAGCCGATCAAGCAGGCGGTGATCACCTGCCCCGCATACTTCTCAGATGCCCAGCGCAAGGCGACGAAGGACGCTGGCAGGATAGCCGGACTGGAGGTGCTCAGAATCATCAACGAGCCGACAGCGGCGGCGCTCGCATACGGCGTCGACAAGGAGGAGGACCAGACTATCCTCGTCTACGACCTCGGTGGTGGCACGTTCGATGTGTCGATTCTTGAGATATACGAGGTCGATGGACAACCTCAGATTGAGGTCAAGGCAACAAGCGGTGACAACCGGCTCGGCGGCGATGACTTCGATGAGCGTATTGTCGAGCACCTGCTTTCGGAATTCAAGCGAGATACCGGCATCGATTTATCGAAGGATGGACAGGCGATGAGCCGCCTCAAGGAAGCGGCCGAGAAGGCGAAGATTGAGTTGAGCGGCACTGGACAGACACAGGTAAACCTGCCATTCATCACCATGCGTGACGGCCAGCCGGAGCACCTAGACATTCAGCTTTCAAAACCGAAGTTCGAGGAACTCGTCGCCGATCTGATCGAACGGACGATGAAGCCGACCCGGCAAGCGATGAAGGATGCCGGTGTCAAGAAGGGCGAGGTCGACAAGGTGATCCTCGTCGGCGGCAGCACCCGCGTGCCCGCCGTCCAGACGGCGATTGATTCGGAGGTCGGCAAGTCTCCGTTCAAGGGCGTCAACCCCGATGAGGCTGTCGCCATCGGAGCGGCGCTCCAAGCCGGCATCATCGTCGGCGACGAGGGCGTTACCGATGTTCTACTGCTCGATGTGACGCCTCTGACCCTAGGGATCGAGACCCTCGGCGGCGTATGCACGACGATGATCGAGCGCAACACGACCATTCCGACCAGACGCTCGGAGGTCTTCTCGACCGCCAGCGACAACCAGCCAGCAGTCGAGATCCATGTCTTGCAGGGTGAGCGTGAGTTCGCCAAGGATAATGTCACACTCGGCCAATTCCACCTTGTGGGCATCCCGCCGGCACCACGCGGAGTGCCACAGGTCGAGGTGACCTTCGACATCGACGCAAACGGCATCGTCAACGTTGGTGCCAAGGACCTAGGAACCGGCAAGGAACAGTCGATCAAGATCGAGAGCCAGACGAGCCTATCCGAGGATGAGATCCAGACGAAGATCGCCGAGGCGGAGGAGTTCGCTGAGGAGGACGAGCGGCGAAAGGCTCGCGTCGAGTTGCGAAACCAAGCGGACAGCATCGTCTACCAGACGCGGCGGACCCTCGACGAGGCTGGCGAGAAGCTGGACGACGACGACAAGAATCCGGTGCTCGCCAACGTCGACGAGCTGGAGGCACTGATTCGCACGGACGATGGACCGATCGACGACGACGACCTCGATGAGGCAGCGATTCAGACCAAGGTGAAGGAGTTGGAGGAGTCGATGCATGCGATCTCGTCGAAGCTGTACGAGGCTGCTGCCGCGGCCATGGCCGAAGAACAGGTGGCGGATACGGAAGATGGGAACGACGACGACGTGGTCGACGCAGACTTCGAAGTCGTCGACGAGGATTGAGAACCTAGCTGGCACTGGCAGGTGTGATCTACAGAACTGCTCGAGAGATTCTAGGATCTCCAAGATTGGCAACGATTCAGGAATTGAACCGGTGCCCGGTCACGCTCCGGTGATCAACCGGTGCAGAGTACGCACGTGAATCCCGGTCGCGCCGTGCTTCACCATCGCGTTCGACGACGCTCCCCAAGCGGTTCCCGCGATGTCGAGATGAGCCCATGGCACCTGCTCGCCATCGCCTCCCTCGCGCTTCGGAACGAACTGCTTCAGGAACGCAGCCGCGGTGTTCGCTCCACCCCACCGACCCTTGCCGAGGTTTCGGACATCGGCTATCTTCGAGCCGGTCATCTCCTTCTCGAACGCCTTCAGAAGTGGCATCGGCCAAGCGATCTCGTCCTCCGCGTCTCCGGCCGCGGCGATTCGCGCTCGGAGATCTTCGTCGTTCGACCAGAGCCCGCTCGCTTCGTGACCGAGAGCGACCACGCAGGCGCCGGTCAGAGTCGCTAGGTCGACGATGTAGGACGGATCGAACTCGCCCGCCTTCCACAGTCCGTCAGCCAACACATTCCTCCCCTCAGCATCCGTGTTCAGGACCTCAATCGTCTTGCCTGAATAGGTCGGGATGACATCGCCTGGGCGGTAAGCCTCCGCACTCGGCATGTTCTCGGCCAGACAGGCGATTGCCTGCACTCGTCCCGTATATCCGGTTGCGTGCAGCGCCTGCATCAAGCCGAAGACGGTCGCCGCCCCATGCATGTCGTACTTCATCTCGTCCATCGCAGCGCCGGGCTTCAGAGAGATGCCGCCGGTGTCGAAGGTGATGCCCTTGCCAACGATGCACGGCACGCGTTCTCCCGAGTCAGCCATCGGGTTGAGGCTGAAGAGGACCATGCACGGCTTGCGTGCACTCCCCTTGCCGACATTGATTAGACCACCCATCCCCTCCTTCTGGAGGCGGTCGAAGTCGTACACCTCGACGGATACGGATCTCTTCCCCTTCGCCCAAGTTTGCGCCCTCTCCGCGTACTCCATCGGGTAGAGGTGATTGGGGGGTTCGTTGCCGAGGTCGCGTGCGAGATGGACGCCTGTTGCGATGGCGGCGAAGCGTTCCACCGCCGAGGAGAGCGCCTCCACATGCCGAGGACTCGCTTGGAAGGTAACCTCCCAATCTCCGTCCGGCTCATCGTCGTCCTCGTCCTTCTGCTGGTACTTCTCAAACGCATAGTCGCGCAGCAGCATCCCCTCGGCGAAGACACCCATCCGGGCTGTGGTCCAGCCGGTTGTGAATCGGACGGTGACCGAGGTCCCATCGCGCTTGGAGAGCGCGGTGATTAGTTTAGCACCGGAGTCGCGGTATGCCTTGTCCGAGCCGGAGTCACGTGCTCCCATCCCGACGAGGACGATGCGGCAGCCAGGTGTCCAGATCGAGAGGCGCTTGCCGGCCTTTCCGGTGAACGAATTCCCAGTAATCGCCTCGTTGACAGTCGTTCGTTGCGAACGGGACAGACCGGTCAGGGAGTTGTTCGGAGCCTTCTCGACGCCCTCGAACAGCGGCAGCACCAACACGTCACCTAAGTCATCGAATCCGTCAACGTTCCATTCCATCGAATCGCCCGAAGGCGGCGATTCGTCACAGATTATCAAAGGTAACGGACCCGAACCCCAGTCTTCAGGGCCGAAAACACACCGTTCCAAGGCCATTCTTGCCGGTTTCCGAGGTTTTTCGCCTCATTCACGCCCACCCATCGTTGAAACCCGGCCGCAGGGAGCCACGCCCTCAGTCCCGTCGGTGGGCAGCCGCGCACGCTAGAGCGGTCAATGCGATCAAGGCACTGGGACCGGCGAGCAACCCTCCAGCATCGGTCTCACTCACCCGCACGACGCTGTTTTCTACGGGTTCCCTGACCCATGCTGATGCATCGATTACGCGCTTCTGGTAGTGCAAGATGAAGACTCCATCGTAGGTCAGGGTCAGGTTGGTCGCGTTCAGGACCGCATGGGTGGTGTTCGTCGCGTTGACCCCGAAGCGGTCAGAGTGCCAGAGCACCTCGCCATCGGGCGATTCGTAGTGAAGAGTCACGTTGGCAGTAGATGCTCGTCCTTCGTTGACGACGTGCAGGGTGACGGCCTCACCCTGCACGACCTCGATTGATGAGACGTTGAGTCTAGCACGCCAGTACCAGACGTTGGTGATTAGGTAGCGCATCACTTCCAACTCTTCCCCCAACCTATCGGAGAGCGGTTCGACGGTGCCGGGTAACCATTGTTCATCATCGGTTTCGAAGGTAAATGTCGGAAATCCCATGATGCCGTAGCCGTAGTCGCGGCTGGTGCCACAGTTTGGATACAACCCCTGATTCGCGTTTTGAATCGGGATGTCTGAGATGTTCGCATGGACGTCATCTCGGATGAAGTGGAACAATTCCCAATCCGAAGGTTGGTCCGGCCATTTGCCCCAAGGGTAGAGCATAATCCAGACCCCAGTGTGCATCGTGACATACAGATCGGCGTCAGGGACCATCGTGTTCATGTAAATGGAATTCGCAAGTGTCTCAGCCTCACTGAATGCAGCGCTCCCTGGTTGTGTCGTCGGGCAGGTGTTCCAGTAATGGTCGTAGTTCCGATTCAAGTCCACTTGGTTGATGTTCCAGCGCGTGTCGATGTCGTTGCCATCTGCATTAAGCATGATCAGAATGTGCAGTTCCGTCGTAGTGAGGACATCGATGACTTCCAGGTTTCCCGCCGCCCAACCCTCAATGTAGAATTCAGCGGTCAGGAAAGCCAGTTCGGTTCCTAGATGCTCATTCCCATGGTGTCCACCATCGATGTAGACTACTTCCTTCTCGGTTCCATCCGGTTTGAGATTCTGCGTCCAATCAGAGATCTGGAGGACCCAGAGATTCCTACCCATTTCGGTTTGTCCAGCCACCGTCAGCACGACAATCTCAGGATAATCGACAGCCCACGATTGCACATCGTGTGTCAGCGTCAGATAGGAATGGTACCAGTGCTCCTGCACGATGTCTGGCTGCTGCGCCGATGCACCTGGGACGACATCTAGAGCGGGATTCATGATGGGTGCTGCGAGCATGGTTACCAAGGTGAACACGAGAATGATTTCGCTCCTCAAGCGCATGGGCACCGAACCACGGTCCCCGTCGTCGCATTTCAGGATTGGTCATGTCGCTGCCCATTCCTAGGACCCTAAATTAGCCGATCCACGTTCACTGCGAATCGACGATGCGGAAGGCGTGGAAATCAGAGGTCGAGGACATGCGCTAGGAGCAAGGGCAGGACAATCGTGGCGTCCGACTCGATTACGAACATCGGCGATCGAGGCGCGAGCTTCTCCCACGATACCTTCTCCGAGGGGGGCGCGCCTGAATAGCCGCCGTAGGATGGGCGAGACTCGGAGATCTGGGCATACCATTCCCAAAGCGGCGCATCTTCACCTAAATCCTGACGGAGCATTGGGACGACGCTGAGCGCGAAGTCGCCCGCGATGCCGCCGCCGACCTGTAGAACGCCAGCAGGTCGCGGATCGAATCGATACCAATCGGCGAGCGCCGCCAGCTCGTCGAGGCCGGAGGCGAGGGCGTCGGAAGGCAAGGTGCCATCGATGATGCGAGCGGCGGCGATGCCGCCGAGGGTCGAATCCTCGAAGCCGGGGCAGAACAGGGCCGTGCCCCGCTCCGCTGCGGCGAGCAGCCAGGAATCGTCACGGCGATCCTCCGCCTCGACCGCCGCGGTGGTGGCGACGCCACCGAGGACATCGACTGGTCGCGCACCGAGATGCAACTTCTTGATTTGGGAGAGCATGGCCTCCTCCGCCTGCCTGATCACATCCTCGGGGATGGCGACATCGGTGATTCGGTTGAGGCCACGGGAGAGGAGGTCGACGTCGTCGTCTATGGTCCCCACTCGCCAGTCCGGTCGCGGTTCGTAGAGATGTCTGCCAAGGAGGGCGAAGAGGTCCTCCTCGAGGTTCGCTCCAGTGACGCAGATTGCGTCCACGATTCCCTCTCTGATGGCCGGCGATAGGATGGTTCCCAGACCGGCGGTGGAGAGGGCGCCAGCCAAGGTCACCATCAGGCGGCCACCATCATCGAGGAAGGAGCGGAGGGAGCGAGCACAGCGGACCAGCTCGCCCGCGTTGAAGTGGTGGAAGTGGAAGTCGAGGTGGTCGCGGATCGGCATCGCTCGTTCGCTCCTGAATTCACCCGCTGCCGCCAGTCGCCTCGAGATTGGACCGCGAGGACCCCTGCACGAACCTCTCCACCCGATGCCCCTCGACTCGTTCGAGAGTGGGGATGGCATCGACCAAGGATGCATCCAAGCGGTCGGCTACGGCCTGAGCATCGCTGTCTCCGCAGGTGAAGCAGTCAATCGCGAGCAACCCTAGGTTGGAGTAGCAATGCGCGGAGAGATGGCTCTCGTCGATTAGCACGACCGCCGCGAATCCGGGAGGAGAAATGGATCCGTCGAACGATTCGCCGTGCGCGTGCACGACGCGACATCCCTCCGCTTTGGCGGCCTCAACCATCCGATCTAGAATCCAGGCGGCAGCATCCCGGTCTGGATCAATCCAGCCGATGTAATCGATCATCACATGGTCACCTCTGGTGTGGGTGATTCGGTCAGGTACCCTGTCGGAGGATTCCTGATCACAACGGTCGGACTGCGGCCGTCGCAGTCGGCGAGCGAGGTGGGCAGCGACAATCTTGGTGGAGACCATCGCGGCGGTGAACTCGGTCAGGTTCCCTTCAGCGCTCGGTACGATTTCGACGATGTCGGCGCCGAGCACATCCGCATCCTCCGCCTCAAAAAGCGCCTCTATCAACTCGACCGCGTGCCACCAGGATAGGCCTCCGGGAACCGGGGTGCCGGTGGTTGGCACCAGAGAGCCGTCCAAGCCGTCGATGTCGAAGGTGAGCCAAATCGGACCCGACAGAGCTTGAATGTCGGCAATCAGCGCTCTCCAAGCGCCCTCTCCGGAGCAGGGCGACAGCAGATTGCTCGCTAGGTGGGTCCTCACGCGTGGCTCGGCGGCCGCGAAGGCCTCCTCATCCCGTGACCATGCGCGGACGCCCACTTGGATTAGATCTCCGACCCCCAGATCCAACGCCCTCCTAGCCGTACACGCATGGCTCATCGAATCGCCGTCCAATTCGTTGCGGAGGTCAGCGTGCGCATCCACCTGCACCAAGGTCAGCGCGGCCAGCGGCTCACCCCCGTCACGAGCTAGAGCGGGGTGTTCCCGGAGCGTCCTGAGGATTGCGGGAAGCAGACCGTGCTCACCTCCGAGGACCAAGGGGAAGGGGTTCACTGCCTCCTCGGTCAGCCAAGCCGGAGAGAGTTCCTCCGTCAAGTAGGATACAATTCCATTCTGCTGCGTCGCCAATGAATCGCCTTCCCCGTCCCAAGACTCGGCGGTCCGAATCCTGAATCCACATGGAAGCTCCTCCGGTAGCAACGGATCGTGCAATTCGACCTGGGCGCTAGCCGCTATGCACGCCGCTGGGCCTTCAGCGGTTCCTTGGCCGTAAGAGGTAGTGAGTTCATACGGGACGGAGAGAATCATCACATCGGGTTGCGGCCAGCTGTCATCCGCGGTCGAGATGGTCTCTCCATCGGATTCGCGCCGTTCTCCGTCAGACTCTTCAATGAGGCCGAGGAAGGTCGGATGTGCACCATCGTCAGCCATCGAAGGTCCCCTCGGAGGTGCGCCGGGCATCAACATTAGGGGTGCTGAACTTGGCATCTGAGTGGCAGAATCGGCCGAAATCCGCGCATCCTTGATATAGAGCGGAGTCCAATACAATAGCAGCAAGGCGGAGCATCCTCCGCCGGCGGGGTGAATCAGATGGGCATGATGCTGCGAGACCTGACGGAAGCCATCCGCCAGAAGGTCGACACTGAGATGGACGAGACCGTCGCCGAATCAATCGCTGAGCATGCGCTCGGTTTCTTCGGCTTCTCCGACCGGATTATCGACAACGCGCTTGAACCAACTGACCGCAACCTGTTCTACCAGTTGCAGGACTACGAACTGCTCACAACCGAATCAGAAGAGACCACTCTGTGGGATGGTCGAGAATGGCGAATCCACTACTGGAAATTCAAGCCGGAGGCGAAGCGGATGACAAAGACGGCGGAGCAACTGCGGCGCGAGGCGGCCGAGGCGGAGTACGATCCATACACTTCGTTCTACGAGGATGTTCCGGCTGACATCTGGCGCGAGGTGTCCGGCGTCGAGGACGATTTCGAGGAACCGCTCTTCTGAGCCGGTGAATCGGCGGCCCATCGGTTTGAAATGCCTTCAGCCGAAGGCTGACACCGTGCCCGATGAATGTGGAGAGCACCGTGCCTCGCGAATCGCAGCGATAGTTCTAGCATTGCTGGTATCACCGGCGTTGGCCGGTGTCGCTCTCGCAGATGGCACCGATCCGCTGACCTGCTCGATCAAGGTTGATTGGGATGCGGGCTCATCCGAGCCGGCAGCCGAACACGGATACATCGTCTCCTTCTCTCGCAACCTCTCTCAGAACGAGAGCGAGGCGCTATCTCTGTCGTGGAATTGGACGAATTCCTCGGGGTTTTCGATCCTTTCTGACTTGACCGGCCTGAACGACTCGAACGGCTCGGCAATCTCACGCCACGCGTTCGCATCAATGCCCTCCTTCGGCGATAGCATCGTCCTCTCGGTCGGTGAGAACGGGACCGCGGCGCTCTGCGAGCGAAGCGTCCGGGCCACGACTTGGAACGAACCGATCGCCGACCACGAGATCACCCTCGATACCTCGTGGTCACTGCAACAGGAGAATGCCTCGGCCAACAGCCGCTACAATCTGCTCTTCCAAGGCCGGGGTTGGCAGCAGCGGACCGGAGACCTGCTGGAATCGAACGAGTTGGGGGATGGTCTTCTGACCATCGTGACCAACGACGGGCAGACCGAGATGGATATCCAGTTGCTGCTCGATCGAGTCTGGCTCAACCAATCCTCCAAATCTGGGGTCTTGGAGAGACAGGTGTTCGAGATGTTCGGCAACGGTTCGATGGACTTCGTCACCATTGATGAGGTGGGGATGGCGACCAACCTAACCCTCAATGTGACCAATTCCTGGATCGTCCGGAGCAATGACTACGGCAACACCTCGGAGAGCCTGCGAATCGAGGCGAGCGGCAGCCTTGGAGCGAACGGCAGCAACGACGACGAGTCGCTCAGGATGGATGGCGAGGTGTCGCTTTTCCTGCTGGAGACCGAGCATGCGAACGGGACCAGGACCCTGCACTCGTTCGAGTTCCAAGCCATGGCTGACATGCAGATGAGCACCGACGATTTCCGTATGGACATCGATCTAGAGGAATTGCGGATGAAGGAGAGATGGGAGGGCGAGGAGCGAACCGAGCAGTTCTCCATCATGAAGGGAGATGGTGCCTTCGACTTCCTTGTCACCGAGGGCAACGGGTCGATGACCGTCAACGGAACCATCGACGAGTTCTGGTTTGAGAGTCTGGATGGTAGTACCGTCCAGACTCGGATTTACATGGATGGCGACATCGAAGGAGACATAGAGGGAGAGATTGGCTACATCCTAGACGTCATCGACGAGGGGACGGAGCAGAACTCGACCGGGCATCCGCACGAGATCATTGTCGTAAGAGAGGAGAATTGGCTGAACATCACTAGCATCACCGCTTTCGGACAGGAATTCACCGAACTGGAGGCAGAGCACAACCTCACCTACCACTACAATGTCCCGATTGAACACTGGGAGAACCGTACGGTGATGGAGCGCTACGTCGAGGATGATGGACGGGTCGTCGACGAGCGGCCGAACGCAAGTCCGATTGAACGGCCGCTCGAGGCGCCCGACGAGGAGGCAGTGATTGGTGATGCCAATGTCTCTCGCGAGACCGGGGTGGCGCCGGAGGCGCTGCGACCTGGGGATGTGCTGGTGCTCGATGGTGGTGAGATGATGACGCTTCGTGTCACAGCCACCTCGTCCGATGTCGTGACCAGAGACGGACACGACATCGCGGTGACCCGATGGAACGGGACATATGGTGGTGGTGGCACCGCCAGCGGCGCGGTCGCCTCGGAGGGCATCCTCGCCGGACTGGTCGTTGAGGTGACGCGCGGCGTCGAATTGGACATTGACGGTGAGAACATCACCTTCGTCGAACAGCAGGGGCTGTCGAGGGTGCTTTCACCTAGCATCATCAGCGCCAGCGAGAACACGGCTCCTCAGATGCTGTCGGCGCGCTGGGCTGAGGGCTTCCTGACCACCGAAGGAGGCGTAGCTCATCTGGAGGTGACCGTCGGCGATCCCGACTGGAACATGGCGACTGTTGCCGCGGACCTATCCGTAATCGGACTCGGTACCGTGCAACTCAACGATATCGGACTGGGTGGTGACCGTGTCATCCATGATGACATCTGGACGGTTAAGGTCGAGCATGATGGGCTGGAGTGGGGCGAGAACACCTCGATTCACCTCTCCATTTCGGATGTCTGGACGACGGTCGAGGCGAACACCTCGCTAGATGTCGACAATCTGGCACCTCGCTTGCTCAGCTTCACTCCGACTCCTTCGTCTGCAATCCGTGGCGCCAATGTCAGCGTCGCTGCGAACGCCATCGATGCGCATGGCGTTGCATCCGTCTCCGTCGATCTGCGCGCCGCCGGTGGATTGCTGCACGAGCTCACCGAATCCGACGGCCTCTGGACCGGGACCATCCACATTCCGGATGGCCTCTCGCCGGGACCGCAGTCGCTGACGGTTCGGCTGGTCGATACTCAGGGGGCGGTCCGAGAGACCGCGAAGATGACCAACGACGGCGAACTGCTGCCGACGACACCGATTACCGTCTTGAACGACGGGCCAATGGTCAGCGACCTCCGCATCCTGAGGAATGGCGAACAGGTCGACTCGATCCTGTTGCCGAGCAGCGACGAGGAACCGATCACGCATGTGCTGACCGTTCGCGTGCGAGATGCGGACGGAGTACAGACCGTCCAAGCTCGGCTGGGAGTGGCAGCGCCCGTAGGCCAATCCGAGTCCTGGCTGCTGCTGCGCGACGACGGCACGCTCGGAGACGAGGTGTCCGGAGATGGCAACTTCTCGATTCAGATCGTCCCGAGAGCGAGCATGCCGACGGGCACCACCTCAATCGAGATCCGCGGCCTCGACACCTATCTTGAATCGACGCCGGGGAACGAGCGCGACTTTGAGATCACGATTGGTGCCTCGGGTGGGGGCGGCGGCGATCCGGGCGAAGCGCTCGCCTTCCTGTCTGGGCCGGTGCTAGTAATCGCCTTGGTGGCGATCCTGCTGGGAGGCGCTGGCATTGCTCTGGTGGTGATGCTGCGCAACAGTGAATTCGGTGACGGAGAGGGAGAGGTTGGAGGCCTTTCGGGTCCTGACGGCTTAGGCGGCGCATGACGCTTCGTTCATACCCTTCCTAATGGCTGGTTGAGCGCCCTCCAGAGGACACACCGCAGCATAGAAGAACGCGTCTTCGCTCGCCTCCTCGCTGCGAGCGTAGTGTAGTGGTTATCACCGGGCGTTGCCAACGCCTGAACCCGGGTTCAAATCCCGGCGCTCGCACCAAAATCGGTAGCAAGCGGTGCGAGACGGATGCATGCCGCAGGCAGTCAGCGTCCGAGTTGGCGCAGCCGGAGCCGGGCTGGAACAACGAACCTCCCGTTCGGGAAGTTGTCGAGGTAGAACTCAACATCGGCCGGATCGTCGCTATCCTTGACCATGGACCATGTCTCCGCGTCCGCCTCGTCGCTGTGCTCGTCGCCGTTCTCCTCCGCTGGTGTGGCGGCGGGTTCGGCGGCAGGTTCAGGCGGACGAGGAGGTGGCTGTTCGGTCTTCGAATCTTCATTGGTCTGATCGGATGGGCCGATAGATGCCGTCACGACCCCCGCTCCCGGTCCTTTGGGGCCGCCGGGCCCGGGTCCCCCTGGGCCTGCCCCCCGCCCCGGACCACCTGGTCCGGGCGGTCCTCGACCTTCACGCGAGGCGTGGGCGGCCCGCTCGACGCTCGGAGGTTCGGCGTTATCGCGCTCGCTCGGAGGTGGCCTTGGGGCCGACTCGGCAGGTCCTCTGGAATCCTGTGGTCCGCGCTGGTCCGGTGGACTTCGTTTCGGTCCGCGTGGCTCGACGCGCATCGATTGGAAGGCGCGCTCGATGTCTGGCGAGAAAGGCATGTGCTCCATGTCCGTAGGCTCGTCATCGTACTCATCCTCGTAGTCGTCTTCGTAGTCGTCTTCGTAGTCGTCTTCGTAGTCGTCCTCGTCCTCATCTTCATCATCGAAGTTCTCGGCTGCTTCCTCAAAGCGGTGCGACTGCTCGGCGAAGGCCTCCTGCCGGCTCGCCTGTGACTTGACGATGTCGCGGGCCTCCTTGTAGTCCTCGACGCTGAAGTAACCGGCGAACTTCCCGTTATCCTCCCGGACAATCACTGCACCCGGGCGCTCTTCGCCGATGACCTGCACTGCGTCGTCCAGAGGCATCTCCGCTGGCAGTTCCAGCAGATGCGTCTCTAAGACGTCCTCGACCTTCAGCTTCCTCGCCTTCTTCCCCTCGTCAAGGGCTTGCTGGACATGGCCCGAGGTAATTACTCCGATGATGCCCTCATGCTTCTTGAACAGCAGCACCGCTCGACTCGCGTCCTCCTTGAGGGTGGCGAGGATTGCCTTCATCTTGGTCTTCTTCTGGTCGAGCAGCACGAATTCGTCGGTGATGCTCATCTCTCCGATGACTTGGGGTTCGGTCACGGAATCCGCACCATTCCGAACCGTATTGAATGTGCCGTCGATGTAGTGAGGACGCCTTTCGGTCCCTTCCTAGGCTGCGTGGATAGTCCCTGCAACCGGCGATGATGCGTGGCCCGGGGGTTGACAACTCGCTGCTCGGAGATGAGTCGATTAGGGGTTGTCAGAATCCTTCGGCTTGTCGAGAGGAATCGCTGCAACCAGTCTGCGGATCCTATCGCGACACCTGCGGAAATCTTCGAGGTCGCCGCCGTGCGGGTCCTCCAGCCCCCAGTCGGCATCGATGCGCATCAGTGGGTGAACTACGCCGCAGCCCATGCTGATAACCATCTCCCAGTCTTCGTCGTTGAATTCGTCGACCAGTTTCGGTTGATGCTCAAAGAGGTCGACGACAATCTCCTTGCAGACTATGACTGCGTTCTTGCTCACCGCGTCCGCAGGCTCCGTCCCGGCGCTAGCGGCGTCGTGGCCGAGCGACCTTGCAATCCCCTCAGCCATTTGGCTGCGGCAGGAGTTGCCGACGCAGACGAAGAGCAGCCGCACAGCCCGCGACCACCGCCATTCCCACTTCAACTCTCGGAACGATATGACCGGAGTCTGGGGATGGGCATGGTACGGACGCGGATTGAAGTACGCCGCGCCGGTCGCTCGTCGCGTCGCACATGTCAGGATCCCCGATCTCGCATCACGACCCGTCGAAGGACGGTGATGGCTCTGGTGACGGCGACCCCAAGGGTGGCGCTGGCGGTGGCGATGGGACACCGGATGGCAGGGGTGGCCATGAGGGCCATTCGCACAATCACGATCACGGTGGAGAGGCGGCGACGGAGCAGCAGAAGCAGCAGATGGAGCAGGCGTACCAACAGATGCGCCGGAAGCTACGGATGACGCAACTCGCAGAGCAGGTCAAGCGCAAGATCATGGTTCTCAGCGGTAAGGGAGGAGTCGGCAAGTCAACGGTCGCCACCGGCATCGCTCTCGCTCTAGCGAGATCCGGTCAGAAGGTCGGCTTGCTCGACATCGATATCACGGGTCCGAACGTGCCGAAGATGCTCGGTCTCGATTCGGTCGACCTTCATGTGGAGGACGGTCAGATCCATCCTGCTATCGGGCCGCACGGTCTCAAGGTCATCTCGATGGCGTTCCTGTTGGATGATCCGGACAAGCCGGTTATCTGGCGTGGCCCAATCAAGTTGGGCGCAATCCAGCAGTTCATCGGAGACGTCTCTTGGGGAGAGTTGGATACCATGATCATTGACTTCCCTCCGGGGACTTCGGACGAACCCCTGACGGTTTCTCAATCGCTGCCGGAGATCGACGGCATGGTGATTGTCACAACGCCTCAGGAGGTAGCGCTCCTCGACAGCCGGAAGTCCATCTCGTTCGCGAAGACGATCTCCGTGCCGGTTCTCGGAGTTGTTGAGAATATGAGCGGCTACGAATTGACCGGCGTCGCGAAGGATGGCGAGGGCGCGCCACTGGCGAATGCGACCGTCGAGGTGCTAGGGCCGGGCGATGTTCCAGTCGAGTGCGAGACAGATGAAGAGGGACGCTGGACGGTGACGTTGGATGTTTTCAAGCGCGGCGGCGGCGAAGCGGCGGCGGCCGATATGGAGGTGCCGTTCCTCGGTCGACTGCCGTTCGATCCCGGCTTCGTGCGGGGCGGTGACGATGGCGTGCACCGGATAGTTGCCGACCCGGCCGGCGCGGCAGCGAAGGCATTCGACAGCGTGGTAGAGAGGTTGCTGGCCGAGTTGGATGGAGCCGAGGGCGGCCCAATCGAGATCATCTGAGGGAGCACCCGCTCGCCGGATTTTGGACAACCATTGCCGATCTCGCAAGATAATCGCATCGGCAATAGAGAATCAGGCACGGATTGCGAGCATCCTATCGAGCGCCAGCAGCGCATCGCTCGCCGTCTCTTGATCGATGGCGACGACGTTCCTGACTTCGCCGTCAACCAACGATTCCAGCAAGTCGGCGAGGAAGGCTGGATGGATCATGTACATCGTCGAGCATGGACAAATCGTCCCATCGAGGCAGAGGATATCCTTGTCGGGGTAAGTTGCATCGAGCCGCTGGACGAGATGAATCTCGGTGCCGACGCCGATGACGCTGCCGCTCGGGGCCTCTCGGCAATAGGCACGGATGCGCTCGGTCGATCCATCGGCATCTGCCGCCTCGACGACCTCGCGTTCGCATTCTGGATGCACGATGATGAGCGCGTCGGGCTCCTCGTCTCGCAGCGCCTCGATTTGTGGAACGGTGAATCGCTGATGAACCGAGCAGTAGCCGTGCCACAGCACAAATCGCGCGTCCTCTAATTCGTCGAGATCACACTCCAATCCAGGGGTCCATACTATGGTGTCAGAGTGTTCGTATCCCATGTCAAGGGCGGTGTTGCGGCCTAGGTGCTGGTCAGGGAAGAAGAGAACCTTGCCGTTCTCCCCCGCTCGCTCCAAGGCCCATTCGAGGACCCCACGAGCATTCGACGAGGTGCAAACGATGCCACCGTGAGCACCGACGAACGCCTTCAGGTCGGCGGCGCTATTCATGTAGGTCACAGGCACCAGATAAGCCTCCCCTTCAGGGGCTGGCGAATCCGCATCCCCCCTATCGATTGGATCTCCAAGGCCAGTGTCAGCGAGAATCGCCTCCCATGCTTCCTCGACTTCATCGAGGGTCGCCATGTCGGCCATGGAGCAGCCGGCGCGGGTGTTCGGCATCATCACGACTTGATCGGGTCGGGTCAGGATGTCGGCGCTCTCGGCCATGAAGTGGACACCGCAGAATACGATGAGTTCAGCGCTGCTTTCCGCAGCGAGTTTCGAGAGCAGGTAGGAATCGCCTGTCGCATCGGCGTGCTCGACGATCGAGTCGCGCTGATAGTGGTGGCCGAGGATCATCAGGCGCGGGCCGAGAGCGTCCTTGGCAGCGACGATGCGCGCACGAATCTCCTCGTCGCCGGCGGAAGACGGCAGCACGCAGACCGCCTGAGGCAGTTCGAGGGTCACCCGATCACCGCTCCGGCGGCGAGACCAACCGCTTTCAATGCATGGTAGCCTGGCGAGGTCGTGGTCGCAGCGGAGGGTGAATGGACGGCTGCCTGGGCGCCGGAGGAGGTGCTGCATGTCGGAGCGGAAGCGATTGCGACGGGGGGCCGCTGGTTAGGAGTGGCTGCGGTGCTGAAGGAGAGACGTCCTCGCGCCTATCGCCATCCCGACCTCGATTCGCGGCTGACGAAGGCGCGCCTTTCGGCCGAGGCCCGAATCCTCTCGCGACTGGCGGCATCCGATCTTCCGGTGCCGCGTCTACTGGCGCTCGACGAGGCGGCGGGCTGGATGGTCCAGTCTCGTATGAGCGGAGGGCCGATGTTCGATTTCTTGCGCGAGATCGAGGGCATCGTTGACCCACTTCGCATCCTCGGGAATCTCGGTAACCTAATTCGTGAACTCCACGCGCGAGGAATCTCACATGGAGACCTCACGACGCACAACGTGCTGTGGTCACACGATGGTGGTCTTTCGATTATCGACTTCGGACTCGGGCAGCTCGCTCCGGAACTGGAGGCGTGCGGCCTCGACCTGCAAGTGCTCGCCGAGTGCCTATCTGCGAGCCATCCGGACATCGAAGGGGGAATGGATGCGGTCGTCGCCGGCTATCTAGGCGCGGGAGCGACGACCACTTCACCATCGCTGCCGGATTCAGAGGTGGCCGAGACAGGATCGTTCGACTCGGAGGGAGCTGGCGGCACCACCATACACGAAGCGCGCGATGTAGCGTCCCGATTTGAGGCAATTCAGAAGCGTGTTCGATATCATGGGTGACCAAATGAGAATCCTCTTCGCGACCGGCAACCGTGGCAAGCTTTCAGAGGCGAGAGCAAGGCTCGCACCCATCGGCATCGAGGTGGAATCGCTCTCTGCGGTCGCACCTGAATTGGAACTGGTGGAGCCGCAGGCTGCGACCTTGGAGGAGGTCTGCCGGTCGAAGTTGGAACAGGCGCTCTCGCACGCGCGGGCCGCGGGCTTCGGTCCGGATGAGGTGGATGCAGTGATGGTGGAGGATGCAGGTCTCTTCGTCGATGCTCTGGGTGGATTCCCGGGAGTCTACTCGGCACACGCCTTCGAGACTGTTGGCTGGGGTGGGATCCTCCGCCTGCTCGCCGATGACGGACTCACCCGAACGGCTTCATTCCACTGCGTGGCTGGCGTCGCCAGCGATTCGGTAGTCAGGCTGCATCATGGGACTTGCACCGGAATGATCGCGACCGATGGAAGGGGAGAGGGGGGTTTCGGGTTCGACCCGATTTTCGTTCCCGATGGTGATGAGAGGACGTTCGCGGAGATGACGACCACCGAGAAGGGAGAGGTGTCGCATCGGGGGCGGGCGCTCGATGCACTGATAGCAGATCTTGCTCGTTGAATCCACTCGGCGTCCTGCACCGTCAGGGTCAAGGCGGCCGTCACCGTCGTCGAGGGGGCAGGAGAGGGCGATGGGTTCGTTCAAGCGCTTGCTCCTGTGGATTACCGTCATATTCGGCGGGGTCGGCTTCCTCGCCTACCAAGGGAGCCTCCAACCGCTCTGGCAAGGCATCTACGCCGCCTCTATCCTAGGTGGCTTGGCTCTCCTGCTGTTCACCGGAGGAGCGCCTGCTCCGCCACCTCCGCGGCGGCGTCCGGCAGCCGTTGCAATGGCCGAGGAGGAGTCAGAGAGCGATGCTTCCCTCCCGGCTCCAGTCACCGAATCGGAAGGCGCGGCTGGAGAGCGCGCCGCGAAGCTGGCTAGGAGCCGTGGCCTCGATGTCACCACCGAGGAGGAGGAGGTTGAGGTAGAGTTTGTCGAAGAGGAGGTCGAGGTCGAGGAGGATGCCTTCCACGAGGCGAAGGAGTATGTCGTGGAGGTCGATGCCGAATCAATGTTGGAGGCGGAGATTGAACGCTATGTCGACGAGCGACGCGAACAACACGGTGAGATCCGGGATCGGATCGAGCGTCGCCGGCGCACCCAGTTGGCGCGGATTCGAGCTGATGCAGCGAAGGTGTTCGCGTCCCTCGAGGATCGCGAGGACCTCGCTGCCATTGTCGCAGCTGGGGACGGAGTGCAACTACTTGCCGATCCGGCTCCACAGGAGCCGAGCCGTCCATATGGGAATTTGCTGATCCGGATTGACGAGTCGCGAATCATCGAACTGAAGGTGCCTCTCGATCGCGGCTTCCGCGCAGCCGAGGATCCGACATCCAAGTTGGATGGGACGACGACCCGGGTGGGGGATCAGAGGATACTCGATCTGGCTGATGGGCAGTTGCCACCACCACCCGGCGGTGGCGACCTTCCGTTGCCCCCGCCACCAGGAGACGGAGCGCTCCCTCTTCCTCCACCACCGGGCGATTTACCGCTTCCACCTCCACCAGTCAAGGCGGACGATTCGGACTCCGATTGAGTCCCTTGTTCTCGACCCCGCGATTCGGTTATCTCCTTTCCCGTGGCGACTGCAGGTCGGTGGCAACTCGGAGTCTGTAAGGTGAACGAGGTCTCATTGACGTCCCAATGGCCGCTCCGACCCCCCAAAGGGGTCGGAGGGATGACGCTATGAGGGAGGCGTCGGTGGGCGGCGCATGATCGAGCCACCGACCAGTGATGTCCTGCGCATCGATGGAATCGAAGTCGGCGAAGGGGGATCAGGCGTGATCGCGATGGTGACGATTGCTCGACCTGACAAGTTGAACGCCTTGAATACAGCCGTATGGGATGCAATGGCTGCGGCGATGGAATGGGCGGAGGCAGAGGATGCAGTCCGCGTGGTCATCATCCGAGGCGCTGAACCGAATGAACCTCCCGAAGGGAAGCGTGCCAAGCCACATTCTTTCGTCGCGGGTGCCGACATCACCGAATTCGTCGGCGCCGACAGCGCCGCGATATCCGAGCGATTCTCCACCAATGTGTGGGAGGCGATCTGGGGTATGCCGAAGCCGACGATTGCGATGGTCGATGGATTCGCACTTGGTGGCGGCAGCGAGGTGGCGCTCGCCTGCGATGTCCGTTTCGCCAGCGACCGTTCCCGCTTCGGCACGCCGGAGATCGATCTTGGGCTTATTCCGGGTGGTGGCGGCACACAGCGGCTCTGCCACCTCGTCGGCTACGGCAAGGCGATGGAAATGGTGCTTGGCGGCGAGATGATTGAAGCGGCGGAGGCGCACCGGATTGGCCTTGTCAACCATGTGGTACCGCCAGACGAATTGGAGGAGCGGACCCTCGCTTTCGCACGCACTCTGGCTTCGAAATCGCCGTTGACAATTCGTGTGGCGAAGCGTGCGGTTCGCGACGGTCTGGAGAACCCGATGGCGGACGGCATCGAGATGGAGCGCGCCGCCTTCGCAGATCTATTCGACACCGAGGATGCCGCGATTGGCGTCGCCGCCTTTCTCGCTCGGGAGAAACCGGAGTGGAAGGGCGAGTGACCAAGTTCACCGGCATGGAAAGAATCGCATCAGATCGATGGAGCGAGTGAGGGGATTTGAATCGGGTTCGCAGGAAGAACGATCGTCCAAGAGAGGAGATGAGCGGTTGTCAGACAACACATCCGATGTCCTCGTCCGCGCCAAGGACCTCGGGAAGCGTTTCGGCGAGTTCATCGCCCTCCATCCACTTGATGTCGAGGTTCGAGCGGGCGAGTTCTTTGGCGTGTTCGGACCCAATGGCGCTGGCAAGTCGACCTTCATCAAGCTCCTGACCGGGCAATTGCGACCTACCACCGGGGGCGCGGAAGTGCTTGGTATCGATGTCGGAAAGCGTCCTCGCAGCGTCAAGGCGAACGTAGGAATAGTACCAGAGTCGGAGTCACCGCCTTCGTACCTGACAGCGCGAGAGTTCCTAGAGTTCTGTGTCAGACTTCGCGGCCTCGATGACCTCGATTCACGGGTCGGTCATTGGCTCGACTGGTTCGGGCTGACCGACAAGCGAAGCACGCTCTGCAAGGACCTCTCGAAGGGGCAGCGGCAGAAGGTGATGCTCGCCTCTGCCCTGATCCACGAACCACGCCTTCTCTTCCTCGATGAGCCGTTCGTCAACCTCGATCCGATTGCACAGCGGAAGTGCCGCGGATTGCTACGAGAGCACATCGAGAAGGGTGGGACAATATTCCTCTGCAGTCACATTCTAGAGGTCGCCGAGCGTCTCTGCACTAGGGTGGCGGTCATCGACCACGGCAGGGTCCTCGCAGCGGGACGGATGAACGAACTGAAGGAGAGCGGCGACGAGACGCTTGAGGACGTGTTCATCCGGCTGGTCGGTGCATCAATCGAGGAGATTGAGGCGAGAGCCGAGGGCAGCGAGGAGGAGTGAGAAATGTCCGGTGGGTTCCGGATTCTCCCAGAACCCGGTGTCCGGGAGGCTTTCTTTGTCACCTTCCGTATGATGTTCAAGGAGGAGTGGCGACAGAACATCGACTTCGCTCGCCGTCGCCGCATCGTCCTCTTTCCTGCCTTGGTCGCGCTGTTCGCGATGGCAGTCACCATAGGTCTCCGCTTCCTCGTCGGCAGCGGTGAGGTTGATCCGTGGGCCGATGCCGACGCGGCCCGCGAGACCTTCACTTGGATGGAACTTCGAATGGGAGTCCACGTCGGACTGTTCCTATTCTCCCTCGGGATGGGTTCCTTCGCCTTCGTGGGTCGCGCAATCGTCAGTCAGCGCTCAGGAGGCAAGTCGTTCCTGCTGGCGGCGCCAGCGATGCAGCCACTCGATTTGCAGACGACCTACCTAGCGTATTACGTCAAGGAGGTCGCGTTCTACGTCGTCATGATCCTCAGCCCCACTATCATCGGCATGGCTTTGGGAATTCTGTTGCAGCCATTCCTCGACACCTCGACCCCGCTGGTCCTCTCCTCCCTGGCACCCCTTCTGCTCTGTCTCACCCTCACCCTCGCACAAGGGATGGTGATTTCATTCACTGGCTCCGCCCTCTGGAGCAGAGGCGGGCACTGGGCTTGGATGGTGCCTCTTGGTGCGCTAGCCATCGGCGGAGCAATCGCAACCAATGCAATCCCGGTCGAGCGAGCCATCGCTGGTCTCTGGATGCAGGAGAACCGGCTGTTCGACTCCCGCGCCTTGCTCGCATCGATACCATCCGCCGCCGGCTGCGTGACGCTCGCTTGGATCGCCGCCGGTTGGCTTCCGGAGGACTTTGAGATCCAAGTGACCTCTCGCGACGACCTTTACCGTCCAATGCACGACAAACTACTATTCCTTCCGCAAGGTAGGCTGCGAATCCTCGTCGCGAAGGAGATTGTCGACGTGCTCCGATCGGGCACCCTGTTCAAGATGCTGGGATCCTACATCGTTCCGCTTCTCTTCCTGCTGATGCTCGCTTGGCTAGCCGACTTTGCCCGATTCCCGATCCCGTTCAACCTGCTCTCATACGCACCGTTCCTCGGATTCTTTGGTTTCAACTTCTACTCATGGCTGAACGGGATTGATCCTCCTGACCACTTCAACACGATGCCGGTAGATGTGCCATCTCTCCTAAAGGCGAAGATTGTCACCTACTTCCTGCTGACCACTTGGATCGGAGTCATCTTCCTGCTCATCATGGCATGGATGCTCAATCAGTGGGCAGACCTCGGCGCCGCTCTGATTGTCATGGTGGCCAATTCAATCTACATCGTCACCCTCTCGGCGTGGTTGATGGGATTGCGTCCGAACAAGGCGATCTTCGATAGTGGCATCATGGCAAGATTCTGGGTCGCTACCTCGATCCCCCTGATCATGCTCTTCCTCCTTTCCTGGTCACAGGGAGACACCGCACTGCTTGAGAACTGGAGTCAGCAGGTCTCGGCCGGAGGACTGAACGCGGAGGCGCGGGTCCTTGAACTGGAGGAGCGGGCGAGCACCGACCTTTCCGGCATACTCGCGATCTGCGGAATCCTGCTCGCGCTCTCGTTCCTCTTCACCCGCCTGCTCGATCGAACCTGGGGACGATCATCGTTCGAGAATTGATGCGGTTCGTGCACGAATCGCTCCTATCCATCGATTCCGCACGATTGGGGAGCATGTTTCGGCGCAATCGACTGCCATTGAGCGCGCACTCTCGGAGATGTGGGTCGTATCCTTCACGGAAAGGGAGGGATGGGCTTCAGGAGCGCATCTGAGGGGCTTGAGGCTGGCCAAAGTGTTATTCCGAACCGGTCCCTGTCCAACCTACGGTTGGGGTAGGTAACTTGGCGAGACGCGGAAAGGGGGAGCGCGGTGAGGGGCGACAGCGCCAGCAGCGCCCACAGTACGAGGAACTGGACAAGTACCCAGTTGCACCGCCGCACGCATTCGCTCGCGTGGTGCGTGATCTTCGCACTCTGAACATCATCTACCAAGCGATTGAGCCGCCCCTGACAAAGGAGGAGGAGCGCTACCGCCAGGAAATCATGGATGTCTTCGTGCAGGCGCTCAACGCTGACATAGAGGAGATTGACGCCGATCCTACGGCATATCTGAGAGCCGCGATGGATCAGATCATCAAATCCTACCGGATGAAGATCAAGAAGAAGTCGAGATCGAAGATCTTCTACTACATCCGCCGCGACCTGATTGGATACGACAGGATGGATGTGCTGATGAACGACGCCAACGTCGAGGACATCTCCCTCGACGGCACCGGGATTCCGATTTTTGCCTACCACCGAAAGTTCGAGTCGGTCGAGACCACCATCGCATGGCCGACTGACGACGAGTTGGAGGCGTTCGTGATCAAACTGGCCCAGCGTTGCGGCAAGCACATCTCGGTTGCAGAGCCTCTGTTGGACGCGACGCTGATGGATGGTTCGCGAATCGTCATGAAGCTCGGGCATGAGATATCGACCCGCGGTTCAGCCTTCTGCATCCGTCGATTCCGTGAGGATCCGTTCAGTCCGTGCGACATCGTCGCATTCCGAACTATGACGAGCCTCATGGTGGCGTATCTCTGGATCGCCTTCCAGCAAGGCGTATCGATGCTATTCGTCGGCGGCACCGCCTCGGGAAAGACCACGACTCTGAACGCGATGTGCTTGTTCATCCCTTGGCAGATGAAGATCGTCAGCATCGAGTCGACCCGCGAGGTCAACATCCCGCAGCCGAACTGGATCCCAGGCCTCACCCGACAGGGATTCGGCGGCGAGTCGTCCGAAGGCGAGATTACCGAGTTCGAACTGCTGAAGGCGGCGCTGCGTGAGCGGCCCGAGTACATCATCGTCGGTGAGATTCGAGGCGCCGAGGCTTACGTTCTGTTCCAAGCGATGGCGACCGGCCACTGCTCGTACTCCACCGTCCACGCAGACTCCGTCGCCTCCCTCGTCCACCGGCTGGAGAACAAGCCGATTGACATCCCCCGTGTGCTGCTGCCAGCACTCGAGGCGGTCGCCATCCAGATGCAGACGAGGATTAACGGGCGGCGTGTCCGGCGGACCAAGCAGATCGTCGAGATAGTCGGCGTTGACCCGCACAGTCAGGAGGTCATCACCAATGAGGTGTTCAAGTGGGACCCGTCCCGAGACGACTTCGACTTCAGCGGCAAGTCGTACGTTCTAGAGAAGGTGATGGTGAAGATTAATTTCAGCCAAGAGCGAATGAGGAACGAGCTTCGAACTAGGAAGCGCATCCTCGACTGGATGGTGCTGAACGACATCAGGAAGGCAGATCAGGTGGCCCAGATCATCACGGAGTACTACGTGCGCCCGGATGAGATCCTTGCTCGGGTCGACGGGTTACGCTGAGACTCGGAGGCGAGTAAGTGGCGAAGGAGCGTCCTGGCCCCGAGTTCGAGGGCATGGTCCTCACCCCTTGGCAGCGGATTTCGAACCGGCTGCTGGGTGGCCTCTACCGTCGCAAACTGCGCGACGATCCTGAAATGAAGAAGCTCCTCGTCCAAGCCGAAATCCGCGTCATGCCGGAGGTGTACAGGGCGACTCAAGTAACTTCAACCGCGGCGGTGATTATCGGTTGCGTCGGAGCGATTTTCCTCGTCTTCTCCGCAATAATCCCGATCTACGAGTCGCTTCAGGATCCAGCCACCATTCCCCTCTGTCAAGATTGGGCTTACTGGCATGAAGCGGACGTCAAACCGAATGAGCTTGGACAAGGCTGTCCCCATTACACCACCAAGGTTTTTCCCACCCTATGGAAGATTGGAGTCGGTGTGATTTTCGGATTGCTGATTCCTTACTTCGCCTACAAGCACTTCGGAGGGGCGGCCGACAGATTGCGCAAGGCGCGGGCTGACAAGTTGGAGAAGTACCTGCCATACGCCGCCTCGTACACAGCCGCGATGTCGGCGGCGAACGCGACTCCGGTCAAGATCTTCCGTTCGCTCGCGATGAACAAGGAGATTTACGGGGACATCGCGTATGATTCAGCGATGGTCTACCGCGACATAAGCCTGCTTGGGATGGATCTGATCACCGCCATCAAGCACGCAGTCGACAGGGCTGCATCGCCATGGGTTACCGAGTTCTTCCAAGGAATGGTCGGAACCCTGTCTAGTGGTGGCAATCTGAAGCTGTACTTCCTCAATCGGGCCGAGCACTACATGCGCGAGAACCGAATCCGTTTGGCACAGTTCCTAGAGACCCTCGCGATGTTCGCGGAGACTTACATCGTCGTCGCCGTGGCGATGCCACTCTTCCTGATTGTCATGCTCGTCATCATGTTCTGGGTCTCCGGAGCTGGATCCCAAATCTCCGAAGGAATGGTGTACGGAATCGTGATGGGTCTGCTACCCCTCATCCACGTCGCCTACTCGCTATTCGTCTGGATGATGTCTCAGGAACAGGAGATGTGAGCGATGGCACGACGCAAGAAGGACAAGATCCGCGTCGAACTGTCACTGCCGAAGGACGACAAGCAGGAGCAGACCTTCCAAGCGATTCTCCTTGTCTCGGTGATGATCGGAGTCGCTTGCATGGGATTCTGGGCCACAAACTCCGATCTGATATTCAAGCCGACGAACGGTATGCCGATGTTCCTGAACCTCGCATGCCCCGAATCCTTCGATCCGAATTCGATGGTAACTCCGAACTACGCTGACAACCAGTCTTGCTCTTTGACTCAGGAGACTCCGACCTATGAGGTGTGGGCCGAGGAGTGGGAGGGGGTCTCGTCTCCCGGCCTAGCCAAGTCGTTCGAGATTCCGGGCATCGCGACTCACGACCTCGATGGATTACCACATCCTCCCGTCATCATGTCGATGACCTGTCAGGCCATCGCCGACCAGAACTCCAAGTTCGTGATTCGGATGGTGAAGGCGGACTCATGGGGCAATCGCACCGAGATAATGCGCTACGACGGCGTCGCGAACGCGGCGGAATGCGGATTCGACGGTCTTCGGGTGACGCCATCGGTCGAGTTGGATAGGGATTACTACGAGATGCAGATTCTCGTCGCCTCGGGCGATCCGCGTCTGAAGGAATTCAACTTCCAAGTCACGGTTGAGACCTACGATGGCATCCCTGCGAACATGAACAACAAGTCGTTCTGGATCGGTCCACCGATGGAGTTGGGGCCGGTCCCGCTGCGTCCGACCCTATTCGTCAATTTCTTCGGATTGGGACTTCTAATCACGGTGTTCCCCGCTGCCCTCTACAAGGATAGGCAGATGCGTAGGATCAAGGCGGTCGAAGAGAAATTCCCCGACTTCCTCCGGGATCTAGCGGAGTACTGGAAGGGAGGTCTGTCGATGGTGGTGAGCGTCCGGACGTTGGCCAACTCCGAGTACGGTGCATTGAATGAGGACATCCAGAAGATGTCGGACCAGCTCTCTTGGGGGGTGTCGTTCTCCGATGTCCTGTTGATGTTCGCTGATCGAGTTGACACGCCGCTCGTCCACCGCGCGGTGAGCCTTGTGAACGAGGCGAACAAGGCTGGCGGTAAGATCTCGGATATCCTCGTAACGGCTGCCAACGACAGCCGGGAAATCAAATTCCTTGAAGGCGAGCGGGCGCGGGCCATCGCATCCTACATTTCGGTCATCTGGGTTTCTTACATGGTGTTCATGGGCGTCATCGTCGTTCTCTCCAAGGTGTTCATCCCCGCCATCGCATCGTCGAACAGCGGCGGCGAATCCGCATCCATCGGCAACATGCAGATCAACGCTGTCGATCCCCTGTTCTTCCTCGTCGTCTTCTTCTACGGCGTCTCGGCGCAAGCGGTCGGCAACGGTGCGATGGCCGGACTTATGGCGACCGGCCGCCTGTCGAGCGGAATGAAGCACTCGGGTTACATGCTGATGATTGCTCTGCTGTCGTTCAACTTCGTCGCCTTCTCTCCGGATCTGATTGGAGTGCCGCCGTTGCAGACACTGTCGCCGTCGCTCGGCGCATACTCGCCTGGAGGGTGACGCATGCGGGACGGCCGCTCCGGATTCCAATTCCCTCGCCCCGACGCCGTAGTTGAGCGCGACGCACGATTTTCAGAGACTGCTTACCTTCAGAATGACCTCGGTAACCCCGGATTCGCCTCTGGTGTTAATTCGAGTACGAGAATCGATCGGTGGCATGGATCGCGCCGAAATGAGTCGGCGCAGGTCCACATGATTGAGATGATTACGTTGTTCTGGCTCTTCTTCATGGCGGCAACGTTCGTCATCCAACTACAGGTACCGGACCCGACCTCGGCGGCGTCCGACGCGGCTTTGCAGCTGGCGGCGGAGGACGCTTGGGTGCGCGCCGTTGCGACTGAAGCGGATGGCAGCGACGATTCCAGACTGCACGAGTTGCTCGCTGCGGGGAATCGGATGGCCGCCTGTGAGATGCTGCTCGGCGGTCTCTCTTCGACCGTTGATGGCAATTGCTGGCTCGCGGTCGATGCCGCCCCCATCCAGAGGCATGGAGACGGCTCGTCACCACAGGGCCGCTCCACAACGGTCCATCACATGCTCCATGTCGATGGCGAAGCGTGGACCGTCGCTCTGCAGGTCTGGCATGTTGGAGGTGGAGCCGGATGAGGCGTACGAGAACCAGTGTCGACGAGCGCGGTCAGATGCTGCTCGCAACAGGAATGATCCTGCTGCTCGCACTTCTGATGATGGCGTTCCACTCGACGAAGGTGGCGAGTCTGGGCGAGCCCTACGACGGAAGCGAGGACGCCGTGCTGATGACGGCGCCCGAGGTGCAGGCTGCATGGTCCCCACTTCTGGAGAACCGGAGCAGCGCCCTCGTCGCAGCGGGGGCGGATCGAGCCGAGGCGTGTGGCGCCGCCGCCGAGAGCGTGAGAGCGGATCTGATGCGACATGGCGAGCATCGAGGAGTGGAGATTATCCTCGTCGATCTCAACGCGACCCATTCGGAAGGAGATTGCGTGGTGAAGGCAAAGGCTGGAATCGCGGACCGGCACGCTCGACTAGAAATCGACCTGCTGGCGACTTTCGCTCTCGTTTGAGAGCTCAGTAAGCCAACCGAGACTATCGGCATACCCTCCATCCAAAACACCGTGGCGCCAACGAGCTATCACTAGATAATCGAACGCTGATGCTCGTACCACGCTTCATCCAACGTCTGCCTGATACGCTCCACCGGATCTCGGTGGAATATTCCGTCGACCTGCAGCCAGCCGGAGATTCGGCCCCGTTCGATGACTGCGTCCTGAACAGCACGGATTCGACCGAAAGACTGGATGTAGCGGTCGACCGATCGGTGGGTGCGCGACTCGCGTGCTTCGATGAACTCCAGATGTCGCGCCTCCGTCTCGACCGTCGCACAGACGCCAATCGCGATGCCACCGCTTGCCGTCCACTCGCGTAGCCACCGGTTCTGCGGTATGATGTGGACTCCCTCCACGATGAGATCTACCCCTTCTCCTCGGGCGCGGCCGATGACCGCAACGATACCCGCTTCGACCACGGCGCACGCATCTATCCAGTCGTTTACGGCATCTCCCGTCTCACCATGTGAGTAGGAAGATCGGTGGAGGGCAGGCTGCTCGGCCGGCTTGGCGGACATACGCAGCACCTCACGGACGGAGTCGGTCGATGCGAACCTTGCGAAGCCGAGTTCGGCCGCCGTTCGATGAGCGAGGGTTGACTTGCCTACGCCGGTGGCACCGGTCACGAGAACGAGACGTGGTGGTCGAACCCTCGAGTCGCTCATCCCCGCTCCCCGCAATGATGGGCCGAGCGGCCCGTCTTTGGCTCTTGGGGAGGGGGTCTCGCCGATTCGATGGCTAAATTGGGACGGTTTTGAGGGCCTCCCAGCAGAGAGTGTTCGCGTTCCAAAGGAGCACGGAATACGGTTCGTGTGAGGTATCAGCGGGAATGTCATGATGCGAACTGCTTTGACGCGGAGCGGGATGGAGCGTCCATGGACGAGAAGCGGATGCTCATCGCCGGTGAATGGGTCGCTGCGAGCGACGGAGCGACCTCGGAGGCATTGGACCCCTCATGTGGGGATTCAATCGCTACCGTTCCGCAGGCGAGCGCGCTGGACGTCGAGAGAGCGGTCGCAGCGGCCAATGCCTCCCTCTCCGATCCCGCATGGCAGCGGATGGATGGCTCGGAGCGTGGCCGGCTGCTGAACCGGATGGCGCAGGCGACGTACGCTAATGCGAAGACGCTGGCGACGCTGGAAAGCCGCAACAATGGCAAGACGTTCCGTGAGGCGCTCGGCGAGATCCGCTACGCTGGCTGGACGCTGGAGTACTTCGCCGGCTGGGCGGACAAAATCGAGGGAGCGACGATTCCGGTTCCCGGAGCACGACTGAACTACACGCTTAGGCAGCCATTGGGGGCGACCGCCCACATCGTGCCGTGGAATTTCCCTCTGCAATTGGCGATTCGCAGCATCGCCCCGGCCTTGGCTGCGGGATGCTCCGTGGTGGCCAAGCCGGCTTCGCTGACTCCTTTGAGCCTACTCGCTTGGTGCGAGGCGCTGGAAGAGTCGGAGGCAATGCCACCAGCCGCAGCACTGCAGGTCGTCACCGGTCCCGGCGGCCGCATCGGTGCGCAATTATCCGGGCACTCGGACATCGACGGCATCGTGCTCACCGGCGGGGTCCCGACCGGCCAACGCGTGATGGCGAGCGCCGCCGACAACCTCACCCCAATCACCCTCGAACTAGGAGGTAAGGGCGCCAACGTCGTCTTCTCCGATGCCGATGTCGGCCGCGCCGCGAAGGCGATCTGCTGGGGTATATGGATGAACGCTGGCCAGATGTGCTGGGCCGGTTCCCGACTCATCGTGCACGCCGATGTCCACGACGACCTGCTCACCGCAATCAAGGCCGAGATTGATGGCTGGCAGATCGGCCCCGGCCTGTCCGACGGCGTCCGAATTGGCAGCATGGTTAGCGTTGATCATCGGCAGAGCGTCCTCGACCTTCTGGAGGATGGGCTAGCTCAGGGCGGCACGTTAGTCCGTGGTGGAGGATTTCCTGAGGGTGATCTATCGGGTGGCGCATACATGGAGCCGACCATCGTTGATGAGGTGGATCCTGCTGGCATACTATTCCAGGAGGAACTGTTCGGGCCAGTGCTCGCGGTCACGACCTTCGAGGACGACAAGGAGGCGATCCGTCTCGCCAACGACACCGAGTTCGGATTGCTAAATGGAATCTGGACCAACGATCTCGGACGGGCTCACCGAGTCGCTGCGGCCCTCGACTGTGGCATGGTTAACATCAACGAGTACCCGGTCACTTTCCCGATGACCGCCTTCACCGGATGGAAGCGCAGTGGCATTGGAATCGAGCAGAGTAAGGACGCGCTGGAATTCTACACGCGTGTCAAGAACGTGACAGTCAATCTGCGGTGAGATTGTGATTGAGGTAGAACGGTTGGATGACGGTGTCGCCGTCGTCAGATTGTCAGCCGAGGCGGCGCGAACCGGATTCTCAGTTGAGACGATCTCCGCTATCTCCGTGGCACTTGAACGGATGATGGACGATTCGGGAATCACCGCCTTCGTCCTCACAGGGACGGGAGGGATGTTCTGCGCCGGCGCGGATATCGAGAATTTCCGAGCTTCGATTGACGACGGCACGATACAGGAACTGGTGCACGCTCTCACCGGGGTCCTCCACCCGTTGTTGCTCCGCCTGCGAGCTAGCAGCACGGTGTTTGTGGCTGCGATTAACGGGGCCGCAGCTGGAGGCGGACTGGGACTTGCGCTCGCCGCCGACCACCGTCTTATCGTCCCTGAAGCGAAACTGGCCGCCGCCTTCTTCTCTCTGGGCCTGACGCCAGATGGCGGCACGACATGGCTGCTTCCTAGGCTGGTCGGCAGTCAGGTGGCGAAGCGGTTCTTCTTCGAGAACGAAGTATGGGATGGAGCGACGGCGCTCGCCGCGGGTGCGGTTGATGAGATGACGGATTCGGATGACCTGCTCCCGCGCGCGATCGAAGTGGCGCGACGTTGGGGCGCTTGGGCAGAGGGCAGCCGTCGCAGTACCAAGCAGCTGCTCGATGCGCAGTCGTCGACCTTCTTTGAGACTCAGTTGGAGTTTGAGCGGGCGCTGATTACCTCCTCCAGCGGTACCCCTGCCTTCGCCGAAGGGGTCGCTGCGTTTCTCGAGAAGCGTCGACCAGATTTCCGTAACCTGCCAGAGTCTGAACCCGTGGTGGCAATGGAGCTAGAGGCCGTATCCGAAGAGGAATGAGCCCCCGTCAGAACCCATTTCATGATGGCATCAGCGGATTATAGTGGGCCACTCCTAATCAGAGATTGGCAGGTCGTCCCTGTCTACTCGCTCGTCACTGGACCAGTCGTAGATGCCCCTACCCGACTTCCTTCCGAGGTTTCCCGATTCAACGAGGCTTTCGAGCAGGGGATGAGGGCGATAGGATTCGTCACCGAACGATTCTGCGAGGTTGTTCAAAATGTCCCTGCGGACATCGAGTCCGACGAGGTCGGTCAATTCCAGAGGGCCCATCGGATGGCGATAGCCGAGCCGCATCGCAGTGTCGATGTCGCTGGCGCTGGCTACTCCATCAGCGAGCATCCTGATCGCCTCGTTGCCGAGTACGACCCCGAGTCTGCTGGTCGCAAAGCCGGGGACGTCGCGGACTAGGATGCTCGTCTTTCCCATCGCATCTGCTGCAGCCTGCGCAATTGCAATCGTCTCATCCGAGCACCGATCATGCCTCACGATTTCCAACAACGACATTATTGGAACGGGATTGAAGAAATGCATTCCAATGACCTTGTCTGGTCTATTGGTTGATGAAGCGATGTCAGAAATCGATAGCGACGACGTGTTCGTCGCCAAGATACAGCCCTCCTTAGTATCCGAGCAGAGTACATGGAAGATCCTTGCCTTGATTTCGAGGATCTCTGGAACCGCCTCGATGACCAGATTAGCATCCTCGACGGCCTCCTTCAGATTCAAGAAAGTCTCTAGATTGGCTGCCCATTCCTCCTTCTGTTCGGGGGTTGTCTTCCCTCTCGCTATCCCCTTGGACCAGAATTCGTTGATGGCTTCCATTCCACGATCTAAGCCCTCTGGGTAGGCATCGAAGAGATTCGTTTTCCAACCGGTCTGCGCGCAGATCTGGGCGATGCCGGCGCCCATCGTCCCGGCACCGATGACCGCGACCGTCTCGATTTCCATGATGCCACCGACTAGCGTGGCGGCCATAGCCGTTCCCTCCCGCACAATCCGGCGACCGAACCTACCGCAAAGACCGCTTTACCCTCTCGGGAGTCCGTGTGAAGCGCGGCAGGTTGATGTGAAGAGGGTGCGATGGGCCACCATGAAGGAATTCAGGATAACGATGGATGACCAGCCCGGCGCTCTCGCCGATCATTGTGAGGCTATTGCCGGGGCGGGCGTGAACATCCTCGCCGTCGTGGCGATGGGTGGTGGAGATGCGACCGCGGCGATTCTAACCGACAATCCGGATGCGACTGCGGCGGTGCTCGATGGCATGGGTGCGAACTACGAGATGGCGGATCTCCGAAGTGTGAAGTTACCACATCGGCCAGGCGCGCTGGCGGAGTTCACGCGAGATTTGGCCAATTCGGATGTGAACCTATCATCGCTCTATGTGATGTCGATCTCCGATGACAGTGCCACGGTAGGTTACACAACATCCTGATTCGTGGAGTAGAGGCAGGTATACAATACTCTTCTTCCAATTAGCAATGAAAACAAATCCCATCGCTTGAAATAGCCTTGGAAACTGGGTTAGGTGAGAGCACATATGATTGATTCCAGCGCATACGACATGGTAGTCCTCGACGCTGCTAACATTGCGCACCACAATGTTCTGGTGGATGGAGATGAGGCGAGCGCGATTGACCCCGGACGATTAGAGGCCATGGTCGACCTTTGCGAAGAGTTAGGATGGATGGTCAAGGCGTTCATGAAACGCGGTACATACTTCTGGGCTACGCAGAATACAGACAGTGACCTAGTCGGGGACGTCAAGCCATTCGACCGTCTTATCCGATCCAAAAGGCTTGAACTTCTTGAGGTGAAGAAGGACGATATATTCTGGATCGATTATGCTCTCAATAACAACGCGCTTATCATTAGCAAGGATTTGTTCAAACCGGAGCGGAAAGATTACCCAGATCGAGATTGGGAATCGATTGACAAGTGTACAATCCGTGACTACACATTCACCGATCAGGGCGAGATCATGATGCCGGCGCTGCCGCAGAAGGGTGAAGACGGCGGGCGTCGGACGTATCGTACTCTATCCGCTCGTCTCAATGAGCTGGAGGATAGGGTCGAGAGACTCACTATGGTATTGAAAGAGGCTGACATCGTAACTACACCTGAGGATGTCGTCTTCCGAGGTGAGGAGGCGATGGAAGAAGTAGACTCGGTGCAGGCGATCACACACGCGGTGTATGACCGCTACCTCAGAAGTGGTGATCAGGTTCACATGACTCGAATCTACCATGCCCTTGTCCAGGCTCATCTTGGACTGGGCGCGCGGCACCAAGATTGGCCCGAAGGCTGGCAGGAAAAAATGTGCTCTATACTAGGTGTTGAGGGACGACCGGCATCATGGCTTGAAGATCTGAGTCCAAGATTAGTCGAGCGCGCGGGTGATAACCGCGATCATTTCAGGTATGTCGACTGAGCTTACTAGTGGATCCATTAGTCGGATGAATTCGTAGTAGTGTAGAAGTTAATCGAAAATTCGCGTGTTGAGACATTCCATTGCTAGAAATAGCTCCCGGACATAGGCATCCCATCGTTCGTAGGAATCGATAGATGTGTACCGGTACCAAATCTGCTGGCTTTGCGTCCGAGAGCCGCCTCAGGATTCGCGGCCGTAGGACGCAAGGGCGGCCTGGAACAGCCGCTGTCTAGGGACGTCGTGCTCGAGGAAGCTGGTGAATGGGGCGAGGTCTTTGACCAGCTCGATCGAAGCGCAGTACGCACCGTACACGAAAGGGTCGCATCCATCACAATCCGGAATCTCGAAGCCCAACCGAGTCAGACCGCGCCGGGTGTCATGGTCCCAGATCGCGTAGGTGTGGTGGGTGAAATGCAGGTAGGCCGACAGTCTGCGTAGGTCGGTGAGCAGAACCGGGTGGAGGCTCTCCAAAAGCAAGGTGTCGGGGTAGCGAATCGCTAGCAGGAACAGCTTCATTTGGAACTCCTGCTCCTCCCGATAGCTACGCCGCTCCAATCCCATCCACTCGTCAATCATGTCGAACATTGGGCCGGTGTATGGCCGATGGATTCTGTAGAGCAGTTCCTCGTAGCCCAAGGCATCCTCTTCCTCGCTGTGATGGTGCGCTGCGAAAAGTTCGGGAACCCGATCGAAGAACGGCCGCAGACGTTCCTTATCCACGCTCATCATCGCGAAGGCCAACATTTCATCCACCCCCTGACTCGACGATTCCGCAGCGCTCCCACATCCGATACGCCTACTCCTTCCTCAGGTGGTTGGGATTACTCCCTCCATTCGCGGTACTGGATCCAGTCTTGGGCGAAGTAGCCGGGCAGGCTAGCCTCATCCTCTTCGGATGGTAGTGCGGAAGCAAGGTAGGAGTCCCAATCTTCGTCGCTCCCCTCGAACTCGTCGCCCTCGACGGTGTAGCGCCCATCGGCGTAGTTGCCGATGCCGCGGTTGAAGCGGTCGGACGGAATCGAAATCTCAGATTCACCATCCTTGCGCGCCTTGTTGATCCGCTTCATCTCGTCCTTCAACTCCTGATAGTAGTGGCCGCGACTCGCTTCGTTGAGGTGCTCGCGGTCGGCGGAGGAAGCCGCCTCGCGCTCGTCGTAGCGCCCCTTGACCCCGTAGACGTACGCCCACTGGGCGCTGCTGCTCTCATCGACGCCGAACAGGTCAAGTCCGGTGCTCGACCACTTATTGACGTACTTCTGCAGCAGTGCGCATGGAATCACGCCAGCCTTGACTATCCGGCGCAGCCCATTAGCTCCGGTCCCGAGGTGGAACGACTCCTCCTTGAGCATCGGACCCATCGAGGCAGCCAACGGCTTGAAAGACGAGGTCGAGAGCATCTTGAGTTGGAATTTGCCGTCCCTGTCGATGAAGTGGGTGAAGCAGAAGAAGTCGAGCCAGTGATCGATTGGCTCGTTGAAGGAGCCAAGAAGGCGGGCGCTTTCTTCGTCGTCGCGGTTCGGGTTGCCACCGCTGTTACGCTCCAGCAGTTTCATCGCTTCGCGGACCCCATGCTCGCCGAAGTAGGTGCAGAGCAGGTAGGCCATCTGCCAGCCATGCCGCTGCTCTTCGCACATGATTCTCAGGGCGCTCTTCCGGTCGTACTCGGTCGGAGCGCTCGCCAGCAGGTGGTTCTGTTGCTCGACGCTAGCGAATTCGGTGTCTCCTTGGACGGAGATCATGCTGATGATCGCATCTCTGATGCTCTGTTGCGGAATCTGCATCCGTCGATCCCACTTCGGCATTCCCTCAAAGTCTCCGAACTCGATCTCTGTTCCAGCGGTCTCCCAATCGAACTTGATCTCGAAGCGATAGTCACCCAGCCATGACGGATCAAATCCGATGCGGGTTTGCCACTCCTGAAACTCATCTATCCAACCTTGGAAGTTCGCGGTGTAGTCCTCGACCACTTCGCTGGTGCTCATGGCCAGCCCGAAAGGCTGGGTGTATTTCAATAGGGTTCCGAACCGGCCTGTGCATTCCCGACAGAAACTTCACTCCCAGCCTATGGGGGGGGTTTCGGCCCGAATCACTCGCCGGTGAAGCGAGGTGTTCGCCGCTCGACGTAGGCGGCAATCCCCTCCTTCGCGTCGCTGCTGTGGAACAGCGCCGCCTGCAACTCTCGCTCCAGAGCTAGGTGGTACTCGAATGGTATCTCGGGACCAGTCTGGCATGAGCGCTTGATGTTGCCGACCGCCATCGTTGCTTTGTATGGCAGCGTGTACTGGCTCGCCCAGTCTAGAACGTCCTGCCGGAAGTCGGCGAGTGAACCGTCCCAGAGATGGTTGATTAGGTTCAGTTCGAGAGCCTTCTCAAATGCGAGAAGCTCACCGCTGACCATGTATTCCAGCGCCTTCGCCTTACCGATTAGACGGGTCAACCGAGCGGTGCCACCGGTGCCGGCGAGGACGCCGAGGTTAATCTCAGGAAGGCCGACCTTGCCGGAGTCCTTGCGGGCGATTCGGATGTCGCACGCCATCGCAATCTCGAGGCCGCCGCCGACGGCGTGGCCGTTGAGCGCTGCGATGACCAACTTCGGCGTCTGTTCTAAGCGGCTCAGGGTCTCGTTGGCGTGCAGGCAGAAGTTGTACTTGAAGCCGGGAGTAACCGAGTTGAGCATCGCGATGCTCGCGCCGGCTGAAAAGAACTTCTCGCCGTTCCCGGTCAGGATGATCACGGTGACATCGTCGTCGAAGCGGGCGCGGACGATTGCCTCGTCGATGTCTCGCATCATTTCGTGTGTGTATGTGTTGGGTCCGACCGTCCCATCCTCCAGAGGGAGTCCGTCGGAGTTCGATGCCAGTTCGATGATGGCGATCCCGTTGTCGGTAACACCGTAGTTGACGCGGTCGTTAGGCATCGGCGAGAGTTCGGGCCAAGATGTCATGGCGGCGGCGACCTGAATCCGGCATAAGAAGTCGCCGTCCCGCTCGGGAAGATGCTCCGAGGGGATGGGCCAGTGTGCATGCTCGACGCTCCCTGCGGCACGCCCGCGCTGGAATCTGCAGAAGTCACTGGTCGCCTTCCGAGAACGAAACCGCTCCACCGCCTGAGCGTACGCTGCGCCATTGGTCGGCGACGCGTCGAGCGTCCTCACTCGGCTCCCAATCGTCGCGAGGTAGAGCCGGCCTGAACGGCATTCGACGCGCCGTGCGGCCGTCGTCCAGCCGCAACTTTCTGAGCATCCCGAGACGGACGAACGGCCAGAGCGAGCGGCGGAGCAGACCGGGCCGGTAGAGTCGCTCGATGAAAACTAGGCCGTCCTTACGCTTCTCCTGATCCCGCATCCAGTATCGAGCTACACGCTTGAAGCCGCGATCGCCGATTCGGTTCATCAGCCACCTGTTCGTGGCGCTTACCTTCACTAGTGGCACCATGCGGCGCCTGACCTCGCGCTCGTAGTCACACTCACCTAAGATTGCCTTCGCCGCGAGCGCACCGCTGGTGACCGCATACCGCATCCCGAATCCCCACATGAAATCCTGCAGGCCACCCGCTTCCCCGACGTAGTAGCGGCCTTCGTGGAGGTAGGAGGAGGGGAGGGAGAAATCGCCCTTGCCGCCGACACGCTTGATTGGTTCGCGATCGAGGTCTGGATAGTTCCGTTCGTACCACGCTATGGTCTCGTCGAGGAATCTCTGGCTCCGCTTCTGCTTGCGCCATAGGCAGGTGCAAATCAGACCTACCCCGTCGATTACGATGAGATAGGCGTACGCCCCTGGAGCTAGCTTGTCGTTGAGGTGTAAACTGACGTGGTTGGGGTGTTTGGTCCTGAACACCTCTCCGAACGCCACCGCGCTGGTCTCCTTCGGTCCCGCTGCGATGATGGCGCATTCCTCTCTGGTGACCTTCGATCGGTAGTGAATAGTCGCGCCAGCCGCCTCCGCCATCCGCTTGAACCCCTGATCGATGCAGTGTTCGTCGGTGCCACGCTCGACGACTCGGAATGCTATGCGGTCCGAGCGCGGTTGGGTGATCTCGTCGTCGGGATGGATGAGGTCGCAGACCCTGAACGGCGTCGACTTGAATTCTCTCGGATCGAGCCCCCAATCCCGCATCTCGTCGAAAAGGTCTCGATCGCTGGTCCAGTTCTCGAGGCCTTGGAAGTCGCCGTCGAAGCGGGCGCCGGAGTTCTCGCGAATCTCATGCACATGGACCTCTCGCCCCGCTTCCGCTAGTATGGTGGCGGCGGCGAGCCCGCTTAGCCCACCTCCCATGATGTGGATGGCCTCCGCCGTATCGGCAGAGTCGGTCGATGCACCGTCGGAGCCCATCAGAGGGGCGGTGCGCTGGTTCTGGTCATAGGATTGGTGGAGGGCAACAGCGATGGCACAGAGCCCCTTGGCAGGTGCATGGCTGACCCGTTGGTCGTGGTAGATGTGGTGTCAGGGGACCTCGATCCCGATGCGCTCCGGAGGAGACTCGACATCGTGGGATGCGGCGCAGTATCATCTTTCATCGGCTTGACGAGGGGCGAGGAGGACGGAGTGGAGGTCGAACGCCTTGAGTTTGACGCATGGGAGGAGAGATTACCAAGTGTGCTGGAGGCATTGGCCGAGCGAGCACTGGAGAGCTCAGGTGCGCACGCGGTGGCGATATCGCATAGGGTCGGCGCGGTGATGCCATGCGAACCGATCGTCGCCATCCACGTCGCCGCCACCCATCGGGCCGAGGCGTTCGAAGCGTGCTCTTGGTTGATCGATGCTCTGAAGGCGGAGGCGCCGCTCTGGAAGAAGGAGGTCCGCAGCGACGGTGAGATTTGGAAGGGAGGACTTGGCTGATGTCGGACGCTCCAATCGTCGACATCGGTGACAAGCCGATCGTCGACCGGCAGGCGGTAGCGACCGGTATGCTGGTTCTGTCCGATGCCAGCCGACATGCCATCGCTTCCGGCGAGGTGTCGAAGGGCGACGTACAAGAGGCTTCGACCATCGCAGCCATACTGGCGGTCAAGGAGACCCCTCGGATGATTCCCCATTGCCATCCAATTCCCATCACCGGCTGCGATGTCGATTGGGATCTCGGTGACGAGGGGTTGAGATGTACCGTGACTGTGCGGGCGTCGTGGCGGACCGGAGTCGAGATGGAGGCTCTCGCTGGAGTGACCGCCGGATTGCTCTGTGCATGGGACATGGTGAAGCCGATTGAGAAGGATCTAGAGGGGCAGTACCCATCCACTAGAATGGAGGGTATCCAGGTCCTCGAGAAGAGGAAGTCAGAGGCCGACTGAGTCATGTCCTCCCACCGCCCAGAACCTATGGGTCCGAGCCGGCATCCATCGCGCTGCTGACTTGGGTGGCCGTAGGGGTCAGGATTGAGAACCGATGCCGCCTCGGACTCAGCGTGGCGGGTACCTCAGACCTGATCGACCATTTCATGCGGGCGACGGAGGCGGCGGCCATCGCCGCCGCTGACTGGCGCGGACGCGGAGCGCGGAAGAAGGCCGATGGGGCTGCGGTCGAGGCGATGCGCGCGGTGTTCGACGAGGTCCCCTTCGATGGCAGAGTCGCGATTGGCGAGGGAGAACGAGACGACGCCCCGATGCTCTGGATCGGCGAACCTCTCGGCTCTCGTCAAGGGGATCCGAACGCCCTTTCGATTGACATAGCGGTCGATCCGCTCGAGTGCACCAATCATGTCGCCAACGACATGCCAAACGCGATTGCGGTCCTCGCCGCGGCGCCTAGAGGTACGCTGCTACACGCTCCCGACTGCTACATGGACAAGCTCGCAGGTCCAGCAGCGCTCGAGGGCGAGGTGTCGCTGGAGGCCGACATCTCCTACAACGTGGAGGCGGCCTCAGCAGCTTTGGACAAGCCTCCTCGCGATTTACTCGCGGTGGTCATGGACCGTCCCAGACACGAGAATCTGATTCGGGAACTGCGCGCTCACGATGTCCGTATCCGACTTATAGGGGATGGCGATGTATCGGCGGCACTCGATGCTGCTAATCCGGACTCGGAGGTCGATCTGCTTATCGGCATCGGCGCCGCTCCAGAGGGAGTCATCACCGCTACCGCACTCCGAGGCCTAGATGCTCATTTTGAGGGGCGCCTCGTCTTCCGAGACGAGGGTCATCGCGAACGAGCCGAGGAGATGGTGGGTGGAGATCTGGAACGCCTCTGGTCGAGAAACGAGCTTTGTGCCAGCGAAGATGCGGTCTTCGTGGCCAGTGGCGTATGCTCCGGTTACTTACCCGGCGTCGTCCGACAGGGGAATTCGGCCATCGTCCACAGTGAGGTAATCGATGTTGCAGCGCGTACGCACGCGCGATCTTCTCGTGCCTCTCCTCTCTGAGATTAATCTGCAATCCGGGGTTCCTCAAGTCTCGTAGATGGGTTCATTCCATGCCCGCAACAATGCGCGATTTGGATAGTGTCTCATTTCTTTGAGCATGTCCGGCTGTTGTGCCCAGAGCGTCCGCAAACGGTGCAACGGCGAGGACCACCCTTGCGTCTCGCCGCCTTGCGTCTCTCCGCCGCCTTGTCCGGATGGAGTTTTGGGCAGGTGCGCTTGTTGTGCCCTTTCTTTCCGCATTCACCACATGTCTTCTTTGGCCCGACCCCTGCGCGTTTTGCCGCTCTGTCGGGATGAAGAACCGAACAAGTGCGAACGTTGTGCCCAATCTTGCCACATTCATTGCAACGACGGAACCCGTCCGTCTTACTGCTATTCATCCGCCGCTCGGCGGCCTCTGGATTGACTTCGGGGCAGGTGCGGAGGTTGTGACCTCGCTTCTCGCAGTGACTGCAGACGCGGTATCCCCGCGCCCGCTTCTTGGCTAACTCCTCTCGGCGTGCGGCAGCCTCTGGATTCACCTTCGGGCAGGTGCGGAGGTTGTGCCCCTTGGCACCGCATCCACCACATATGCGCTTACCACCAACTTTCCTCTTACCTTTCCCCATGGATTTCTATTTTTAATCCGCCTATTAAAACCGTGCCTATCTAGGAATTGACAATATATTGTTTTACATCTTCACAGGACTCTCTTCGATTCGGATTCCAAAGGCCGCTCCATCGATTGGATGGTGAGCGATTCCAGCCCGGGTAATCTAGGCCACCTCCCCGAACCCTTGAAGGACTGATGACCACCGCCTGTGAATGGGGTCGAGATGGACATCGAGATGCTGGAACGGAATGCCTCAGAGTTGGTGGCACCGGGTAAGGGGATACTAGCCGCCGACGAGAGCACCGGGACGATGGGAAGCCGACTTGAGGCGGTTGGAGCCGAGCCGAGCGAGGAGGCTCGGCGATCGTATCGTGCGAACCTCTTCTCGACTGAGGGGGCGGAGTCCGCCGTCAGCGGCGTGATTCTGTTCGACGAGACGATTCGGCAGAGGATGGACGACGGCACGAGCATCCCAGCCGCCCTCGCGGCGAGAGGGATTCTGCCCGGCATCAAGGTCGACACCGGAGCGAAGTCACTCGCCGGTCATCCGACTGAGACGGTGACCGAAGGATTGGATGGACTCAGGGAGCGATGCGCTGAGTACTTCCAACTCGGCGCGAGGTTCGCAAAGTGGCGTGCCGTGATTAGGATTGGTGATGGGACCCCTACCCCTGCCAGCGTACATGTCAACGCACACGCTTTGGCACGTTACTCGGCGATATCTCAGGAGCAAGGCCTAGTGCCGATTATCGAACCTGAGGTCCTGATGGATGGCGATCATGACGCCGAAACATGCGCCGAGGTGACAGCTTGGGTGTTGGACGAGGTGTGGGAGCAGTGCCTGATGCAAGGAGTCCACATTCCTGGCGCGCTGTTGAAGCCCAACATGATTGTCTCAGGCAAGTCGTGTCCGGAACAGGCCGATGTAGAGACCGTCGCCCGCTTGACCGTCGACTGCCTGACGTCGCATGTGCCGCATGATCTACCGGGCATCGTCTTCCTCTCTGGGGGTCAATCAGACCTCGATGCGACCGCCCACCTGAACGCGATGAACGCGATGGCGGTCGAGCATCCATGGCAGTTGTCCTATTCGTACGGAAGAGCACTGCAGGCGGCAGCACTGAAGACATGGGCGAGTGGCAAAGAGGACGCCACCGCCGCATCTCGCGCCTGCTTCGCCCATCGCGCCCGCATGAACTCACTAGCGCGCAGCGGCGACTGGTCGATGGCGTTGGAATCCTGAGCCGCTCCCGCCTATGTGGCGCGAGACCATCTTTGGATATTCCAACGCTCGCTATTGATTCAAGATTGTTGAATCTGATCCAGTAAATCAACTGACCAATAGGGGGTCGAGCCGGCCATCCCAACTAGTGGCGGCGAAACTCAGGAAGATTTCGTAGGTGTTGGGGGATCTGAGTCGACCGGATTATGCGATGCCGAATTCGGGTGAGCCCGGGTGGTGGTCACGCAGCTTCCAGACGCAGATATCGTATCGGCCCGATAGCGCACCCCCCCGCTTCGTCGTGGCGACCTTCTCGATGTCCTTGTCCTTCGATAGGACGTTCCCCAACTGCTGCGGCGTTGTACCGTGTCGCATCGTCGTGTTGACGTGTTCAAGAATCTCCGTCGTGTTAGCTTCACCCTTCTCGGCCAGGTATCTCTTGATTCTCTCTCGCAGTCTAGTCGTTCTCATCATGCTCACCTATCATCTACAATCTCTCGATTCTCCATCCATTCCCGCGTTGCCCATTCACAGACGTCGTGACCTCCGGACAGCATGCCGCTGCGGCGTACCAAGCCGACGCGGACAATCGATGTGTCCGTGTTCAGAACAGCATCGATCTGCTGGGCGGTGGCATCATTGATGTTGGATCGAACATGATCGACGATTTCCGCCGTGTTACGCGGGCGCGCCCTCAGGTAAGCCCTGAGTATGTCCCGCAGTCGATTCTCCATCTCTTCCACCTCCTCGTTCAGATGCCGTTCCGGTCCCTTTTTTCCCGAATCCCTCGATCTCGTCCCCACGGAATCTCGGGAATGGTATAACCGTTGTGCCTGATGTGGCTTGTAATGGTTACAGAATCACACCGATTATGCACTAGAATCAACTCGAATTGATGCTTTCATCTACTGTATGGGGTTCAATTACAACCAATATCTGTAACTTGTTGTAACGAACTAAGACAATCAAGAACTATGGGTGTAACATTGAAATCAAGTCGAGACAGCCGAGGGTCGGGGATAGGGTGTCGGTCGGCGGCAGCATCGAGCGGGCGGCACTGCCGCGGAGGATCAGGAGCAGTCATCGCCGTCGATTGCTGCTCCATCTGAGCGAGGGGTCTGGAACTGTCTCAAATCTGGCTAGGAGAACCGGATTGCGCACTCCACACGCTTCTTCCGAGTTAGGAAGGATGAGGAATGACGGTTTCGTCATGAGTGATGGTGAAGCGGGTGCGAGAGGAGCGCTTCAACACCTCTCCGAGAGTGGTTGGACTCGATTGGAGGAGGATGAGAGAGCCCGTCTGGCCGATTTGCGATCTTCGGAGGCACCCGTTGGTTCTGTTGGGGTATTGCTCGCCCGTGATGGAGCGGAGTTGTTGATTGGAGTCGTCGAAGAGCCCGAGGGAGCCTACATCGCGATCCCGTCCGTTCTCCAGACCAAATCCCCGGTACTTGTGGAGGAGGTCGGTGCGGAGTATGAGGATATTGCTACCGGCTCCGTATGGGACGGATCCGAGAGGTCCGCAGCTTCTGATCGTGATTTGGTGGCACGCTGGGCTCTGGCCGAGATTAGAGAGCCAAAGCCTCGCTTCCATGACCCCATCACTTTGGAGAGAATGGCCGCCCCACTGTCCGATGATCCACAGAGCCTCGAAGCGTGGCAGTCAGGCCCCCGTCCGCTCGGCCTCTTACGCGCTCGCTTAGTCGACCCACTTGCACCGACCAGCCTCGCAGTAGGATCTTGGTTCACTTCTCCTGGAAGCGAATCCGTATTCGAACCTCTACCTTACGACCGTGATCCGATAGGATGGGTCCTCGGGACGATTATTCCGGGATCTGCTGATGTGAGGCCAGGCAGCGGAATCGTCGCCGTCGTCGACGACCGTCTAGCCGTGGCCGCTGTGGCAGAGGTCTCCAACAAAGGAGCGCTGGTAATGGTTGAGGGAGAGAGGAACGAGCCGCTGGGTCCGATTCCCGCCGAAGTATTGGAGCCTTGGATCGAGTTAGTCCACCCTCGCCTCGGAAGCGTCGCTCGTCGAAGGCGTCTGCTCGCGGTGCAGGCGACCGCACTGGAGATTGGCGGCCCATCGAGGCGCGAGTTACCTGATGCGACTTTGAAGCGCCTTCGACAGGATTGGGGTGATCGCCGATTCGTCGAACGGTCCTCCCCCGACCGCATCGATCTGCGTGGCCTCTCCGATACGGCGAAGAACGCTCTTCTGAGATGGTCACTGGAACTCGATCCGAGGAGGCTGTTGGTTGTCCAAGTTTCCGCTACCACTCCGACAGTCCTAGTCAGACGGCTATGTCGCAGCGAGCGCCTCCGAGTGCTGATCTCGCCGGTGTCACCCCCTCCTGGAAGCGAGATTGCGGAACTTCGTCCCGATCGGATACACTCTCTTCCTTGGATGCGGCTCTCCACTCTCCACGCTGCCTCATTCCCGATTCGTCTCGGTTCCGGTCGGGATCCGGGCCGAGTACTACCACCGCCCGACTGGATACCTCCCCGCAGGATCGCCGATGTCGATGATGCAGCGTCCTTCGCCCGCAGCACCATCGGGGATGTGGAGGTGAGGCATCCATCCGAGGATGTGGATGAGAGGGTATGGATGTGGCGTGGTCTGAATTTCTGGCCATACGGGGATGAGGCCTTCGCCAATGCCGCCGAGGCAGAACATCCACTGGCAGCGTGGATTGCTTCTACGGAAGTCGAGCGCTGGCCGAGATGGCAGCGATTGCGATCAAGATTGAACAGAAGGTGGCTGAGGTTATTGTCACCTTCCGAGATACCAATCGAATCAATTGCTGGATTGGTCGAGGGCGCACCTGCAGACTGGGTCGCAGCAGCAGCCCAGATCCTCGCTGGCCGTCTTCGGGAGGATTCTCTGTTCGGTGATTATCTGCGCCGTCTAGCGATGATGGAGAATGACGATGCGAGCCGCGGATGGCTCGCCTCGATCATGATTGCCGAATGCTCTTGGTTGCCCCACAACCAGAGAGAGTCCCTAGCAAGATGGGGCATGGATGCATGGATGGCAGCACCACCACCTCGGTCCTCAGCTACCGTAGTCGGTGTCGCTTGGCTGATGCGGCATCATGGAGCGGCCAGACAGGAGCCCCCGGGTGAGTGGCGTAACAGGATGCGAGAGGTGGCTCTGACGACCCATCCCACTCACGATCTGCATCTATGGGCGACCCTATGCGATTGGTCCACGGTCCAGAGGGTACCGGAACGGCGCTCCCTCATCGCCATCGCGCGCCATCTCCCGCCCGAATGGTGGGCGCCGCGCGCGGAGGATATACTCACCACCATGAGCGACGACGACGAGGGCCTCAGTTGGATGCTAAACAATCCGGTTCCCTGGGCCGGGCTCATCCTCAGGGAACCAGGGGAGAGGCACAGGATCCCATGCGGCCCAGAGGTTCGGCATGGCGGTTGCAGGAGGACCTTGGCTGACAGATTGCAGAGATTGGTCGGGGATGCCGAGACAGGCTCCGAGGGCCGTGGTCTCGAAGGTTTGCTTGACCTACTCGAAGCGCTCGAATCAGCGCGCCAAGGCCAAGTGCCCAGGAGAGGCAGGACCCATCGACTGATTGGATGGCTCGCGCAGCCCGTGGATGAATGGCCGGAGTTTAGTTCCGAGGATGCTCTCTCAGGCGAGGCCACCGCTTCGGTTCGGCTGCTTTCCCGGCTCTCGGGTCACCATGACGATCTCACCGACATGGACTCATTGACAGGCGCACTAAATCGCCCCTGAATGATGCTCGGTATCGCCGAATGGTAGGATTCCTCCACAGGTTCGAGAATCTAGAGGTGCCGCGGGGTTCAAAGCGGATTGGTCCGACCGGGCGACGCCCCCGGCGGCAACACCGCGTCGATGAAGCTCCCCAGCCGGAGAGCGGAGGATGAAGCGCGGCACCACGTTCGGGGGACGAGCCGTTCGTCGAAGACCGCTGGGACCCCTCGGGGGATGAGCAGCGGCGCAACCGAACGGAGGATGGGGTATGGGTCCCCGGATGACCACAGGGATGATTCATGGGACAACCCCCCCGTCCGACAGCCGTCCCGGAGTCGGGTCAAGCCCCAGAGCCGAAAGGCGATGAAGCGGGCTGTTTGGCTCCGGGACACCCCATTCTTCTCCGAGAGCATTGAAGGCCGGCGGAGCCTCCGTCCCGCGCTGATGGTCCACCATCGCGGCTTGCTCGGTGGCACCTTTGACCACCTACATGCAGGTCATGTCGAACTGCTCAGGGTCGGTTCATCCTCCTGTGTCAATCTAGAGGTGTACGTCACCACCGATCGAATGGCAGCAGCCAAATCCGGTCGAATGCAGGCGCATCGTGTCCGCGTAGAAGCGATCGAGGAGTGGGCGAGCAAAGCGGACCGAGATGGCGTTTCGGTCTATCCATTGGATAACGAGCACGGCCCCGCGCCCTTCCGCGATGATTGTGATGCCATCGTATGCACCCCTGAGACCGTGCCGAACTGCGATGCCATCAACAGGCTACGATCGGAGAACGGTTTATCTCCGCTTGAACTGATCGTCGTCGAGCCGGTGCGAGGATCCGACGGCGAGATTGTCTCATCATCGCGAATCAGAGCCGGCATAATCGACACGGATGGCGAGCCGTGGTTGAGAGTTGGTGAGCCGACGACAACGGCATCGATGCCAACCGAACTCGATTCTGATCTCAAGCGTCCAATGGGCGATTTGCACCAAGGGGGGGAAGATGACCCATCGATAGCGATTGCCTCGGCGTTGGCTGGGATATCCGACTCGAAGGACGCAGACGGACCACTGATAGCTGTCGGCGATGTTACCGTGTTGGCGCTGTTGAAGTCAGGGATCGTCCCATGGGTATCTGTGATTGACGGCATGACACAGCGCTCGCCTTGGTCAGGAGCGGCTTCGATAGAGGGCGCCTCCTTCGATCGTACCATCAACTGCACCAATCGGGCGGGAACGGTTACTCCATCTCTCGTCCGCGCGTGCCGCAAGGCTGTTGGAGATGAGACGACCGCTCTGATTAGGGTCGATGGCGAGGAGGACCTTGCCCCTATTCCTCTGCTGCTGCTGGCACCTCTAGGCGCACACCTCCTGTATGGGCAACCAGACGAGGGAGTGGTTGTTCGAACCGTGGACCTCGCAGCGAAGCGACGCGCCCGTTCACTGCTGGATGCATTTGAGCAGAGGGGGCCGAACGGATGAGCACCATCGGTCAGGCCGGTTCCGCCGATGAGGGCGACCCCGACATCGGTGTTGAGTCCGAGTCGGAATCCGGAACGACATTGGATGGTTTTGGGGTCGAGGACGCACAGAAGGTCACTCTATCGGTCTGTGTCCGGGATGGTGCCGGATACATCGATGAATGCATGGGAGCGCTGACCAACCAGACTTGGAGGCCTCTCGAGATCGTCGCTGTCGATGATGGATCGACAGACGGCGGCGCGGAGCGACTGGCCATGTGGCATGATCCCAATGGAGTATCGGACCGGTCGAATGGAATTCCGATCACAGTCCTGCGACGATCAGCGTCTGGTCTCTCGGCCGGACGAAACGCGGCTCTGGAAGTGGCTAATGGAGATTGGTTTGCGATTACCGACATCGACTGTCGCCCCGATCCTAATTGGATTGAGGAGATGATGCAGGTTAGAGAGGGAAGGGAGGATGAGAGCGTCGCAGCAATCACCGGGCGGACGGTCTTCGCGGAGGGGGGGACTAGGGTGAGCAAGCTACGGGCAGGCGAAATTGAGAGGAAGTACAGGGGCCGTTCGAGAATCGCGACTCTAGCTAATGGTCCTTGCAGCATGTTCGATTCCAGTCTTCTCAGACGAATAGGGGGATTCGACCCGGATTGGTATCACGCTGAAGACATGGAGGTCAGCCTCAAACTGATGAAGGATGGTGGTTCCATCATCCACACCCCGTACGCAATCGTCCATCATCTGGCGGAGGAACCTCTGATGCTCTTCCTCCGCAAGCGTAGGCGTGATGCTCGAGCGCACATGCGAATCGTCAGGATTCATGGCCTAGGTGGGGCGATTGGTCCCGATGGAGACCGGTTGGCTCACGACTTCACAGGAGATTCGAAACTGGCACTGTTTCTGCTACCTCTCTATGCTGCATCCTACTGCGTCCTGCACTTTCTTCTCGTTTCGGCTGGTCTGCCCGATGCCTTGGCTTCCATCCCGATTCCGGCTGTGGCGCTTTCCATCCTCGCCTTCACCTTGTTGACGGACCGTTACATGTACATCCGATTGCTTTGGAGCCTCGCGCTCTGGAGAGGCGTCGTCGACGGCTCGATTGATGCACTTCTAGCCCGGAATGGACATCCGAGTCTCTTCTCTCGAAAGAGATGAGAATCCGATGGGAAGCGATGCGCTGGGCCAATCAATTCGTAGCGATTAATCATCGGCTTCGTCAATCTGTGCCGCAGCGAGCTGCTGCATCGCGATGCCGAATCCGACGAGCGGTGCAGACACCGCATAGACGCCGGGATCCACCCAGGTCGTATTCACAATGCTCCAACCGAAGTAGAACACGATTCCCAAGAGGAGGCTCCAGGAACCGACGGTGGCGGCGGCGCCTGACTCGGTCGACACGAGCGAGGCGTAGCGCTCGAGGTCGGCGAAACCTCGTAGCCAGACAGCGATGCCTCCTTCGACCTGAGCGTTGATTGCTGCGCAGCCGTAGCCGAGCAGCGCGAGTGCGATTATCGTGAAAGCGGCATCTCCGCCCGAGAATCCTTGGCCGGCGTGGGCGATGAAGGTGTTGTCGGCGAGACGGCCCATCGAAAGGAAGCCGGCCCAGACGACCTTTTGGCCGGGTGCGTAAGCGCCGATGACCAGATTCACCACGTCGACGATGATGGCCCATATGCCGGCGAAGAAAGAGAATCGAGCGAGAATCGGGCTGGCAGTCAGCAAGGTGTTGATGGGCGAGGCCGCATCGCCTTCGGTCGACTCATCCGAATCGGTCACGCGGCCGGCGACCCGAGGTGTCGACTTAACCGTTGCCGGCGGTGAGATGGAATGGCTCAGGGGCTCAGAGAGCCCCCTGCAATCGGTAGCGAGCCTCAGCTGCATCGGCCACCATCGGCTCCGCTCCAATCATTACCCGCATCGCGTCAACCCCTGGAGGGATCCTTGAGACGACCAGTTTGGTACGGCCCCTCCGGCCGAGGCTCACATTCCGTGCGGTCGCCAGTCCGAGGTGGTCGAGGTCGTTGATGAGGCTCGAAATGCGACGGTCGGTTAGAGGATCGACGGAGACGTGTTTCGTAGCCTGTCTGTAGGTGTCGCATATCAATCCGGTGGAGACTGCCTGCAAGCCGTTACGCTCGTTAATCAGGATTGATAGTAGCACTAACTTCTGGTGCAGCGGCAGAGTGCGGATGACAGCTGCTACCTGATCGAACTCTAGTTGTCTCTGGGCTGCGCGAACATGTGCCACAGTGACGAAATCTGTTCCCCCCTGCTCGGCCTTCTGGACCGATACTCGGAGAAGGTCTAGGGCTCGCCGCGCATCACCGTGCTCTTGAGCGGCTAGCGCTGCGCAGAGTCGAAGTACTCCTTCGTCGAGGACATTGTTCCGCAGGCCTCGCCTTGCCCGTTCGGTCAGGATGTCGCGAATCTGAGCGGAGTCGTACGGATCGAACACGATGTCCTCCTGCGAGAGCCTCGATCGGACCGACGCCGGCAGTGTCTCAACGAATCGGAGGTCGTTGCTTATTCCAATCAGCGAACAGCGCGCCTCGCGTAGCAGCGTGTTCATGCTCGTCAGGTCGTATAGCAGGGAATTGCCCGCCTCACCTTCTAGATGATCAACCTCGTCTAGCACGATCACATGCACTCCTCCAGCGCGCTCCATCCGCCGCAGGAGCTCACCAAGGACCCTGTCCGCCGGCCAGCCGGTGAATGGTATTGCGGAATCGCCAGCTATCTCCAGTCCGGTTGCAAGGTGCTGCAGAATCCGATATCGTGTGTTCACATGGCGGCAGTTTACCTCGTGACCATTGACTGGACGAGCGACCTCGCGCGCCTGCTCCCCCAACTGCGATAGGACATGACGGGAGACCGCGGTCTTGCCTGACCCAGTCGCTCCGTACAGGACCATGTTGGAAGGGATGTGCCCACGCAGAGCGTCAACCAGATTGAGAACCATCGCCTCAATCTGGGGCGAGCGGTGGGGAAGGCTGCCGGGCGCATGCCGCGGGTCGAACACGGGTCTATCGACGAATAGGCTGCGTTGCCCGAGCGCAGCTTCGAAGATGTTCCCAGCCATCCGTTCGCCTCCCATGACCCCCTTCATAGAGAGCGGATGCCACCATTGAGGGGCGCGCTTCTCACGGGGAGGCCGAAGACAGTTGGAGCCGGGTATTAATTCTGTCCATTCTATTGGGGTAGATACCCAGTTCCGACCTAATCCGAGAGGTCAAGCTCGATGACTGCGAAGAGTGTGTCATCCCTCTTTCCTACCAAGTGGACACATCTCTCGACAGTCACTTGGAAGCGAGCGGTCAGCCTACTTTACACCCTCTCAAGATGCCTCTCGATGGCGGACCATCGGTATCTATCTCCATCGTTCACTTGGAGTGCGTTCGCCGGCAGGTTGGGGATATCGAACCCGACCTCCAACCCAGCCGCAGAGGCGAATGTGTGGGTGACGAGAAAGGTCTTCTCGGGGTGGTTTCCACAGAGGGTCAAGACATCTGATGGGCGGTGGTGGTGCGCCGTCTCGACGAAGTCGGGCACCCCCATCTCGACCACGACAACATCAGACTCGTCAAGTCGTGATTCAATGCCTTCGCAAGGCCCTGAGTCACCACAGTGCAGAAGGGAGAGTCCATCATTTCGCAAGAGGTAGCCGTGGGGATCAGTCTCAGGCACATGTGAGACTGGGAATCTTTCGTATGACCAGTTTGTCTTCGGAAGATCGCCCAACTCCTCGAATCGCCAGTCGACGCGCTCAGCACAGACCTCTGCGAGCGAACCGGGGAACCCAATCTCACAGAGTGCCTCCATCCTTTGACGCCCTCCAGGCCGAAGGTGGATTCGCAGGGGCTTCTCTACCTCGGGATCGGTGACGTACCTACGATGTAGGAGCAGGAAGGGTAGCCCGAACACATGGTCGCCGTGCCAATGGGTAATCAGCAGGTCGGTAATGTCCGCTGACGAGACTCCAGCCCGACCTAGTTGAGCGAGGATCGCCGGCGGTGCGTCGATGAGTATGTGGCGATCGATGAGCATGCTCGCATTCAGTCTCCCTGGGGGGCAGAAGGCGTTGCCGCTCCCTAGGATCTCGATGAGTGGGGCGGCGAGGCTGACGTCATCGTCCATTGCGTATCGCAGCCGGGACCACAACTTCAAATCCCGCATGACCGATGAGCAGAACATGGGCGGGTGGAGTTGACGTGCCGAACAATCTCGCCGTCGTAGGTCATCGCCACTTCTACGACTACTCTTTGCTCGACGAGCGAATCGATGATTGGATCGAGGTCCATGGACACATAGATTTGATCGTGTGTGGCGGATCGAGTGGAACGGACTATCTGGCCGAGAGATGGGCCGACAACAACGCCGTCCCAATCCTTGTCTTCCATGAAGAGTGGTCGGCACCACGCCCAGGAATGGTCGATGCCGGACGAACCGAGGCGGCGTTCACCCTGACCGAGAAAATTGTCCAAGCCGCAACCCACCTAATCGCATTCGTAGGACACGACAGCAAGTGGACCTTGAGGACGATCGAACTCGCACGCGATAAGGGAATTGACGTGACGGTTCACGATGTCCCAATCGATTGATGCACGGGAGCTCAGGCTCTATCCACATTGCTCACGCAGCACCCGGATTGCTGTGTTCGATATATCCGATTCCGCAGTGGAAAGGCAACCTCGGCGCTCTCGCCACCCCCGAGATTTGAACACCTCGGGCGCCGCGGGGCCATCCATTGAAATACGAATCCACGCCCGAACTGGATGCCGGGGATGGGCATGGTCGAGTGGAACAGCAAGAACCCCTTTCCGTCACGCATGATTGCCAATCGCCTGCTCACCGGGGAGGGCTCGGGCAAGGAGACGCGCCACATCGAGTTCGACCTAGCCGCCTCCGATCTGACATACAAGGCGGGCGACGCCCTTGGCGTCGTTCCGGTCACCCCCAAGGATCTCGTGGAAGCCACGATCGATGCATTGGGGGCAGATCCAGAGACCATCGTCGAGGCGGTCGCCGGTGAGATAACCCTGCGGGAGGCTCTCACCCTCCACTACGAGATCCATCGCCTCAACAAGCGTTCGATCCTCAATCTAGCGTCGCTCTTTGCAGAGGCCGGCGCCCCCGTTGACATCCGTCTTGTCGAGCGTTCTCGCCATTCGATATCCGGCGGTCAAGCGATGCACTGGCAGTGGTCTGGGGATGATGATGACTACCCCGAAGGATACTCGCCCGTCGGACAAGCAATCGATCCCGCGCATTTGCTGTGGGGTAGTCTAGTCGATGACGATGAAGCGATGGAGGAGTACATCTGGAGTCGTGACTACATCGACTTCCTCGAGGATTTCGGACACATCGGCATCACGCCGCAGTCTTTGGTCGACGGGCTCGACCGGCTCAAACCACGCCTCTACTCGATTGCCTCCTCTCCCGACCACGCTCCCGGGCATGTGCACCTCACTGTCGGCATAGTTCGATACAGCCACCACGGTCGCAACCGCACCGGCCTTGCGACCGGCTATCTAGCCGATGATTGCATTGAGGGCGAATCGGATGTCTCCGTTTTCGTATCGCCGACCCGATCCTTCGTACTCCCGGAGGATTCCTCGACGGACATCATCATGGTGGGTCCAGGCACCGGAATCGCACCCTTCCGAGCATTCCTGCAGCAGCGGGCAGCTTCCGGAGCGAGTGGTCGGAACTGGCTGTTCTTCGGTGACTGGACCGAGGAGAACGAATTCATCTACGACGATGAGATTGTCGCTTGGAAGGAGGACGGTACCATCGACAGGCTCGACCTAGCATGGTCGAGGGAAGGGCCTGAGAAGGTGTATGTCCAGCATCTGATGACTGAGCACGGTGAGGAGATCTGGCAGTGGATCGACGGTGGCGGAACCTTCTATGTCTGTGGCGACAAGAATCGGATGGCGAAGGATGTGCATGAGACATTGATTGGGATCTGCGCGGAACACGGCGGCTTGAGTGATGATGAAGCGAAGCAGTTCGTCGAGAGGACCCTGATGAAGGAGCAGAAGCGCTACCTCCGCGATGTCTATTGACGGCATGGCCGATTATCTTCGCTCACGATGATGCGCCGAGTGAGCAACACTGCCCTCTGTGCCACTCACCCCAGACTAGGTTCGACGCTCGAGGCAGGCTCTTGAACCGGGCGCACTCGTCGGCTTGCCATGTTCGACCGGGTGCTGATCGCGAACCGCGGTGAGATCGCACTACGCATCCATCGTGCTCTGCGCAGCCTCGACATCGAATCATGCATCATCCATGGACGTGAGGACCGTATGTCCCTACCCGTGCGTCTATCCGACCGTGCGGTCGAAATCCGTACACGAGATCCTCTCGCCTCCTACCTCGACGTCGAGGCCGTCATTGGCGCGGCGAAGGAGATGGAGGTTGACGCCGTCCATCCCGGATATGGATTCCTAGCCGAGAATGCCACCTTCGTCCGCCGCTTAGAAGAGGAGGGGATCACTTTCATCGGGCCGAGCGCGGATGTGATATCGCTGCTAGGGGACAAGATCGAGGCGCGCGCTGCGATGGAGGCGGCTGGACTTCCGGTCGCCAAAGGCAGCAGCGAATCGATATCAAGCGCCTCAGAGGCGAGCTCCTTGGCCGATGAAATCGGATACCCGGTAATCATCAAGGCCGCTGCAGGCGGTGGGGGGATTGGGATGATGATAGTCGAGGAGGAGGGTGAGTTCGAATCAGCTCTGAACCTCTGCCAATCTCGTGCCCGCAGTGCCTTCGGAGACGATCGCGTGTTCGTCGAGAAGTACATCGAAGGGGCGCAACATATCGAGTTCCAGGTGCTCGCCGATGGGAAAGACGCAGTCCACTTCGGCGAACGTTTCTGTAGCATACAGAGGCGCCACCAGAAACTTGTCGAGGAGGGTCCATGGCTATCGGAGGAGGTGCGGGCCGAGATAGGAGGGAGGGTTTGCGAGGGAGCGAGAGCAGTCGGATACTCAGGCCTAGCCACCTTTGAGTTCCTTCGCGACTCCTCAGGCTCCTTCTATTTCCTTGAAGTGAATCCACGAGTGCAGGTGGAGCACACGGTGACGGAGATGATTACCGGACGCGACCTAGTGCAGTTGGGGATCATGGTCGCGGCTGGACAATCGCTTCCGGTGGAGCAGGATCAGATCCGCTTCTCTGGCCATGCAATCCAGTGCAGAATCAACGCCGAGGAACCTCGGACATTCGTCCCATCTCCAGGGAGGCTGTGGGAATGTCACTTCCCCGGCGGACCCGGAGTCAGGGTGGACACCCACGCCCATATCGGCTACGACATGCCAGGGTGCTTCGACTCACTGCTAGCCAAGATGATCGTTTGGGGTCGTGATCGGGATTCCGCCATCGCTGGGATGCGAGCCGCTCTGGACGAAACCCTGCTCACCGGAGTCGAGACGGTTATACCACTGCATCAAGCGATCCTTGACGAACCGGACTTCCTCGCCCGTGACATCACGATTCGCTACATCGAGGAGCACCCCGGCCTCCTAGGGTGATAGGATGCCGGCCGGAATTCTGGTCGTAGGCACAATCAGCAGTGACAATGTCTCGACGCCTAGGTCGGCAGCCGAGGCAGCGCTAGGAGGAAGTGGATCATACGCCGCCCTTTCGGCTGCCTTCCACGCCCATGAAAGTGGAATCGACATCGCGATCGCGAGCCGAGTGGGAGGTGACGAAGCGGGTGCATCCGCCCTCCGGGTGATCAAAGGAGCGGGAATCGATACGAACGGTATAGAGAGATTCGACGGCTCGACCTTTCGATGGCAGGTTCGGTACGAGGGTTCCATGGAGATGGCGATGACCGAGGTCACGAACTACGGGGTGCTAGATGGTTTCAGACCGACCATAGAGGGGCGATGGAAGGATGCGCGAATCCTCTTCTGCGCTAACTGCGACCCTGAAGCCCAAGCATCGGCATTGGACCGCGTGCATGATCCCGAGATTATCGCTCTCGATTCGATGGCTTGTTGGATCGAATCGCAACCAGAGGCGCTCTCGCGATGCCTCCGTCGGATTGACGTGTTGTTTCTAAACGAACACGAGGCCCGTTTGCTCGCTGGAGAAGGGGATGTTGTCCGCTCGATTGAGGCCATCCGATCCGGTGCGGCGTTGGTTGGCGGCGCATCCGCTGGTTCGGGCCCCCCCATAGTTGTCATCAAGAGAGGCGATCTCGGAGCTATCGCCACATCGCCTCAGGGCGTCGTAGCCCTTCCCGGCCATCCTACCCCACACACTCTCGATCCAACCGGTTGTGGTGATGCGTTCGGGGGAGCTTTCCTTGGGCGCCTTGCTCAGAGGAGGCCAGCGTCTGTCGGCATTGAGGAGATCCGAGACGCGATGATGCACGCTATCGTCATGTCTTCGTTTGTGGTCGAATCGCATGGGGCCGATTGTCTGACTCGCCTCGATCGTGGAGCCTATCGAGCGCGCCTCGACCTGCAGCGCCGAATCATCGGACTCTGACCGACCCCTAACGCTGTCGAAGCCGACTATTCATCCGAGCCTTCTGATGCCGGGGATGGAACCCTCGTCATCCGCCCCACTCTTGGTTGCTCGCATCGCATCGAACGCGCCGGGCCCATCACTTTCCGAGGGCGGCGGAAGGGCCATTGGAGGTTCACGCTCCCCGATGGCGACACTTCGTACGATGTCGCTCATTGCGTCTCGAGGATCGCGACCACCGCTGCTCCGTGCGAGCGCCCCCATTCCGGCAGCGACGGTCGCCTGATGGTCCTGATCGGCCCTCAACCAGAGGAACTGGGAGCTGCGTCCAGTGCCTCCAGCACCGTCTCCGTATGTGGAAGAGTAGTCGTCCACCTCTGTCCGTCCTCGCCCGGTCATCGAATCGACGCCACGAGCGACGCTCTTCGCAAGCCTCCCGAACGCGCTCGGCCGGCGCGCTCCGACGCGACGGTTCCTTGGCATCGTTCTGACGAATCTGGACAGTGATGGATAATCGGCCAGAGGTCCCTCATCGATCTCAGATTCACCCGAGTTCGTGGTCTCCATGGCATCCAAGGGGGTGGCATCCAAGATGCTCGGTCCTCTCGCAGCCTCGACCAGCCCAGGAAGGCATTCCTCTCGGACGGCTAGAGCCGTCGGCGGTGGTAACCCGAGATTGCCTTCTGCCCTCTCCCGAGCTCGCCTGATGAGTTCCATCGAGGATGGTGGTCTGGTGGGGGGGACGGGAACCGGCAGCCGAGAGGTCGGTTCTGGGGCCGGTTCCCAACAGTCATCGAACGATGTCGCCTCTTGTGTAGCAGTCGACTCGCTCGCAAATGAGTCGCCGAATCCAAACAGATCACCATCCATCGCCATGCTGAATCCCGAATCACTCCGAGAGCCGACCTCACCACCGATGGACATGGGGGCATCGGAGCGCTCGTCTGAATGTCCGTCGAATGGACTAGAACTGAACGGGTCATCATCAGTAGAATCGTCGAAAGGCCAACCGGAGTGGGTCGTGTGGGTTGCCCCCCTTGCGATTCCATCTCCAATGTGCTCGCGCTCGGTTCGCTCCGATTCCATGGCTCTAGATGCTCGAGCCCTGTGGCTGTCCCCGAACAAGCCTTGGCGCGGAAGCACATCGGCGTCGAGCACTCCTCGCCTCTCCGATAATCCACTGCCGGAAACTTCGGAGAAGCCACCGGCAGCGTGCAGACGATCGAGTGCCGCGTCCAAGTCGCTGCCATCGTTGTCCAGAAGTGTCGCTGCGACCGCAACCGCTTCCTCGTGCAGGGGGCGGATGGTGGGATAACCAGTCTCGTCGAGCAACTCATCTAGACCTACCATCGACTCTGTCAGGGTCATCCCATCACGGATGCGGGAGATTAGGATCCTGGTCTTCAGAAGCACCCGGTCGTCTGCCGTCATCCGATGCCTGTCCCCCTCACTGGTATCGATCACTAGAACCGGTCTTCTGGCTAGCAACCATAGCAATAGGGTCAGACTTGAGAGGGCTATGACTACCGTCCTGATGGGGTCGACGAGTACTCTGATCGAGGCGATGAGAGCGAGTAGCGAGAGCACTGCGAACCCGCGCGGAACGCTGGCTGTCAGTTGATGACGAACCTTGCTTATCGATTCGATGGCGATTCTAATTCCGCGACCATCAGAGCGTTCCATAGTGATGTCCTGCTGCGTGACCATGCCGCGGAATCCACCTTCAAATCCCGCCAATCTGAAGGCACCGAGCGCTTCGGCTCCGTCACGCTCCCCTGAGACACCTACCGGTGTGGTGTTAGAGTGCATCCCGCGTCTGAGAGCGCCCCGTCCACCTTATACGGTTTATCTACGCCTACATGGTCTTCAACGCCGTTCTTGGACGCTCGCAGAGTTGCCGCGAGAATTTAATCGCCGCCGCTCTGCACATCGAAGGCGATTCCAAGGATTCGCATCGATCCCGAGTCCAACTGGGAGAGGACGATTGCTCTATTCGACTCCGGTCGCAGGTAGAGGTCGCCTTCCCATTCGATGGTCAATCGGTCTCCATTCATCGAATCGATTCGGCCGACGACGAACTGCAGATCGACTGAGGCGTGAATCACCGTTCCCACGCTGAGATCTCGAAGTTGGAACGGGGAACGTTCGAGTGACAGCGAAGACCGGCGATGGCGGACGACGGATTGAATCTCCTGATCGGTGGCGTGGACTAGGATGGATCCCCTCGCTATCGAATCCTCTCGCAGGTTCCTCAGAGCGACTCCAACCCGATCAGCTGCTCGCGCAGTCTCGACATCGTCATCCATCACCTGCAACGATCTGACTACGCCCCGCTCCATCGTCGGTGTCGCTGCCACTTCGTCGTGCGTGGAGACGGTTCCGCTCTGAACGGTACCGATGACGACGAGCCCCACGCCCTTGACGTTGAAGTGCTGGTCGACCGTGATTGCCAATGGTCTCCGTTCGAGTTCGGAGCGCTCGCTTAGCGAATCCTCGAGATGATTCCAGCAATGCTCTCTTATCGCGTGTGGATCAGCACCTCCCTCCATCACCACGAATCTAGACAGCCCGGCTTGATCCAGCACGGTTCGGACCTGCTCGGGGTCAACCCATTCTCCATCCGGAGGAGCGATGACCGCGACCCCCTCTGCAATGCCCGCAGCCCCCACTGCCACTAGAGTCTCTCCTAGTGCTGCATCCAGCGCATTTACCTCGATGACGGCGTGGTTTGCTACATCGAGGGCGGCCAAAAGTGGTCGAAGTCGTTCAGGATGTCTTCTAGGACGGAGGAAAGCGAGCGCTCTTGGACCATCCTCTCCAATCTCCTTGTGGACATACGATTCCACATCTCGGTCATCGGTCGCCTTTCCTAGCGAGCGCGCGAGGATCTCGCCGCTGACGCATACGACATTCAGGACGGGCACGGCGCCGCGACCCGGCTCTGTCGGTTCAATCCGACGGTCAGGAATACGCCTCTGCACTCATCCATCGGGCATGCATCGCTAGGTCAGCGCGTCGTTGGTGGGTCGCTCAACCACGATCTCGGGTCATCTGGGCTCGCGCAGCAGCCGCGCGCTCCCACAGCCGCTCACCCTCTTCCCCTTCCGGTGTCAATTGAGGAATCGGAATCGGTCTCATATTGGAGTCAATCGCCACCATGAAGAAGAAGCCGGAGCAGATCTCCTCCAGATTCCACTCGGACTTGGAGAGCCGCCGTGCTACGACATGGCAGCCAGCGGTGTGGGTACTCGTGTGCACTACCTCCGCAGTCACCTCTATCAAGTCGCCTTGGTGGGCGGGACGCTCGAACTTCAGTGAGTCGATCGAGATGGTCACGAACTCGCGATGGGCGAACTTTGAGCAGACGATTCCAGCAGCCTTGTCCATGACACTCAGTAAGCGCCCTCCGAACAGCGTGTTGTAGGCGTTGGTGTCCTGAGGGAACACCTCCTCAATCAGCGTCACCGGCTCGCGGGAGTGGGGTTCCATCAAGACTCCTCAAGCCGCCATTAGCCCCTCCTCTTTGAAGGCTCCAGCGTCGCCCGCCATCAGCGAGCGGTTCATCAGTCGGGAGCGGTGAGGTCCAGAGGAGTGCAGATGCCCCCCAATCAAGCGGTCGCCCTCGTATCCGGAGGCATAGACTCACCCGTGGCGGTGGCGCGGATGGTCGCGTCCGGTTGGGATGTAAATCCCGTGCACTGCTCGCTGGAACCGGTCACCGGCAATCATGCTGAGGTGAAGACAATCAAGGCGTTGCGCCATCTCAGAAGTCGATCGGGACCCTTGGCCGGCTCCCCTGGTTCTATCGCTGATTCGCTGCTCGTAATCACGGTGGGTCCAACGCTCGCTGGGTTTACCGACGGTGAGATGCATCGAGACTACTTCGTCCACATGAAGCGACTCTACCATGCAATCGCATCGAGGATCTGCGATGACATCAATGCCAGCCATCTTCTGACCGGAGAGAATCTCGGTCAGGTTTCCAGTCAAACGCTTGGCAATCTTGGAGCGTGCGAGATCGCTGCCAATCGGCCCATCCTACGGCCATTGCTCGGATTCGACAAACAGCGAATCATCGGCCTCGCTCGCGACCTCGGGACCTACGAGATAAGCACTGGACCTGAGGTGTGTGACGCGCTTGGACCGAAGCGCCCCTCGACGGTAGCCGATCGAGGCAGACTTCTCAAGCACGAGAAGGAATTGGGCGGCCTTATGGTTCTGGTCGAAGAGTGCCTTTCGACGAAGCGCGTGGTATCGCTCTCCGTTTCCTGAGTCGCCCCCCCTCCATCCAAGTGGCTTGAGGCCTTCGCCCAATCGTCGGCCGCCCCTTCCGCGAACTCCTCCGATGGGTCTGCGGGGGGTGGCATCGCTCGCCGGCCCAACGGAGTTTTATACGCTCGGTCGGTGCCCGCGCCACCGCTCCTACGGAGCGCGGAGATGAATCGAATGGAGAGACAGCGCAACATCACCACCCGGGCCCTAGCCCTCTGCCTGATGTTGCTGACCATGGGCCTCGCACAGGCAGCCTCGGTCAGCACCTTCGCAGATGGCAGCAGCGAAGTAACTGTGGAACTCCGGGGATCGTCGCTTTCCGATTCGATAAGCGGCGCTGTGAAACTTCCCGAAGGCGAGACCGTCAACGCGGCTGGCATGATGGTCAGCAGCGACTTCGCCGAGCACCAATATACCGAGGTCTACGATGTCCATTCCACCGTATACGGAGATTATCTCTGGAATCCACTCTACAACGGCGGATTCGTCGGTTACGACGATGTCGCCAGATTCGATATCGAGGCGCCTTCCGTCGAGTTGACCTCGCAAGGTTTCAACGCCAACTTTGAGGGGACGAACGAAGGCTTCCAGAGGACCGGTACGGGATCCGGAGAACCAATGGATGATTGGGAACTAGGCATGGTGGAGAACGGTGCGCCGCTTGCGCGTTGCGGTCTTGGATCCTGGTGTTGGGGGACCGATTTTGATGACAACAACTACCGCGATGGTATGACGCCATCATACACCTACGAATTGTTGACTCCGCCTATGTTGGTCCATGTAGGAAAGACCTCAGCGACCTTCGAATCATACCACACTCTGTACCACCGACCGGCTGCCGGCACGAACAACTTCTACTACGATGATTGTGCCTATGTCGTCGCTCAGAACTCGACCAATGGAGTCGACTGGAATCAGGAGTTCAACTATGTCCCCTTCGATCTCTCGCAAACCTCTCCGATTGGCAACAATAACGGTCTCTATCAACGAGGGGCCAGCGTCAATCAGGTGACCACCAAGTGCGATGGGACCTCCTTCCCCAGCGGTGCCTATCTGCTGGGTGGTAACTCGCTCATCCAAGGCACGATTGCGACCGCAGGCTGGGCGACGGTCGGGCTCGATCTAACCGCTCACGAGGGAACCTTCGTACGACTCAAGTTCGTTCTTGAGAGGAATGACCACAGCGATCCTCCAGCGAATGCGACTTTGGATGGCTGGTATATCGACGCCTTCCGACTTGGGGACCCACTCCCTACCTCTGGCGAAGTGACAATTGGACATATAGCTCCGACGACGCCCACCGGCGAGAACGCACCGGATGGATATGGCTTGATGTCGGTCGATGCGAATGTTCCCACCGGCTCGTCGTTGGAGTATTCAATCATCGACCCAGCGACCAATACCCCCATCGTAGACCGCACCGGACGCACCCTCTCGGGGCTCTCGGGCCCTACCGTGGAGCTGTTCGACATCGACACGAGTATCCAATCGACGATAGATGTCAGAATCGACTTTCAGAGCGACAGCGGAAGATACTCGGGACCGACGCTCCACAGCCTCTCCTTCGGAACTAGAGTCGGGACCGGTTTCAACTCATCGGGTGATGTCTTTTCGAACAACGGAATGATCCAGTTAGGAAGTTGGACGAGTTCGCCGACCGAGGACTCTTCGGTGATGTGGAATCCGCGCATCTATGATGATTCGTACACGTATCCGCTCGACCGATTCCGTTTCTCCAAACCGATTACCGCCATCCGTCCGGTAATTACCGATAACTGCAATCCGAGTGATTCGACCGTTCTGATTCGCGTCACCAACCTTGAGGCGACTCCCGATGACAATGGCATGGTGGAGACGACGGATGGTACCACCGTCACCTTCGACGAACCGGTCAATGTCTTCGGCATGGAGGTTGATTACTCCTCAATCATGTGCACAGTGACCGGCATTCATGCCGAACTCACTTTCGGCCACGCTCCTCAAGCACCTACGATTGACGTCGGGGCGGATGGTGACATAGAGTGGGGAATGCCTGATCCAGCGTTCGGGGCGCTAGGCCATCAGACGAAGTTCCGAACGGGGGTCCAGAATGGAATCAACACCGCCTCTTCGACCTCGACGATGTCCCTAACCTCAAATCTGGAGGCACAAGGAGCCTCATTCCTGCTCCCCAAGGGTGCGGACGTCCAGTTCGCCGAGGTCGCATTCGAAGACAATGGAATGGGAGACTTAGACATCTCCTTGCTCGCCGGGACGGATGAGGAATTGGTCGCTTCCTTCAGCGATCCGTTCACCCGTTTCTCGGTCGAGGAAGGATTCAATCTGTCAGCAATCGAGACCCAGATTGACTCATTGATGGCGACTGCACCAGTGGCTCTGACCGATTCGTACGGCAACGAATGGGTGCTGTTCCGATTCAAAGTGGATGCACCAAATGGAACGATAGGCTCGACGGTAGTGTTCCGTGATTTGTGCATTATCTACACATGGTCGAGAGCTCTCAGCGACGGCAACGAGATTGCCCGCGAGTTGAGTCAGGGAGTCTCACTAGGCACGTCGCAGGGCGGTGAGGTTAGCGTTCCGATTCTCGTATCCTCTAACAGCGGAGGCGCGGTGCGCCTCTCCGGGCTGTCAATCACCACCAGCACCGGCCACGACAGCACCATCTCACGTACCGGTGATTGGACCGGTCTGTATCCCAACGGTGAGATCCACGAATTGGTCACGACCCACACTATCACTGCCGCGGGCCAGTCACTCGCCGGCGCCTCCCTTCTGTTTGAGACCGCCACCGGTGCCGCTGAACTCCGCTATTCAGCCGAGAACGGCTCCTTCTGGTACGAGTCCAATGAAAATGGCTGGCTGATCCCTATGGTCAGCATCGCCACCGACATTCAGTCCGGGAAGGAACTCAGGTGGAGATTCCGAATCTCACCAGATTGGGAGGACACACCTGCAGTTCGTCTCTACTCGGAGTCGATTAGTGCAACGGGAGTGCATGGTTTACCAGCGGGGATACTGCTGGATCCACCGGTCGGCAACGCGGTCGAGAACGATGCCGGGATTGCCTCATTCAGGCTCTACAACGATGCGGGAGTCGAGCAGACGAACCTCTCCGATGCGAAGAGCAGTCGTGGAATGGTCCTCGTAGGAACGGTCCGATTGCAGGACCTTGAAGTTGCTCCGGACCCATCGTCCTACTCGCTCCTCCTTGAACAGTGGAATGAATCCAACACCACACACACCTCGGATGACTACCTAGAGATTGACCGATTGACCCTCAACGCGAGTGCCGATGGAAACTTCACTTGGTCGCCAGCCATCTCGAATATGGCTGCTGGTACCGATCACTACAGACTCCGGCTCGCCAATTACACCGTCGGAGACAGCCTCTGTCCTCCGGCTGAGTACTCCCCCGATCAGGATTGCGCGATTCGAATGACGCTCTCAATCGATCCGCTGTCACCTGATCTCATCAATATCAGCGTCCAGACCAGTACTGGAGAGTGGCGCGACCTCTCCGATCCGACATGGATTCCTTCCAGCGTCTGCCAGAAGTTCCGCATCGCGGCCCGCGATAACCCGGTTGCACCGGAATCTCTGACGTTCAATTACTGGGTAGAGAACGACCATGACACCATCGAGAGGAACGGTGAGGCGGATTCGGCTGAGTATCATTCCGTACCAATGGTTCGTGAATCTGAGGAGTCTGAGTCTTACTACTACATCGCCAACGCCGGGAGCGATTGCATCAACGACATCGCTAATGAGGGAGACTCGACTCCAAGGAAGGTTAGCCTATTCGTCAGTGGTACCGATGTTGGAGGCAACTCGATTATCGGCGGTGGTGCCCCTGGCTTTGGTTTCGACCTCATCACATACATCGGGATGGAGAGCCGTTCGCCATTCGCCCGAGCCTTCCACATCACGGATGATTACGGTACCGAATTGACCCAATCGAACAATTCCCTGTACGCGGGCAACACCTACCACCTGAGGGTGCACGGATCGGACGACAACGGTTGGCAGGACATTGACCTCTTCACAATCGAGATGAACACTCGGGAGGAAGGTGATATGGACATCTTCTACAGCCCACGCAATGACACCGCTTGGACCGATAGCCAGTGGATCGAGATTCTCACTCTGAGCGCGGACGGTCAGGGCGCAGAGATGGTGCAGGACGATGATGAGGGAGGGTTGCTGCTCGACCCATTCGAGACCCAATTCGTGCTCGACTTGCCGATTCGCCTGTCTTGGTCCATCAGCACCGTGGGAATAGGGGCGACTAACACACCAGACATCCAGATCAAGGACCGATCGAACAGGCTCGCCGAGATAAGCGGCGACCTCTACAAGCAACGGTGGTCGTATTCCACCGGAATCAAACTCGATTTATCCTCGTTCAAGGTCGAGGACACGGTTGGCTACATCACATCCGATGTCGGCGACCCGAACAGCGGCTTCGTCTACAAGGGTGACATGCTCCGGGTATCGGGAACTTACGCGTTCAAGGAACGACTCGGTGAAGGCATCGTGATCACGCCGGAGATTCCACTCTCAATCAGAATCGACCGAGCCGAGGCTCAGCCCGATTTCGACAAGGGATACGATTACGCGGCCGCAGCCACACAGGATCAGGCTTTTGAGAACGGCACCTTTGAGGTGTTCGTTCAAGCGCCGAGCCAGACGAACCAGTTCCAGTATTCATTTGAGTTGGAGGGACTGCCTGAAGGGGCGTCTGACCACACCTCCCCTGCTGATCGGACTTTCACGGTGAATGTCGACAGCACGCCCCCTAGAGCAGCCAACATGGAGTTGTGGAAACTCACCGATCGCGATGGCAGTGATATCTCCAACGGCGAGATATCTTCCTCGGACTTCGACTGCCTTTCGATGCGAATCTACATCGAGGAATTGCAGCGGCTCGACCAAGGAGATGTCCACCTGAACTGGATGTTCTTCAAGGACGGCGGCAACTGGACCGAGTTCTACGACAAATTCCCTGGTCACCAGTGGCTCTCGGAGGAGATCTACCTCGACACCAATGCCGACCCGATTCGGGGGACCGTCGCTTGCTTCAACCTATGGAATGCCAGCCTACCCGAAGACTTTGATGGAGTGACCCTAAGATTCTGGGTAAGTGGCCACGATTCCTCTGGCCTTTCCATCAAGGGCGCCGGTAACTTCGATAGCGCCTTCGAGGGAGGCGAGTTCATGCTGCGGTTCGAAGCCGCCGATTTTGAGGTCAAGAATGTCCTGATGAACACCAACTCGCCATCCGTCGGTCGAGATGTCGAACTGATTGTGTCGCTCCAGAATGGCGGGAATATTCCGGGACGGATGAAGGCGATTGTCGTCACCGAGGTCGCAGGGGCCGTACAGAACACGATGGAGGTCGAGACCTCGGCCGAGATTGCCGCTGGTGCCGATCACACATGGAGGATCAGCATGGGGCAATGGTCGAATCCGCAGGTCCAAGTCCGGTACTATGTGACTGACCTCGATGGCGTCGAACTCGGATCAACCAACACCTTCGCCGTCCTGTCGGCCGAAGAGGCATCCGCGGGAATGGACACGATGGTGATCGGTGGTTTGGTAGGTCTCGTCCTGCTGTTAATAGCGGCCATCGTCGTAGTGATGGTTGTCCTGAATCGAGGTGATGGCGAAGACGATGATTACTACGAGGATGAGGACTTCCTGCCACAACCGGAATCGGCCGCTCCACTGAAGGCGCGGGGTGGGGGGCCGCCGGTGCCCGCGGCACCAGCCGTCGATCCACGGATGGCACAGGCGCTCCAGAAATTCCCGTTCTGGGACGAGGAGACCATCCAAGGATACTTCGACATGGGCTGGGAAATCCCGCAGCTCCAGCAGTGGCTGGAGGAGCAGAACGGCTGAGCGGTCTGTGAAGGATCGACTTCCAGCACCATCCCGGCTGCGATGCGGATGGATCGGAGGGGATTGTCGATGGGGGCATCCGAGCAGAGTTCACTACGATGGCGACCGTATGACCATCACGATCCAGATGGCGGCATCATCCGGCTACTGCCCTACCTGCCGGCGGTCAGATGGCCCGCTTCGCTCCAGTTCGAAGGTGAATGGGACGGATTGGCTCTGTTCGCCGCCGAGGAGATTCTAGACCATTGGGGTGAGGAAGCCAATCAGGAGGCAGCGTCACCCGGTGCGACCGCCGTTGCCGTGTCGATCGCGGTCGGAGGAGAGGAGCGATGGATGCTCTCTTCGCTGGAGTCGCTTCCCGACATCGAAGCGCCGGTTTATCCGGATCCAGAACCGGTGGCAGCGCTTGAGATGGCGGAGGAAGAGGAGAAGCCAGTGTGGCTGTTGGAACCAGGTCTCGACGACGATGCTTGGGCGGAACTCGTCGGAGATATAGTGGGGGAGAGCGTCCGCCTCAGTCGCCTCATTCGCGCCGCCTTCGGCGCTGTCGGCGCCCGCCGTCGCTTCCTAGGCGCCGCTCGCAGAATCGCCTTGAGTGAGATGCGGTTGTCGGAGGCCGCTGCCGAGAATCGCGATGATCAGATTGTGATGGCGGCGGCATTGGTCTCAGCACGCTGGGAGCGTGGACGCCCGATGGCACCCGATCATCCGATTGCGGTGAGGGGAGACAATCGCTTCGCAGCAAGGTTGCGAGGAGCGCTAGCATCTCTTCGAGAGTCATGGATTGGGGAACAGATTGATGACGAGGCGTCGCCCGAGAGTGTACTGCTTGCCCCGGTCGTCCAACCGTGGTTCCCGCACATCCTAGAGAGGCTGGAGCGCGACCCGACACCGGAGCGAGTCGAGCCGTACGGGGGTGAGAAGGGAAGATGGCACGCATCGAGGTGAAGGTGGAGAACCAGCTCTTCCGGTTCCTTCCGAGGGGAGGGATAGATGCGGACCGCGTAGTATCCGAACTCGGTGCGGTGAAGAGCGGCGACTATGCGATTAGACAGTTGGCGAATCCACCAGTCACGCTGCTCGTCGATGGTGATGGTGGAATCATCGTGCATGGAACGAGTCGGGATGAGGTTGCTCGATCTGTCTGTCGGGAGCTCATCCTCTCGTTGGGTGAGCCCGAGGATGGCATCCGCACCGAGCGCGGCTCCATCCAAGCCAGTTGTGACTTCGGCCGCTCGATTGATCTGGAACGCGCTGCCGACGCTCTCTCGGCGGTGAAGATGGAGCCGACACTCGATGCGGTCAGAATCTCAGACGGTCGCCACGACGTCGAGATGATCGTCTTCCGTGGCGGCCGCTGCATAGTGACGCGAGCGCTGGCATCTAGGATCGCGAATCGCGCTGTACAGTATTGGGACTCGCGTTTTGAGCGCGCAAGGCTCTACGTCTGAGGTGGCGTGGATGCCGGACGACCGGTCAAACGGCTGGGGCGGACCTATCTGGGACACCCACATACACCTAGATCGGAACAACCGAGGAGTCGCAGCGGCGCAAGACTTCGCCAATGCGGGTGGAACCCATCTCTGTCTCGTCCACAAGCCGGGATTCGGTGTACGGCTGCCGGAGAGCATCGCCGAGGTCGATGAGGCGTACGATGAGACGGTTCGGATGGCGGAAGTGGTAAGAGATCGGGTCGAGATAGATGTCCGGGTGGTCCTCGGGCCCCATCCGGTCGTATGGGAGAAGCAGATTCACACGATCGGCATAGAGGCGGCGAGTGAGTTGCATCTCGAATCATGCCAGCTCGCTCTCGATATGATTGGGGAAGGGAAAGCCGTGGCATTGGGAGAGGTCGGAAGGCCGCACTATCCGGTATCAGAAGAAACGAGGATGGCAGCCGATGAGCAACTTGCAGAGATCATGCGGATGGCTGCTGCTGAGGGAGTTCCCATCCAATTACATGTCGAAGATGATGGTGCGGCCACGAACAGGGACCTCGCCTCCCTGTGCGACCGTTCAGGCTTGCCACGCCGCAGAGCCGTTCACCACTACGCGCCGGCCGACGTCAGCGAGGCGTTCACGCATGGGATGTCAGCCTCGGTCAGCGTCGGAAAGGGCAGCGTCGCGACCTTGATCGAGACGCTGGGCGCTGCAGCTGCGACATGGACGATGGAGACCGACTTCCTCGACGATCCGACCCGCCCCGGAGCGGTACTGGGGCCGAAGACGGTGCCGAAGCGCACCCATGCTCTGCTCGCTGCACTTGAAGGAGAGTCCGGGCGAACGTTAGCGGAAGAGGTGCTCACCCTAGTCCATGATGTCTGGCCGAGTGAACTCTATGGCGAATGATGGGCGGTCCGAGGCGTCCGAGGGTCAGTCTCAAGACCCGCCCGCCGAGGGGAGGCACAGCCCGAAGGGCTGAGGTGGTTACATGCTGGAACTAGGAGGAAAGAGAGCACTCGTATTCGGAGTGGCGTCTGAGGAGTCGATCGCGTGGGCGATTTGCGAACGTTTGGCTGAGGCTGGTTGCAGCCTAGTGCTCGGTTTCCAGAAGCGCTACATGAGCCGTGTCTACCAGTTGAAGGAGAAGCTCCCCGCGATTGAGGCGTTCCATCCAATCGATGTCGCTGAGGAGGAGACGACCGCCGAATTCTTCGAGGAGTGGCAGAAGGCCTCCCCGGGTGCCAAGGCGGACATCGTAATCCACGCCATAGGCTTCGCGCCGAGGTCCTGCTTCGATCGCCACGTCCTCTTCGTCGAAGAGGAACCAATCAACGTGGCAATGACGATCTCAGCACATTCACTCCAGCGGCTGATGCGGCATACTCTTCCTCACCTCAAGCCCTGCTCTTCCACAATTGCCCTCACCTACGCTGCGAGCACGCGGTATGTTCCGAACTACGGGATAATGAGCGTCGCCAAGGCAGCGCTAGAGTCGTGGGTCAGAGAGTTAGCGAATCGGGTCGGAGAGGAAGGACATCGCGTCAATGCGATTTCCTCCGGGCCAATTCGGACGCTGGCGGCGGGGGGCATCCCCGGCTTCGACCGCATCCTCGACCATGTTGAGAGGAATGCTCCGCTGCGCCGCAATGTGAAGCAGGATGACGTGGCCGGCTGTGCGGTCTGGCTCGCGAGCCCACTTTCGAGCGCCGTGACCGGACAGATTATCCATGTTGATTGCGGATACTCTTCCATCATGGTGCCGGAGAGCATCAACGACTGAAGGTGATCGCATGGGAATCGATCTCGACGAGGTTTCCCAAGACCCCTTCGAGCCGATCGCCATCATAGGCGTCGGTGCTATCCTTCCGGATGCTCGCGACGCCGACGCGTTCTGGCGCAACGTGCTGGACGCGAAGGTGAGCATTCGAGAGGTGCCGGACGATCGTTGGTCGGTGGACGATTTCTGGTCCGAAGGTGGTCCGGGGAATGTGGAGGAGAATCGCACCTATTCTCGCATCGGCGCCTTCGTGGCCGGCTTCGAGTTCGATTGGAAGCGCTGGCGAGTGCCCCCCGGTACACTCGCGCAGATCGATGTCTGCCAGCAATGGGCGGTCGAGGTGTCGGCGGCGGCACTCGAGGATGCGGGCTACCTAGGCGAGGATTCGTCTCGGGAACTGCCGAGGGCGCGGACCGGAGTCGTGTTCGCGAACGCTCTGGGAGGGGAGAATCGGAACCTGTCGAACCACCGGGTATGGGCTAGCCGCTTCTCGCGGCTCGCGGTCGAAGAGGGCGGCATGCCGGAATCAGGCCGAGGAGCGCTCGAGGCGTCAATCGCCGAAGGGGCGCCGAAGGTCGATGAGGACACCATGCCTGGTGAGTTGGCGAATGTGGTCGCTGGCCGGGTCGCCAACCTCCTCGACCTGCAAGGTCCGAACTACACCACAGATGCCGCATGCGCGACGACCTTCGCAGCGGTGCTCGACGCTTGCCGCCTGCTCCAGGCTCGTCAGGTCGATGTCATGCTCGCTGGTGCGGCAGATCGGACGATGGATCCAGCCACCTACGCCAAATTCAGCGCAATCGGCGCCCTCTCACCGTCGCATTCCACTCCGTTCGATGCCCGTGCCGATGGCTTCGTGATGGGTGAGGGTGCCGGTTGCGTCGTCCTGAAGAGGCTGGGCGATGCGCTGGATGACGGAGATCGAATCTACGCGGTAGTGCGAGGCGTAGGAGCATCGAGTGACGGTCGTGGTAAGGGTATCACCGCTCCGAGTACTCGTGGTCAGGTACAGGCCGTGTCTCGAGCCCACATGCAGGCTGGTTATGGCCCGGACTCGGTCGAACTGATCGAGGCCCACGGCACCAGCACGATTGTCGGTGATGCGACCGAACTAGAATCGCTCGGGACTGTCTTTGAGGGGAGTGGTCGCGGTCCAGAGGAGGTGGCCGTCGGCTCGATCAAGAGCCAGATTGGGCATCTGAAGGCGGCAGCCGGAATGGCCGGGCTCCTGAAGGCGATGTTCGCACTCCACCATCGTACACTCCCTCCATCGGCAGGCTTTGAGACTCCGAACGAGAATGTCGATTGGAATTCGGTCCCGTTCTTCGTTCCATGCGAGGCGCGCGAATGGCCGGCTCCGGCTTCCGGCACGCCTCGCCGCGCCGGCATCTCCGCCTTCGGATTCGGAGGCACCAACTTCCACTGCGCTCTAGAGCAGTTCGATCCGGAACATCACGCAGATCTCGCGAAGGAGTGGTCGCAGCGCAGGGCGCGTTGGCTCGATGCATCGCCTGCAGGAGAGTCCGACGCAGTCCAAGCCGGACAGGGCGCGGCGTCGGTAACGATGACGCATTCGGAGTTGCTGGCGGTGGAAGGCGGCGTTCTGCTCCTCAACGCTGCTGACCTCGATGGATTGGTCATCAGTGCCGCCGCTGTACGGGCATCGTTGCTGGACGGATCTCCGACATTCGATGACGATCCGCGGGGGCGACGCCTTTCGGAGGCACTCCCTGCCGCCAGCACCGACTACGAGGCCACCGGTGCTCGCCTCGCCATCGTCGCAACATCATGGGCTGAATTGGAGAAGCGCTTCGACCTGTTTGAGAAGGCAGCGGAGGATCGGGGGAAGTGGGATTTCCTCTCCAAGCAGAACGTGTTTGTCAGTGATGGTGAGCCGCTGCCGGAGGGAGCGAAGGTTGCTCACATGTTCCCAGGTCAGGGGAGCCAGTACGTCGGAATGACGTACGATCTTTCAAAGCGCTACTCGATTATCGGGGAGACTTGGGAGGAGGCAGACCGGACGATGGTCGATATCCTCGATGGAGAGACTCTCTCATCCTTTGTACTTCGCAGAGGTCTGACGGAGGAGGAGATGGAGGAGGCGGAGGAATGTCTCAAGCAGACCGAGTACACACAGCCGGCGATGTTGACCGCAGACCTCGCTATTGAGCGGCTACTGGAGCAGCACGCCCTGCATCCAGACATGGTCGCCGGCCACAGCCTCGGTGAGTACGCTGCGCTCATGGTGAGCGGCATCCTAGGATTCCATGACGCTCTCCGTGCGGCGGCTGCCCGCGGTACCGAGATGGGAAGCGTAGAGGTTCCCGACCGCGGCGTCATGGCGTCGGTGACGGCTCCCGTGGAGATTATCGAGGAGGTGCTGGAGGAGGCGGAGGGATACGTCATCGCTGCGAATCGGAATTCCCCTATGATGACCGTGATAGCCGGCGAGACCGAGCCTATGGAATCTGTGATGGAGACCTTCGTCGAGTCGGGAGCTACAGTCGTTCGCCTCCAGACAAGTCATGCGTTCCACAGCCGTATCGTTGCACCGGCCAATGAACCTCTGCGCCGCTTCCTAGACAATCTGGATATCTCTCTACCTTCGATCCCAATCACAGCCAATGTCGACGGTTCGTTCTACCCCGACTCCGTCGGCAAGGGCACGGACCCCAAGGCTGCGATCCTAGAGAAGCTGGCGCCTCAGATGTCCTCTCCGGTCCAGTGGACGGACCAGATACGGACGATGCACGACTCCGGGGCTCGCTTCTTCTTGGAGGTTGGTCCGAAGAGAGCGCTGGCGCTCTTCGTAGATCAGATCCTTGAAGACGAGGAGAGAGTGGTCTCAATCACCAACCATCCAAAGGCGGGAGGAATCCAATCCTTCCTCGCCGCCACCGCCGCCCTCGCGGTCGCCGGGCGCCCCTCTAGAAACATCTTCCTCGATTCCGAAATCCACACGCCGGCGTTCAGGGCTGGACCAATGGAGGCTGCAGCAGCGACCGAGAGTGCTGAATTTCCGCCCGAATCTTCCGCCGCGAATGAGGCATTGCGAGTGAGGGCGAGGCCGCTTCCCAGTGCAGGAGATGGGTCATCCACTCCTCAGGCACAATTCATCGATTCAACCTCCTCGTCGAGCAACCGAACGGCAGGAGGAGAGGCCCCATCGTCCGAGATGGTCGAGCGGGCGATGAAGCTGGCCGCTGAGGCCCTGGTATCCGATATTGTATCCGATGTGAGCGGCTATCCGAAGCAGGCACTCAGTGGCGCCATCCATCTCGAAGAGGTTCTTCGAATCGACGCCTCCAGCCAGACTTCGATACGGGATCGGATACGAGCTGCAGCGATAGTCGCGGAGGTCGATGAGCGCGCGCTCCAAACGGTTGGCGATCTCGTCGACTGGATCGTTGATCTCCCATCGTCCACAGCATCTATTGGTCCAGAGAGAGGAGTGCCATGTAGTGTATCATCGCCTCCGAGCGGCGTTCGTCTCGGCGGGGGGGCGCCTCCTGTGGTCTCCGGAGTCTCACTCGGTCTTCCGGGGATGGAGGAGGTGTTCGCTCCAGATGCTTTGGATCGGATACTAGCCGGTCAGAACTTCATCTCCGAGATTCCGGAATCACTGAAGCAGCGGCTACTGGAACTCCAGATTGTCAGGCTCGTGAAATCGGATGATGGGACGGCATCGTTCGTCGCCGCTGACACTGTGGACAAGGTTCCGCAACTCGCCGGTCGCGGCGGGGCTTTCGACCTAGCTGAGCAGTATGGTATTGATTCGAAGTTGGTTGACGCCTTCGACGTGGCGACCTCGCTCTCTTTCGCGGCCGGTCTAGAGGCGTTGCGGGACGCTGGATTGCCGCTGCTGCCCGTGGAGCAGGTGAACAGCCAAGGAAAGAGAATGGTACGCGGATGGAGGTTGCCTGATTCGGAGCGGGATTGTACCGGGGTGATTTTCGCGAGCGTGTTCCCCGGACTGCAGATGGCTGTTCGGCACGCACTTGCAGATGGGCGTTCAAAAGAGGGCCACTTCGATCGAAAATACCTGCTCCAAGTACTATCCATGGGACACAGCCAGTTCGCAGCCTGGATAGGTGCGAGAGGGCCTAATCTAGCGATTAACAACGCTTGTGCATCGACTCCCGCGGCATTCGCGGTAGCCGAGGATTGGATGGCTCAGGGAAGATGCGACCGAGTGATAATCGTCTCCGGCGATGATTCGACGGGCGACGACCTGATGCCGTGGGTCGGGGCTGGATTCGCGGCTGCCGGCGCGCACGCGATGGGCGATGTGGTGGAAGAGGTAGCACTGCCGTTCGACGCTCGCAGGCATGGGATGCTGCTCGGAATGGGCGGGGCTGCGTTCGTCCTTGAACGAGCCAACGATGCTTCTGAGAGGGGAGTGGTTCCGTATGTCGAGGTACTCGGTGCGGAGATTGCGAACAGCGCCTTCCATCCAACTAGACTCGACACGGGTCACGCAGCGGAGGTTATGGAGCGATTCGTGGCCCGGATGGAGGCGCGATGGTCGCTCGACCGAGGTTCTCTCGCCGACCGGATGACGTTCATGTCTCATGAGCCGTACACGCCGCCGCGAGGTGGCTCTGCAGCGGCCGAGGTCGAGGCTCTCAGGCACGTCTTTGGAGAGGATGCTTCGAGGATTCTCATCACAAATGCGAAGGGATTCGTAGGCCATCCAATGGGGGTTGGACTGGAGGACGCTGTTGTCATCCGCGGGCTCGCCGAAGGGGTTCTACCTCCGATTGCTAACTTCCGAGATGTCGATGACTCTCTCGGCCCTCTGAACCTATCCAAGGGAGGCAAGCACGAACTGGAATATGCCCTGAGACACGGGGCTGGATTCGGCAGCCAAATCGCCCTCACCTTCCTGCGTCGAATCGCCCGTTCAGGAACCGCTCGCTTCCGTCCTGATCGTATTCGATTATGGACGGAGAGAGCGGCAGGGAATAGTATCGAGATACGCGTCCTAGACCGGAAATTGGTCGCGTGGGTCGATGCGGATGAGAGATTGATCGGTGGAGTGCAGGGCGAGATTTGGAACCCTCAGGAAGCGGAAGAGACAGCCACGCCCTCTTCACTGACCATCGAGCCGCCGGCGAAGTCCGAGGTTCGAGTCACCGCGCCGACAGATCCTGAGGGGGATGCTGGCGAAGATGGAGGGGAGATGCTGCCAACCTCGGTCAAAGAGCAGCGCCCAGACGCGGGCGGATTGATCGAGATGGGAGGCGACTCGATTCAAGACGGAGTCATGCAAGTCGTGTCGTCCGCCACAGGGTATCCATCCGAGTTCCTTGAATTAGACGCAGATATGGAGGGCGAGTTGGGCATCGACTCAATCAAGCAGGCTGAGATTATGTCCGAGTTGCGCGATTGCTTCAGTCTACCGGTCGATGAAGAGTTTCAATTGCGGGAGCACCCAACCTTGGGGCATGTAATCACCTACATCGCTTCTTTCTCTGATGGAGGTCATGCGGTGCGGGTCGAACCGGCGTCCGCGGAGGAAGAACCAACCTCCAATCCTGAGGAAGACGAAGCGGCTGCCGAACCCGAGTACGGGCAGATGTCCGAGCCGACCGGCATGCTCGCCGCCATCGATGGTGGCGCAGTGCATGATGCGGTCATCGAGGTGGTCTGCACCCACACTGGCTACCCGGCTGAGTTCCTCGAACTGGATGCTGACATGGAGGGAGAACTAGGCATCGATTCAATCAAGCAGGCTGAGATAATGGGGGATCTGCGAGAGCGCTTCGGGATTCCGGTGGACGAGGACTTCCAGTTGCGGGAGCACCCAACCTTGGGGCATGTGATCAGATACATCTCATCCTTCAATGGCTCAAGAGTGGCCGAATCTTCCTCTCAATCCGTGAATGGTAACCTATCTTTGGATGACGCAACCCCTACATCTGATGGCCCTGAATTGGTCGACGAAATTGAATCCGAGCCTGAAGCAGATCCCGAACTCGTGCGAACGACCGATTCTGGATCACCCAAGGGCCCGAGTCGAGTCGATGGAGTCAAGCGATATCAGGTAGAGGTGGATGAAGCCCCCCTCGGACCGATTGAGGAACTTGACCTCACCGGGTCTTTCGTTCTAGTAACGGATGATGCATGGGGAGTTGCCGAGCATCTCTGTTCTCTGCTTGAGGATCGAGGCATCGATGCAATCCGCGTCTTCTTCGATGGTAGCGTCAGCGGCGGCATCAGAGTCGAGCGAGATGGCGAGGTGGACATCGTGCGCTGTAATCCGGGTTCTTCAGATCAGATTACTGCTGCGGTCGAGCATGTCCACGACCTCGGCGAGATTGGTGGAATCATCCATCTCGCTCCGCTCCGCCTCGCAGGTACGCCTTGGGCTTCGGAGACTACGGAAGCGCACCTCGAATTCTCGATTACCGGTTTGTTCAGCCTCCTTCAGGGCGTCGATGCATCGGTGTCATCTAGAGACGCCGCGCTGGTCGCGAGCGTCTCGGCACTCGACGGCCGACACGGAGTGCAATCTGAGAGGTTCAACTCACTCGCCGCTGGTGCGCATGGAATCGTCAAGTCATACTCCCGCGAGCGGGAGGGCGTGCGCTGCCGCGCGCTCGACCTCGATCCAGAATTGCTCGGTGAGACCGAGACGTTGGCAGAGATGCTCCTGACCGAACTACTGGAGCAGGCTGGACCGCGCGAAGTCGGGATAGAGGCGGATGGGTCGAGGTGGCGGCTATGTCTCTTCGACGAGCGGCTGGAGCTGCCGCGTGAACCACTCCTCGCAGATGATGTCTGGGTCGTCAGCGGTGGCGCAGCAGGTGTGACGGCGGAGTGCATCGTCGCAACAGCCGAGGCGAGTGCCGGCGCAGGGGCCGCGTTCGTTCTGATGGGAAGAACCTCGCTTGACCCCTCGCTCTCGGACCTCGTGGATGCGGATGAAGAGACGTTGGAAGAAGCGAGGAAGAAACTCCGGCAGCGGATGCAGGAAGAGGCCGAGGAAGCCGCGGCCGAAGGAGAGGACCCGCCCAAGGTCACACTGGTGGAATGGGATCGAGAGTGGCGGAGTATGCAGAGAGGTGCCGAGGTGCACCGGACAATTCGGAGGATAGCAGCGACCGGGAACCGGGTCCTGTACAGGGCGGTCGATGTGACCAATGCGAATGCGGTTCGCGAAGCGGTGGATGATGTCAGGAGCATATTGGGATCGATTACCGGAATCGTCCATGGAGCAGGCATCGAGGATTCGACCCGGTTTGAGGAGAAGGAACTGGACACTGTCGAGCGAGTGCTGTCGGTGAAGGTCCGTGGGTGGGACGCAATGTTCTCCGCCGTCACCCCCAATCTCAAGGAACTCAGATTCGCTGCTGTGTTCACGAGTATCGCCGGCCGGACTGGCAATGCAATGCAGTGCGACTACTGCGCCGCCAACCAAATCCTCGATGTCGAGATGGCTAGACTCAGCGCCCAGGATGGTGATTTCCGTGCAGTCGCAATCGCTTGGTCGCCGTGGGCCGATGTCGGAATGGCGACCAGAGGGTCTCTCGATCGGGTGTTCAAGGCCGCGGGCATCGAGATGATTCCTCCGGACGAGGGAGCCGAGCGATTCGTCGATGAGGCGCTCCGCGGCGGCAAACGGATGTCGGTCGTCGCGGGAGCGATCGGTGATTTGGATGACGAGGATTGCACACGTGCAGCGCCGCAGCGCCTCCCCCCCGACGTCGCGCAACGCCTCGCCAACCCGAGTCGTTTCCCATTCATAGAAATCATCACCAACCTCGACCCATTCGATGACATCACTGCTGAGTGCACACTGACGGTCGAGAGATTCCCATTCCTCGCCGATCACGCGATCAATGACGTCCCCTACATGCCTGGCGTCATGTGCTTGGAGGCGTTCGCCGAGAGCGCTCTCCTGCTCTGGCCCATATGTTCCTTATCCGGATTCGAAAAGGTCGTTTTCGGCTTGCCGTTGAAGGTCATGAGAAGCTCGCAAATGGTCAGGATTAGAGCTTCGTTCGCCGAGCAGGACGCGCATCATGTCTGGATTGATTGCTCGATGGAGACCGATCTCGTGAACTCTAAGGGTGAGGTGTTCGGCGAGCCGAAGGTGCATCATTCGGCGACAGTCCGGCTGCTGAAGAGTGGAGCCGTTCCGGGCGCACCTGCCCATCCAATCCTCGGCTGGCCTTCCGATGGCACTCCTCTGCATTCCTCCGAATTCGTTTACCAGCGCATGTTCCACGGGCCTAGATTCCAGGTGCACGGCGGAGTGATTCACGCCTTCGACCGGGAAGGTAGACGAGGTTGCGACGGAATCGCCCTCACCAGAGATCAACTACCAGACCGCGTCCAGTTCTCAGAGGAATCAATCGGAGAGGTCGTTCTACTGGAGGCGAACCCGATGCTGATCGAGTCAGTCTTCCAGAACGCTGGGCTAATCGCGATGGAGGTAGATGGTTTGGAGTCTCTGCCGATCGGCATCGGGAACGTTCGAATCGAGCGCATCCCGGAGGAAGATGAGCAACTCCGCGTCAGGACCGTACGACGTGCGGCTGACGAGGGGGGGGTTACGGTCCACGACGGCATCGTCTACGATTCCGATGGTGATCCGGTGATATCGCTTGAAGGCTTACGGCTGAAGGGTATTGCACCTCTTCCAGACGATCTGTCATTCAGGTTGAGTGGAGATTGAATTCCAATTGAATTTTTCGAAAGTCCAATTGAATGATGGATTGAGAATGATGGACTGGAAACCACTCGATGCACCCACCTCGATTACCATCGAGGAAGGCCCTCCGGAGGGCCTTCCCTCTGGCCTCTCGATAGCATGCATGGACATCCGCCAGACGCCGTTCGATTCGCCACCACCGTCGTTGGACCGACTCACTCTATCTGATTCCTCAACGCTGAAGGGTCAGAGGAGCGCAGCACGATTGGAAGAGCACGCCGCCGGTAGAGCAACACTCGCTCATCTGATGCTCCAGTCGGGTTGCGACCCAGCGCAGCACCTTGCCGAGCGCGATGAAGCCGGTCGCCCTGTCCTTCGGCCACCATCAGTTGCTTTCTCGATTGCTCATGATTCACGACTCGCCATCGCGGCGATTGCTGATCCGGAGTGGTCGATAGGTATTGATTTGGAACCGATTGACAGAACCTACGCGGACGGGGTCATCGATTGGATCGCGACCGGTGCCGAGCGAGAATCGATTTCGTCTGGCACCGACTCGCACAGACTCGACGCCTGGCTTGCTAAGGAGGCGTCTTGCAAGGCGGTCGGTGCGTCTCTTTCCGAGACCGCCAAGAAGGCCATCTGGCATCCTTCCGATTGCATGGTCATATGGTCGGCGGATTCCGATGGAGAAGGCGCTCCGATCAATCTCATCCATCGAACTATCGAGAGTCGAGGGGCCGAGCACCGGTTCTGCCTCGCTTGGCGTTCGACCTGAGCTTCGCCCGTATCATGCGGCCGATTCGCTGCTGTCCCCTGAATTGACCAGTGCCGCATCCATCGCCCCGACGCCAGTCATTTCGGATTCAGCAATCATCCGTCGCGCCAACCAGACGCTCATCACTCCAGCGACCACGAATAGCGGAGCGAGAATTCGATAGGACATCAGCCAGAGATCAACGCCCTCTGCATCGATTACGAGCATCAGACCGGTACCGGCCATCGTGCCAAGGAATTGGCCGAAGAACATCGCCCATCCGGCGATGCCGAGACCGCGATTACGTTCGGCTTCCGAGGTGTGGCGAGCCAGAAGGGCATCAGCTGAGGTGTAGAACAATCCAACGATGGGGATGACATAGACGGCGACCGCGATCCAACCAGGTAGGCCAATCGAGAAGGCACACCAGATGATCATGTAGAGTATCGCCGAGGCTGCGAGAACACGCTCGGCGCCGAAGCGATCGCAGAGTATGCCTCCGAAGGCGAATAGCAGGACATTGAGCAGCATAGCCCACGCCTCGATGACAAATACCAGATCGAGGTCGACACCGGTCGATTCGACGTAGTTCAGAGCGGTTAACACGATGCCACCACGGGGGATGGCGACGAGCAGAATCACGATGAGTATCCAAGGAACCCATTGGTCCTCGAAGGTGAGTGCTTGTCGAATCCTATCCTGAATCGTGCTCTGTGGAAGGTCTTCCATCTCACTCTGCTGCGACCTCTCCTTCGGACCTACGGATGGGCCTGCTAGACCCCAGAGGCCGACCAATGCCACGATGTAGAAGATCGTGGACACAATGGTGACTCCTGTCATGCCTTGTGCGACGTAGATGTTGCCGGCAGCGACTCCGAGCATCGCGGACAACAGGTAGCCACAGGCATGTAGTATGCCAATCCCCTCGCCCGCCTGCTCCTCGGTCCATTCACTCACCAGTGCGAGCGGGATTCGGAAGACTCCTGTAAGGCCGAATTGCAGCAAAGAGATGACTAGGAACGGCACCAAGGAGAGGAACGGTAACGCGATTCCGATTGCTGCGATCCCTACGACCGCTCCGAGGAGGATGATTCGACGGTTGCCAAACCGGTCGGCGACGACTCCCCACAAGTACGACGACACCCCATAGGTGGCCATCATTCCACCGAGGTAGATTGGGGTCAGCCATGTTTCCGCCCCCAGCGTTTCGGTGTGGAACCGGAAGACGGTGTAACCGAGAGCCGTCCGTATTCCGTCCAAGAGTGCGAATGCGAAGAGGTTCCAACGCATGTTCGATCGCCCATGCAGGGGTTCGGCTCGTTCGGCAATCCTCACCGTACCCTCAAACCTCATCCCGAGCCAGACGGCGAATCCGATTCCGGTGACGACCGTGGCCAATTTGATTAGCAGGCCACCATCCATCCTCACTCCTCCTCGTCGTTACCCCGTGTGGCGTGGCTCGACTCGTTAGGTTCGAGATCGCCTGCAGCGGCGAGTATCTCCTTGGTCGGAAATGCCACTAGGATTAGACCGAGGAGGAACAGGAGGTGAATCACAGCGGCGAAGCCGAGAGGGATCGTGACCTCCGAGCCGCCAGAGGCCGCATACCAAATTGGGGTCGTCGTAGGCAGGAAACCGAAGACTAGGGCGACACCGAGCCACTGACGCGGGTGCATGTGTCTGCGAGCCACGCCTCACCCATCAACCCGACCCAGAGAAGGGACTTCGGAGGGTTGCAGAACCTCACTACTAGTCCTCTGTACTTGGATGGATAAAATACCCCGACATGGAGCCTCATGGAGGGTATTACAATTACGGATCAAGTCATCCATTCCATCATCCTCACTGATTACCGAGCCTTCGCTGGCTCGCACAGGTTTGAGTTTGAACCCGGGGTGAACGTCATCTCCGGGGCCAATGGCTCCGGGAAGAGTTCACTTGTGCAATCGGTATTCGATGGCACCTCCAGAGCAGAGTGCGAGGAGGGGTCCCAACGTGTTGTGGAGGGCACAGATCCGCCGCCTTCGCTAGTCGAGATCGAGTTCTCGTGCGACGACGATCGTTTCCTCTTGCGAAAGGTCACCGGCGATGGCAACACCACAACTCATTCGCTCGTCAAGATAGAGGAAGAGAATGTCATCCTCCATGGGTCGAACGCGCTTCGATGCGCCAGCGGCCTGCTTCAACCCATCCGCTTCGCCCCATTCTGGTCTAGGATTCGAAGGACTGAGCCTAGACCCACCCCCATAGGGAGGATCGAGATGATGGCTCAGGAGTGGTTAATCGAACGGTGGCTGGAGGAGTTGGAATTGTTCAACAGAGTGGGGGGAGTCATCGTCGATGGATTCGGAGAAATCGAGTCGTGCGTCGATCGAACTGGTCGGAGGAGGCCGCTCGCTGCTTTGGCTCGCGGTGTGACCGAGATCCTCTGGTTCCTGCAGAGGCTGGCGCAGTTAATCGTCTCCGAAGGAGGTGGTCACGTCGAGAGGGTGGTGGCGATAGACGAGCCGCTGATATTCCACGATGCGAATCTCAGGGAGCAGGCCATCGATCTCCTAGTAAGGGAGGCGGCGTGCAGGGGTACGCAGTTCATCATCGCTGACGCTCATAGATATGACAACCTAGTGGTGCACGGGATTGAACTCCCACCAGTGAGGGCCAGAGCGTGAGTGGATTGGGATGGTTCAGCGGGTTGCAGCCGAGACGGAATCTGGTTCGCTGTCCAAGCGGACCAAGGGAGTGCGCCCGCCGGGATTTGAACCCGGGCGATGAGCTTGGAAGGCTCAGATGCTACCCCTACACCACGGACGCGAGGAGCGGAGCGACCCGCCTGCCTCTCTTATCCGATTCGGTGCAGGAATAACTCTCCCGTCGTGCACCTGCGCCACCCGTTCCAACGCAGGGATTGAAGAGTCGCGGGTGGACGGCGGTCTAGGCCAGCCTGACCTGCGGAGAGGGTGAGGGCGGACGGAATCGGAGGTGCACGGGTGAGCGATGGGGTTCGAATCGGGATCCAACGCGACTCGGGCGACCTCGCGGACGAGAAGCAGGTGGTCGGCCGGCGGATATGGCGCATCATCCCCTACATGAAGCGGTACAAGTGGCGGGCAATCGGAGGAATCCTGACGAATGCGTCGGCGCGCGCTTTCGACCTCATACCTTTCGTCGCCATTGGCATGGCTGCGGATTACTACACCAACGGCGTCTACACCTCTCCGATGGTCGAATCGCTCCTGTCGAGCAATCCAGAGATCGGCTTCGGACTTCTGATCTTCCTCTCCTTCCTCTGTCTGGCTATCTCGCAGGGGATCAGTGAGTATCTATGGCAGACCACCGCGTACAAGGTTCAGCACGACATCCGAATGGAAGCGACGGCTAGCCTGATGGAGATGGAGGCGTCTTACTTTGAGGTGCGACAGTCAGGCAATCTGATGTCCGTACTGTCCGCCGATGTCGCCCAATTGGAGGATATCGTCTCCGACGCGAGCACCAGCATCATCCGGCTGATTATCACATTCACCACCGCCTTCGCTATCCTGATGTGGATGTCTCCGAAACTCGCCTTGGTCCTCTTCACTCCCCTCGTCCTGATCCTTCCGATGGTGGTCTGGTTCTCAACTAGGGTCCAACGTCGCTACAGGAAGCAGCGCGAGAGCACAGGGGGAATAGTGGCGGTGCTTGAGAATGTGCTCTCCGGCATGACGGTCGTCAAAGCCTACAACGCGACTCGACACGAGCGGCAGAGGGTGAGCGGTGAGAGTGCCGACTACCGTGATCAGGCAATAGCTGCATCGGCGTTGCGCAACCGTTTCATCCCCGGCATCTATGCGGTTGCGGGAATAGCATTCGGACTTCTGGTCTCGGCCGGAGGTTGGTTGATTGCCAGCGAAGAGATCACCATCGGCCAATTCGTCACATTCCTACTAATCTCTACTAGGATGACTATGCCGATGTTCATCATGGGCATCCTGATCAATCAACTACAGCGAGGAGAGGCCGCTGCCGTACGTGTCTTCGCAATTATGGATTTGGAGCCATCGATAGTCGATGCGGAAGATGCGATTCCCTTGGAGAATCGAATAGAGTCGATCGAGTTCGATGGGGTCACGTTCCGATACCCAGAGACGGCGCAGAACGTGTTGAACGACGTATCGTTCCGGCTCGATGCCGGTGGATTCACCGGCATAATGGGCCACACGGGCGCAGGCAAGAGCACGATCCTGAAGCTAATTGAGAGATTCTACGAACCCCAATCAGGAAGTGTACTCGTGAATGGCCGAGACATCAGGTCATTCGAATTGGAATCGGTGCGCGATCGAATCGGCTTCGTCTCTCAGGACCCATTCCTCTTCTTCGGAAGCGTGAGGGACAACATCGCCTACGCCCGTGAAGCGACCGATGAAGAGGTCAAATCGGCGTTGGAGACGGCCGGTGCTTTGGAGTTCGTCAGCGGTTTGGAGGAAGGGCTGCTGACCATGGTGGGGGATCGCGGGGTCCGACTTTCCGGTGGCCAGAGGGCGAGGATAAGCCTCGCCCGCGCACTGCTGAAGGATCCCGATGTGCTGATTCTGGATGAAGCGTCGGCCGCGCTCGACGCCGAGACCGAGAAGAGGATCCAGGAATCTCTCTTCTCCGCTGGCAATGGAGCGACAGGTGATGAAGACGAGGATGGATCTGCAGATTCGTCGAGTAGAATCACGATAGCGGTCGCTCATCGGCTCGCCACGATTCGCAATGCCGATGAGATCCTCTCATTGGTGGATGGCGTAATAGTGGAGCGCGGGACGCATGACGAGTTGCTCGCGAACGAGAGCGTCTATGCTTCTCAGTGGTCTATCCAAACAGGCCAGATTGATCTGGAGGAAGCCGCGTGAGCGGCGGGCTGGAAATCGATTGGGTTGTCGTGGAGCCGGGCTCCACCACCATCGGCAGCGACAACAGATCGGTGCTCTTCGGAGCTCCGGGGCCGAAGCACGAGGTAAGGATCGAGTACCCCTTCAAGATCTCCCGAATGCCAGTAGATGCAGTGCTCGCTGCTAGGCTAATCGAGGCTGGTGAGGTGGAGATCGCATCGGAGGGGGAGTGGGAGATGGCTCACGCCGCTGGCTCTCTGGATGGAGGCGAAGGCATCGAGGTGCTCGCCGATCGAACGGCGCATGGCTACTGGGGCAAGGTCTGTGACGGCCGTCCCTTCATCGCAGGACGTGCGTCGGTTGCTATCGGTCGCGACTGGAGCGATGGCTCACCTCGCCTGAGAGTTATCGAGATAGCCGAGTCCTCGTCGTTGGCGACGCGCCTCGTCAAAAGGAGCCCCGCCGCATATTCAAGCGATAATCCCACTCTACCGATAGGCCCGGACCGGTTTCGAATGGCCCGTGAGGAAGCCGTGATATGGAGCGCGCTCGGCATCGCCCCCTCATTCCTATGGGCTTGGTGGAACGCGAGTCCGGGATACATAGTCGATGGTTGGCTGAATTTGGTGCTGGGTGGCTGTTTCCTCGGTGCGTTCTCAGGTATCATCTGGCGACCTCGAACACCATCTTACAGGGTTTCTCAGGATGGCTCAAGAATAGAGATTGACCGAAGTTGCTGACTCTAGTCCACAACAATTCCCTCTTCGCATCCCGGCAGCAGATCGCAGCTGAGCAGAGAGATGAACTCATGCCCGGTCCTTGTCGTCGATCTGGAGGCCGAGTTTACCGGTAATCCTGATTCGCCACCAAGCACGAAGCACGCCGCGGCCGTATGATAGATGCATCAGGAGGGTCATGAGTGGGGCTGCGATGACTGTTGTCGCCGACTTTGAAGGAGATGTCCCGAAGGCGGCGCCGAGCCAACAGAGGATGAGATAGATGGCCCCTAGGGAAGACGGTGTATGGACGGCGGCTCTAGGCACGCCCATCGGAACCGCTGCCGTCGAGATGTCCCAGAAGGCGGGCCACGCGAGTCCGCCATTGGCGACTCCCCAGACGAACGACAGGATGCCGAGTAGCAGAAATGGTGGGAAAAGCCCGACTGCAATATGGCTCCAAGTGCGCATTCCCGGGTGCAGATGAGAGGCTAGGATCCTGACGAGTCCGTAGTTCTCGATTTGCTTGCGCACGCGCGGGGGGTTCCTTCTTCGATGCCAGATAATCGCTTCACGGTCTTGCCAGAGCCGGTGGCCGGCGGCGCGAATCCGGTAATCCAGCATCGCGTCCTCGCAACCAATCGCACCCTGATCGAACCCTCCCACCTCATCGAGGACCGACTTACGATAGGCGGCGTTCACGCCGGGCAGTTGCTCGACCTCCTCGAGATCGTTAACACCACGATTTCCGTAGTTCGTGCCGGCGGTGACCCAGCGTGAGCAGAAGGTCACATCGATGACACGTTGCCAGAAGGTTGACCGGGAATCGGGGGGGGCGAAATTCGGGCCTCCGACTCCAGCGACCTCCTCTCGATCGAACCATCCCACCAGACTAGCTACCCAGGTCTCCGGTACCCATACATCGTCGTCGGTGAACAGGACTAGGTCGCAATCAATCGAGGCAAGTGCCACATTGCAGGCATCGGCTCTGGTTCGACTCCCTTCGTCATCTATCCAAGTCGCTCCAAACTCTTCCGCAACCATCTCCCCAGGATCGTCGGTCGGTCCGACGCAGATTACCCCGATGTCGCCTTCCCATGTCTGGTTCGACAATCCCTGAAGCACAATGGCGAGTTCCTCGTGGTTCCGCAGGGTCGGGACGATAATCCGAACTCGAGCCGCATCCGACATGGTGCCGACTCGGCCGGCCCCCCGTTCTCAAGTCATTCGGGTGCGGTCCGGCTGTGCCGCGTCAAGCGTCCTCAATCCTTGGTGCTAGGAAGTAGACGACCCGCCCGGATCCCTCAGCGAACGAGAATTCCATTCGGAGAGGCATCTTGTCGTCGAATAGCACATCGATGGAATCGGTGATCCCATCGACCCGGGCCACCATCTGAGCGAGGTATCCGATGCTGTACGTGCTCTTCACTGGCCCTTTGCATTCTAGAGCTTCCAACTGGCCCGCCTCGTGGGAGACGGTGACACTGTCTTGGTCATTGGCGACATGCAGACTGAACTGCTTCGGATCGAGCGAAAGTGTGACGAGTTCACCCACCTGCTTGGCAGCCTTCAGGGCACGATTCAACTTGGAAGTCTGAATCGTCGCCTTGTTGACCAAATCGAGGTCGGGAACCCTCGGATTCTTCATCAGTGAGTGATCGAGGGGTCGAATCGTCCTGTCTACCTCACCGACAACGATGTTGACGCTTCCGAGCGCATCATCGTGGCTGAGGTCGATTAGATCATCGGCGCCTGCGAGGCCAACTAAGTCCCGCAGTTTCTGCAGTTCGAGACCGAGCGTGGTTTCATCCGCCTCCCAAGCCTCGAAGGCAGCACCGTCTAACTCCATCTCAATCAATGCGACATGCGATGCGTCGACAACTCTGGCGACCACCTTGTCGGCATCGAACACCATTCGAGCCTCTTCAACGATGGTGCTGAGGATGTCCACGAAGGCTCGCATGACATCCGGTTTTGCGGTGAATCGAAGCATCTCTCAGTCGCCTCCGTCCGGTTCGATGGCGCCACGGTGCCGCGGGGCGGCTCAAAAGGCTTCGGCAACGGTTCAAGGCGCGCCTACGGCGCGCCAATCAGGAGAGCGAATCTCTGCTGCTCATTCTCCATCGATCCTGTGGAGGGAAGCCGCTGCTCGTCGAGCGCCGATACGCCATCAGGAGTATTCCCGGAATATGTGTCCGCAATCGGCACAAGTGCCGATTTTCGTCTCAGGCTCATCACTCGCTCTGGTCTGACGTAACTCGACGTAGATGCTGGTGCAGTCGCATTTCGGACAGATTAGGCTATCTTTGGTGAGCACACCGCGCCCCCCTACTTCCTCGACCACCTCCGTCAAATGTTTGAGGCTGGATGCCTTGCTGCTAGAGGTGGTCGTGGTCAGGTCAATCGTCTCACCTGTTCGGGGGTCCGTAATCGTCCCCCCGGTCCCATCATCGCCCTTGATGTCGCCTTCGTAACCGCATTCATGGTTGGGGCATTTCATCCAACCGGTATGATCGGGAAAGGACAGGGTACCGCACTTCGGACAGAACATCATCTCACCATCCCTTGTTCTGAAGGGATGCGCGCAGGGATGCTCTGCTGCTTATCAATTTGCGCCTATCCTCGGGCGCTCTCACCAGTCACAAGAGGACTGAAGGAGAGTCACATCGAATGCCCATAGATAGCGTTCCACGATAGCCGGAAGTAGGCCGATTACTGCCGTCGTCGCTTTGTAGTGGGTGATTCCCACGCAGCCGCATGCGACTGCTGTGGGATTGGCGTCTCGCGCGCATCGTCTCAAACGACGAGGTGATCGATGAGGCGATCTGGGACGGTACCCGTGGTCCCGGTGCGGTCGCGGAACGCCTCCGCTTGGTGGGCGTTGGTCGTATGACTCCCGAGGCGCGCGACCTGCAGCAACGATTCCCCGAAGCAGAAAGAGCGGGAGATGGGAGCAGCGATTCGGTTGCTGGCAGCAGTTGGCCCCCAATCGACGATGACGAGGCTGCTCTGCTGGACTCTGCCGCAGCGATACTCGCCCAGTCGGCGGTAGCGGATGCCGCGGGTGACCTCGATCGACGCTTGGAGCATCTGGTGGATGCGGTCGGAGAGATGCGATCGGCGTGGACCACCCTAGAGGCTCGGATAGTCGAGTGGGCGGGATTGTTCCTCGCTGAACTCGACCTCGATGGCAGCAGATCGAGTATCCCAACTGCTATCGCCGAATCGGAGTCAATAGTGGACCTAGCTGAATCACTCGGCATCGCCATTCCTGAGCACCTCCCTCTCGATCCGGAGTGGATTTCGATGCGTGACGGTGCGAGGACCGTCTGCGAACTGCAGGCGAGGATCGATGCGGCCGAACGGGCAATCAGGGCACACGCCGAGGGTCACCTGCCATCATTGAGTGCACTTCTTGGACCAATGCTAGCCGCTCGTCTCTCGGTAGCAGCCCACGGCCGCAAGCGCCTCGCCCGCTTACCCTCATCGACGGTGCAGGTGCTTGGTGCCGAGAAGGCTTTTTTCGCCCATCTTAGGCAGGGTTCACCGGTACCGAAGCATGGGATGATTTTCCAGCACCCTTGGATATCCCGTTCGCCGCGTTGGGTGCGTGGCAAGGTAGCCAGACTGCTCGCCGGCAAAGCGTCCATAGCGGCGAGGGTAGATCACTTCGGAGGCGCGCCTTGGGGGGTCGAAGAGATCTCGGCGGTGGAATCAGCGGTGTCTGGGATCCGATCCCGCCATCCGAAGCCCACCGGCCGCCGAGGTCGATGATCAACTTGCAGCCAGAGACTCGGGAGGATAGTTGATGCCGTCCGAGAAGCGCGGCAACGAGAGCATTGGATGGGGAGTCCGAATTGAGGGTCGAACCCTCTGGTCCCGGAACGCCGTCAAAGGGGTTAGACTACGGGGTGAGAGGCTGAAGCACGATGGAAGGCAGGAGTGGCGACAGTGGTCGCTCCGGTCATCGAAACTCGGTGCGGCACTGATGCGCACCCAACTGAATCCATCGAGGATGTTACCTGAGCCGGGATCGACGGCCGTATACCTCGGCGCGGGACACGGCACCACTGTCTCGCATTTGCATGACCACCTGTGCGGTTCCGGGAATCATCAAGGCGGACGGCTGATCGCAGTCGATATGTCTCCTCGCTGCGTTCGTGACCTAATCACTCTCGCAGCGGTTCGACCGGGAATGGTTCCGGTCTGTGCAGATGTCAGGCAGACATTGCAGTGGGTGCCGATGGTTGGCCGACGAGTAGACTGGCTGTTCCAAGACGTCTCGCAAGCGGGCCAAGCGGAGATGCTTATCGAGAGTGCCAAGAAGGTGCTCTTCCCTGGTGGCACTGCCATTCTTTCCCTGAAGGCGGCGAGCGAGCGCCGACTCAATGGAGGCCTCGATGCTCGGTACGATGCAACCGCTTCGACCCTCGAAGAGGCCGGCTTCAACATCGGCGAGCGAATCGATTTGGCGGGGCTTGAGGATGAGCACATGGCGTTCGTGATGACTGCTCCGGGGGAGTGGTCCTGAACGTCTCGGGCAATCCGAACACGCTCTGTTCTTTCAGCCCCGACATCGGACAACGCTAACCATCGTCGTCGCCTAGAGCCGCGACATGCCCGAGCTCCCCGAGGTCGAGACGGTCCGCCGGGGGCTCGCTCCAGCGTGGGAGGGGCGCATCATCCGGCGGTGCGATGTCCGGACCGGCTCGCTCCGCTGGCCGCTTCCGCCCAATCTCGATCGAGAATTGGCCGGCCGCCGCATCATAGAGGTGGCTCGTCGGAACAAGCATTTACTCATCAGACTCGAAGATGGCCGTACATGGATGGTCCATTTAGGCATGACCGGGCGCTGGACTGTGCATCCACCGGGCACCTCATTCAGTGAGGAATCCCTCGGAGAGCCAGGAAGCGGCACTGGGCCTCACGACCATGTATCGATTGAATTGAATGACGGCGCTGCATCGGTATTCACCGATCCGCGAAGGTTTGGATCGATGGATCTCGTGGAGACTACAGGAGAGAATCATCATCCGCATTTAGCTCGACTCGGCCCGGAACCGACGGACCCTGGATTCGATGGTGCTCTCATCTGCGATAGGTTGCGGGACAGGCGAGCACCGTTGAAGTCCGCCCTCCTGGATCAGACCACCATCGCAGGTCTGGGCAACATATACGTCTGCGAGGCTCTGCATCGTTCCTCTCTTTCTCCGCGCCGCAAGGCAGGCAGCATAGTTCCCAAGCGGCTTGGTATGGTATCCGCTCGGGCGGAGTTACTTGCGACCAGCATCGTCGAGGTGATTGCCGAAGCAATCGAATCGGGCGGTTCCACTTTGCGAGACTTCTCGGCGGTCGATGGCTCGCTCGGTTACTTCGCCCATCGATTCGCGGTCTATGACCGCGAAGGAGAGCATTGCCCCAAATCCAATTGCGTCGGAACCATTCAAAGGTTCGTGCAATCCGGCCGAAGCACGTTCCACTGCCCTACTTGCCAGCGTTGACAATCACTTCGGCTTGTCCAAATCATCCACACCCGATGAATTACGGGAGGTGCAGTAGGTCGGTCGCATCATAGATGCGATGTTAGGAATAGGGACTCCACAGTAGGTGTTGCAAGCAACACTTGGTTCGCAGCATATCTCGGCATCTAGAATAACCTTCGATTATGAGCACTATTCGCATATTCTTCACGAAGCGGTTTTATACTCCTAAGCAAGGTCAGCCCTAAGCCCGAAAGAATGGGTAATGGAGAGAAATAAGCATGTCCGACGAAGAGACAGTGGATGGAAAGATGATGATGACCGAGTTCATCGGGAGTTTGGCAGTCGTGTATTTCGCGACTTCAGCCGCCGAACCCGCGATGGCTGCCGGCCTCGTCCTCGCGGTGATGATGATGGCGTTCCCAGGCGCCATGATTCTGCCGTGGTTGACGATCGGTAAGATGGCGAGCGGAGCAATGGACCCGCAGACGGGGGCTTTGGCCTTCCTAATGCAGGTTCTTGGCGGTATCGTAGCCTACTCGATGCATTGGTGGACCGCGACCGCGGCGCTGACCGCGGCAGGATCCACCGATACCGTAACTTGGAGCGTAAGTGCCCTGACGCCTGAAGCGAGCGTGATGACCGTGGTCGGCGCGTTCCTTCTGATGATTGTCTGGGAGCGCCTCGGTGGAGGCTGGGCGATGGGCATCTTCGCTTGGATGCTGATGGCTGGTGGACTAGGTGTCGTCAATGCGGGCGACATCGGCGGCATGGTCGTCTTCTCCAGCTACACGTCGGCGAACATGGTCTCGGTGCTTGGCACGATGATCCTCGGCGGCGTTGGCTGTGCGGCGGCCTTGATGTTCGGGGACAAGATCCTCGGCGAGGACGCCGGCGGCGAAGAGTAGGCGAACGCCTGCTCCACACGGGCCGCTGAGCGGCACTGTAACACCCACCGCGGCGCGGGGGCGCGAGAGTCCCCCCGCGCTGCGGATCCTTCACAACTTTGGCCGTTGGTCGGAATCTAAGATCAGGTTCCCTTCGACTTCCTTTGAACCCGCATCGCTGCGAATGTTGATGGGTCGGCCGTGAGCGGCCGTGATGCAGAGGGGAGTACATGTCCGAGACAACCACCGAGAGCAAGTTGGTAGCAGAAGCGCTTGGCACCTTCATGTTGACGTTCATCGGCGCTGGAGCGATCGTAGTAGGAGCGGTCACATCCCCTCCCGACGGCGCATCTTTGCTCACTGTCGCAATTGCGCATGGCTTGGCACTCTCCATCGCCGTGACGGCAACGATGAACATCAGCGGCGCTCACATCAATCCGGCCGTGACGCTGGGCTTCATGGCGACTAATAGGATAGACCCGAAGCTTGGTGGCCTCTACATGACCGCTCAATTTGTTGGTGCAATCGCAGCAGGTGGTCTTCTCGTCGCGGTTTTCGGAGACGCCTTCTCCGCTACCGGTGGAGGCACGCCAATGCCGAACTCCGATCTCGGAGTGACCAGCAGCGAGGTGATTCTGCTGGAGGCTATCCTCACCTTCCTGCTCGTTTTCGCTATCTGGGGGACGGCGGTTGATCCACGAGCACCCTCCGGCATCGCTGGCTTCGGAATCGGTCTTGCAGTCGCTGCTGACATTCTGATGGGTGGACCGATAACCGGCGCTGCGATGAACCCCGCCCGATTCCTAGGAACAGCGCTGTTCACCGAAGGCGCCCTGACCCATACTTGGCTATACATCGTCGGCCCGGCCATCGGTGCTCTCCTAGGCAGCCTAGTCTACTCTCGCTTCCTGCTGCCGACCGAGACTTCCGAAGCAGAAAACTGAGCCAGCACGACATTTGCTGTCGACTGGACAATCGATTGACGCTCACATGTTGCGACGGAACTCGCCACCGGTCTCGAAGAGCGCTTGGGTGACCTGTCCGACGGTGCAGTCCTCGACGATATCCATCATCACCTCAAACAGGTTACCTCCCTCCCGAGCGACTTGCTTGAGCCTCTCCAGACCAGTCTCGGCCTCGGCCGAATGTGCCTCGCAGAAGGCGCGGTTTCGATCGATAACCATCCGCTTCTCCGTCTCGTCCGAGCGGGTCACATCGACATCGAAATCGTCGGCGGAATCGGCGGATAGAGCTGTAGCGTCTGGATCGGTGAACGTATTGACGCCAATGATTGGCAATCGCTCCGGATCGGCGTGCTTCAGATGCTCGTAGCGCATCGACTCATCTTGAATCCGATTGCGCTGGTAGTTGACCTCAAGGGCACCTAGAACTCCTCCTCGCCGGTGCATCTCCTCGAAGACTCTCAGAATCTCCTCCTCGACCTGATCGGTCAGCCACTCGGCGGCGAAGGAGCCCTGCAGTGGATTCTCGTTTCGTAGCCAGCCGTACTCGCGCGAGAGAATCAACTGGATCGCGATTGAGTCGCGCACAGTCTCCTCAGTGGGCGTTCCGAACGCCTCGTCCCTGCTGTTCGTGTGCAGGCTGTTGGCGTTGTCCTGCAACGCGTACAGCGCCTGCAGGGTGGTGCGATAGTCGTTCCATGTGAATTCCTGAGCGTGCAGGCTGCGCCCGCTAGACTGGATGTGGTACTTCAGCTTCTGACCACGCTCTCCGACTTCGTGAAGATCGCGCATCGCAATCGCCCAGATTCGGCGAGCAACCCTGCCGATGACCGCGTACTCCGGGTCCATACCATTTGAGAAGAACCATGAGAAGTTTCGGAGGAATCGGTCTGGATCGAGTCCTCTAGCCTTGAACAGCTCGACATATGTCAGCCCGTTGGATAGGGTGAGGGCCGCTTGGGTGATGGGGTTGGCGCCCGCCTCTGCGATATGATAGCCGGAGATCGAGACGAAGTAGTGGTTGCGGACATCGTTGTCGACGTAGAACTCGGCCACGTCTCCCATCATCCGAAGCGCAGTGTCGAGATTGAACACAAGTGTGTTCTGACCCATGCTCTCCTTCAATTGGTCCGCCTGCACGGTGCCTCTCGCCGTTCTCAAGGTGTGCTTCCTGATTTCCTCCTGCTCACCTTCGTCGGGTGCACGGCCTCGCTCCTCCTCGAAGGCGCGGACCTGTTGGCGGATCGCGACGGTGAAGAAGGCGGCGAGATGCCACCAGTAGTTGCCATTGATCGTCATCGAAACCGAGGTGTTGGGAGCGCAGAGATCGAAGCCGTCGTAGAGCCGCTCCATCTCGTCGACGGTCGAGATGCTGACCCCGGATTCGCACACCTTGCCGAACACATCGAGTCGCTCGGCAGGGTCCCGTCCGTACAGAGAGGGTGAATCGAAGGCGGTCGAAAGGCGGTTGAATGGCTGGCCTTCGCATAAGAAGTGGAAGCGCTTGTTGGTGCGCTCGGCGCTTCCCTCACCGGCGAACATCCTGACAGGTAGTTCATCCTCGCGCTTGAATGGGAAGACCCCGGCGGTGAAGGGGAACGATCCCGGCACATTCTCTCGACGTATCCATGAGAGCCTTTCTCCGAGATCTCCGGTTGTAGGCAGGGCTACCCTAGGTAAATCAAGGCCGGAAAGGGTCTCAGTGGTGGTCTCGACCGGGATGTCACGGTCGCGAACCCGGTAGGTTGCCCCCCCGGATCGATACGCTTCCGCGGTCTCCGAGAAGCGCTTGAGCGCCTCCCAGACCTCGGTCGGTACTTCTTCGCGGACTGCGTTTGCCTCTGCTTCGAGATCTGCCGCGGACGCCTCGTTGCCACCCTTGCGCATTCTTGCTGCGGAATCTTCCAGCGATTGGATGAGCCGGATGCGGTCGGCTTCGACATCGGTTCGCGAGTGGTAGTTGCGGACCGCTGCTGCGACCTCGGCGAGGTAGCCTTGTCGCTCGGGAGGGATGGGCTGACTTCGGGATGGCAGCCCATCCTCATCCAACCGAGCATTGCTCGCTCGCAGGAAGACCCCCGCCCTCGCCTCGACAAGCGCTGCCAGCCGCTGCCATAGCAGATCGACGCCAGCATCGGCGAACTGACTCGCGATGGTCGGGATGACCGGTAGTGAATCGTCGTTGGCGTCCCAGATCTCACGGTTGCGCTTCACCTGCTTGCGAATCTCGGACAGAGCGTCCTCGGCACCGGGTCGGTCAAACTTGTTGAGGACTATGAGGTCGGCGAAATCCAGCGCAGCGAGCTTCTCCAGTTGGCTTGGAGCGCCGTACTCTCTCGTGGTCACATATAGAGAGAGATCGGCTACCTCGGTGATGGCGTCGTTTCCTTGTCCTATGCCACTCGTCTCGACGAAGATTAGATCGAAGCCGACAGCGCGGCACGCTTCGATCGCTCGTTCAACACAATCGGCAATCTCCCGCCCGGCTGCCCGGCTCGCGAAGGAGCGCATGAACAGGTTTGGATTGGAGAGGCTGTTCATCCGAATCCGGTCGCCGAGCAGCGCTCCACCGGTTCTCTTTCGGGTAGGGTCAGTGGCGAGCAATGCGACTCGAAGCCCCGGCTCGTCGCGCTGGATTCGCAACATCAACTCATCCGTGAGACTGCTCTTTCCGGCCCCCCCAGTTCCCGTCAGGCCGATTACTGGACATCCTTCATCGGCGCTGCGCGACCGGCATCTCTCCAAGACGGAGCGGAAGGTGTCGTCATCACCGTTTTCGGCCAACGTCAGGAGTTTCGCCACGGACCCGTGGTCGGCGGCGTCGATTGGCTCTAGCAGACTATCGAAGCGTGATTCGTCGAGTAGATCGATTGTCGCTGCCGCCTCCATCGCATCTTCGACCATTCCGACGAGTCCGAGGTCGCGCCCATCGTCGGGCGAGTAGATTCGTGCGATTCCCTTGTCACGAAGATGGCGGATCTCAATCGGGAGGATGGTGCCGCCACCACCTCCACAGAGGAATACATGCTCGAATCCACCGGCCGAGAGCAGTTCGGAGGTGTGGGTGAACATCTCGACCGCTCCTCCTTGGTACGAGGTGATAGCTACGGCGTGCGCATCCTCTTGGATGGCCGCCCTCGCCACATCGTCGGCCCCGCGATCGTGCCCGAGGTGAATCACCTCGCAACCTTGCGACTGGAAGATCCGTCGAAATATGCCGATCGCCGCGTCGTGGCCGTCGAAGATTGCTGCGGCGGTGACGATGCGGAGTGGCATCGCACCGTCCGAGGTTCGCGCCGAACCGTCCGCAGTCGACTCTCCAGCCGCTCCACTGACCATGCTCCGCCGACTTCATGGCCTCTCAAGAGGCCACCGACGTCCTATTCGGCTCTCATGGTAGCGTGAATGCCCCTTTCGGACCCCACTTTGTCATCATGGCTGATCTTTCATTCGTCGTAACCGAGCGTCGCGATGATGCTCACTCTACAGTTCGACACCACACCAGTCAAGCGGTGACCTCAAGGGCCGGACCCACACTCGGCGTGGCATGGCGCAGTTCAACATCGCCGAGGTCATCGAGACCAACGCGGCGGAGATCAGCGTTGCCCTTATCCTGTTAGGGATTGTTTTCATCGTCAATGGATACCGCCTGATCGCTCCCGTCCTCGGGCTCGCTCTCGGTGCGATGGGAGGAGTGACGCTACATGCGCTGATGCTGCAGTTCCAAGATGATCTGCCCGTGACCGAGGATCAGATGCTCGGGATATCATTGGTTGTCGGGCTCGTGATCTTCCTCATCGTCCGGCGTCTTGTCACGCGGATTCACATGCTGGTTGGCGGCGTTCTCGGAGCGGCGATCACATCGATTGTGCTGCCGATCGCAGCGCCTTTGGCTGGCATCGAGCTGACGTTCATGCTGAAGGCGATAATCGTCGATTTCGGCTTCCTGGTAGGTACCAAGATGCTGCGAGGTGAGGGGGATACATTTGCGATACTCATCAGCGCCGGCATGGGCGCCTTCTTCGTCGTGCAAGGTGGCTTGGTCGTCTTCGGTTCAGCGACCAATCCTTTGGACATGGCTATGCCTACCAGCAAGGCGATCGCTGTCTTCGTGCTGCTGGCAGCTGGCACCGCTGGCCAGATGCACATGAAGTGGCGAAAGGAAGACTACGGCGATGACGATGCGTACGAGGAATGGGAGGACGAGTACGGAGACGAACCTCAACCACCCCCAATGATACACCAGCAGGTGGCCCGAGGACCATCACCACATGCGATGGGCGGTCATGGGGGCAGAGCGCCACCGATGCAGATGCAAGGTGCACCCGGCGGCCACAGCGGACAGCCTCGCGGCGCTCCCCAGGTGCGACAGCGCCACGCAGACCCCGGTATCGAGGTCAGACGCCGGTCCGGCATGAGGCAGTTCTCATTCGAAGATTAATCCTCGTGGTGTTGGATGCCAGGTACCTGGCGCTCTGTTTGATTCACTTCCAAACGGTCACTCAGAACAGGAGCATGGCACCGCCGAAGCCGAGCATGAGAATGCCGATGCCGATGTCTATGCGTGCCGCATGGGCAGCGAGACGGTCGCCGATTTTACCACCGAGAGCCACGGCGACCATCGCATACCAACCCGCATCGATGATTAATGCCAGAGCGCCCATCGCAAGGCTGGTCACAAGTGTTGCTCCCGCCTCGACGAACTGGCTGAAGAGAGCCAGCAGGAAAGCCGCGATTTTCGGATTGGAGAAGGCGAGGACGAATCCAGCAGCGAAGGCGCGTCGCGAATCGAGCATAGCCTCGGACTGACGATATCTAGATACCATCCCTTCGGTCTCAGAATCGCCATCCTCGGCATTCACCAACTCCGTCTCAATCAATGAAGATTCATTCGGTGAGAGTCCGGCACGTAGGAACATCACGCCAATCGCGAACAGGACGGCAGCACCTACCATCCTTAGTGGCGTCTCGATGGTGGGCATCGCCTGCAGAGTGGCACTGAGGGAGAATGCGAACAGGAAGGCGTAGCATCCCATGCCCAACCCATGGCCAAGGGCGCTGGCTAATCCAGCCGTCCGCCCGCCGGCGATTGTGTTCCGGAGCACATAGGCGAGCGAGGGGCCAGGTGACGTAGCACCCAGCGCTAGGATGGTCGCAAGGCCGAGCCACGCCTCCGGTGTCATCGCCCCCCGCTTGAAGCGAGGACATTCGACCTCTTCGGTCGTGCACCGGCTCGTTCAGTCGAACGAAGGGATCAGGGAATTGCTTCGATTCGATCCTCGTAGCGCTTCTCTAGAATCCTTCTCTTGACCTTCATCGATGGTGTGAGGACGTCCTCGACGGTCCACTCGCGCGGGTCGAGGATGATAGTCTTCGGCATCTCGAACCGCTTCCAGCCCATCGGCTCCATGATATCTGCGCGCAACAGATTGATCACGGCTTGCTGGACCGAATCGTTCTCGCACAGCGTCTCAAAGCCAGATGTGGGATTCGCTCCGGCGCTTGATGCTAGAGCCAACAGCGCATCCTCGTTCGGTTGCACGATGGCGTATGTTGACTCCTTGCCTCTACCATCGACGCACGCCTGCTCGACCAGCGCATGGAGTTTCAGGTCTTCCTCCAACTTCGACGGAGCGACGTACTTGCCGTTGCCCAGTTTGAACTGCTCCTTGACGCGGCCGGTGATGCGCACGAACCCATCCTCCAACCTGCCGAGGTCCCCAGTACGGAACGTGCCGTCGGGATCGATGACCTCCTTGGTCGCCTCCTCGTTGCGCCAGTAGCCGAGCATGATGTTCGGACCCCGCACGCAGATCTCTCCATCCTGAGAATCCGGATCGTCCCAGACCGACTGATCGATTATCACCTCGATACCGGGGATTGGCCTTCCGACAGTTCCTGCCCGACACTCGTTGCCATCCTCCCATCCATTCAGGCTGACCAGTGGGCTGGTTTCGGAGAGACCGTATCCCTCAGCCACCGAGATGCCAATCGACTGCACGAACCGAGCGACGTCGGGTGACAGTGGGGCGCCGCCAGAGATCATCAAGTCCATCGAACCTCCGAGTCGCGCTCGTACCTTGCTGAACACCAGCTTGTCGAGGGTCTTGTCCTTGAATCCCGAAGGAGGAACTGCGATCATGTCCACTCCAGCATTGGCGATTCTTCTCTCAGCGCTCTTCAGAGCCGCCGCCCCGAGGCGCTTCTTGATCGGGCTGGCCTGCAGACCTTCCATCACGCGACCGTGGAACTTGTTGAGTACCCTCGGAACGGTGAGCATGACATGTGGTTGAATTACCGCGCATTCGTCAATCAACTTGAGGAGATCCGAGATGAAGTGGATCTCCGCTCCCTTGTGAATCATGAAGTGCATGTCCCCCACCTGAGCGAGCGAGTGAGCGAATGGCAGGAAACAGGCAGTCCTCCTGCCCGGCCAGAGAGGATAGCGCCCCTGCATAGCCAGTATGTTCGACAATGGGCCCCAATTGTGGAGCATCACTGCCTTCGGCTCCCCCGAGGTTCCTGAGGTGAAGATCAGCGACGCAAGTCGCATGTGGTCGGTCGCATGTTCGGTAACCGGATCGGCCGCCATGCCGCCGCTCACGAACTGCCCCCACAAGGTGACTGAGACACCATCTGGAACTTCGGAAGGCATCTCCTGGTCGAGCAGTACGACGCCGCCGGATGGCCAATCTAAGTCATCGGGCTTATCGGCGGCAAATCGGTTCAGGAGATCGCCCGTTGCTACAATCATCAGGGATGGTTCCGCCAGCCGGACGCAGTACGCCTGCTCGGTCGTCTTTTGGTGGGTGTAGCAGGCACTGAAGACTGCACCCAACTTGTTCGCAGCGTACGCGATTGCCATCCACTGCGGACAGTTGTCCATGATCATCATTACGCGGTCGTCTTCGGCCACGCCAGCCGATCGCATCGCCGAGGCCAATGCATCGACGAGATCGATGAATTCGCCGCGGGTGATAGGCACCCGCTCCATTCCCGCGGCCGGGACATATGTGCAGAGGACCGGATCGCGCCCGAATCGATCGACGGAATTCGATAGCATCTCGTACAGGGTATGCGGATCCCCGTGCTCTTCCAGAGGGCGGGACCAGTCTCGATTGATAGGCAGGGGCTTCAGAGCATTGTCAGGCGGAGTCAGGCCTTGCATGGCGTCACCGGAACCGGCAGTGAATGCTCTCAGTTATCATTTTCACCCTAGTCCGGCCGATCGATTCGCAACGATTCCCAACCGTCCATGACTACCCTCGACCAGCCGTTTGCTGATTCTCCTCAGATCAAATCAACGCAGTGACTCCCTTCTGTACGCATCGGCTAGTCAATCGGTTCATACGGGCGCGCGCTGGCTGGCCGAGCATGGCGAAGGGGATGACGTCGCTCTCGCTGCTCGTCGGATTCCTCATCATGGGGGGGGCCATCACGGTGCTCGTCGTCTCTTCCACTGAGGATCCACCACCACCCCCCCAGCCGGATGATGATTCGGGAAGCGAACCAGAAACAATCTTGATTGGCCATCAATCGAGTCTGCACGCGCATGCTCCACCGACCCTCCAAGTGTTGAATCTGACCTGGAACCTATCGATGGGGCCCGCCGTTCTCAAAGGAGCCGTCCAGCACGACCATCCCAACGAGATCGCCGTCCAACTGACCGCAGAGGCATCGAACGGGACCCGATCGGCGCCGGTTGTCGTGAACGCGACGGCTGGTGGCGAATGGAGTTGGGCGGCACCAATCGTCATTGCTTCCAATTGGACGATTGAGGTGATAGCCATGCACCCACCGGACTCCACCCAGAGTCAGGTCGCTCTAGTCTCTCTGGTCCTAACTGATGAGCATCCGACCAACGGCAGCAACGAAGAAGTCGAAGCGGGGAATGAGAGCGTCGAAGGTGATGGAAATGGCAGCGATGATTCCACGCCATTGTTCGAGGAGTGCCTTGGCGGCCATGCGGCGTTCGCACTACACATCCATCCGAATCTGTTCATCATCTCGGACGGCGTTCAAATCGAGATTCCAACTAATGTTGGCATTGACACGACCATCTGCCCGAATGGCATGCATGTCGTCCATACCCACGATTCCTCCGGCCGGTTGCATGTTGAATCGCATCAAGCCGTCGACGTACCATTGGGAGTCTTCTTCGAGATTTGGGGGTGGCCTTTCAATGCGACCCATGTCATGGATTGGGAGATCGGCGAGAACCATTCCGTCAACATCAGTGTGGACGGTGTCTTGGTCGACACATGGGAAGAGACGATCCTCGCCGACGGCCAGACCATCGTCATAGAGCACGTGACCTTGGAGAGCGACAACCACGATGATGGCAACGGTGGCAGCGGGAACGGCACCAACGGAACCGTGGACCCACCAGATGGTGGTGGCAACCAAAGCAACAGGACTGTGTACGACGTAAGCGACCTCGCACAGTTCTGGATTGACTTCTTCCGCTGTCAGGACGGCGATTCTCCCGGCATTGACGACTACAACACCACTGGCCACGATGGCCATGTCTGCAGCATCAGCGTGTCGACCAACGACACGCATGTCGTGATTACATCGAATGGAATTCCAGAGCACGATCTGGAATCAGGTCCTGGCTGCTGCACTTCTGAACAGGACTACGAGTGGGCCATACCACGCTCACCGAGCAACGACACGATCGGCGGCCATGACCCCGCCGAATGCCCCGAGGCAGCAGGAGAATACGAGTGCGCACCGGACAGAGGTCCAGTCGCCATCGCCCTCGACGGAGTTCCAATCTATGGGCCGGAGGACGGTCCCGGTGGTGACGCCGTCGCCAACCACCATGGCGCCTACGAGGAGGACCGGCAGCATGTCTGGCTCGGAGTGTGTCACGGGCATTCGGGACCCGGTGGAACCTACCATTACCACGCCGACGCCAACTGCATCCATTGGCATCCAAATACCGATGTTGGTGAGGTGATGCTCGACTACGAAATTCTGAATTCGACCAACAACGGCAACCACTCAGAGGTCGTCGGAGTCGCCTTTGATGGCTACCCGATTTACGGCGTCTGGGGATGGGACGACAACGGAGATGTAGTGGAGATGAGATCCTCCTACCGATTGAAGGCCGGTGAGACTGGATACAATGGGATAGACGACTACGAGTTCGTTGTCGGCTTCGGCCATCTCGATGTCTGCAACGGTCACTGGGGTCCGACCCCGGATTTCCCTGAAGGTATCTATCACTACCACTCCACGATGGCCAATGGCGACGACGATATGGGCTTCCCCTATTTCCTGCTCTGCTATCACGGAGAGGCGGACATGGGCAACTCGGACGCGGGAGGCGATGCGGATTGTTCGGGTCACGGGGAGACTTGGGGCCCCGGCATTGGACCCCCGCCGCCCGGCTGCGAGGGTGGTCCCGGTGGCGGTGGCCCCGGGACGACGGCGATGGCTGTCGCCGATTCCGTGGGTGCTACATCTAGGTCAGGGACAGTGCAGGCAGCGATTCTCGGTTCGCTCGGCTGTGTCCTGCTTCATCAGGCTCTCATCCGAAGTCGAGATCGGCTAGGTTGAGCGCTTCGTCGAAGGCGGCTCGCCAATCTGCACCACCGTTCCGATTCGCGAATGGACTCGCCGGCGAAGGATGCGGCACGTAGCCGACATGCAGGTCATCGAAGAGTGGCTCGATTCGGCGGTGTGCGTAACGGCCGACACCGATCACAGCCTTGGCAGAGAGCGCGCTGGCTACCTCCAGCAGATGTTCATCGCAGAGGTCACCGAGCATGCGAGCGACGGGACCATGCAATTTGTCTGGTGTGATGTTTCTACCATCGCCGTCGAACATCCAAAGTGGACAGTGGTTTACAATCAGCAACCGCCGGTGGATCGACTCAGGGGATCCGAATCGATCTCCGAGCTGGGTCCAGATTCGGCGGCCGCTGACCTCCGGCTTCGGGCAGTCCAAGCCATGCACCAAGCGTTTCGGATGCTCAAAGTCGGGCTTGTGAACAGTGAGATTGACGATGCCCAGCCGGTCCCGAACCTGTTCCGGACATCCGAACGGGACTCCGGTGTTCCCCATCCCGTGACCGGGATTCATGCCAACGAGGAGCATCTCGGCACCGAGCCCCGAGAATCGCTGCAAATAGGCATGATGAGGCTCCCAAGCGTAATCGAGCGGGGCGTAGACATGCTCGATGAGATCGGTCGATGACAGCAGATCAGGGATGAGGGAATCGAGTCGCTGGTGCAGCCTCTGAGCAGCGGCTATCACACCCTCAACGATGGCTGGATTTCCAGTTGTATATCCTTCCTCATCGTTCATCCGGTCACCTCAAGAATGAATTCTGCAAATGGCGGCATTACGAGGCCTGCGGAGTCGAATGCTGCTGGGACCGAGGCGAAAGGCGGCGCTTCGGGATTCAAGCGAAGCGCCTTGGCGCGCTCCGAGATAAGTCGCCAAGCCGCCTTCTCTCCAATTCCTGGAATCGCCTGCAGCTGCTTCTGAGTCACCCGGTCCAGAGATAGCCCGCTCTCGACAGCTGTGATGCTCCTCGCTCCATGTCCGGTGACGATGACATCGCTCTCGCTCTCCAGCGGTATCTTGTAAGGCACACCGATTAGCAATGGGTAAGCTCCAACCTGCCGTCCAAAGGTGACCCCCGCCTCGCCATGAATCTCGGGGTCTCGATGAGAGGCATCCTCGATGTGGACCGGCAGCCTGATCCTGCCGTCGTGCGCTTCCCATCTGACGCCGGTAAGACGAGTGCCAACAGGCAGCATCTCAGCCAACAGTGGCGAATCAACATGGTTCCTAACCCACTCCTTGAAGCGATGGAAGGACTTCTCTTCCACCCTCTGGAATCCTTCACCTTCGACCTGCCTGATGTTGATTCTTCGCAGCCACATCCCCTCGGATCGAAGATCCTCCAGCAACTCCCGGTCGATGTCGTACGTCTCACGCGTCTCGCCGTTGAGTCCGGCGATGAAGTTGAGTCCGGGAAGCAGTCTCGGCAGTCCCCGTGGACCTCGCTGGCGACCGTACTCGTTGATGTGCCTAACCGCGATTTTCAACTGCTCTGAATCGCAATTCAACCAGTTCTCCTCGTGCACGGCAGGATCGGCTGATTCCAAGCCGAACGAAAGCACGGCTCCGTCAGACAATGTCTCCACCAAGGTCCTAGTAATCTCGGTCGACGGCTCGATGTTCTCCGCGATGATACTCGGGTTCGCGTTGTCGACATGCAGGGTGTCGAGCCGCTCGTCTTGGCGTAGGCCGTGCAGGAGAGTTGCGATTGGCTCGGGGTCAGGAATTGGATATTCAAGGTCGACGACGCCCTCTGCACGATAGGTGTAGACATCGGTCATGCCGCCGAGACGGACGTGCCTGACTCCGGAATCGAGCGCTCTTGACACCTCTTCGATGACGTCCTCGGGGGTTCGCCAGACCGGGACGCCCTTCTTCGGCTCGATGCAGAAGCGACAGCCTCGCTTGTAGCGAACACATCCTTGGTAGACCTCGACCTCGTAGGTGAGGGGACCTGAAGCTGAATCATCTGCGCCATTCGAACCCCCTCCCCTCGGCCGTGAATCGCCGCGTTTCCATTCCGGGATACGCAGGTCGGGATGGTCGAGCACGGCGCGCGAAGATGCGCCTGCATGCGCCCATCGAGTCCATTGTTCGGAGGTGCGCCGACGATGAGCCCACTCGCTGGAGAACAGGAAGTGATCCAGTGTCGCATCCGTATCCTGAACAGCGAAAAAGAGGCCTTTTCGAAGGGGCGACCATCCCCTCTGTCGCCAACCTCGGATTGCCCAACCACCGCAAAGCATCGGTGCACCGTGAGGCAGTCCTCGGACTATGTCGTCCGTTTCCCGGGCAGAGATTGGTGTGCCGCGAAGGTACTTACCAGGGACTACGGCGCCGGCAATCAGCACGCAACCGCTGAGTTCGTCTTCGCCGTCGCCGACACGACCACTGGCAAGGCATTCTGGACGTAGTCCACGGCGCCATTCATCGATGGTGATGTAAGAGTAGTCGAGGCGGCGCTCCTCGAGCACCCCGCAGACGTACCGAACATGGAAGCCGATGTAGGGGGGCACTCCGAATGCTGCAGGTTCGTCTTCGTATCCGTCGATCACGAGCCACGCCATCGCCGCACCCCAGAGGTTCGACTCGGCGGTGGACCGTAGCCCCTCCGGTTCCACGGTGGTTGGGACACCAAGATGATTCTGGATGCTGGTCCGTGGTTCGAGGAGCAGGACGCTTCTAGTCAGTCGTCAGCCAATCTGTCAATCCCGGCGCCGGTCATGACTACCTCGACCGCCCCGATCGCGGTTGTTCCGCCCACCGCGCCCACCACGGTTGCCACTCCGTTTGCCGCGCCCGCCGCCGCCCCCTGAGGTCGACTCGTCGAATCTTAGACGGCGGCCATGCAACTCGCTGCCCTTCAGTGCCTTCAGAGCGGCAGCGCCTTCCTTCCTAGATGCGTAGACCACGAATGCGTATCCCCGGGGCTTGCCATCTTTGTCGACGGCTATGTCGCAAGACTTGACCTCGCCATGCGGTTCGCAGAGGGACCTGAGTTCATCCTCGGTCGCATCGAAAGGCATGCTTCCGACGAAGAGTTTCATGCCATCGCTCTCGCGAGCGGCATCCCGAGCCTTCGTCAGAGCTTCGCGCTCTGTGGCGAGGGATTCGGCGTCAGCCTCTCCCGCATCGACCTTATCCTTGCAAGGAGAACAGCGCACCGGCTTGCCGGGAGTTGGCTGGAACGGAACGGAGCAATCGGTTCCACAGAGAGTGCATTTCGTCGAGTGCATCTGGCGACGAGGCCTCCCGCCACGTCCACCACTCCCTCGGCCATCGCCTCCTCTGCGCAGCGCCTCCTTGGGAATAGAATGCTCGGATCCTCGCCGGTAGTCTGCGAGCGGCGATAGATAGGGTCGGGCTCCGTCGTGTCCGAGCCGCGCCTCCATCTCAGGAGTCCAACGCTCGCCATTCCGATTCAATTCCGAGAATGACGCGCCCTCTGGAATGAGATGGCCGTGTCCGTAACCATCGGAGAGCGCTCTAAATCCTGTGTAGTCGCAGCGGTTGCAGATGACGTTCTCGTCCGGTGTACTATCAGATGGGACCAGAGTTTGGCCACAGGTTGGACAGAGCGCGTGTAATACCCCTAGGGCAGGCTCCCCTTTGCACGAAGCCTTCAACATTGGATCGGTCTGGATTATCCTAGCGCGTACGATGTCCCGCGCTTGTAGCCCATCACCTGGTGAAGGAAGGAACCGGTCGACAATCTCGGAAACGAACATGTCCGCGGCCATCGAGAGCGCCGGCATCGTCCGTTCGCCATCTTGCCTTCCTTCGATGTGAAGGATTGTAATCTCGGCCGTCTTCGGGTGGACTCTCCTGACCTCACCGATTACGATCTCACCCTGTTCCGGCCTTCTGGGGGTCGATCCCGAGGATGTGACGTCGGCGGTATCGCCCGTCACGAAATGACCGGATCGAACCGCTACCCAAGAATCACCGATGCGGGCGATTCCGCTACCGACGGCTGCAGCATCGTCGAGAGAAAGTGTGGTTCCAGGCGTGACGAAGTCACCCTCTGAGGCAGAGCCCATCGAAGCCGGCGACCTGCGCATCGCCTATGAACGCGCCGATGGATGGTAGTCATCCAGATCATCTCACCATGACTGGGACTATCGATGGAAGCAGAGGGTGAGAATTCCCTCTCAGTCGCGCGTGATTCGCCACATCGCGCAGCGTGTCGAATCACGGGGGCGACCGTGATGACGGAAGGTGGCCGGTAGCGGTAGATCGTCTTCGAGCCAGCGTTCCGCCTTCCAGCCAGCATCCTCGACAATCGGTTCGATGTGCGTCGCCTCGGCGCTGTGCATGAGATGGACGATTCGGGCCGGCGAAGATAGAGCGGTGTCTATCAGAGGACGGTCCGCTCTCTCCTTCTGCCGTCCCCAAGGAGGATTCATAATCACGATGTCCGGATCTGTTCCCTCCAACCCTCTCCAACTAGGGTCCCAATGTCCCTTCACCATCTCCTCGATTACGCGAGACCTGTTTGCTAGACCGACGCTCTCCAGTGCTCTGCGAGCCACATCACAGACGATTGGATCGCATTCGACGAGGATTACCGATTCGGCACCACAGAGCAACGCCCCTATACCGAGGATGCCGTTGCCCGCCGCGAGATCGAGGACATTCGCCCCCGATTTTGACTCGGAACCGGCTCCAAGGGGTGAGCCGGCGAAGTCGCCTCGGTTTCGGATTGCCATCAGCCATCTCGCAGCGACTTCCCCGTTCGTGTCGTACTGCTCCAGATCAACGTTGAGTCTAGGATGAAGGGGAAGACGAGAGAGTGCCATCGCGAGGTGGCGCTGTCGCATGGCTCCACGACGAGAGCGTTGCCGGATGAAGCCTCGCTGCGATTCAGCCACGGCGTAGCGGCTGGCCGGTCTGGAACGGGGCGCCAGTCGGAGCAGTCGGTGATTGACCTGCGGGGGTTGGAACGGCGTCACTCGATGGATGCTCCCCCATCTGTCCCTGTTGGTTCACTTGTGGAGCCGGTCCCAAGGTGGGATTGATTGCCCCGCTCGGCTGACCTGAGGACGACCCGTCGGAGGCTCTAATCTGGGCGATTGCCGCTGCCTCCTCCCTAAGTCGCCTGACTTCGGTACCACCAGGGAGCCGGTCGCCGCAGTGGCGGCAGAACTTCATCTCGTCCGGCTGCTCTTTCCCACACTCCGGGCAGTGGACCAACTCGATGCCTCCAAAGCGCCTGCCCACTGCGGCCGCCTTCAATGCTCGCCCGCATCATTCGGTGATTCGCACAACCATCGACCAGACGTCTATTCCCTCTATGGTCGCTCGTTCACTCACTTCGAGGAAACTGTCGTTCGCCATGATAGCAGCCATCTCGTT